>CAJMJN010000009.1 GCA_905213875.1 uncultured Clostridium sp.
AAAACTATTACTATATACTTTGCTTTTTTCTTTTTATTACAACCTCTCATTTATAAACTCTCCTTTAGCATATTATACATATATATAAATACAAAAACAATTAATTTTTTATTAAATTTATTTCATTTACTAATATAATTTCTTATACAAATTACTATTTTATTTTTACTTTGTCAATTTATAACTTTCTTTTATCAATTCTTTTACTAACACCTTGTCCACTTTTCCGTCAATAATAATTGTATTCCAATGTTCCTTATTCATGTGATAAGCAGGTATTATATAATCATAAGTATTTCTTAATATATCAGAATAATTCGGATCTGTTTTTACATTAAGATATAACTTATTATTAACATTCATAATTAGTGCAAACCACTTTTTATTTTTACAATGTTTCATTGTTACTGATTCAAAATCATCTGGGAATGGACAATCTTTAAATGTATCTTCTAATGTTAAACAATATTTAATTATTTCTTCTTTATCCATATCTAATCCTTATAATAAACTACTAAATTTTTTACTATATTTATCAATATCTTTTGTACTTTGACTAACAATATAATCTGTTATCTTAATTTTTAATCTTTCAACTTCATCATTTGTATAATTTTTATTTTCTACATTTATTCCTGCTTCATTAAATAATTGAATATCTTTATTTGAAAATTGCATTGTTTGTTACCTCTTCTATTTTTTTACATAAGTTTACTTTTTTATATCACAAAAACATATAATTATCAACTATTGTTACATTTTTCGTATAAGATATTTTTATTTAAAAACTAAAAATTTTCATTAAAAAATAAGTGGTTTTCTTACCACTTATTTTTTAATAACACTCTCATTACAATAATGTCCTAGTTTAATAACTTTTTTCTCTAAATAATATACCTATAACATCTTGGATTCCTGACTCATAATATAACTTACAATCAAAACTTTGAATCCTTGATCTATTTTCTAATAACTTATCTATCATATCAAGTATTTTTTCTTTTTGCATTGAATCAATATTTGATATTGCTTGAATTTCCGCAATTACATCATCATGTGTTATATCTTTTAAATTATTTTCTTTTATGAAGCTTTCTCTTACTTCTAATTTTCTTTCAATTTCACTTTCTCTAATATCAAATAATTTTTCAAAGATATCATTTTTAATTGAATTTCCATCTTGATCAATAATGACAAGTCTTCTCATCACAACTCCTCCTCTCTCTTAAGTTGTGTGTGATGTTAACTCTGTTTAAAGTTCTTGTCAACTTATTTCATCAATCTTTTTTTATTATAATTGTTTCTAATTCTTTGCATACTTTATTACATTCTAAATATAATTCAATACACTCTTTAATCCTCTTTGGTACTTCCTTATTTTCTAGTATTTTCTTATAATTTTCTATCGAAAACAATTCATCTATTTTTTCATCTTCCATTTCTGAGTAATCTTCTATATTATAAAAATCTGCAAATAAATCACAAAGTTCATCATAATAAAAATCACTTAGTTTTAGTAAATCATATTTATATTGACTATTCATTGCATTATGCATATCTATTTTTGTTTTTATTTTTCTCCAAATAAATGCATTGTTCAAGAAGTTAAGTATTTCGCCATTTATCTTTGATTCTATTGGATTTTCAAACGAATCATTAAGATTTATTTTATTATTTAAATATTTTTCAAAATATTCATTTTCTTTCTTTAATACTGCTAAGTATTTATCTATTACTGGACTACTTTCATATTCAAAGACAACACTATGTAAGACTGCATATTTATCAATATCATTTATAATATTATCAAATTTTTCTTTATTATACTCTGCTCTATATATTCTATTTGGATGATAAACTAATAAATCAGTAAATTCTCCTTTATGTATTCTATCAATCATATCTTCAAATTCTTTTCTTTTTCCATCGACAGAGCCAATTTCTTCAAACAAAATATAATCCTTTATACCAAGAGCTTTTTGACAATATTCTATCAGTATATTTCTTATTTTTTCTAATTGTGTTTTATTTTCAACACTAATTCTATTATAAATTGCACATTTTCTATCCATGTTCTCCTCCTAATCGTATCCCTAGAATTTTTTAATAAATTTGATAACATCTCGTTATATTATATGTGATATTAACTCTGTTTAAACCAATTGTCAACTTATCTTCACAAATTTATAAAAATTTGAAACCCTGAAATCCTTGAACGAGTAAAATGATGTATTATCCCCTTATATTCAAAAAAATAATACACCATAAACGAAACCCCTCATCCCATCACTTCGTTTATGATAATCTAGTATGTAAATAATAATATTTACCACAAATGCTGTTATATAAAATAACATTGTCCATCCTTGCCCAAACTTTTTACACTTGTGTATCCCTCTTACAAGTTTTGCCTCCTGAAACTCTTTAGTTATTGTGAGTATGTGTTACAAAATCTCACTGACGCATTTCTTACAAATAGATTTTTTGTAATCATACGAATGGATTTTATAGCATCGCCTCCACCAGAGCTATCACTTTTTTATTTTACAACGAGTTTATGGCATCTCTCGTTCTCTTATTCTTTTTTAGTAAATAAAAAACTCTAGCCGTTTTATAAGCTAGAGCCTTTATTTTTATTATTCAAATTCTTCCTCTTCAATTTTTTTTAGTGATTCATTATTCTTTTGTTTTGCAATTTCCATTAATCCTTTTTCTAATTCTTGGAAATTTTTATAAGTTACAAATACATTTATATTATCAATATACTTTTCTGTAAATCCTGTTTCTATAATACTTTTTTTCAGAAAATTTGCTAAAATTTCTTTATCTGTATCTTTTAAATTTTTAGTTTGAACATAGTTATTAATTAAATTTCTTGTACTTATATAAGAATCTTCTATTATTCTTTTTCCCATATATCCAACAAATTCCGCCAATTCTATTCCCTGATAAGTTGGACTATCCATTATTTCATTATATATAACATTTTTTTCGTCATCATAATAAAATGGACAATAATCAGTATAAAAAACCATATCTACATTAAATTCATCATCAATCAATACATCGGCTACTCTTTCATCTCGATATAATAATTGCAATATTTGATTTTTATATTTTTCTAACTTTATTTCATTAGTGTTATAATCTCTTAGATTCACTATTGTATTAAATTCGGTACAACTTTTTATTCCATCTTCTACAATTTTATTTTCGTAGTATCTTAACATTTCATCTTTATTCATTTTTATTGAAAATTTTTCTTCCATAATACCCTTTCTTGAATGAATTACTTATTCCATTTCTTCTTCATCTTCTTTTTGATGTTCTATTCTATATATTTTTTCTTGTGCCTCAAAATCTTTAACAAAATAATTAACAAATTTTTGCATATATTTTAAACTTTCTTTTAAACTTCTATTTTCTTTCTCTACTCCCCATTTGCATACCTCTGTTAAATTGTAATTTCTTGTATTAATCCCCAATTTCTTTGCTACTGCAAAAATTGTTGCAATAACTTCTGCTTGGCTTTGACTTGCATATCTGTCAACATCAAAATATGATGCATTTGAACTTCTTGTATTATTACTTATATCACTTACAATTGATTCGATATTTTCCATTTGATTATTAGGATCATAATATAGATTTCTTCTCTCACACATTCCTTTTAAAATTACATCTACATATTCCTTTTTATATTCTTTCTTTTTTTTTATAGCATTTGTTTGTGATATATCATAAACTTCCACCACTTTAAATTTAACATCATTATTCATTTTTATTCTTTTTATTATTTCAAGTGGTTTTTCATCATCTTTGATTTTATATTTATATTTTTGATATTCTTCTTTGGTTGCTACAAATGATACATTCTCTTTTTGTGATTTCAATAGCAAAATATTATTATAACTTGTATTGTACATTTTGCCTAATGTTTTTAAAAAATCTCTCATTTTATTCGGATTTTCAAATATTTCCTTTGCTATTTTATCTGTACTGTTTATTAATTCTTGTACTTTCTCCTCTACATTAATCACCTTCTTTGTTTTTTTGATTTTTTCTTATTTTTTATATTATAAGTTATTGCAGAATAAATCTTTTTATATCCTGCCTTTCCTTTTTTTATTTTCTTTACTATTACTTCTTTCACAATTTCTCCTTTTATGCTTCTGCCTCATCTTCTTTTTCTACTACATCTTTTTCATTTTTTCCTGTATTTTCCAATAGCCTATCAACATATTTTTCTATTGTCTGTGATAACTTTTTCATAATTTCACTTCCTTCATATTGTTTTGCAATCTTATGAATTTTAGCCAAATCTTGTACATGAGTTGTTTTTATAGTATTTTCCTGTATATTAACATTTGTATTCTCTATGTAAAGTTGTTTTCTCTGTTCTATATAATTGTCTTTTTCTTTAATCGTATCTGCATATAATTTATTTTGAATATCAATTTTATCTTGAATGCTATCTTTTTCATTTCTTAATTCTGTAATTTTCGCATTTAATAAATCTACCTGTTTCAAATCATTTTTTGATGCAAATGCTATATAAATTATTTTTTCTAATCTGTTCATTTTATCTGTTTTGGCTAATATTGTCCTTTTCTCTTCTTCTAATTTTTCTATATTTTGTTGTTTATCAAATTTACTATCTTCCATTTCTTTTTTTCTTGATTCCAACCCTGATAAGTCATAATTTGTCTTTTCAATTTTAGCATCTAATTCTTCCATTTGTTTTAATTTTGTATTTTTCATTTTATCAATCCTTTCTTTCATTTTTAAAAAGAGAGCTCTATCGAGCTCTCTAGATTAGCAACCTGTTTTTGGCAATTTTATTTCTAATTTTTTCTCATATACTTTTGTTGTATGATCATCTTCATCAAATACATAATATGTTTTGTGATAACCTTCAACTTTTGTTTTGTTTGTAAATGTATCATCAGCTTTTACAGATTCTTTAACTTTTACAAACAATTGTGGTTTCTCTACTGAAGAAAATCCTACATCTACTTTTCCAAATTCTAATTTAAATTCCGTTACATATTCATCCGCTTCTAAATCTAAATTTGCAAAGTTAATATAATTATTTGTTTGTGTATTCAAATTATCTCTTAATAATCTATAATCATTTTTATTTGTTTTATAATATATAGCATAATTTAAATCTTGATTATATGTTCCAGTTACAAGTTTTGTTGCAGTTACATAGTCTGTCGGTAAATAATCATACCAAGTAAAATCTTTTAATGGTACATTACCTGTATTTTTTATTGTAAAGTCATATTTAATCTCTTGATTTGCTGTTGTCTGAATAATTCCATCTTTTTCAACATCTATGTTTGGATTATCAGGTTTATTTGTAATATTCAATTCAACGATTTCACCATGTTTTACAATTTCCGCTGAATATTCATTTTCATTTAATTGATACCATTCTCCAGACTCGCCTTCCAATTCTTTTATATATTTTGTACCTTTCTCCAATTTACTTGTAATTGCAATTCCATCTGCTCCAGTTGTAATTTTCTCTATAAAGTTTTTATTTTCATCATATACTCCAAAAGATACATTTGGAATTGGTGTTCCTTTTTTATCTCCATTTATTTTATTATCTTCTTCTGAAGTTTTTATTACTTTAATTTGTCCATATATTTTTTGATTTTCAAATGTATAATTAACAATTTCATTTTCTTTTAATGTAATTTTCTTCATCTCTGTATCTAATACATATTTTTCATTTGTTTTTGTTTCTCTTATATATAATTCTGGAAAATCTCTTACTGCATATCTTTTTGTATAGCATTCTCCATTCTTGTCAGTCTTTAATTTTTCTAAAACATTTCCATCTTTGTCTAAAACTTCAAGTTCAACATCTTTTAATTTAACTTCATGATTTTCTTTATCAACTTTAATAATTTTTATTTGTGATTTTTTTAATTCATTTTCTACTGTTGTGTTAGTAGTTTCATTCCAATTAATTTTAATTTCAATTGGATTCTCATTAAGATTATACCATTTTCCTGTTTCTTCTTCAATTAATGACCATTTTCCTGTTCTTAAACCTTTAATATGAATTTCACCATTTGCATCTGTTGTATAATGCCCTGTTACTTTTTGAAATTCGTGTGAATATAATGCGAATTTAACTCCACCCAAAGTTATTTTTTTATTGTCACTATCTACTTTATATACACTTAAATCTCCTCTTTTGTGTTCATTTCCAATTGTTAATTCTTTATATGTATCATAGTCTAAAAGAATTTCATTTTCTTTATCATCTAAAATATATTCAGATTTTGTTGCTATTTCTGTGGCAATTACTTTTCCTTGTCTTAATTTATTTAGTTCAATACAACCTTGTGCATTTGTTTTATAATTTCCGATATTTTGTCCATCACTATATCTAAAATTAAATTCTACTCCTTCTATTGATTTTTTAGTTTCATTATCTATTTTTATAACTTTTATTTTTGATTTATATGCATCTACTGATAAAGTTGCCTCACCACCTGCTGTGTAATATGCATCATAAGTTAATGCATAATTTTGCCAATTAGAATTTGGACTTTGTCCAAAAAATACTGGATAGCTTTTAACTTTACCATTTAATAATATTTTTCCATCAAAATTATCTAAAATTTTATCTTTAGGAACTACAACTTTAAAATGTTCATTTCCATTAAATGTAGTTTTGGCATTACCACTTAAATCAGCAATATAACTTCCTTCTGGGAAATTATTAATTGATGTAACTGTATAATTAGATACATTTACATTACTTGTAACACTGTACTCTTGTGAATAATAGTTACTTCCATCTGCTTTAAAGCCTCCTATTTTATTTGCATTTAGTACACTGTTTACTGATGGTGTTTCTGAGCCATATCTTGCTTGATTTACAATGTTTTTTATTGCATTAAATATTTTTGTTCCTCTTGCATCTCCACCACGATAAAAACTATCTACATCTCTGTTATATATAACTGAATATACTGCTTGTTTTGTTGCTACAAATGCATCTTGATCATTTTCTACTCCAAGTTCTGAAGCACTTTTGTATGGAAATCCATTTACTATTGCTCTCCACACTTGAACATCTGATAATATTTCTGTTACATTTACACTATAATTTTGTTCTTCTCCAACACCATGTTTATCAACATTTAAGCAATATGCATAATGTAATACCCCATTATTTCTATATCCAACCATTGTTGTAATAACATAACTCCATATTCCTGATGTAGTTTTAAATTGCAAATGTTGACCACAATCTCCTAAATTTTCTACATATGCAGAATTAACTTCAAAAGCATTTGCAATGCCTGACATTGAATTTACTAATATTAAAATTAGTAATATTATACTAACTAATTTTTTTAATTTCATTTTTTACCTCCATTAAAAAAACACCCTAAAAGGTGTTCTATTATTTTTTATTTAATTTCATTTTCTACAACTACTTTATTTTCTCTTTCAATTATATTTTGTATTATTTCATCTCTATGTATATGTCTATATATTTGAATATAAGCTACTAAAAGCACAAAAACTATGATGCAAACAAGATAAAATTTTGCTGCAAAATTTAGTTCCCATTTTGGTTTTATTTCGACTTTATAAACTTTGTCTTTCTCTTTTTTCATATAAACCACATCCTCTTCTTTGTGCTTATTGTAACCCATTTTCACTTTTATTTCAAGTTATTTTCCACAATTTCTGTTGCTTGCACACATAACCTTTGCAATTTCTTATTTGCAATACAAGTTATTAATGTTAATTTATTTTGATCTGTTTCTTTTAATAAATTCCAGTCTGTTTCTAGTATTGTTTGTATATTATCAACTTTATACTTTCTTGTAAAAAAATTTGTTTTATATGTAATTATATCACCTTTCTTCAATTCATTTAATCTAGCAAAATACGAATTTTTATTACCTCTATTATGTCCTGCAAGTCCAACATTACCATCATAAATTGATGTATTTTCTATATGCCCTATGTATTCGTTTAATATTTCATTACTACTACCTTCTTTTACCTCAGCTTTTAAGCCGTATTTTTTCAATACTAATTATTCCTAATATTCCATCTTTTAATATGTCTGAATCGTCTGCTTGATTATATGTAATATTTTCAAATTTAGAATCTGTTGTTATATTATTGGGATCAACTAAATTTTTATCATATACAATGCAATAATACAAAGCACTACCAATTATTATAACCAATAAAATGCAAATACTTATTATAACAATTTTATTTTTCATTCAATCCTCCTACTGTGCAATTTTATCTTTCTTTTTTCTTTTCCAAAGAAATATTCCACTTATTACTAAAATACCAGTTCCTGCTGTTGCTACTACTATTGGTGTATAATTTGTTTTTTCTTCTATATCTTCTTGAGGCATTTCTTTATATTTTATATTAAAGGTTATTGACTCTATTTCTTCTTTTTCCAATGTTCCTATATATGTTACAGTTGCCAAATAGTTTTTTACTATTTTCCTTTCTTTTATTCCTTCATATTGCATCTCTCCATCATATGCTATTGGAACATCTTGACCTTCAATCTTTTCTACTTGTGAAATATTCCAAATTGGATTTACTAAATAATAAGTAACTCCATTTTCTTCAATACTCTTTGGAATATCGTTTAATTCATTAGTTGGTACATTTTCATATTTTTTTGTTAATGATACTTTGTATTGCTCTATATAACTATCATTTGTTTTTATATCTAATGAATTATTTTGTAATTCTAAAATTCCTAACATTCCATCCTTTGTCATTTCAATTTTATTTTCAAACATATTTAACACATCGTATTTGTTATTCGTATATACTATTTTTTGTTTTGTTTGAGTTTCTTCTTTATTAATATTTTGTTTATTTTCTTGTTTTGACACATCTTGTAATTCATATTTAACATTATCAATATTAATATTTTTTTGAATATTTTTTTCAAATTCTTCAGCATTCTCTATTGATATTGTTTCATTTATTTCATAATCTTTTAATTCACTATTTGATGCAAAACAATTTGTTGAAAAAAGTGCTAGTATTAACATACTCAATCCTATAATTCTTGATCTATTCAAATTCTTCTTCCTCCTCCTCTTTCAATTCTTCATTTAATTTTTTTCTTATGTCTCTTATAAATTGAAATTCCTTCATTAATTCAGGGATTTTTGTTCTTTTTCTAAATTCTATATCTCCACTTTCTTCTCCAAGTCTACAAAAAACATATCCATCTTTTAATTTACTTAAACTTTTTTCAAGTGCTTGAACTTCTTCAAATTCTTTATAGTATTTTAGAGAATCCCAATACATAAATACACAATCTTTATTATTTTCTTTATAGTCGTGTTTATTAACATAGTCTAACAAATTTTCTGTCATTTTAGCTTGTGCATCTTCTACCTTCTTAAAATCTTTTTTCGTTACTGCAATCATTACTTCACTATAATATCCCATATTTTTTCCTTTCCTATTTCAAACCTAACATTTGAAATACAATGTTTCTTAATGACTCATTAAAAATAATCGTAAGTCCTAATGATGTTAATCCAAATATAATAGCTGTTCCTAAAAGCTCTAATAATTTATCTACTGCTTGAATTAAAAGTGTAAAAAAATAAACACTTGTATTATTTACTTGTGTTTTTTCTATCCCCTCACTATTCAATTTTTTATTTTTCTTCATACTTGTAATGTATTTTTTCAAATTATTTCTTTTTTGTTTCTTTATAATTTCAGCCTTTTTAAATCTTTTACTCTCTTTTTTTGACAATCCATCTGATATTAATGATTTTTTCAATTCAGATTTTATTTTTTCTAATTCAACAGAATTTATAATATTATATATACCTTTTTCGTACAAATTAGTTAAAATATCATTTTGATCATCATATCCACTTGCTAAAATTATTATTCTTATATTTGGATATACTTCATAAAAATAACTTATACCATTTATAATATTTTCTTCTGTTCCCTTTAAACTTTTTAATTCAATAATAATATATTTTATCAATTTAAAGTTTACTTTTGTTTCTTTTATATATTGTAAAAAATCTATTTCTCCTATTTTACTTAATATCGTGATATTTAATTCTTCACAAACACCCTTTATTAAATCTTCCATAGGATTACTTGCAATGTAACTTAACATTATACTCCCCTCCTAATCAAGTCCCCTCTCTTCATACGGTACATTATATATTACATTGTTAGATTTCAAGTATTCAGTATTATTGGTAGTATCTCCAGTATTTTTGCCTAGTTTCCAGAATACATTATTTAATACTACAATTACCAGTAAAATAATAAATATAGCCAAATAGCAAAACATTTCCTTCTTATCTCTGTTCATCATTCTACCTCCAATTCATCGATATTCTCTATTTTGTGTTGTTGATAATATTTTTTATAAAATTTATCATATTGCAATGTTTTCCCTTCTTTCTCTCCTAATTCTTCTAATGTCATTTTCTCAAAAATACCGTTGTCAAAAACCTTTACTTTTCTTGGTTTTGTATTTGTCGTTTGTAATTTAATAAGTCTTTCAATAATTTCTTCTCTAAATGTTGGATTTATCTTATTTAAAAAACATCCATAAGTGGATACAAATGGCTCTTCAATTTCATAATTAGGTACATACATTTTTATATCAACTGCATGTCCACATCGTTCTGCTTCTAAAACAATAAAATCTGCAACATCACTTTTTCTAATTTCATAATTGTCTCCATTTGAAGTTTCGACAAATAAAAAGCCTTCTTTATTGGCAATTTCAGACATTTCTTCTCTTGTATATAATTCATATAAATCATAATATTTTTTTCTTTGCATTATTCCCTCTCTTTCTCACCAAATAAATATGGTGCAGGATCAATGGTATCTTTATTAGTACCACTACTTTTTCTTACCTCAAAATGTAAATGATCTCCTGTGGAATTTCCAGTAGAGCCTTGTATTCCAATTACTTGTCCTACCACAACTTGCTGACCTTTAGTAACTTGTAATGAATTATCTCTCATGTGCCCATAGAATGTATAAAATATATTTCCTTGTTCATCTATATGTTTTATTTCTACACAATTCCCATATCCATTTTGCCACCCTGAATGTGTTACTTCTCCATTGTCAGCAGCCATAACTTTACTGCCAAGACTTCCACATAAATCTATTCCTGTATGATTTGAATGTACTACTCCATGTGATTCTCTATACCCAAATTTACTTGTAACTTGAATAAAATTTTCAATTGGCATAGCAAACTTGCCATTATATACAATTTCTCCTATTTCTGTTTCATTTTCTATATTACTTTTTTCTGTATTATTAGTTGATTTTGAATTTGAACTTGTTATTTGAAAATATGAGCCTATTATTAATATAAATATTATTATTCCAATTATTAAATATATTTTTTTACTCATATACATCACTCTTTGCAAATTTTGAATCTATCATTTCTAATTCGTAATCAAATAACTTAAAAATCATATATAATTTTCTTGTACCACACATAAATAAACACTCTCCTACTTTTGCATTTAGTATCATTTTTTCTTCCTGTTCAGTCAAATTAAATATGTTTACTATGTCTTTTAAGTCCTTTCCATCACATTTAAAAAATAGTTTATTGGTTGAATTTGCCAATAAACTTTGACCATATAATCTAATTTTTTCATTTAGATAATCTTCAATACTTTGTGAAATTACACAAATTGAAGAATTATGCTTTCTTGCCATTTTGCTAATGTATCTCACATATTCCAATGTTTGTGGAATGTTAGGATCTATTAGAATATGACATTCATCAGCTACAAGCATTGTTCTTTCATTAACATCTTTACTTAAAATATCCCAAGCATAAGACAAAATATTATAATACTGCGCTCTTTTATATTGAATTTGAAACTTTTGCATTGTTGATGTATTAAATGTTGTTATTCTAGTATCTACTTCAATGTTTGTATATCCATTCCATATACTAGATGCTTGTCCGATGCATATTGGTCTAATTAAAGCTAATAATTTTTCATATACTGTATCTTGATGTTTTTTATTTTCATTATCAATAAAAAAATACAAATCTTCTAAAATTGGAAAATCTGTATTTTTTAATTTTGAAATATCTGTTTCTTTCGTAATATTAAATTTAGTGTATAGTTTCTCAAATATTAAATCTAATTTTGAAAACTCTATTTCTGTTAATGATGGATATAATATTTGAAAAAATGTTTCTAAAAATTGAAAATGCAATGATAAAGCATTTTTTCCTATTTCATCATCTCTATTTATTCTTACTTGTAATGGATTTAAAACTCCTCCACTATCTATTCCATCACATTCTATTACTTTGCCATTTAATTTTTTACATAAATGATTATATTCATTTTCTACATCTACTATTAAAATTTTGGTTGTAGGAATTTCATTTAATATCATATGCTTTACTGCCATACTTTTTCCGAGAGCCTGAACTTCCTACTACAAACATATTGCTGTTGCCTCTCATTATATCTTGCTGCCATAAATTAAAAATAATAATACCACCATTTTGATTTATTCCCCAATAATATCCGTTTTTATCAATAAAAGTTTCTGTATTAAATAGAAATCCTCCTGTAAAAGAACTTGTTAATATATTTCTTTTAAATTTTTTACTTAACTCAGTTTGAATTGTAAAAAAAGGTGCTACTGCTTTAAAACCATCAAATTGCAAATAATTTGTAAGATTCCTTATTTTCAATTTTTGATGTTGTACTTCATTTTCAACTTCTTTACATTTTTGTTTTAATTCTTCTTTCTCATCTGCTGAAACTAAAATGTATATTGTTAAATATGATACAACTTCATTATTCTGTATCATTCTATTTATAATTTCACTTGCCTCATTTATTTCTTTTTCTCTAATTTGTCTACTTGATTCATTTTTTGATATTTGTAATAATCCTGAAGCATCTCTGATTCTTGCATCTAATGAATCAATTAATTCTGCATTATCTGTGGGCTCAATATTTATCGAAAATATTGCTCCTATGTTTCTAACTAAATTTCCTAACCACTTTAATTCTACATTTGATGGATAATGAACAATCGTATATACTTTACAATATCTACTCCCAAAATATATTTTATTTCTTTCAAATGTTAATCCTCCAGTTGGTGTAATTAAATCTATTAAATTATAATCTGCTTCTTGCTTTTTTATTTTTTATCACCTGCCTTTGTTTCTAATGCTTCTTTTATTCTTTGTTTTGCTATTTCATAATATTGGCTATTTATTTCAAAACCTATAAAATTTCTATTTTGATTTATTGCTCCAACCAGAGTTGTACCACTTCCAGCAAAACAATCTAAAATCAAATCACCCTCGTTACTTGAATTTATTATGTGATTTTCTATAAACGGTAATGGTTTTATAGTTGGATGTTTCCATTTTTTCTTGTCGACTTGATTTACTCCTGAAATATAATATTTTCTTTTAGTATGATAATTTCCATATAGCCTTACTCCCTTTTCTCTTGCAAATACTACATATTCTGTATCAGGCAAATAATTATTATTTGTTAATGGACTAGGATTCATTTTATGCCATGTTAATATTTCATAATTACAATCTTTATTCATAAAATATTCCAGTAATTCCTTTACCTGCCTTTTAGAACAGTAAATGTATATATTTATCTTTTTCATTTTTTGTACTAATAAATCTAATACTTTTAAATCAAATCCATCCTTTAAATCTAATAGTTCATTTGCATAACTATTAAAACTTGATGGATGTTTTAATTTGCTTAAATTTAATTTATATGGCGGATCTATTATCACTAAATCGATACTTTTATCATCTAATAATTTTATTCCTTCCATACAATCCATATTGTAAACATTATTTATTTTTAACACTACTTCTCCTTATTTTTATGATGCTATCATCATAATCCACACTCTCCTTTCGAGCAAATTCTGGAATTGTAAAACTTTTAATTAATAATATAATTTCTGTCTTCTCTAATATTTCAGATTCCAAATCACATTGTTTTAATCTATTTTTCCAGTTTATTGCTCTTTTTTCTAATTTTTCTTCAACATTCTCTGATGCATTCTCCCATATACATAGATAAAATTCATTTTCGATAATGTTTTTATTTGCAACCATTTCATGTGTTGCTATAATTCTTTTTTCAACAATTCTTATACTTGCCTCATCTTTTAATTTTTTCTTTAAATCTTCTTGTTCTTTTATAAAATCTGCAATATCTACTTTTCTAGGAATTATAAAAATAGTATATGGTTGTTGTTCATTACTAAACTCAACACTTGAACTATTCATTTTTTGTATAAGTTCCTCTTCTGAAAATAATTCCGTATTTATTGGTTGTACTCTTATAAAAGAAATTACTTGTTTATCTAATGTATATAAAAAGTTATCTTCAATTTTTCTAATATTTAAAAATTCATTTAATGATTTATTCTCTTTTATTGAAATTCCCTCTTTCATACTTATACCCTTTTTGCATAAGTTCATATTTTACGATATTTTTTATATTATCCATTAAAGAAAAACCACTTCTATTTTTAGTAACAAATACAACTGAAATTGCTGTACTTCCTATAACTAAGAATGTTGCTAATAAAGTGGTTTTCGTTATTTTATATATGCAATATGCAATTATACTTGATATAGCCAAAACAATAATACTTTTTATTAATTCAGCCATACCATATCCTTCAAAAAATTCAGTTTGCAATTTAATTTGCGATGGTATTTTTACAGTTTTTTTCATCTACTACCACCTCCACCTGCTCCTCCGACCAAATGAATTATTTTCCTTATGGTTTATATAATCTTGATATGTAAAGTTAGAAGGAAAAATAAACCCATCTGAATCTCTATAATATGCTATATCTGCATAATATCCTTTCCAAAACCCTTGACAGTCATTAAATAGTCTTAAATAACTTACATTTTCTACTACTTTGGCTGAAGAATATAGTCCAAAGGCTTCATGCAATTCTTCATTGTCAGTTAATGCTGCAATTGTTTTATTTGAATCTGTTATAACATATCTTTTTCCATCTATATTTACAACTTCTCTGTTTTGACAATCTTTATCTTCTATTTTAGCAAATGTAATATCACTTGTTTCATCATCTGCAATTCCAGTAGGTGTTCCAAAATAACTTTTAGGAATTTCTAAAAGGCTTAGTGACAATGTTATTAATATACTTGCTATAACTGTATTTTTCGCTAATTTAATATACTTCATTTTGTTGTCAGGCTCTACACTCATTTTTATTAATAAGATAATAAATGTTACACTTCCAATAGCGATGCCAATGTTTCTTAAAACTCGTATTATTTCTTGTAAAGTTTCGATTTTTATCTCCTCCTTCTTAATCTAGGTGTCAATGCCCTTAAATTACGTGCTGTATTTCCTGCTGAATTTATAATACTTCCATTTGGTTTTACCAAATATTTTGATAGTATCATTGGTGTATTTACTGATATTATTGCTATTGCAATAGCATAAATTAAATGTCCATTTATTGTTACTAAAATTGACAAATTCATAAGTGTTAATTGTATTACCAATGTAAATGCTGTCATTAAAAAGCCTCTTATATATTCAGGAAATACTCCTCCATCTGAATTTAAAAGTCCGAATACTTGCAAATGGTATTCCCATTCTCATTAGTAGCATTTCAATTCCCTTCATAATAAATTGACAAATTAAAACTAACCAAGTTATCAGTAATACTAAACATGCTACTGCTGTAAAAATACCTCCTGCAATATTTCCACTTAACACTTCAGATAAACTTACCGTTTTAACAGGCATAGCACCTAAAATGCTATTTAGAAAACTACTTGTGATTCCGACAAATATATCATAAATTTCTTTACAACAAATCATAATTATTACTGCTTTTAACATTCCAACAATTAAATGAATTGGATTTTTTTCTGCATCCCCATCATTTTGTAAAAAATATATCTTTATTAATTTTGCAATAAATACAATTACTAAAATAAAACAAGCATAATTAAATACAACTTGATATATTCCATTGAAATCTATTTTACTGCCACCCTGCACTTGTATGCTATTTAATTCTCTTTCTATAAAAAACACCAAATTCACCATACTTTTAAATAATGAATTTAGTGTTGCCTCTGATCCATCAATAAATTTTTGAATTAATTCTACAAGCATATCTGCCATTTTTTATCACCTCTATTCAAAGAAAATTCAATAATTTTCTTTATCTGTAGAATCCAAGAATTACATCTATAAGTGCCAAACCACAAGTAATTAATACCATTGATATTAAAGTTGTTTTAATATTTTGCATATTTCTTCTTCTTTCTCCCTCATCATTTGTTTTTAGGCAATAAACATAGTAAATGAAATAACCACCACAAATTGTTATTCCTATACCAGTTAGCCATTTAATTACTGCATTAACTAAATTTTGTGTTCCTATAACTAATTTAGTTTCTTCAAAACTTGCTGCATGAACTATCTGTTGCATTGCAAATAATAAAACAACAAATAAGATTATTCTTAAACCAATCTTAATTGCTGTTTTTATTTTTTCTTTATTTTTATTCATCATTGTCCTTTCTCTTCCTACTTACTCTCCAGTTTTCACGAAGTTCTTTTAAATTCTGTCTTTCTTCAAAATCTTCTTCATCCATATTATTTATTTCATCCCAAATGTTCCATATTTTAACCTTTTGAATTTCTCTTATTGGTCTTTCTTCCTCTCTTTTGATTCTTAATTTTTTATTTTCTTCTTTTGTTCCCATTCCATTTAATTTATTAAAATACATTTTTGATATATCTGGAACATATAATATAGCTGAATATTCACCTGCAATCATTACTAAAATAATTGGGCTTTGTATTCTTAGCACTTCATCTGCTGTTAACATCTTTCTAGAAATTAAACTCATACTGCTACTACTATTATCATATTTAATATTCGTGTTACTACTTTCACCATAACTTTGTGCTGAATATACTCCGTAATTTGTCTGATATTTTAGTTGCTGTTTCAACACTATTTGATTTTAAATATATTAGAGTAGCATTGTCTAAAATATTCTGTGCTCCTTCTTTTCCGTATTTTTCTTCTAGTTGTCCAAAACTTTGAATTGCAATTGTAAATCTGCAATTTCTACCGTCTTGAAACTGTTAGCATTGACTGAAATGTATCAATTTTTGTAAAGTTAGCAAATTCATCCAATATAAAATTCATTCTTATAGGTAGCTCTCCTCCCGAATTTCTACTGCTATCTACAATTGCTGTATATAACTGTTGTACTAATAGACTACCGTAATTTATGATATGTTAATTTATCATCACTCAATAAAATATATATTACTGTTTTCTTTGTTGCAAAATCTCTTAAATCAAAATCCGATTTTTGTATTGTATCTGCAACATATTCACTTACAAACATTTGTAAAGTAGAAAGTGCTGCCGCCACAAAACTTCCTCTTGTTTTTGATGGTGCTGTACCTGCTACTGCAAAAAACTTTTTTATAGGATCTTCTGCTGTTTTATTTTTCATATATTTGTCAATTAACATTTCACCATCATCTGCTGTTTTAAACATTTCAGCCACAAAATAATAAGCATTTGTTAAAGTTTGATATTCTCTTCTGCCTTTATTTTCAAGTACCACAGCCATAATTGCTGTTTTTATTACACTCTGTTCTCCATTAACCCAGATAGGCTCTGTCTTATCATTTTTTTCTACTAATATATTTACAATATCATTTACAAGACTTTCAGCAAGTGGAATATTATCATCTTCTACTGCATTTATAACTAAATCTAAAAAATTATAATGATTACTTTTTAAAAAATTTATAAAATCTAATGCAATTACATTATATCCAAGTTCTTTTAATTTTGGTGCTGTATATAAATATAATTCACCTTTTACATCACTAATTAACATATTTTCTGATGCTAACCCAAGCATTGTTATACTTGGAATTAAAATTGACCTTGACTTTCCTGATCCTGAGCTACCTATTAAAATCGTATGTAAATTATCTCCAATGAAATGTATTTTTTCTAGATTTCCATTTCTTTCAAAATTAGTTATTATTCCACCTGAATCAAAACAACTTTCTTTATATTCTTTGTTTCTATCAATTATATTGTAACTAAATATTTTATCATAGTCCTTCTTTTGTAACCACCAAGCTGTTCCGTATTGTCCATCTCCTGCTGGTACTGGTACTTCTATTTTATCTGTTAATTTTATTGTTTTGCTATGATATATATTTTTAGTTTTATTAGTAAATAATAATAAAAATGTTATTACTATTGTTTCTAATATTATAAATATAAGTAATATTCTTTTGTCTGCGAATAGTGTTTTTATTATATCTTGTAAATTCAAATTTAGCATACTTTCAAAATCTTTGCTTAATAAAAAATGTAGATTTACAGATGTGTAAGCACATATTCCTATACTAAATATTATCGCTATTATAAGTAAAATTTTTCTATTTATGTTTTTTCTCCTTTTTTGGAACTCCACATTCCTCCTTTTCATGTAAATTAAAAGAACATCTACTTTATAATAAATGTTCATTGTTATTTTTCCCAGTTAAAACTAGATGCATTCATTTTATTAATTGCAATATCTTTTTTTGCTTGTTTAGATAATTGTTTTTTATATTTTATTTCAAAATTTTTCACATACTTTTCCTCTTGTCTTGCTGAAAAATAAACACAATTAAATATTCTCCATATCAAACTTTCAGTTTCATTATAGTACATTGTTTTATCATCTTCTATTTTTTGATTTAATAAGGCTCTCTCAAAATTCAAAATTTGATTTCCTATTATCTTTTTTATTTCTTCTTCTGCTTTTTCTTTTTCCAATTTTTGTGCTTCTTCAATTTTATTTTTATCACTATACTTAAAAGTAATAATTTTCTGTTTTGCCAATATATATTCATTAATTTGCTTTTGTGTATCTAATGACTTCTCAATAATTTTTTGTGATAAATCATCTACTTTTTTTATAACTTCAGGATACTTCTTTAAATATTGATATTTTATACTTCCACTTGTTTCTTTTAATAATTTTCTTAATTCTAATAAATCTAATGCAATATTTTTTATATTTCTATATTTAAGTCTTTGTGGAATAATTTTCTTATTTTGATAATCTTTTTCATATCTCATCATGTCTTTTAAAAATTTACTATCACTACTTATTTTTTTCAAATTTTGTAATGTTATATTTTCTTGTATTATCTTCTTTTTAGCAATATCCTTTTCCTTATATAATTGTAATAAATCATCTCTAAAAATGCTATTAGTAAATTCATCTTTCATTTTATTTATTACATTATATTTTATAAAATAATTCATTTTTTCTTTTTGCTTACTCCACATCATTACTTGTAAATGTGGATGTCCACTTTCTAAATGAACAGCACCTGCATATTGTAAATCTTCATATTTTATATTCATTTTTTTAGCAAAACTTATTAACTTACTTTCAAAAAGTTCTTTCCATTTTTCTTTTGAATCATACCCCAATCTTATTGCATCATATTCATCTAATGATATCGTACATCTGAATATTGGCATTTTGTTATATGCTAAATTAGTTATATATGAATTTACTGGCTCTATATCTTTCATTTTTTCTATATCTGGAAAATCTGCAATCTTTCCAAATAATCCATGTTCAGTATTTTTATTTTTTATAGCATATTCACTATATGCCAAATAATTTGTATAATTTTTATGTTTAAAAAATGTAGTTCTTTTATTTGGATTAAATGTTTCAAATAAGAAAATTATATTATTCATTTCTATATAATTCTCCTATTGTATAAAAATCATATAAATCCTGTTTGTGCATTTTTTCTGTGTCTCGTGATATATAATAATTGGCTTTTTTACGAGCATTATTTAACATATTTATGAACTCCTTATGCATATCATCTCCTAGTAATTTATACATTACTTCTCCCTGCAAATATGTGTTTATTACTGATGTTCTTAAATATTTTGCATTTATTTTTCTTTGACTTGCTATAAATGGTTTTAACTTTTCATCTAACATTTGATCTAATGCTTTTACTATAAAATCCAAACTTTCTTTATACATTTCAACATTTAGTTCTTTTTCAATCCCTGCCCTTGCTATTTCAGAAAGACTATTATATGAACTTTTTTCTACCATCTTTTTTAGCATTTCTTTTTTACTTTTTGAAATTCTTATAGTTAATTTTTCTAATTTTTCACTTGATTTTTTATTTTCCAAACTTCCTCCTTGCTCCCACTTTCTCAATCAAAATTGCCTTCAAGCAATTTTGCAGGATCAGGGCGACCTACTGTCACCCCAAAACTGCCTAAAAGCGTGGCTTTTAGCTGGGTGCTTTAAAAAATAGAGGTAGTCATTTAGACATCCTCAAATTTTCTTAATTTTTATCAATATTCTTCATCTTCTGATATTTCTTCTCCTGTAACATCTACATAATCCATTATAATACATAACGCTTCATCATAACTTTTTGCTTCTGTAGTTATCTTATTAAACATTTCTTTTGCCTCTTCTTCTAGTCCATTTTTCTTTAATGTTCTAGATGCAATTCCCATTAAGTTATAAATATTTCCGTCTTCTCCTAATAATTTGCACTTTGGTTTTTCAGATTTATTCAAATTCTTCATCCTCCTCATTTTCTCTTTCTTCAACAATTTCAACATATTCATTTATGATATCAAATGCTTCGTCATAACTGTAAGTTGTTGTTGCTCTTTCAATCATTTCTCTTGATTCATTAAATAGCTTATTGTCTTTTAATGTTTTTGAAACTTCACAAATGATATCGTACATTACACCTCGTTCATTATCAATATTACATTTTGGCTTTTCTTTTATTTCATTATTTATCTTATTTTTTTCTTCTGTCTTTCTCATCTTTTCTGAAATATTTAAAAATTCCAATGCGATTTGTTTAAATTTTCCATATTGAAAATCATTTCTCATCTCATACATCATTAAATGTATAATTTCACTTATCTGATTTGAGCTTAATGCTTTTCTTTCGACTCTTTCAATTTCTTCTTTTTCTTTTTGTGTTCCCATAGACAAGTTTAGTGGTGAATCACTTACATATCCTAATCCCATTAAACTATGAGCTAAAGCTTCTCTATATTCGGTATCTAAATTAGCATCATATGTTGCTTCTCTTATATCACTTAATTTAATTTTCATCATAATCACCTGTTCTTTCTTTATTCGAATTCTTCCTCGTTATCTTGTTCAATATAATCTATTAAATCTCTTTCTTGTTTTAAATAACCGTATGAAGTATGCTTCATGTTTTTATCTTCAGCATATTCCTTGCCTAATCTTCTCATATCAGTATATTCTATTAAATCTTCTACATCAATTTTTCCATCATATACTAATCTCCTTCCAAGTTCTTTGTCATCATATGCTTCAGTTAAATCAAAAGACTCAATATTTTTTGCATATTTTAAAACATCTTTAATATTTCTAATGTTATCTTCTTCTGCTTCCATTATTGCAAGTATTTTATATTTATCATATTCCTTAAAATTTTTAACAATATTGTAAAACTTTTTTATATCTTTAAATGGAGTAGTATATCCTGATCTATTTGCTTTACAAATCATATCATTAACATAGCTAGAAATATCAACAGCAAAATCTTCATCTTCTTTATCCATAAATATACATTCTTTTATATGTGTATCTTGTGTTGTATACTTGTTGTAATTTAATCCAAGATATTCAAAATCTTTTTCTAACTCTTCTCTACTTCTGGGAATTATAATTTTTATTTCCTTATATATTTCTGATTCTTCATATTCTTTTTTATTTACCATATCAATTTTAGCAATTAACAATTTTCTTCATCTCCTAACTTGTGTTACTCAAATTCTTCTTCATTTATTTGTCTTTTTGGATGATTAACTTTTTCTTCACTTTTTTGTTCATCTATCATTTCTTGTAATAAACCTATTTTTTTTTTTGCTTTTTTCCCATTCCTTTGAAAATCCTTTTTTCGCCTCTGTTAATGATAAATCTTTTGAATAGCATATCCAATTGTGTACTTCCATTTCATACATTTCTTCTAATAATTCTACCTTATTCAAATTCTTCGTCCTCCTCTTTTTCTTTTGATTTTTCAGCAATTTCTTTTACTATAATATTAGTTGCCCTTATACAGTTCAGATTAAACACTCTCTGCCATGCTTTTTCATATCTAGACCATCTAAATCCATAAGACTTTAATATTTTTCTCGTGTCTTCATCTGGAATATTGTCAAATAAAAATTGAATTCTATTTATTTCTTTATTATGAATAACTTTTCCATTTTCAAAATTAATTTCTTGAAATTCTATATTCTCTAATTTTTCAAGTCTTTCAATTCTTTTTTTAGTTTCTCTTATTGTTGCTCCTATATTAGTAAGTTCCCATGTACTATGTTCTCTTGCTTTTATACTAGCTTTTTCATTTTCTAATCTTTCCAATTTTTCTTTTAGTTTAATTATTGCTTGTGGATCATCACTATATATTACTTTACTATTTTCAGCATTTTCTGCCCTTTCCTTATAAAAGTTACTTTTATTATCTTCTTCTATTGATTTCCTAATATCATCTTGTGCCTTTTTGATTAATTTCCTATGTCTTTTTTCAGAATGATGTCCTACCAATATTGGTTGTCCAGGTACAATTTGTAGTATTCTATTGGCGTTTGAATTACTATATTGGCTAGATCTTTCTTGTGCTTTTAGAGATAATTCCTTATACCTTTCTATTCTTCTTTTTCTTCTTTCTTCGTAATCACTTCTTCCTCCCATCTTCTATCACTTTCCTTTCCTACGATTAAACAACAATGTAGTAACAATGTTAAAAAAGAACTTATCATTGCTACACCTATTAATATTAAAATATACACTTTAATTCCTCCATTTTTTATAAAAAAAGAGCTTATATAAAGTTTGTGTTGTATCTTAACTCTTACACTCACTTTATACAAGTCTTATTCAAATTCTTCTTCACTTTCTTCAATTATTTTATTATAACTATATTTTTCTAAAATAGGTTTATAATATTTTTCTTCTGCTTTTTCCCTTGCTTTTTTTGCATCTTCAATATTACTAAAATATCCTAAAAAATAAGTTTTTCCTTTAAATCCAATTGTAGCTTTATATTTCATTTTATCTTTTTTAAAAGATACTCCTCTTACACCACTTGTATTAGCTCGACTAATTTTATTATTTAAAAAATCAAGTCTTGTCCCTTCTTTTAATATATTTTCTTTTTTGTATTCATTACCTATTCGAGTATAACTTTTAGTCTGATTATTTATCACCTCTTTACAATCTTTTACTTTACCTTCTCTCAATCTATTTCCATTGACAACTACTTCTTGTCCACAATCACATCTACATCTCCAATAATAAATGTTTTTATTTTCTCCATTTTTCGTCTTTTTACATTCAATTTTTTCTAATCCCATAACAAAAAGTTTATTTATTTTTTTTCCTGTTAAATCAATTACTTTATTTCTTGCATTTTTTTTGAACATTTCCTTATGCAAACATCCACAACTTTTCTTATCTCCTGTTACCAGTACATTTCTACTAACAGTTACTTCATTACCACAATCACATTTACATAGCCAAAATCCTTTATCTCTATTTTTTCCATTTTTATCTCTCTTATGTTCTATATGGTCAAATCTTATAACAATTAATTTTCCGAATTTTTTTCCAATTAAATCTGTTGTATTCAACTTAATCACTTCCTAAATAATATCTCTAAAAATTTGTCTTATCTTAACTCTTCTTTACATACTATTCAAGTCTTTTTACATTTGTACAAATTCTTCCCATGTAAAGCCTTCTCTACCGAAATGACCATAATTTGTAGTTTTAGAAAATATTGGCTCTTTTAATTTCAAATATTCAATTATACCTTGTGGAGTTAAATCAAATTTTGATTTTATCAATTTTATTATTAACCACTCTGGTACTCTATTTGTATTAAAGCAATCTATATAAATTGATATCGGCTCTCTTACTCCTATTGCATAAGAAAGTTGTATTTCGCATTTTCTTGCGAGACCATTAGCAACAACATTTTTAGCAATATGTCTTAACATATATGATGCTGATCTGTCCACTTTTGTTCCATCTTTACCAGAAAAAGCACCACCTCCATGATGTGCCATTCCTCCATAAGTATCTACCATTATTTTTCTTCCTGTTAATCCTGTATCTGCAATGGCTCCTCCTAAAACAAATTTTCCTGTCGGATTAATATAAAATTTTGTTTCCACATCAATCATATCTTCTTTTACTATTGGCATTATTACTTTTTTTAATATATCCTTTTGTAAAATTTCAATGTCCACATTTTCTGAATGTTGTGTTGATATTAATATCGTATCAATTCTAAATGGCTCATCATTAACATATTCAACAGTCACCTGTACTTTTCCATCTGATTTTAAACATGGAATTTTTCCGTTTTTTCTAACTTCTGACAACTGTTTTGCAAGTCTATTTGCAATGCTTATTGGATATGGCATATAATCTTCTGATTCATCTGTAGCATAGCCAAACATAATTCCTTGATCACCTGCTCCTCCATAATCAACTCCCATTGCTATATCATTACTTTGTTTTGTAATATTTATTTCTACATCGCAAGTTTTATAATCCATATTTATTTTTGAATCTGTATAACCTACTTCTTTTAATTTTTCTCTTACTATTTTTTCTATATCAATTGTTGCATTTGATGTTATTTGTCCTGCAACAACTACTTTATCTTTTGATATAAGAGTTTCAACTGCTACTCTTGATTCTTTGTCTTGTTTTAAGCATTCATCCAATATTGCATCTGATATTAAATCAGCTACTTTATCAGGATGTCCTTCTGTAACACTTTCACTTGTTAAATAATAATGTTTGTATTTTTTCATATTTTTACAAATCTCTCCTTTCTTATTTTTCATATAGATTATTATTTTTATCTAAACATTTACTCCCTACTTTCTCGCCCCAAAATCGATTTTGTGGCGTTTAAATTTAAAAAATAATAAATTACTCGAATCCCTATTTATATTAATTTTTTCAGTTTTAATTTTAATAACTTTGTTATAAATAATTTCATATATAAAAAATAAGCCTTAGACTATAAATCTAAAACTTATTTCTAAAATTCTAAATTTTAAAATTTTCTAAAATTCCATATCATCTATCCCAAAATCTATATCATACTTTATTTCAGTTGTCCCATGCACTCTTCCAGTCACAAGCTTTCCACTTTTCCTTTTAAATATATGTGTCTGTTTAGAGCCTGTCATACATTTAATAAAAACTAATGTCCAAACTGAAGTTTCTCCAATTGTTGGTTCAGAAAAGCAATCTGAAGAACTTGTTAATTACTTACTTTCTGGGTTTGAAAATGACCCTAAAAAAATATGGGAATCTAATATTTTTGGAAAAAGTCTTAACGAACTTGTCAATGAAGGCTTACAAGCTAAACTTGCTAAAATGCCAGAAGATGCTCAAATTAAGTTACAAGAAACTTTAGAAAGAATTGTTAATGAAGGTTCAGGTGGATTAATTTGTATAATACTTTAATTTAAAACTACAACAAAAGCGGACATTAATAGCCTTAAAGTCCGCTTTTTTATTCACCCACAAAAATTTATTTCATAAATTTTTTGTACATTGTCATTTTTCTTCTATTTTCTAAGATTTATTTTTTATAAAAATTTATTTACTGCACTTATATATATTACTAAATATGACATTGATATCAAGAATCCGCCTAAGACATCACTTGTATAATGAACGCCTAAATAAATTCTACTTATTCCAATTGAACATACTAATATGCTTAATAATACAATAGAAATCCATTTAATATACTTGTTCTTTACATATTTATATATCAAATATATTAAATACCCATAAAAAGCCATACTAACCATTGAATGACCTGAGGGGAAACTATATCCTGTTTCTTCAACAATCCTATATTCTGTTGGTCTAGGTCTTTGCAATATTGCTTTTAGTAATTGGTTTAGTATTGTAACTATTACTAGATTTGAAAAGATTGATATTCCAATTTTCTTATTTTTTATCAATACCAATAAAACAATTGTTAATGTTATCAAAAATATTGCTCCTCCAAAATTAGTAATAAATTTCGCTATTGGTGTTGCAAAATCTGATATTAAAAATGTTGATACTAGTTTATACCCTATTATATCTCCACTCATTATTTCTTTATTAAATACATCTTCTGCTATTGCTAAAAATCCAATTAGACAAATAAATAATATAATCCATTTTAAATTTTTTGTAATAAATTCTTTTATTTTTTTCTTCATTTTTTATACCCATTCAGAAATATCATATAAAACATATTATACGGCTCTACTATTTTTTTGTCAATATTCATTAAATATTATCATTTCTTATAGTTTCAATTACATTTTGTTTATTAATCTTACTCATAGAATATTTCATAATAATTCCAATTATAACAGCCACAAAGACTATAGATATTACAATTGATTTATATGGCAATACATATTCCATTTCCATATTATTTCTAAAAATTGTATACATACCATATGATAATATTGTTCCAATTGGTATTCCAATAATCAATGATTTTAAACCATAAAAAATGCTTTCTAATCTAATCATTCTGTTAAATTCTTTTTTGGTCATTCCTATTGATTTAAGCATAGCAAATTCTTTTTTTCTTAAATTCATATTTGTTGTTATAGTATTAAAAATATTGGTTATTCCTATTAAAGTAATTACCCCTATAAATCCATATAAGAATATTGAAATCACTAGTACAATTGCATTTTCTGCTCTTGCAGATTCTTCCATATTAAATGTTTGAATAGTATTATCAGTTATATTGTTCTCTTGTTTATATTGTTTAATTTCTTCATCTAATTTATACGCATCCTTTGAGTTAGAATATAACGCAATTGTTTTATATCCAACCTTATTTATAAAGTCTTCACTTACAATAATGAAAGCATCAGGATTATATAAAATATTTACTCCGGCTGGTATTTCTTCTGTTTTAGCAAGAATCTCAATATTATACTGAGTATCATTTATTTTTCCAGTAATAATATCTCCTTTTTTCCATGTATATATATTGCCTTGAATCTTTTTTCCATCATTGTTGGTATTTATATTTTTATCAATTAAAATAGCTCCATTTTTATATTTCTCGTAGTCTCCACCTAATTTACTTACATATCTTTCATATGCTTCTTTGCTTAATGAGATTACATTTATTTCATCTATTCTTACTCCATTTTCTTCATTATAAAATCTTTCTTTTATTTCTTTTCCATATTCAGTTAATTCTGCTTTATGTTTTTCATCCATATTCATTGTTAGTACATTACTTTTATTTATTGAATATTCACCTACATCAGGTAATTTTGATATATCTTCTAAAATCTTGTATTTTTTTAATTCTTCTTTATTATCTTCATTTTCTTGCATAAATACCATATAATTATAATTCATTTCCGTATAGTAGGCTTCTGACATTTTAAATCCATATTGTATAAAACTTGATATTGAAATAAAAATCACAATACTAACTATTATAGAAATTACTGTTGTTCTATATTTTTTCTTACTTCTTTTTAAGTTTTTATATGCAATTTCTCCTCCTGTTTTAAATATTTTAGTTATAATTTTAGGACATTTTACCTTTTTTGCTTTTAATTTTACATCTTCAGGGTTTCTTATTGCTTCAATTGGTGAAACTTTTGATGCTTTTTTGGCTGACTTTTTGCATGATAGCCATATTGTTATTATAGATACAAAAACACTTATTGCAATAGCTATCCAAGACATACTGTATGTTAGTAAAGTTCCTTTTGATATATAATCTTTTAAAATATAATTTACTACATTTACCAATATATAAATTGCAAATACTCCACTTAGAATGCCTATAGGTATTCCTATAAGTCCTAATATAAATCCTTCAAAATACACACTTTTCTTAATTTGCTTTTTAGTTGCTCCAATGCTTGAAAGCATTCCATATTGCTTTAGTCTTTCTGTTATTGATATTTCAAAACCATTTCTAATAACAAATACACTCGAAACTAAAACAATTCCAATTATAAATGCTCCTAATCCATATATTGTTTTTAATGTTTCATCATCCAAACTAGCCCCTTCATAAGCTAATAATTCTTTATTGACCATTAAATTATATTTATAACTTTTATATTTGTTTGATAATCCAGAAAAACTGACACCATCTTCATTATTCTCTGTTTTTGTCATATTATTTATATTTTCTGTATTTTTTATATAATCTTTAGGTTTATTATATAAAACAGCTATATTAGCTTTTTTATTTACATTTTGCATTTTTGTAATAGCTGTAAACCAATCCACGTAATAAGATTCTATTGCAAGAATGGGTCTTTCAATTATTCCTACAATTTTATATGTTTTGGGAATCCCATTTTCCATATTTTGTTCTGTTTCATTAATATTTAGAGTAATTATATCTCCAACTTTATAATTAGTATTAAACTTTTCATTTATCCTTGTTGAAATGGCAAGTTCAGTATCATTTTCTGGCAGTCTACCTTCTTTTAAATTTACAGACATATTTTCAATAAATTTATCATTCATAGAAATAACATTAACAATTGGTGTTTCTTCTGCATTTTTAGGTTTAGAAAGATAGCTATACCCTAATTCTTCTGATAAAAAATAATCTTTTACTTCTCTATTTTCTTCAATATATTTAAGTTCATCTTTTGGTACATTATAAAAGATAGTATGATAATTTCCTTGTCCTTCTTTAGCTGTATCTACCATAGTTTTCTGAAAACTTGTTACTAGTCCTGCAACTCCACAAATCAAAGCAGTTGATAAAATAATTCCTATTACAATTACAATTGACCTTTTTTTGTTAAGTTTTAAATCTTGTATGCTTAAATCATTTAATACTTTCATTATTTTCCATTCCTTTCATCTTTTATTATTTTTCCATCATCAATTGTTATAATTCTATCTGCTTCTAATGCAATTTTTTCATCATGTGTAATAACAATAACAGTTTGATTATATTTTTTATTTGAAAGTTTTAATAATGAAATAATTTCTTCACTTGCCTTTGAATCAAGGTTTCCAGTAGGCTCATCTGCTAACATTAAAGCAGGTTCATTTATTATTGCTCTTCCTATAGAAACTCTTTGTTGTTGTCCTCCTGATAATTGATTTGGTAAATTGTATTTTCTTTTTTCAAGGCCAAGTGTCTTTAATAATTCATCTAACCTTTTTTCATCAACATCTCTACCATCTAATTTTGTAGGTAAAGTTATATTTTCTGCCACATTTAAAACAGGTATTAAATTATAAAATTGATAAATTAATCCAATTTGTCTTCTTCTAAAAATAGCAAGATTATCATCATTTAAAGAATAAATATCTTTTCCTTCTATAAAAACTTTTCCTGATGTTGGCCTATCTACTCCACCAATTAAATGTAATAAAGTTGATTTTCCGCTTCCGCTTGCGCCTATTATAGCAACAAATTCGCCCTTTTCTACTGAAAAAGATACATTATCAACAGCCTTTACTTGGTTATCTCCTTTTCCATAAATTTTGTTCAAATTTTCAATTCTTAATATTTCCATATTTAATCTCATTCCTTTCTTCAAACACAAATTAGATTAAATGCTTCCTAAATTTAACTATTTTTTAAGATTTAATCTATCTATAATATTTTTACTGTTTTTAGTATAATTGTTCAAAGTGACTTTTAAGTGACATATATACTATAAATTTTGTCACATTTGAATTTCATTGGCATTATCCTGTAAATCCATACAAAAAAAATTGATACTTTCATTGAACCTCACTAATTTAAGTATAGTTCACGTAAGTATCAATATTTTTTATAATATGTTACAACTCTTTGCATATATGATAAGTATTAATTTATTTCATATATTTAACAATAAATTCTGTACCATTTCCAATTTCAGATTTACAATTTATCATTCCATTATTTTTTTCAATAATATTTTTAGCTAATGATAACCCAATACCAACACTATTATCTGAAGAGTTTTGTGCTTTATAAAATCTTTCAAATATATGTTTAAGATCTTCTTTAGCAATACCTTGTCCTTCATCAATTATTGTAATCTTTGTAAATAGTACATTTTCTTCATATTTAATAGTTATTTTTCCATTTTCTTTATTATGTTCTATGGCATTTTTTATTATATTTGTAATTGCTTCTTGTTGCCATTTATAATCTCCAATAAATGACGCATCTTCATCCCCTTCAATACTAATCTTTTGATTTTTTATTTCTATCGGTATTTCTAAATTACCTATTATTTCGTCTATAAATTTCTTTACATTAATTTTATTATTAGAAAACTTAACAACATTAGCTTCTAACCTAGACAATTTTAAAATTGATATAACCAGCCAGTTTATCCAATCAACTTGTTTACTGATTTCAAATATAAATTTTTGTTTAGTATCTTCATCCATATTTGGATTGTCTTTTAAATTATCTAACATAATCATTATTGAAGTTAATGGTGTCTTTAATTGGTGTGAAATATCCTCAACTGACATTTTTATTTTTTCCTTATCATGTCTAGATATTTCACTTTCTTCCTTTAACATTATAGTAATTTTATATAATTCATTTTTTAAATTGCTAAGTTCATCTTCACTATTTTCATTTATATTTAAATCGTATTTTCTATTTTTTATTTCATTTATATATTGTGTTATTTGATTTATTTTCTTATCTCTTTGTTTTAAATATATAAATATAATAGCCATATATAATACACTAAATAAAACTATCAAAATAATATTTAATATTATATTAGTTTTCATCTGTTTTTGGACAGCAATTATAGAATTAACTTCTTCTATATTTATCCCATACTTTTTAAGTTCTTTTTCTCCATCTTTATATTCATTAGAATTTAATATTTGTATTATATTTTTAGTATCAATTGCGGGATTCTCTTTTATTATATATTCAATTATTTCTGATATTTTTTCATTTGTTATTACTGATATTTTTTTGTACTGGCTGTATGTTTGCATTGATATTACAATACATGTAATAATTGTTACTATTGTTAATGGAATAATTATTAGTTTAATATTTTTATTTTTCATTTTAAATTAGTCTCCTATCCTATATCCAAGACCTCTAACAGTTTTTATAATTGAATCATCTTCCAATTTTTCTCTTATTCTTTTTATATATACTGTTAAAGTGTTATCATTAACAAAATTACCTGCAATATCCCAAATTTTTTCTAATAACTGTTCTCTTGTTATTAATTTGTTTTGATTGGTAAATAACATAAGTAAAATCCTATACTCTAAGCTAGTAAAAATAATTTCTTTGTTATTTTTATATACTTTTGCAGATATGGTATCAATTTTTATATCTTTATATTGAATAATGTTATTTTCTTCTTTTTTTCCATATCTTCTTAAAACTGATTTTATTCTAGAAATTAATTCTCTAGTTCTAAAAGGCTTTACAATATAGTCATCTGCTCCTAAATCTAACCCCAATACAATACTTGTTTCCTCATCTTGTGCTGTTAAAAATATTATAGGAATATCATTTTTTTCTTTTATTTCTTTACAAATTTCGAATCCATTTCCATCAGGTAATGAAACATCTAGCAACACTATATCAATATTTTTATTATCTAATTTTTCTTTACTTTCCTTTGCTGTTTTTGCAGATATAACCTGAAAGTTTTCTTGTTCTAGTGAATATTTTAATCCCATAATTATTGCTTCGTTATCTTCTATTAATAATATTTTTTTCATGTATCTCTAATCTCCTATTTAATTTCCATTATAATCATTCAAATTTAAATCCGGATAATTAAATACTTTCCCATTTGGTGTAAATTGTCCACTTGGTGTATGATCTTTATTAAAACTTCCGCTTCCTTTTAAAAAATATTTATATTTTGAACTTTGTCTTACATACCCTGGGCCATTTACAATTGGGTCATCCCAAGTACAATCTATTGCATACCAACCACTATCTAAACACACATAATTCCAAGCATGGTTTTCTGTTTGACCATTTGAATTTGTACCTTGCCCAATAGCTAACACACAAGGAATATTCATATTGTCCATAATATATTTAAAAGCTCTAGCATATCCTTCACAAACTGCATCCTTATTAACCAGCGCTCCATACATATTGTAAATATTCGGCTTTGAGATACTTGTATCATATTCTGTATTTTCAACTATATAATCATGTACCATTTTTATATCTTCATATGTATTTCCTGTCTTTTTTGAAACTAACTCATCTTTAATTTGATTTATTTCACTTAATGCAGAATTCACTTGACTACTACTAGAAAATTCGTCTATTAAATAATTACTTTCATTTCCACTATTTATATACACATTATATGTATTTCCTTTTGATGTTTTAGTTGTTTCAATATTAAGATATAACTTGTTTGGACTTAAATAAAATACATCTGGATTGTCATATGTGTATGCTTCAATAGCAGATTGATAATATTCTGATAACTTATCTTGCCCACCTGAACTATTTAATACATTATCTAATGAATTTCCTAATTCAACTTGATATGTTCCAGATTTCATTTTTTCTTTGCTACTCTCAAATGCTTTATAAATAGTTTTTGAAGCATCTTCTAATTGATTATAAAAATATTTGTCTACACTTATATTGCTATAATCCACATTACTAGTTTTTGTTTTCTCTTCTGAACCATAATTAAATGGGTTATTATTTTCTACAACTTTAGGTGTTTGTATTGTTTTAGTATCTACTGTATCTTCACTTGATATTTGTGTTTGGAATTGTTCAGGTTCTGCAGCAACATCTAAATCTTTAATATTATTCCATACAATATAACCTAATAAACCAAATGCAGTCATCATTAATAAAATTATAATTATTGTAATAAGAGTTGATAATTTATCTTTCATATACATTTTTAATCAATTTTATAAAAATAACTTTTATAAATTAATTAATCCTTTCTTTTTATATTTTAACTTTTTAGTTATATATCAATTTTATTATAACATTTTTTTATTTTTAAAACTAGTATATTTTTTACAATTTTTTGCAATACTAAAAAAAATATATATTGGAGTAATTATGAATTTTAAAAATATTTGGAATGATTTTTTTGCATATAAACCTTATGACAATTATGAATTTAATTTGCCTGAAAAAGAAGCATTAGAAGCCCACTTCACTATTGACAATACAGATCAACTTAATACTACAAAGCAAAATATTTTTTCTAGCTTAAATGTTAACAAGGAATTTTTACAAACTAAATACAGTACTTTAATAAATAGTGATATCATTTTAAGAGAATTTACTTTAAATGCTAGAGGTAAACAATATAATGCTTTTTTAATATATATAGATGGAATGGTTGATTCTAAAATTATGGATGACTTTATTTTAAAACCTCTTATATTAAGAAATAGAAGCAACTTATTTGACAACTCCCAAAATAGAGTTGTGTCAGAGGCAGTTACTAATAATATTACAATAAGAAAAGTCAAAAAATTCGATTTGTCATCTTACTTAATTAGTTGTCTTTTACCTCAAAACTCAGTTCAGGAAATTACAAATTTTGATGAAGTGACTTCAGGTGTTAATTCTCGGCAATTGTGTTCTTTTTATTGATACTTTACAATCTGCTTTTGATATTGATGTAAAAGGTTTTAAACAGCGTAATATTGAAAAACCTTCTAATGAAATGGTCATAAAAGGTCCTCATGAAGCATTTGTAGAAAATATACGTACAAATACTTCGTTGATTAGAAAGATTATTAATAATGAAAATCTTATAATAGAAAATATTTCAATTGGAAAAATAACAAAAACAAAATGTGCTGTATGTTATATGCAAAATATTGCAAATCCTGATTTAATAAATGAAGTAAAATATAGGTTAAATAATCTTGAAGTAGATTCTCTACTTTCTGCTGGTGAATTAGAACAATTAATTGTTGATTCAAATGATTTAGGTATTCCACAAGTCTTATCAACAGAAAGGCCTGATAAAGTTTCTAAATTTCTATTAGGTGGCAGAGTAGCAATTATTGTAAATGGCACTCCTTATGGACTTATTGTCCCTGCTGTTTTAATCGATTTTTTAAGTTCTTCTGAAGATAGTAATTTAAAAGTTGATTTTGGTAATTTTTTGCGTGTTCTTAGAATTATTGCTGCTTTTTTAACTTTACTACTTCCGGGACTTTATATTGCTATAACAAGCTTTCATCAAGAAATTTTACCAACAAGCCTTTTATTTTCTATATTGGCTTCTCGTGCAAATGTTCCTTTTCCTATTATTGCAGAAGTTTTACTTATGGAAATATCTTTTGAATTAATAAGAGAGGCTGGACTTAGGGTTCCTTCTGCTATTGGGTCAACAATTGGAATCGTTGGAGCACTTGTACTAGGGCAAGCTGCTGTTAGTGCTGGTATTGTTAGTCCCATATTAATTATAATTGTTGCAATTACTGGTATAGCATCTTTTTCCATCCCTGATTTTTCTTTTGGATTTCATTTGCGATATTTTAGATTCTTTTTTATATTAATGGGATATATGGCTGGTTTTTTAGGAATTGCAGTAGGCTTATTTGTATATATTTCTTTATTATGCAATCAAAAATCTTTTGGTGTTTCATATACCGCCCCATTTGCTCCATCTACAAAGAAAAATGGAAATGGGTATATGTTACCACCTATATGGAAAAGAGAATATAGAGCTCCTTATACGGCTCCTATAAAAGAGAAAAGTCAAGAAAAAATATCTATGAAATGGAAATTCAATTCGGAAAAGGGTGATAATAGATGACAAAAACAAAAATAGGCTCATTAGAAGCAATAATGCTAGTATTAACTATTGTAATATCACATAGCTCTTTGGCTCTACCTAATGATGTTTTAACTAATTATCATTCTGCTAGTATTATCAATATAATTTATGTAAGTATTTTTGCTTTATTATTAGTATTACTAATAGTTCGTCTTTTTAAAAAATTTCCTGGTATGGACATAATTGATATATCTGAATATGCAGGAGGCAAAATATTAAAAAATCTTATTGGTGTAGTTTTTATTACTTATTTTATTGTAAGTTCTGGATTTATTTTAAGAATTTTTTGCGAAAGTATAAAAATAATATATTATCCAATGACTAATATAACCTTCTTAATTGCTCTTTTTGTTATTGCTGTATGTATTGCAAATAGTTTGAATTTTAATGCTACAATAAAAGCTAATAAAATAATATTACCTTTTGCTTTAATTAGCATTATATTTATATTTATAACAAATATGAGTAATTTTGTACCACAAAGAATCTTTCCTATATTAGGTAATGGCTTTTTTAAAACGTTTTTATTAGGTCTTTCTAATATTGCATCATTTGATGGAATCGTATTTTTATACTTTCTTCCTCCCCTTTTAAAGAATCCTGCTGATTTTAAAAAGATTTCTATAATTTCTACTATAATAACATCAATCTACCTAATATTTACAATTGCTACATTACTTTTAGTGTTTTCGCTTTTTACTAAAATACATCAAATTTCTCCCTTATATAATGCTTCTAGATATATAGAATTCGGTACATTTTTCCAAAGGCTTGAATCAATATTTCTATTAATTTGGATCATGGTTTTTGCATCTTATCTTAGTATTACATTAAAATTTTCAACCTATATTTTTCAAAAAATAACTTTATTAACTGATACAAAAATCCTTATTCCAGTACTTGGCTTATTACTTTTTGGAATTGCTTTATTACCTAATAATTTGGCTATTTCACAATATTATGAATCACATATTTATCCTATATTAATGCTTGGAATATCTATTTTCTTAAGTTTAAGTATTTTAATTTTTGCAAATATTTTTAAAAAAGGAGTGAATTTTAAAAAATGAATTTAGCAAAAAAGATTATTATTGCTTTAATTATATTAATTTTTATTGGTGCCTTCTCTACTTCTTATTCTTCTCTTAACTTAGATAAATTAATATATGTTTTAGCAATTGGAATAGATTCTGCTCCAAATAATCAATTAGAAGTTACTTTTCAATTTTCAAAACCCCTTTCTCCTGAATCTGGAAGTACTGAAACTGCAAAAACAACAACTAATACTGTTGTTGCATCATCATTAAGTAATGCTATAAATTTAGTTAATAGTTATCAAGAAAGGCAATTAAATTTATCTCATTGTAAAATTATTATTTTTTCAGAAAAATTAGCAAGTATTGGTATTGAAAACGAAATTTTTACATTAATAAATGATACTCAAATACGCCCTTCTTCAAATATCGTTATTAGCAAATGTACTGCAAAAGACTATATAAATAATACTCAACCTGAAGTTGAAAACCTTATTTCAAAATATTATGAAATGTTTACAGATTCTAGTAAATACACTGGGCATTTACCTGACGCCACTATTGGTAACTTTTTTAATGCTCTTTGTTGCCAATCTTGTGATGCTTATGCTATTCTTGGAAATATGAGTACAGATGATTCTTTTGTTACAGGTACAAATAACACTAGAAATGTTGGTGTTGCTGTCTTTAGAAATGATAAGTTAGTAGGTGAATTAAATATACCAGAAACTATTTCCTTTTTAGCTATAAAAAACAAGGTGGAAAGATTTTTAATTTCGGTTCCTGATCCTTTAAATAATGACGAGTTTATAGACTTATATGTTACACCATATAAATCTCCAAAAATATCAGTAGATACTTCTACATCATCACCATATATATCTGTAAAGTGTTACTTTTCAGCACGTATATATTCAATGACTTCTAATTCACAATATTTATCTGCTGATGTTCTAAATAGCGTATCTAATTATTGTAATAGCTATTTAGAAGCTATGTTTTTAGATTATTTATATGCTACTTCTAAAGAATATTCAGCAGATATTACTGGCCTTGGGAATTATGCTACTAAAAATTTTTTAACTTTTCCAGATTATAATGATTATAACTGGTTAGAAAATTATAAAAATTCTTTTTTTAAAGTTGATGTTAATACATCTGTAAAATCTGGTATGCTTATAACTTCAACTTAAAAGGTATTATTATAAAATATTTTGAACATTTTATATTAATATTTTTTATTTTAAAGGAGTAATTTATTTATGAACAATATTATTTATCAAATTTTGTTTTTATTTATTACATTATATATTTTGCTTAGAGCTGTTGCTTATGCTATATATGAAATACAAACTTTAAAAAATAAAACAGGTGGAATTACTGTTATTGTAATTTCCACCCTTATAGTTGTTTTTGTTAATATTATTATGTTTTTTAAATAATTACATTAATTCAAAATCAATTTCTCGTAATTGCTTGTCAGCTCTAATCACTCTAATTTGAACCTTATCCCCAATTTTATATGTTTTATTAGTTCTTTCTCCTATCAAGATTTTTCTTTCTTCATCATAAATAAAATATTCATCACCCATATTGTCAAATCTTATTAATCCTTCTACTGTGTTCTCAAGTTCTACAAACATACCAAATTGAGTAATTGAAGATACAATTCCTTCATATTCTTCTCCAATTTTACTTTCCATATATTCAGCTTTTTTCATTTTTTCTGCATCACGTTCTACTTCTGTTGCTAATTTTTCTCTTTCAGATGATTGTTTACTTCTATCTTCTGCTTCTTTATTTAGTCTTTCTATTTCTTCATCATCTAAAATATAATTATTTTTCAAGTATTCAGAAATTACTCTGTGAATAAATAAATCTGGATATCTTCTAATTGGTGATGTAAAATGGCAATAATATTTACTTGCAATTCCAAAATGTCCTTTGTTTTCCGCTTCATATCTTGCTAATTTTAATGTTCTTAATACTAGAGTTGATACAACTTTTTCTTCGTCTTTTCCTTTTATCTCTTCCAAAATTTTAGCAAATTCTTTAGGATAAATATGGTCTTTATTAGCTTTTATTTTTAATCCATAATTATATAAAAATTTGTTTAGTTCATTTACTTTGTCAATATCAGGTTCTTCATGTACACGATAAATAAATGGTGCATTTAACCAATAAAATTTTTCTGCAACAGTTTCATTTGCTGTTAGCATAAATTGTTCTATTATTTCATTGGCAAAAGTTGTTTCATATTTTCCAACTCCAACTGCTTTTCCATCTATATCTAATTCTATTTTACTTTCTGGTATGTCTAAACTTAAATATCCATTTTCTATTCTTCTGTTTTTAAGAATTCTAGCTAGTTCTGCCATATTCTCAAAATCTTGTATATATTTTTCATATCTTTCTAAAACATTTTTATCAGATTTATCTAATATTTTTTGCACATCTGTATAACTCATTCTTTCTGTTACACAAATAACACCTTTGTATATTTCAGAAGATACAACATTTCCTTTTGGATTTATTTCCATTGAACAAGAAAGTGTAAATCTGTCTTCACCCGCATTTAAACTACAAATTCCATTTGATAATTCTTTAGGAAGCATTGGTATTACGTTTCCTAACATATATATACTTGTTCCTCTTATTAATGCTTCTCTATCTAACAAACTATCTTCTCTTACATAGTGGCTAACATCAGCAATATGAACATCTAATTTATAATTTCCATTTTCTAATTTTTGTACTCTAACAGCATCATCAAGGTCTTTTGCATCTTCACCATCTATTGTAAATATAATGTCTTCCCTTAAATCCACTCTATTTTTTATATCATTATAATCTATGGTATTTCCACATTTTATTGCTTCTTGTTTTACCTCTTCTGGAAACTTAGATGGTAATTGATATTCCTTAATTATAGAAAGCATATCAACACCTGCTTCGTTCATATTTCCTAATACTTCTATAATCTTTCCTTCTGCTTTTTTGCCATCTTTAGGATATTTTGTAATTTGAACTAGTACTTTACTATTATTTTTGGCTTTTCCAAAATTCTTTTTCGAAATATATATATCTGTTCCAAAATTTTTGTCGTCTGGAACTACAAAGCCAAAGTTCTTGCTATTTTGAAATAGCCCTACTAATGTATCTTTTTCATGTTTTAATATTCTTACAATTTTTCCCTCTGCATTTTTTATTTTATTTTTTTCTTCTGTTATTTCAATTAAAACATGGTCTCCATTTAAAGCATTTAATGAATTTTCTTTAGATATAAATATTTCGTCTTCTTGTCCTTCAATTCTAACAAATCCATACCCTCTAGCATTTTTTCTAAAATATCCCTCATAATATGTTTTGTCACTTAATCTATATCTATTTTTTCTGTTTTTTTGAATTTTCATTTCTAATTCTAATTTGCCTATTATTTCTAAAAATTCGTGATATTCGTTTTTAGGTACTTTCATAAGCATTGCTATTTCTTTAGCTTTCATCGGGACATAATCTTCATCATTCATAAAATTTAAAATTTTCTGTTCTTGTTCTTCCATTATTTGAATTTATTACCTCTTTCTTTTATTATTTTTTTCATTTTAATATTTTGTTTTTCTTTTTTTATCAATTTCTTCTAAAATAAAAGGGCTTGTTTAATAAAAAACCGCCCCCTTAATAGTTTATATCATATATACAATTCCTAATGCAATAGTTAATACTGCAAATACAATTGATAATATAATTGTCCATCTTTTTAATTTTCCTTCTTTAGTTCTACCTTTATTTTTTTCATAGAAATTATTTGTTGATGAACCTGTTATTGTAGATGATAATCCTGCATCATCTTTTGTTTGCATTAATGTTAATATAATTAATATTATTGCTACTATAATATACACTGCTATTAATATTCCTTTTACAATTGCCATCTGTTATTCCTCCTAACGGTTTTCTCTTAACTACTTGGATATTGTAACATATATTTTTATAAATTGCAATATTTGGATTTTATTATTTTTACCATTGGCTATATATTCATTTGTTTGTCTCAAGTAGATTTCTTTCTAACATTCAATTTAAAATTTATTCCATGCACCAATTTTTTCTGGATAATCTGTAAATGTCATTTCTTCTTTAGTCGTTGGATGTATTATTGTTAGTTTATATGCCCATAATGCTATTTGTTTATTTTTTCCTGTTGTTCCATATTTTTGATCTCCGTATAAGCTGTGACCTATATTGGCTAATTGAACTCTTATTTGATGATGCCTTCCTGTATGCAAGTTTACTTCTACTAGGCTTAAGTTTTCTTGTTTGTTATATGATAAAACTTTGTAGTCTAACTTTGCAAGTTTTGCTTCTTTATTAGATTTATTAACTATTTTACTTGTATTTGTCTTTGTATTTTTAGCCAAATAATTTTCTAAAGTTCCTTCTTCTTTTTCAAATTTTCCTTCTACTACTGCTAGATATTTTTTCTTAAATATTTTCTCTCTTACTTGATTGCTTAACCTTGATGCAGCTTTAGAAGTTTTAGCAAAAATCATAATTCCGCCAACTGGCCTATCTAGCCTATGTACTAAACCTAAATATACATTTCCTGGTTTGTTATATTTTTCTTTAATATAACTTTTTACAAAACTTAGCATGTCTGTATCACCTGTTTTATCTGCTTGTGATGGAATATTAGGTATTTTTTCTACTACAATTATATGGTTATCTTCATATATTACTTTTAATTTTTGCATACTAATATAATTCCTCCTAAAGTTATAACTTTATTATTGTGTTTTATTTTAACTTTCCCATCTACTATAAATTCCACAAGGTAATACTAACTCTGAGTTTTCCATTGGTATTCCAATTTCGCCACATTCTAAGTTTCCTTTATATTTTTTTGCAATTGTTATATTCATAATGTTTTTTAGAACTGTACTAGAAATTCCTGTTGTATATGAGTTTATCAAGAAAAATAATGGATTATCTGATAATACTTTTGTACACAATTCTACTAAATCATAAATATTATTTTCAAATTGCCAGACTTCCCCTTTAGCACCTCTACCATATGATGGTGGATCCATTATTATGGCATCATATTTATTTCCACGCCTAATTTCTCTATTTACAAATTTTACAACATCATCAACAATAAATCTAACTGGTTTTTCAGCTAATCCAGATGATGTTACATTTTCTTTCGCCCATGTTGTCATTCCTTTTGAGCTATCTACATGGCATACAGACGCTCCTGCTGACAAGCATGCAACTGTTGCTCCACCTGTATATGCAAATAAATTTAATACTTTTATTGGTCTTTTAGCAGATTTTATTTTATTTATCATCCAATCCCAATTAACAGCTTGTTCTGGAAATAATCCTGTATGTTTAAATCCCATTGGTTTTATATTAAATGTTAAATTTTTATAATGTATTTGCCAACTACTAGGAATTTTTTTATTAAATTCCCAAGCTCCTCCGCCTGTTTTGCTTCTATGATATGTTGCATTTATTTGTTTCCATTTATCTGGAAAGCTTTTGTTTTTCCAAATAATTTGTGGGTCTGGTCTTGATAAAACAACATTTCCCCATTTTTCTAATTTTTGACCATCTGCCATATCTAAAATTTTATATTCTTTCCATTCATTTGCTAGTTTCATTTTTTTCCTCTTTTCTTTTTCAAGGTTATTAAAAATTTATATACTATTTTTTTATTTTATAACGAAACTATTTTACCATATTTTTATACATTTTGCAAAATTACAAAAAAGCTATATATCATTAGAATATTTAATGTAGCAAAAATTATAAAAGCTGTACCTATTGTTAGTAAAAAACTATGTTTTCTTATTTTATTTATGATATATTTTAATAACATTTTATTATTAAATTTTGGCTTTTTTATTACCATCTTGTCCAATTTAGTGTCATATTTTACCTCAAACCATTTTTCTTTTGCAATTTCCATATTCAATCCCCCTTAGGGCAAAAAAGAATAATGCCCATATTATTAATTTATATATGTATATTCATTAATAATTAGTTTTATTCTTTTTTTCTATATATTTAAATATGTTTTCATCGCATTTTTTTATTTCTTTTGGCATAATTTTACATAAAGTTGCTTTTTATATTTCATTGTGCTATAATAACTTTATTGGAGGTTTATTCCTCTGATAGAAAACTCAAGCATACATAACTATAGGAGGAGAGTAACATGAAAGAAATTTTTAAGCGGGTTGTTATTGTTGTAATTTTGAGTTTTATCTTTTTTATGGGGGTTGCTGTCTGCATTAATGCAGACAACATTTGGAAAACTTTCATTATCCCCAAAACAAGGCGCAGAGTTTCTTCTGCGCCTTGCTTTTTTGCTAAAATTCAGCTATTTAGCTGTTCTTTTAGCTCTTTTGCAATCTTTTCGTTAATTCCTTTTACCTGCATTAATTCTTCTATTGAAGCTTCTTGTATTTTTTTCACACTTCCAAAATATTTTAATAATTCTTTCTTTTTAACTTCACCTACTCCTGGTATATCATCTAATTTAGATTTTGTAATTGACTTATCACGTAATTTTCTATGATATGTTATTGCTGTATCATGCACAGTGTCTTGGAATTGTGTTATTACATTCATTAAGTTTTGTGATATTTCTAGTTCATTTCTATTTTCGTCCATTAATGCTCTTGTTTGGTGTTTATCATTTTTTACCATACCAAATACTGGTATATTTAAATTATATTTTTCTATTGCTCTTTTGGTTGCTCTAATTTGTGTGATTCCTCCATCTGCAAATATAGCATCTGGTAATTCTCCAAATCCTCCTTTAGGATTTTCAATTGAATGTTTTAATCTTCTTGTTATAACTTCTTCCATGCATTTAGGGTCGTCTTGTTCATACACTGTTTTTATTTTAAAACGTCTTGATAAATTCTTTTTTATTGCTCCATCTTTTAGTACACACATACCTGCTACCATATATTCGCCTGATATGTTAGAAATATCATATGTTTCTATTTTTCTTGGTAATTTATCTAGTTTGCATACTTCTTTTATTTCTAATAATATTTCACTTTTGTCCTTTTCTTTGTTTTCAAGTGTTACTTTTGCATTGTTTTCCGCCATTTCTACAAAACGCAGTTTTTCGCCTTTTTTAGGTGTTTTTATTTCCACTTTTTTTTCTAAAATTGTGGATAACCATTGTTCTACTGCGTCTTTGTCTTCTATTTCTTCTCTCATCATTATTCTATTTGGAATGTTTGGATTATCCATATAATATTGTTTTACAAATCCTGATAAAATTTCTTTGTTATCCATATCTTTTAATTCTGGGTAAAAATAGTGTTCTCTTCCTATCATTTTACTTCCTCGTACAAAGAAAATTTCTACACATACTTGTAATTCTGATTTTGCAATTCCTATAACATCTATATTGTTTTCTGATATATTAGAAACTTTTTGTTTTGTAGATATTCTTTCAATTGCTTGTATTCTATCACGCAAAGTTGCTGCTTTTTCGTAATCCATTTTTTGTGATGCAATTTGCATTTGCTCTGTTAATTCTTTTATTATTTTATCAGTTTTTCCATCTAATAAATCAATTATTTCGTCTATTTGTTTTTTATATTCTTCTTTTGTAACATACCCCATGCACGGTGCTAAACATCTACCTATATGGTAGTTTAAGCATGGTCTAGTTCTAGGTTTTAATGTTCTACATTGACGAATTTTATATCTTTGTTTTATAAAGTCTATCATTTCTTTAGCACTACCTGGATTAGCATATGGGCCAAAGTATTTTGCCCCATCATTAGTTAATCTTCTAGTAATAAATACTCCTGGAAAATCACTTTTAACATCTATTTTTATATAGGGATATGTTTTATCATCTTTTAATAAAACATTAAATTTAGGCCTATTTTTCTTTATTAAATTACACTCTAAAATTAATGCCTCTGCCTCATTATCTACGACAATATATTCAAAATGGTCAATTAGGCTAACCATCTTTTTTATTCTTTCTGTTTTATTTGTTTTTCTAAAATATTGTCTTACCCTGTTTTTTAAAGAAACTGCTTTTCCAACATATATTATTGTGTTATTTTTATCTCTCATAACATATACTCCTGGTTTGCCAGGTAGCTTTTTTAATTCTTCTTCGATGTTAAACATATTTATCTCCATTTTATTTATAATCTATTTTAAATTATACTATACAAACCATAAAAAATAAAGTGAACATGATTGTTTCACTTTATTTTTTATTATTTATATATTTATTTTTAATCTTGTTTATTAAAATACATTATTAAGTTTTCTATTGTTTCTTTGTCTCTTAGTTTTAGTTTGTCAAATCCTGCTATTGAATATTCTAATGTTTTATTTTCTGTTTTGTTTAAGTATTTACTAAATATTTGATTTATTCCTATATTAAATATATTACAAATTTTTATTAATATTTCATAAGATGGCTTTGCTCTGTCTTGTTCAATGTCACTAATGTGTCTAACTGATACTTCTATTGCTTCTGCTAGTTTTTCTTGTGTATATCCATTACTTTTGCGTATTTCTTGAATGTTTTTTCCTATTTTTATTGTACTTGTTTTCTTCATCTATATACCACCCATTTTTATGTTTTTGTATATATTATCAAATTTTTAAAATTGTATAAACGAATTATTTGTGTAAGTTATAGTAATATAGTTCCTTTTATTTCTATAGTGTTGTTGATTTGTTAGTTTTAGTATTGTTTATATACATTTTTTATGTATATAAGTCACATTTTCTTTGCTTTTATAAATCTTTTAAATACTGATTTAATAACTTGTCTACGACTTTTATTTGTTTTTTTACTTCTTCATCTTTTTCTTGTTTTATTAATTCTTTTAGTATTTCTATTTGATTGTTAATTTCTTTTTTTAATTCTTCCATTTGATCACCTCTTTATTATTTTTTTCTTTTTATCATTTTTTTATTCATCTTTTGCAGTTTTATGGAAAAAGACACTATTTATTAATTATACTTTTGTAGTATAGTTAGTATTATAGTGTCTTTTTTCTATTTTATATTTTAAGTTATATTTTTAACAAACTTTATTTTTTTACGAATTATATTATAATTTATTGTTTTTTATATTATTTTCTCTACCTAGCTTGTTTTTTTGCATTTTCTAGTTAGTTTATTTCTAGTAGCTCTATATCTCCTTTGTTATCTATTTTTCCATATATGTTAATATACATTTCTTTTTCTAACTTCTGATAACAGTATTCTGCGTTTTTATCATATGCTTTTATTTTTATTATACTTTTATTATCTAACTCTATTTTAAATTCTGCTATTGAATAAAATTTATTTTT
>CAJMJN010000010.1 GCA_905213875.1 uncultured Clostridium sp.
CTGATGTCCAAATTACACCAAGTACAGGAACAAATAGTGCAAGTAATAAACATACAATAGATTGGTAAAATAAAAACCGCCTAAAGAGACCAACGGATTAACGACTTTAGACGTTAAGTAAGGAATTTTCAAGGAGCCTTCAAAAAGGTTCAAAGAACATTTTTGGTAGGTTCAATGAAAATTCTGAAAATCCTGATGTTAAATTTAACTATATGATACGCTTCGACTTGCATAGTTGAATTTTACAATCAAAATTTTTTTGTTTAAATAATTTTAATAAAATAACTTTTTTAGTTTTAATCATCAAAAAGAAATTATTCTTTTCCTCGAAAGAGGTTTCTTTTTTTATTGTGTAAAAATACCATCACCTTATCTTATAAATACTTTAACTTTTTTCTATTTTATGATATGATAACATATATCTAAATACGATAATATATAAATGAGAAACAATACTTAGCAGTAAATATGGATTATAAGTAAATCAATATAATGAAGGTGAAAATGTTGAAAAAAGAAAAAAGAAACAAAACAATTAAAATAATAATATTTATAATAACAATAATGATACTAATAGGATGTACAATATACTTATATCCAATAATGAAAGAATTGTTAAAACCAGAAGGAAGAGAAAATTTAAAAATAGAAATTCAGCAAAACGGGCCAAATGGAATATTGCTATTATTAGGATTAGAGGCAGCACAAATATTTTTACCAATATTACCAGGTGAACCAATAGAAATTTTAGCAGGTATGTGTTATGGAACATTTGGAGGATTAATCTTTATAATGTTATCTGTATTTATAGTAACTGCTATGATATTCTTTATGGTAAGAAAATTTGGAAGAGACTTTGTGTATACAATGGTAAGCAAAGAAAAAATTCAAAAAATTGAAAATAGTAAATTATTTACACATCCAAAACAGATAGAATATATAATGTTAATTCTATTCTTGCTTCCAGGAACACCAAAAGATTTATTGACATACTTAGCAGGATTACTACCAATAAAACCAAGTAGATTTATAGTAATAGCAACACTTGCAAGATTTCCATCAATTATATCGTCAACATATGCTGGTGCAACATTGATAAATGGAAATTGGAAAATAGGATTACTAATGTATGTAGGGATATTTGTAGTTGTCGGAATAGCAATATTATTAGCTAAGAAATTTGATAAAACAGAAATAACAAAAGAGATATTAGAAGAAACTAAAAAAGTTAACTAAAAAAATTAATAATAGGAGATTTAAATGCCAGTAGAGAAAAATAAAGAGTACATAGTAGAAATAATTGATAATGGATTTGCAGGAGAAGGAATTGCAAAAATTAATAATTTTACAATATTTATTCCTAATACTTTAAAAGGTGAAAAAGTTAAAGTTTTAATTGTTAAAGTATTAAAATCACATGCATTTGGAAAAATAGTAGAAATACTAGAAAAATCACAAGATAGAGTAGAGTGTGATTGTAATACATATAAAAGATGTGGTGGATGTGATTTAAGACATGTAAAATATGAAAAAACATTAGAAATGAAGCAAAATGCAGTTCAAAGTTTAGTTAATAAAACACTAAAAAATAAGATTAATGTAAAAGAAACTCTAGGAATGGATAATCCATATTATTATAGAAATAAGGCACAATATCCAGTAGGTGTAAATAAATATGGAAAGGCCCAGATAGGAGTTTTTGCAAACAGAACACATGAAATAATACCTATTCAAGAATGTCTTATTCAAAACAAAAAAAGTCAAGAACTTGCAAATTTTATTATAAAATTTATAAACGATAATAACATTAGTGTATATAATGAAAAAAATCAAAATGGATTAATAAGGCATATTGTAACTAAAGTTGGGATAAAAACAAATGAAATTATGTGTATAATTGTTATTAACGGAAAAAATATACCAAAAGAGAAAGAATTGGTAAAACAAATAATTGATAAATTCCCAGAAGTAAAAACAGTCGTAAAAAATATAAATACGAAAAATACAAATGTTATTATGGGAAAAGAAAGTATAAATATATATGGAGAGGGATATATAAACGATAAATTAGGAGAATATATATTTAAAATTTCACCACATTCATTTTATCAAGTAAATCCAATCCAAGCGGAAAAACTTTATAACATAGGAGTTAAAGCAGCACAAATTTCTAAAAATAATGTGGTATTTGATTTATATTGCGGGATAGGAACAATATCATTATTTATGTCCAAATATGCTAAAAAAGTATATGGAATAGAGATTGTAGAACAAGCAATAGAAGATGCCAAGGAAAATGCAAAAATAAATAATGTAGAAAATGCAGAATTTATAGCAGGTGATGTTGAAAAAGTTTTAGAGGACCTAATAAATAAAAAGAAAGTAATTCCAGATATTATTATGATAGATCCACCTAGAAAAGGAATGGATGAAAATAGTATAAAGAATATATTAAAAATTAGTCCTAAAAAATTAGTCTATATTAGTTGTAACCCTGCTACATTGGTTAGAGATTTGGCTGAATTTGAGGAAAAGTATGATGTAAAAACAATAGAGCCAGTAGATATGTTTCCATATAGTAAACATGTTGAATGTGTGTCAGTACTAGAACTAAAGTAATATAAGTATCAGGAGATATTCTATAAGGATACTGCTGATGGAAAAAGTAAATTTTGGCATGTGTATACAGTAATAGTACAGAAAAAATAAGTTTGGGAGAATTTTTAATGAAAATAATAACATTACGTGGAAGTTTAAAATATCAAAAAGAAATGATGATTATTGCAAGAGTATAAAAAACATAAGGAATAATAAATGTAGCAGTAAATATAGGAGAAGAGAAGAAAATAAAATGAATAAACAAACAATTGAAGAATGGACAAAATCAGTAGAAAAAATATCTACAGGATTTGAACAAATAAATACAGAACTAAAGAGAAAGTATATTATATGGAATATTGAAGTTTTTAATACATTAGCTTCACATATAAAAGAGAGTATAGCAACATTTGGAACAGGCTACCCATTTTATGTATTGGATGAAAATTTAGAAGGAGAAATACCAATTATCCAAGAACAAGTTAGATATAATAGACAATTAGTAAGAGATGGAGAACCATTTCAAAAATCTATATGGGAATGTAAAAAATGTTTAGATGAAAGATATGAACAAATGCCAGATTTAAAGACTATATGTAAACCATGCCCAAGAATTTCGAATAAGTTGAAGCCTAGAAAATTGATTAACAGGTTACCAGATATTGACATGTGGATTATTTGTAAAAATGGAAGTGTAGAAACAACACAAGAAAAATTGAGCAAATTATTAGAAAAAAATAATATGAGTACAAGTGATAAGAATCCTATTAATACAATAGAAGAACTAGAAGAAGTAACTGAACAGCTAAAACAGGGAATTATGCCAACAAGTTATTTGCCAATAGATTGCCATATTGTAGAAGAAAAAGATATATTAAAACTTCTTCAAATGGTGCCAGAGGAATTAGAAAAAGCTGACAAACAGAAGCAAATACCATATTTGCCAATTCTTCCAAAATCGTATAGAAAAGATTGGCAATATGATGATGAAGCATATAATTTTATTTATGATTATCTTTCAGCATTTACAGCTTTTGGATTTAATGGAGAATTAAAGGAAAGCTTAGAAGAAGGAAGAAAAATAGTAGCATCAAGATATTCTCCTCAAAAATTACTAGAATTTTTAAAACAATCAGCGACTGATTCAAACTTTAGAAGGTTTCAAACTAAAGAGTTAGAAGAAATATTTTTAAGAAAAGTAGAAAACTGGGGAGAAAAAGCAAAAATGAAAGAAATACAAGAAGAACTTGTAGAAGAATTATAAAAATATCATAAAATGAAAAGAGGAATAAAAATGAAAATAGATTTACATATTCATACTAAAATGTCAGATGGTGAGTTAACTCCTAAAGAAGTAATTGATAAAGCTATAGAAAACAAAGTGAAAGTTATTTCAATTGCAGATCATGATACTATAGAAGCATATACAGAAGAATTTATACAATATGCTGAAAACAAAGGGATAAAATTAATAAAGGGAGTAGAAATATCAACAAAAATAAATAAATGTGGCATACATGTATTAGGATATAACATAGATGTAGAAAATGAAAAATTTAAAGAAAGTTTATATAAAATAAGAAATGCTAGACATGAATATTTGTATAAGGTAAGCGAAAAATTAGAAAAACTAGGTTATTATATAAATACAGAGGAACTAGATAAAATTGATGCTGTTACTAAAGCACATATTGCATTAGATATTATAAAAAGTTCTAAAAATGAGCAAAAATTTTTAGATGAATTTGGACATATACCAGGAAAAGGAGAATTTATAGAAACAGTTATGAATGAAAATTGTCCTGCATATGTAAAAAAAGAAACAGTAACTCCTCAAAAAGCTGCCGAAATTATAAGACAAGCAAATGGAAAAGTTATATTAGCACATCCAGTAGCATACGAACATGAAGATGGACTAAATGAAGAAGATATTTTAAAAATAGTAAAAGATATGAATCCAGATGGAATAGAAAGCAATTACATATATATTGATAAGGATAATAATGAGTTTGATGAATGTGAAAAATGGAATCGATTTGCTAAAAATAATAATTTATTTGTAACAGTTGGAACAGATTTTCATAATAGTGATGGAATTAGACCAGAAATTGGTTTTGTAAATAAAAGAATAGAATTAACAGAAGATGAAATAGATGAAATTATAGAAAATTTAGAAAAATAAAGTATTTTTTAAATTTCTACAAATTTAGCGATAAAAAGGTGTATAATCATATATGAATAAAACAAAAATAAAGTAAAGGAAAATAAAAATGGAAAAAGAATTTAAATCAGGATTTGTAACTTTAATAGGAAGAACTAATGTTGGAAAATCAACACTATTAAACTTATTAGTAGGAGAAAAAGTTGCAGCAATAGCAAATAAAGTTCAAACTACAAGAACAGCAATAAGGGGAATTGTAAATAGAAAAAACTCACAAATTATATTTACAGACACACCAGGAATACATAAACCACATACAAAATTAAATGAAACAATGTTAGAAACATCTTTTACAAGTTTAGCAGATGCTGATGTAGTTTTATTTTTAATAGAAGCAACAAGTAATGAAATAGGAAGAGGAGACAGCAGAATAATAGAAAAATTAAAAGAAGATAAAGCAAAAACAATTTTAATTATAAATAAAATTGATTTAGTAAAAAGAGAAAAACTTTTAAATTTAATTGATTTATATCGCAAAGAATACGATTTTGAAGCGGTTATTCCTATTTCTGCAACAAATAGCAAATATAGAGAAATTATTTTAGACGAAATTGAAAAGAACTTAAAACCAGGACCTGCATATTATGATAAAGAAGAATATACAGATCAAACTTTAAGACAACTTGCAGAAGAAACAATAAGAGAAAAAGCATTAACACTTTTAAGAGACGAAGTACCACATGGAATATATGTAGAAGTTCAAAAAATGAAGCAAAGAACTAACAAAAATGGTGAAGAAATATATGATATTGAAGCCACAATTTACTGCCTAAGAGATTCACATAAAGGCATTATAATAGGAAAAAATGGAGAAATGTTAAAAAGAATAGGCAGAGCAGCAAGAATTGATATGGAGAATAATTTTGGTTTTAAAGTTAATCTAAAAACTTGGGTAAAAGTAAAAGAAGATTGGCAAGATAACAATTCAATAGTAAATAAATTTAAATTACAATAATTTTACCAAATATAAAATTTAAGTATAAAAACCATAAAAAAGCAGAAGATAAAATTAAAGGTAAAACTTTAAAAAGGAAGTGAAGCTGATGATAAAGAAAATTGCATGGAATGCCTTTAAAAATACAGGTGATATAAACGCATTTTTAGAACTAAAAGAAATAGAAAATATTGAAAAAAATATTATTGAAAACAAAGATATAAATGATATTAAAATAGAAGAAAAAAACATAATAAAATCAGAAAATTTATTGTAAACATAAAAAAGGAAATAAAAATGGCAAATACAAAAATAAGTGGAATAATATTATCTGAAAGTAATCTAGGAGATTTTGATAAAATGTTAACAATGTTAACACCAGGAATGCGGAAAAATATCTTGTGTAGCTAAAGGAGCACGAAGACCTAAAAGTGCTCTTTTAGCAGGTACACAGATGTTTTGCTTTGGAGAATATCTAGTTTACAAAGGAAGTAGTACATATCATATAAATTCAGTTGAACCAATTGAAATATTTTATAATTTGAGAACAGATTTAGATAAATTAAAATATGCAGTACACATTAATAAAATTGTACAAGATGTAACACATGAAAATCAAAATTGCTATAATATTTTACAATTATTATTAAACACATTATATACAATCTCTGAGACGGATAAAGATTTAGACTTTGTTATAAGTATATTCAAATTAAGGCTATTATGTATATTGGGATTTAAACCAAGAGTCGATGAATGCACTATATGTAAACAGAAAGATAATATACAATATTTTAGTATAAAAGATGATGGCTTTAAATGTGCTACATGTGGTAAACAAGATAAGTCTGCAATAACAATATCAGAAAGTACAAAAAATGCAATTATGTACACAGTTAAAGCACCAGCAAAAAAGATATATTCATTTAATATAAAATCAGAAGCTTTAGAAGAATTTAAATTAATAGCGAAGTTATATTTTAATCAAAAATTAGAAAAAGAATATAAATTAGAAGAACTATTTTAAGACAAAGATACAAATTTTAGCGAAAGAACTTGAAAAAAAATATAATAACAGATATAATAAAGATATCAACTAGACAAACTAAAAAGAGAAGGGAGCGATTTTTATGAAAATAAAAATAACAGGAAAGGAACTAAAGATAACAGAAGCAATTAATGATTATGTTGAAAGAAAAATGGAAAGAATTGATAAATATTTTAAAGGTATTGAAAATTCAGAAGCTGAAGTTACATTAAAAACAGAAAGAGAAATACAAATAGCTGAAATTTCTGTAGTAGTAGATGGAGAAAAATATAGAGCAGTAACAGAAGATAAAGATATGTATGCATCTATTGATAAAGACATCGATATACTAGAAGGACAAATCAGAAAAACAAAAACTAAAAAAGAAAAAATGATGAGAGAAGGTTCAATAAAAAACATAGAAGTATCACTTGAAAAAGAACCAGAAATAGTAAATGAAATAGTAAAAACATCATATTATAGCATTAAACCAATGCTACCAGAAGATGCAGTATTAGCTTTACAAGAACAACCAACACATAATTTTTTAGTATTTATAAATGTAGAAACAGGAAAAGTAAATGCTGTACACAAACTAAAAGATGGTAAAAATTATGGTTTAGTAGAACCAGAGGCATAAAGGAAAAAACGGTATTAGAAAGATAAGCTCACACCGTTTATGTATGAAAATAATCTTAAAAAATAAAGGCAGGAAATCAAATCCTGCCTTTATGTATTTTATAAATAAAATAATAAAAACAAAATTTAACTTCCTACCATAATGACTAATTAAAAAAATTAACTAATTAACTATTTCATATTTCTTTCAGCTTGCTCAATCATTTTTTTAACCATTTGTCCACCTATTTTACCAGCATCTCTGGCTGAAATGTCACCATTATATCCGTCTTTTAAATTAACACCAACTTCACTGGCTGTCAAAAAAATATTTGAAGTAATCATTCTAGTTGTATTCCACTATTATCAAGGCTTTTAGAAAATTATAAATACATAAAAAATGAGAGAAACATTCTTAATGTTTCTTTTTTTTGAGTCAAAAAGGAGAGTGAATAAAATGTTTTGGATAGGATTATTGATAGGACTAATAATAGGAGCGAATGTATCCTTGATACTTTATGCTTGTATAGTAGCAGGAGGTAAAGCAGATGAACATATTGATGAGTCTACTATCAAATAGTGGATATATAATAGTAAACAAAGAGATAATAAGAAAAATTGGATTACACGAGGCAATAATATTAGGCGAATTGTGTAGTGAATATTGTTACTGGGATAAAGCCAATAAACTTGATAATGGATATTTTTTCTCTACAAGAGAAAATGTTGCAGAAAACACAGGATTATCAGCATATCAACAGAGAGAACCATTTAAAAAACTTGTAAATATAGGAATAGTAAAAGAAAAGTTAAAAGGAATGCCACAATTAAAATGGTATTCACTTGATATGGATAATCTATACAAATTATTTAATGAAAAAACAGACTTTACATCAAGGTGTGAAGAAACTAAAGAGCAAGGTAGTGAAAAACTTAATGACAAGGACTTAAAAAACTTGATACCAAGTATAGAAGAAACTAAACAACTTGATGCAAAGAAACTAAACACAAATAATAATAATAACAATAATAATAACAATAATAATAAAGAGGATATGAAAAAATTTCAAGATAAAGTATTTATGACAGAAACAAATTATAAAAAACTTATACAAAAATATGGAAAAGACAGAGTTGATAAAACAATAGTAAGATTAGATTTATACAAAAAATCGACAGGAAAAGTGTATAGTGATGATTATGCAACATTATCTTTGTGGATAGATGAAGATATTGAAAAAGAGAAGAAATTACAAAAGAAGAATAGTGTAAATGATTCAGTATGGTATAAAGATTTACAAGAAAAATATGGAGAAAACTTTGAAGGTTTATATGCTAATAAAGAAATTTTTAAGAATTATAAAACTACTAATAATTAGTAGTTATTTTTATTTTAGGAGGAATTGAAAATGAGAAAAAATATATGTAAAAAAGGAAAATTTGTTGATGAAGTATTTGGAGAAAATATAGAATATGTAAAAATCTATAATGAAAATGGAATAACCATTATATTTGAAATGGATAATCATATTGTGATAAAAGAATTTAAAAATGTAAGAGAACTTATAGAAAAGTTTATAGAAAAATATATTGAAGCAAAATATTTAGATGAGATTTTAATTGAGCAGGAACAAGAAATTGATTCACTACAAAGAGATAAACAAGACATAAAAGCATATTTAAAAGCAATTTTAAAATCTGCTGAAAATAAATTGGATGAAAAAAATTATATATGTAATCAATAATGGAGGAATAAAAATGTTTGTTAGTATAAAGAAAATAACAACAATGGGTTCACGAAAATTAAGAGATTATTTTACATTTGATAAACAAATTGAAAGTTTACAAGAAAAGTTAGAAAAAGAGGAAATAGGAAAGGATGTTAATTCATTTATTAAAAGTAAAAACAAGGTTAGTAATGCAGTTGAAAATCAGGTTATTAGAAAAATAATGCTGGAGAATAAAATAAATGAATTGATCCTATGGAAAGGAATTATTGAAGATGTAATAAATGGATATAAAAAATTTCAAGAACATAAATATAAATATATTATTGAAAAGTTTATGTATTGCAAAACAGATGATGAGGTTTCAAAATCTTTATATATGTCGACAGCAACCCAATATAAATATAAAGTTGAAATAGCATATCAAATATCAATAATAGCACTTTCAAAAAATTTAATTACAATAGATGAAATTGTAGACGAAAGGTTATAACTTTAAAGAAAAAACTTTAGAGGAAAAAATTTCTATTGAAATTAGCAAAAGAGGGTATATAATAAGTACAATGGAAAAAGTTGAAAGATAGTGCAGATAAAAATGCACTATTTTTTTAATCTATAATGGGTTCGCCTTTAAAAATTAAATGTTGTATAATTTAATTAAGCAAAGGCTTTATAGATTTAGAGAGGAGGACAAATGACATTAAAGGAAAAAATCAATGAAGCAAAAGTAATATATGATATTGAAATATCAGCCATACTAAAAGATAAAAACAGATGGAAAAAATTTTTGGATTTTTCTTCAGGCTTTTATAAATATACTTTTATGGAAAATCTGCTAATGTTTGCCCAAAAGCCTAATGTGACAATGTGTGCAACATTAGAACAATGGAACTCAGTTGGTAGATGGGTAAATAGAGGAGCAAAAGCATTAAAGATTATAAATAATCAAGATGATGAAATATATTTGAAATATGTTTTTGATGTCAAAGATACTCACGGAGATGCAAAAGTTTTATTTAGAAAATGGGAATCGAATGAAGATCAAGTTGTGCATATATTAAAAAATTATTTTAAATACGAAGAATGTAATTCTTTAAATGATATTATAATGAGGTATGTTTATGAAAATTTTGATACAAATAAAATAGTAAAAGGTCTTTCAGATGATGAACTTGATGTCTTAAATTCAGATTTTTTGGAAAACATAATAAAATATACAACTTATAGTGTAGCAAAAAGGTGTAATGTAAAAGTTGATGAGGAAGAAATATTTGAAAACTTTTCAAAAATAGAAAATCCATTACAATTGCAACTAATTGGAACAATACAAAGCAGTTTTACAAATGATGTTTTAAGAATAGTTGAATATAAAATTCGACAAAATAATATGGAGGTAAGAAAAAATGGAGAAATTAGGAAAATATGGAATGAAAATCAAAAAGAATATGGAAGAGAATTATCAGTTCAGGTTTCAGCAATTAGTGATGGAAGGAACGATAATGGAAAAACTACTAGCGAGGGAACAAGAAATAATCAAGAAGAAACACTTGATAGAGAAAGAATTGAAACAAAAATATCAGAAACCACAGACAAACGAGTTTCTAGTAATAGCGAGATACAATCAAATGATAGAAGAAATGACCAACGAATTATTGCAGGAGGAGATAGAGGAAAAGATTTAGAAGTAGTAGAAGAAAATACTACTTCTTTTATTTTACCTGATAACACACAACTAGATTTATTTAACAATAATTTTACAATACAAGAAAATAAGCAATTAGAAAATATTGAAAATAATGAAGAAAAGTTTGTTGTAAAAGATGATGTTATTGTTGAAAGTATAGAAAGCCAAAGAATAAATTATCACATTCCAAATGACTTTGAAAAACACCAAAATTTAAAAATTAAATATCAAGAAAATGTTGATGCAATTAAATTATTACAAAAAATTGAACAAGAAAATAGATTAGCAACAAAAGATGAACAAGAAATATTAGCAAAGTATAATGGTTGGGGAGGTTTAGCAAAAGTATTTGATATAAATTCTCAAGAATGGCAGGAACAATATAAAGAAGTAAAGGAACTATTGACACCTGAAGAATATGAAAAGGCTAAAGCAAGTGTTGTAAATGCTTTTTATACGGACAAAACAATTATAGATAATATTTACTTAGGGTTATGTAGGCTTGGGTTTAAAAAAGGAAATATATTAGAACCAAGTGCAGGTATAGGAAACTTTTTGGGAAGAATACCACAGAATTTAGAAGATAGTAGGTTTACTGCAATAGAATTAGATAGTATTTCAGGAAGAATTTTAAAACAACTATATCAGAAAGAGCAGGTATATATTCAGGGATATGAAAAAACAGAATTACAAGATAACTTTTATGATGTAGCAATATCAAATGTACCATTTGGAAATTATGGAGTTTCAGATAGAAGATATAATCGTGAAAATTTTAAAATCCACGATTATTTTTTTGCAAAAAGTTTAGATAAGGTTAAAAATGGTGGAATAATAGCATTTGTAACTTCAAAAGGAACTTTAGATAAAATAACTCCAAATGTTAGAGAATATATAGCAAAAAGAGCAAAACTTTTGGGAGCAATTAGATTACCAACGAATGCTTTTAGAGTTGTTGCTAATACAGATGTAACAACAGATATAATATTTTTACAAAAAAGTGATAAAGAACTAGAAAATAGACCAAGTTGGGTTGATGTTGCTAAAATTTTTGATGATGTCTATATAAATACATATTTCAGATCACATCCTGAAATGGTAATGGGAGAATTTGTAGAAACAACAAATCAATTTGGAAAAGATGTAGATGTAAAATTAGATGCTGGAGCAAATTTAGATGAAATGCTAACTGAGGCAATAAACAAACTTCCTTTGAATATATATAAAAATATTGAAAAAGAAGAAAATAATATAAGTGAATATGTAATTGCTCCAAACGATACAAAACCTAATAGTTATGTTGTTATGAACAATAATTTGTATTATAGAGAATTATCTACAATGAGATTAGTTAATAAGAAATCTTTAACTCAAGAACGAATTAGAGGTATGATAAAAATTAGAGATGTACTTGATAAACTAATAGAGATACAAGGAAAATCTGTTGCAGATGATGATATAAAACCACTTCAAGAACAATTAAATAAGGAGTATGATAATTTTGTAAAAAAGTATGGAATAATAAATAATAGTGCAAATAAATCAGCATTTGAAGAAGATTGCGAATATCCATTATTAAGTGCATTAGAAAACATAAATGAGGAAACAAAAGAGGCTACAAAGACAGATATATTTTATAAACGAACAATAGAGCCTAAAAAAGAAATAGAAAAGGTAGAAACATCGAATGAGGCATTGATAGCATCATTAAATCAAAAGGGTAAAGTCGATTTAGACTATATGGAAAGAATAAGTAATAAAAATTATGATACACTGATAGAAGAACTTAAAGGAAAAATATACAGAAATCCATTAGTTGAAGATAGTCGAATACAAAAAGGATGGGAAACATCAGAAGAATATTTAAGCGGAGATGTTGTAGAAAAACTTGCTATTGCAGAGGCAAAAGAAAATGAAAATGATATGTATATTGAAAATGTTATGGCATTAAGAAAGGTGCAACCAGCAAGACTCGAAGCAAGTGATATAGAAGTTAGACTTGGTGCAACTTGGATACCAACATATTATATTGAAGAGTTTGCAAGGCAAAAATTTAAAATAGATGAATTAGAATATAGAAGAAATGATATGACTATTAAATATAATGCATATTTATCCAAATGGATAATTGAAAATAAACCATATATGACAAATATAGAAATGAATGAAATTTTTGGAACGAAAAGGATAAATGCAATAGATTTATTAGAGGATACATTAAATTTGAAAAATACAACTATATATGACCCTGATCCTACAGATCCTGAAGAAAAAAGAAGAATAGTAAACAAGAAAGAAACAATGTTAGCAAGAGAAAAACAAGAGGCAATAAAGGAAAGTTTTTCAGGTTGGATTTATGATGATATTGAAAGAAGAAATAATCTCGTAGATATATATAATAGAAAATTCAACAGAATAAAACTAAGGGAATACGATGGAAGTAATTTGTTTTTACCTAATATGAATAATACTATTAAATTAAGACCACATCAGAAAAATGCAATAGCAAGAATATTATATAGTAAAGATAATAGTTTATTGGCACATTGTGTTGGAGCAGGAAAAACATTTGAAATGATTGCAGGATGTATGGAATTGAGAAGATTAGGTATTGCAAAGAAACCATTGATAGTAGTTCCAAATCATTTAGTAGAGGACTGGGGAAAAGAATTTTATAAACTATATCCGTCAGCACGAATTTTAGTTGCTACAAAAAAGGATTTTCAAAAGGATAGGCGACAAAGATTGGTTAGTAGAATTGCAACAGGAGATTATGATGCTATAATAATGGCTCAAAGTTCTTTTGAGAGGATACCAGTATCACAGGAAACACAAGAAACATTTATAGAAAAAGAATTAGAACAAGTAACGATGGCTTTGGAAAATGCAAGAAAAGAAGATAATTCATCAAAAAGTGTAAAACAATTGGAAACTGCAAAGAGAAATATAGAAAAAAGACAAAATGATTTATTGAATGCTAAAACAAAAGACAATGTAATAAATTTTGAGAGTCTAGGTGTAGATTACTTATTTGTTGATGAGGCAGATATGTATAAAAACTTATATTTATATACTAAAATGAACAATATTGCTGGAGTACAACATACAAGAAGTCAAAGAGCAAGTGATATGTTTATGAAGATACAATATGTAACAGAAAAAAACAATGGAAAAGGTGTAGTATTCGCTACAGGAACACCAGTCAGTAATTCAATGACAGAACTTTATACAATGCAAAGATATTTACAACCGAAAACATTGGAAGAATTAGGACTTACTAATTTTGATGATTGGGCTAGTACATTTGGAGAGGTTGTTTCAAATTTTGAATTATCTCCTGATGGAAGTGGATATAGAATAAAAGAAAGATTTAGCAGATTTTATAATATTCCTGAACTTATGAATATTTTTAGACAAGTTGCAGATATTCAAACTCCTGAGATGTTAAATTTACCAAGACCAAGTCTTATGAATGGAGAACCTACAATTATATCTAGTGAACCAACAATGGAATTAAAGGAACTTATATCAACACTTGCAGAAAGATCTGAAGCAATAAAGGAAGGTAATGTAGATCCTAGAGTAGACAATATGCTTAAAATAACAAATGAGGGAAAAAAGGCAGCACTAGATTTAAGACTAATAGATGAATTATATGGCGACTACATGGAAAGTAAAGTAAATAAAGCAGTAGAAAATATTTATCAAATATGGAGTAATACACAAAAAGAAAGGTCAACACAATTAGTTTTTTGTGATATGTCAACACCAACTAAAATAAGTGGAAAATATGATGTGTATAATGATATTAGGAATAAATTGTTAGAAAAAGGTGTACCAGATGAAGAAATTGAATTTATACATAATGCACCGACGGATAGTAAGAAAGCAAAATTATTTTCAGATGTAAGAGCAGGAAAAGTTAGAATACTACTAGGTAGTACACAAAAGATGGGAGCAGGTACTAATGTTCAAGATAGGCTAATTGCATTACATCATTTAGATGTACCGTGGAGACCTCGTGATATAGAACAAAGAGAAGGTAGAATTTTAAGGCAAGGTAATTTAAACAAAATGGTAATGATATTTAGATATGTTACAAAGGAAAGTTTTGATGCTTATTCTTGGCAAACACTTGAAACTAAACAAAAATATATATCACAAATATATAGAGGGGATACATCAGTAAGAACAATGGACGATTTAGATAATTCAACAATGAGTTTTGCTCAAATAAAAGCAATTGCAAGTGGAAATCCACTTATATTGGAAAAATTCAAAGTTGATACAGATGTTCAAAAATTAAAAGATAGAGAAAGAAATTATAAAGCATCTAAATATAGATTAGAAAATAGTGTCAATAATGATTTACCACTAACTATAAAGCAAACTGAAGATTATATAGACAAATTAAAAAAAGATAAAGAAAAAATACAGAATAAAGAAAATGAAGAAAATTGTCATATTACTATAAACGGAAAAGAATTTTCAAAATATAAAGATGCAGGAGCAGAAATATTAGAAATTTCAAATAAATATTTAGAACTTAATAAAGAATATTATTTAGGAAATTATAGAGGTTTTGAACTGACAATAACGAATAAAGGAATAAAAGATTTATTTCAAAATCACGGAGAACCACAAAAAATTATAAAAATCAAAGGCAATAACGAATATTCTTTTGACCTATTAAAAGTTCCATCATTAAATATAAAAAAAATGGACGAAAAAATTGATAGCATAGAAAATAATTTGAACAAAAGAATAGAATTAAAACAAGATTTAGAAAGACAATTAAATGAGGCAAAAAAAGAATTAGAAAAACCATTTGAATATGAAGAAAAATTAAAAGAAATGTTAAAGAGACAAAGAGAAATAAATCAAAAATTAAATATGGATGAAAAAGAAAGAAGTGCAATTATTATAGATGAAGAAGAAAACGAACCTGATGAATATAATGCAGAAATAGGGGAAGAATTTGAATGGGAGGAGGAAGTTTATGAATAATTTAGAAAATTTATGCTTTGAAACAAAATCATTAGGAAAATTAAAAATTTTGGCTTTTATAGGGGAAAATGCCCTATTAGAAAAAATGTATAATACACCTGAAAAATACATAGTTGCAAGTGGGTTTGATATGGAAAGTAAAAGTTGGAATCATGGAAGTTATTATCAAGAATTGGAAGATGCATTAAAAAAATTTTATGATAAGACAGAAAATCGAATAATAGCCCAAAAACTGGTTGAAAGAGAAGAAAATCAAGAAAAAACAATTAGTACAAATGATATATTTAAAAGAATATATCAAGAATTAAAAGAACAAATAAATAATCAAGATGGAAAAAAATTTATTAAGGAATATTATATACCAAGTATAAATAATAGTTTTGAAGATAAAACTGTAAATGATCATTATTTTATAAGTGGTATTGAAATGGAATTAGAAAATATGATGAGTAAATTTGATAATAAAATAAAATATGCTCGTTATAAGGATAAATATTTCTTTAGCAACGATGAAAATGTTGCACAATTACAAGCGAATAAAGAAATAAGAAGAGAATATGCTGAAAAAATTGATGAATTAGGATACGACAGAAAAGAATATGGAATAGAAGAAGAAATGTAATAATAGGGTTCGCCTTTTAAAAGAAAAAATAGTATAATTCTTTTAGGAGGGAAGAATATGGAAGAAAAAATTTTACAAGAATTATTTGAAAAAAGGTCAGATACTGAATCACAAAAAGTAAATAAAAAGATGGACAATAGGCTTTCAAAACTTGCTATTTCTGAAAAAGAAGATGAAATTATTGAACTTTTTAAAAAAGAAACAAATAATGATGTTTGTAAAAAGTTGGAAGATTTATTCTTTTTCTATGTAAATGCAAAAGATGAAGAAACTTTAGTTTATAATGAATATTATTACAAATTAGGTTTCGCAGATGCAATGAAAATGAAAAATGAAATTGTTGAAATTGAAAGATAAGAGAAGATAGTAACTTGCTATCTTCTCTTTTTAGGAGGTGGTAAAAATGATTTTATAATATAAAAATATAAGAATATAAGAATAATAATAAAAAAAGGAGGATTTATGGGCAATTTAAAAGAAAAAATTTTGAAGGAAGAAATAAAAATGTATTTCGTAAGTGAAAATAAATTAGGAATTTATGGTAAGACTTATGAAGTAAGAGATGAATTGAAAAATGCTGGAGCAATATGGAACTCTGAAAAGAAAAGATTAGAAATTGATGAGGACAAATTCAAAGAAATGGACAATGAAATTATTGAAAAGGTTTTTGAATTAAGAGAAAAACAAAGACAAAGTGGCATTGAACATATAAGTCAGTTATTACTTTCAGGAGAATTAAAAGCATTTTTGGATAAAGATGACAATTATCAATTATATGGAAATGTTAAAAATATAACTAGAGAATTAAATAATGTCGGTTTTAAATTTGCAGATAAAAATTATGCAATAAAAAGAGATGATTTTGATAGGATTTTTTCAAATGAAGTCAAAGAAGTTGTAAACGAATATAATAAAGCACAAGAAAAAGAAACAAAAGAAACTTCAAATGAAATAATTTACGAAGAAACAGAGGAAGAGGTTGAATACTAATTTGAAAAGTATAAAACTGATAATTAGCAGAGCAGGTATGGAACAATTAAAAGCATTTGCAGATGATAGTTACTTGTATAGATATATAGTAAACAACTATACTGAACTATCAGATACCAATATATTTCATAATCCTGATATTGAAAATTATTTGTCAAAAGAAAATTTGTTATTTGTAAAATTTAATTTGTCATTTGACGATGAATTAGTTATAAAGGATGCTTTACAAGAGTTAATTAAGAAAAATGCAACTTTTTATGCTTATGTTTCTGATGATGAAACAGGAGCATTTTTTGTTTGTAAAAATTTTTCAGGGAAAATAAATTTACCAATAGTTGATAATATGTATAGGAATATAGATGACTTTGAAGTTGTAAACAATATAGAAAGTTATATCAACGAATTGGAAAATCAAGAAGAGATGGAGGTATAAAATTTGGAAAATATAGCAGATAAATATTTAATGAAAAAATTTCAAGATACAAATAAAGGCACAAATGATCACGAAAAAATAGAAGATAATCAAATTGTAGAATTACAAATTGATAGACTTGTACCATTTAAAAAACAACAACCATTTTCTATGTATGATGATAATAAAAAGCAAGAGGTAAAAGAGAGCATAGAAAAGTTTGGAGTGCTTACACCAATAATTGTAAGACCAATAGATAATGAAAAATATGAAATAATAGCAGGGCATAATAGGGTGGAATGTTCAAAAGAATTAGGAAAAGAGTCTATTCCAGCGAAAATTATGAATATTGATGATGACGATGCAACACTAATAATGATTGACACAAATTTGTGTAGTAGAGATAAGATTAGTCCAATAGAAAAAGGTCGAGCATATAAATTAAAATTAGAAATATTAAAAAAGAAAACACAGGAACTCCTAGATAGTAGCAATGTTGATGGTGATTCCCTAATTAGGGAATCACAAAAAAGTGTAGATAAACTAACTGAAGAAACCAAAGAATCTAAAAGTCAAATATATAGATTTATATCATTAACTAACTTAAATACAGATTTTCAAAGATTAGTTGAAAAAGAAGAAATGGCAATTTCAGTTGGTAGTGAAGTTTCTACATTAAATGAGCAAGAGCAGGAAATTTTATATTCAGTATTAGACGATAAACACAAAAATTTAAAATTATCTGAAATACAGAAAATAAAAAATCTTGAAGAAATTACATATAATTCAGTTTCAGACATATTGGAAAATAAAAAGGTAAAAAAAGCATCATTTACTGGAAAACTAAATAAAAAAGTAGCAAAAAAATATAAAGACAAATTTAATAATGATAATGATTTTACAAATTTAATAGACCAACTATTGGAGAAATATTTTGAACAAGAAGAAAATACTCTATAAGCAAGATTCCCCTTTGTATATACAAAGAGTTCTTGCTACTTCGTAGATTAAATGGGAGTAACTCCCAAACCCTTTATTATACTAGGAGGTGTTATTATAAGGAAAGAAACACAAATCAATTTAAGAATATCATTAAAAGATAAAAAAGAAATTGAAAAAAAGGCTCAAAAGTGTAAAATGAATTTTTCAGAATATATGATTGCTAGTTCGCTAAATACAAATATTATTGTAGAAAAGGATAATAGTGAATATATAACAGAATTAAGAAGAATAGGAAACAATATAAATCAAATAACCAAAAAGGTAAATCAAGGAATTATTAAAGAAATAAATCTAAATGAAGTAAAGAAAGAGTTGAATAAAATATGGCAATTGTTAAGTTCATAAATAATAATGCAACACTAAAAACAACCCTTAATTATATTATGAAGGAAGAAAAGACAGAAAACAAACTTATTGCAGGGAAAGATTGTATAGCAGAGAATGCTCTTGAGGAAATGAACGCAATAAAGAAACAATATAACAAATATAGAAAAGGTAGAGATAAGATTCATTTTATTCAGTCTTTTTCTCCAAAAGATAATATAACACCTGAACTTGCAAATGAAATAGGAATGAAAATGGCTGAATATTTCAAAGGCTTTCAAGTAGTTGTTGCAACCCATATAGATAAAAATCATTTACATAACCATATAGTTTTAAATAGTGTAAATTTTGAAAATGGATTGAAATTTCATCAAAGTAAAAGTGATTTACAAAAAATAAAAAAATTTTCTGATCAGTTGTGTAAAGAATATGGATTAACAATAACAGAAGAAAAGGCAAAAGTTGATGATATAAAGATAAATGAATATAAGTCAAGACAAAAAGGCGAAAGTTGGAAATATAAACTAGAGAAGGATATTGACTTGTGTATGAAAAAATCTAATAACAAATTTGAGTTCTTTAAAGAGATGAACTCTTTAGGATATAAAGTAACTTGGACAAAAGAAAGAAAAAATATAACTTTTACTACTCCTGATGGAAAGAAATGTAGAGATAGAAAGTTACACAATGTTAAATATTTAAAAGATAATATGGAAAAATATTTCTTGGAAAAAGAAATTATAAATAAAAATAAAGTAAAAAATTTTGAAACTACCAAAAGATATTATTCAGATAGTATTACAAGAAACCTTATATACTTATTTAAAGAAAAAAATGATGAATATATAAAGGCTTTATATAGTACAAATAGAGAATATGGAACAAATGCAAAAAAAGAATATGCTAGAAAGATGAGTTATAGTAGTGAAGAAATTGAAATGTAAAGAGGTGGTTAAATATTGATAAAACACTAACAATAAAATTATTAGTAGTCGAAAAAGATAAAGAACCTTATGAAAAGACAGTAAGAAATAGATTAGAACATTTTAGAAAATTAGTAGGTAGTGAAAATATTGAAGTCGTAATGTTAGATAGAGGTTCATTATTGATTTTTGATTCTGAAGCAAAAGAAAAAAATTTACCAGTTAATAGAAAAATTGAAAATACATATAAAATTAGAGGAACATTTTTGATTACTGGAAATGATGAACTTGAGCAAGATTTTAAAGATTTATCTGAAGAACAGATAAAAGAATATAAAGAAGAATTTAAAATAGAAAAAGAATTGAATAAAGAAATTGAAAATGGAGATGATATGGAGTTATGAAAAAAGAAAAAATAATATCATTTTTTATTTTTTCAATATTTTGTATTCCAATAAGTTGGGTAATGGCAGTATTTATACATTGCACATTAAAACATATAAAATTTTCTATTGAGATGGTAACGAATATAAATTTTGAAAAGGGTTTGATACTCTTATTTTTTTTATCTTTTATATTTTCTATAATTTCATTAGCGATTATATTTTTATTAGAAAATAATAGCACTATGAAAAGTGAAGTTAATAAAATAACTAATAATATAGTTACTCCTAAACCAATAGGACAAGGGCAACACGGAACAAGTAGGTGGTTAACAGATAAAGAATTTGAAAAAATTTATAAATATAATGTTATAAAAAATGAGAAAACCAAAAGAAAATGGAAGTGGTTAAATAGAATAGAAAGTAAACTATATATAAAAAAAGTAAAATTATTTGGAAAAAATAAAAATAAATGTAAAAGTGGTGGTTTAGTTGTAGGATATGAAAGAAACAAGCGATTTGAAAAAATTTATTATATAGACGATAATATTCATTCTTTAGTAGTAGGTGCGACTAGAAGTGGTAAGAGCAGGTGTGTTGTACTAGAAACAATAGGAAACTTAGCACTAGCAGGAGAGTCAATGATAATTTCCGATCCCAAATCGGAATTATATCACTATACTTCAAAATATCTTGAAGAAAACGGATATAAAATTATTACATTAGACTTTAAAAATCCATTAAAATCATCAAGATATAATTTTTTACAACCTGTTATTGACGCAGTAAATCAAAATGATTATAGAAAAGCAGAGGAATTATCTTGGGATATTACACAAAGTCTTGTAGGAAATGAAGAAAGTAAAATGGAGAAAATTTGGAAGGATGGAGAAATGTCTGTTATAGCAGGGGCAATAATGTCAGTAGTTTTTGACAACAAACAACATCCTGAATATCAAAATCTTACAAATGTTTATACTTTTATTTCAGAAATGTGTAAGCCTGTAGGAAATTCAATGCCAATAAATAAATATATAGAAACATTAAAACCTGAACATCCAGCAAGTAATATTTTTGGAGTAGCACGAATTGCACCTGAGAAAACGAGAGGTAGTTTTTTTACTTCAGCACTTGCAACATTAAGATTATTTACAAGTAAATCAATTTACACAATGACATGTATAAGCGATTTTAAATTATCAGATGCAGGAAAAGAAAAGGTTGCAACATACATTATTCTTCCTGATGAAAAAACAACCTATTATTCGATTGCATCTTTATTTGTATATCAAAATTATGTAGCACTTGTAAATCTTGCAGACGAAAATGGAGGAGAACTTCCTAATAGAGTAAATTATATATTAGATGAATTTGGAAATTTTACAACAATACCAGCTTTTTCTAATATGCTAACAGTAGCAGGAGGAAGAAATATAAGGTTTAATATATTTTTACAATCGTTTGCACAACTTGATAATAAATATGGCAAGGAAATTGCAGAAAATATCCGTGATAATTGTCAAAATTGGATCTATCTTAAAACTGCCAGTACAGAAACGGCTACCATAATATCTAAAAAACTTGGGAATTATACAACTTCAAGTTATAGCAGATCAAGTAGTTATAGTAGATATTCTAATAGTAATAGTTCTGAGTCTATGAATTTTATAAGTAGAGCATTATTAACGGAAGATGAAATAATGAGAATTGAACGACCCTATGTATTACAATGTGAAACAGGAATATATCCTAGAATAACAAAGTTGCCTGATATTTCTAAATGGAATTTTAATAGGCTTTATGGAATGGGAAATAAAGAACAAAATAGAAAACTAAGAGAAAAAAGAGAGAGTGAACGACAAGAAAGAAAAGATGAAGATATAAAACTTTGGGGAATTTGGAATTATTTTAGATAAAGAAGTTTTATATGTATTTTTAGATTAGAATATATATAAAAACACTCTAACTTATCTGCAAATAAGTTAGAGCAGTATTCATTTAAAAGTTTTGGTCGACTAAATAAATGAATTGTTTTTTATTATATATATAATCTTCTAAAAAATCAAGAGGGAGGATTTTATGTATGTTAAAAAAGATAAAGACAAAAATAAGAAAAAATTTAAAAGTAATAGAAAAGATAGGACTTGCTACAACAAGTCTTTTATTTTACACCAACACTTGTTTTGCAGGAGTTGGAGACAGCAAACTAGCAACAGGAACAACAAACTTAATAAATGATTTGACAAACTGGTTACTTATAGTTGCACCAATACTTACAGTATTATTAGTTGGCTATTATTTATTAAGAAAATCAGCATCAGATGAAATGGATTCAAAAAGATGGGATACAAGAATAAAAATTGCTTTAATATGTTGTATAGGTGTAGTAGTTGCTAGTGGGCTTATTACAATTATAATTGGATATTACAAATAAGAGGTGGTTTAATGGAATCTATATTGACAAATCTAATAACAAGTATTATTGGAAGTGTTGATAATTCTATAAATGAAGCCTTTAATGGTTTAATGGATTTATGCTTTAATGCAGAATATACATTAACACATAATTTTGGAATAGCAGTATTATCATTTGATAATTTAAAAACACTAATTACATCATTTGCATTATGCTTAATCATACTAAAATTTTTAAAAAAAGGATTTGATATTTATATTTTATGGACAGAGGGGGAAAGTGATACTCCACCTCTTACATTTATAATGTACTTTATAAGAGCAATAGTAATGGTATTAAGTACATCAATATTATGGGACTGGGTTGTGGAAATAATAAAAAGTTTTGGAAATTCATTGTTAAGTGCAATGAGTTTTTCTACAACATTTACTTTAACAACTGCTATTGTGAACTTTGCTACTGGAGGAATATTTAGTGCAATTATAGGGATAGTAGCAATTATTTTATATTTTGTATTATATATACAATTTATTATGAGAGGATTAGAAATATGGATATTAAAAATAGGTTTCCCAATTGCCTGTGTTGGATTAGTACAAGCAGATGGTGGAGCATTTAATTCATATTTTGAAAAAATATTGAAAAGTATGATAACAGTTATAGTTCAAATAATATTGTGTAAATTATCAATGATGTTGATAGCAAGTTCACAATTTATATATACTATCGCAGCGATTATTTTAGCATTAAAAACACCAAGATTTTTACAAGATATTATGATGGTATCAGGTGGTGGACTTGGAAGTGCTATAAACACAACAAGTAAAACAATAGAACTTTCAGGACAATTAAAACGAAAATTTTCACAACTAAGGAAAGTGAAGTGAGATAATGGATATTTTAAATGAAATGATAAATGTGCTAAGAATAGCCATTATTCCGATAGGGGTAACTGGAAGAGTAATATATTGCTTAATTAAAATGATTTATGATGAAGAGGCACAAGGTTCATATAAGAAAAAAATAAGTAATACTATTATATTTGGAATTTTATCAGAATTAACATTTGTTATAAAAGATTTGATTACAAATTATTACTCGTAATTATAGTAATATCAAGGCTTTCAATACGATTCCCTAATTAGGGAATCAAGAAAGGAATGATAAAAATGAATAGTGAAGAAAAAGATTATAAACTATATGTTCCAAGTAATGTAAAAACAAGATTGGAATTTTTTAATGGTTTTGGTATATCAGAACTAATCACAACTGCAATTATGGCAGGTTGTTTCCTACCTATTAGTTTTATTGTATATAAAATTAAAGGTAGTTTTTTAATTCCTATAATAATTGAATTTATAGTTATTGCAGGAACAATAATGATGACAACTAAAGACTCAAACAACTTATGTGTTGTAACACAGATTAAATTTATGATTGAATTTAGCAAAATGCAGAAAAAATTTGATTATGAATATTATAACAAATTAAAAGATGGAGAGTGATTTAATGTTTGAATTTTTTAAAAGGCTATTTTCTAAAAACAAAAATGAAATAGAAACTTGTAATTCAGAAATCGGAATATTAGATATAAGAAACAATTACATATATACAATTGATGGAAATACAATTGCAATATTAAAAATAGAAACAATAAATACATCATTATTAACAAATAAAGAAAAAGTAAATTTAATAAATGAATTATCATTTAATTTAGCAGATGAAAGTGAAGAAATGAAATTTTATATTATGCCGAGTGCAATAGACATAACAAAATTTCAGGACAATATACTTGCAATTTTAGAAAATGTTGATAATCCAATAAGAAAAAGGTTATTAAGAGAAGAATTACAAGAAATGCAAATACGATCATTGAATGGAGAAATATGTAAAAAACAATGCTTTTTAATAATATATAAAAAAACAGAAGATAATTGTGAAAAAGAATTATTAAAAAGAAGTATTGCATTAGAGCAAAAATTCTCAAATTGTGGAATTAGATTAGAATTATTGGACGAAACAGAACTAATCAGAGTATGTAATAGTTTCCTAAATATGAATTATGCAACAAGAGAAAATGAATTAGATATGGAGGAAAGAATACCTAAAATTTCTTTAAAAGAGGAGGTGGAAAAATGAGAGAAAAGCAACGCAATAGAATAAAATTTAATAAAGCAATATCAAATATTCTAACACCCATTGGTGGACTTGAATATAAAAAGAAACATTTTAGAATTGGAGATATTTTAGGCGAAGTATTTATTATAACAAAATATCCACAAGATGTAAAAATGGGTTGGATAGAAGATATTTGCAATATTCCAAATACAATAACATCATTTAATGTATTGCCTACTGATAAAGAAATACTGATGCAGAAAATAAGCAAAGGAAAATTTGATAATGAAAATAGCCTTGAAGGTGTAACTGATGAAATATTAAGACAAAGACTTGAAAGGGAAATTGAAGATGCTAAGGAACTTATAAATAGGCTTGATAACAGAGGCGAAACATTAGTATATTTTGTAATTGGAATTATGGTAATTGCAGAGACAGAAGAAGAATTGAGGGAAAGAGCAAAAAATGTAACATCTAAACTAACGACAATGAGGATGAAAGGCAGATTACTAATGAACCTAAGTGAAAATGCAGTTAAACACATGTCGCCATTTTCTGTTTCAGATAAAACAATAAATAAAATTGCATCAAGAAATATGCTAGAATCTTCTTGGATAGGTGGCTTTCCATTTTCAAGTTCAGGATTTAATGATGAGGTAAATTATTATTTTGCCAAAGATACAAATGGAGGAGCAATTGTATTAGACCTTTGGAAAAGAGGTGGAGATAGGACAAATTCTAATGTTGTTATAACTGGAACTGCTGGAGTAGGAAAAAGTACTGTCGCAAAACATTTAATATTAAAAGAATATATGATGGGAACTAAGCAAGTTATCATAGATCCTGAACGCGAGTACCGAGATATGACCTATAATTTGGATGGAAACTGGATAGATGTTGGAAGTGGTAGAGGTGGAATGATAAATCCTTTACAAATAAAAAGAGTTCCATTAGACGATGACACAAATACATATTTAGAAAAAATGGACGAGTCAAAAGGTATGGGAGCAATGGCATTACATTTCCAAACATTACACACATTTTTTAGACTAATTTATCCTGAAATGACATCATCAGTAGAAGCAATATTAGATGAAGTATTAGAAAAGTTATATAATAAATTTAATATTTATTGGAATACCGATATAAGAGATATTCCAAATGATAAATTTCCAATATTAGAGGATTTATATAACTTAATATTAGAAAATATAAAAAATGAAAAAGAAGAACTCAAAAAACAGCAATTAGTACTAATAAGAGACACATTAAGAAGTATTTGTATTGGTGCAGAGAGTTCTTTATTTAATGGAAAAACAACTGTTGATACTGATTCAGCAGTTGTTTGTTTTGATACATTTAATTTACAAAATGCAAGTGATAAAATAAAAAAAGCACAATATTTTAATATATTAACATATTGTTGGGAGCTTATGAGCAAAGATAAAGAAGAAAAAACTATGTTAGTATGTGATGAAGCATATTTACTAATAGATCCTAAAGTTTTACAAACCATAGTATTTTTAAGAAATGTATCAAAAAGGTGTAGAAAATATGAAGGTAGTCTTGTAATTATTTCTCATTCAATTATTGATTTTCTTGCAGATAGTGTAAGAATGTATGGACAGGCTATACTGGATATGGCTACATATAAAATTGTAATGGGAACAGATGGAGTGAACTTAGAAGATACAAAAGAAATTTTCAAACTTACAGAGGCTCAAGCAGATTTTTTATACAAGAAGAAAAGAAATATGGGCATTTTTATAATTGGTTCAAACAGAGTGTTTGCAAACTTTTTAGTGAAAGATAAAGAATTAAAAATCTTTGGTAGAGGTGGTGGTCGTTAGATGGCGATTGATCCAGCAACTGCAAAACTAATAGCAAAAGTTGCATTAAATACATTAACAGATGAAGATAAAAGAAGAAATTTAATAATTGGTATAGTAGTGGCAATAGTGATATTCATAATGATTATCCTAATACCACTATTTATTCTTTTATCTCCAATAGAGGCAATAAAACTTTATTTTTCAGCAGATGAAAATGGTAATATACAGGATAGTTCCTATACTTCAATGGTTGATATAAAAAATGATTATGAATCAAAAGAATTAAAAGCAGGAGATTTAGTATTTAGTGGTGGTGCTTTACCGTTACCAGTTGAAAATCCAGTTGTTACTTGTGAATTTGGTTCAAGAATACATCCTGTTACAAAAAAACAAAGTTTTCATACAGGTATGGACTTAGCAGGAAAATGGCATAGTAATATAATGGCAGTTAAGGATGGTGTTGTTGTATTTGCAGGAGTACAAAGAGGCTATGGAAATTGTGTCGAAATAGAACATAAAGATGAAAGTGGAAATACATTTTATTCGTTTTATGGGCATTTAGCAAGAATAGATGTTATTAAAGGGCAAAATGTAGCACAAGGAAATGTCATTGGAATACAAGGTGGCGACCCCAAGAAAGATCCTAACCCTGGATATAGTACAGGTAGTCATTTGCATTTTGAAATACGATTATCTTTAAGTGGAGATTACCAAAATGCTAGACCATACTTATATGGAAGTTAGGAGATGAAGAATGGTAGTAGATATTTATAATACAAATAAAAAATATAATATTATTTATGCTGATCCTCCGTGGCAGTATAAAGTATGGTCAAATAAGGGAAAAGGTAGAAGTGCAGAAAGTCATTATTCAACAATGAATATTGAAGAAATTATCAATATGAAAGATGTAATTGAAAAAATATCAAAAGATGATTGTGTATTGTTTATATGGATAACATATCCCTGTTTAAAAGAGGCTTTACAAGTAATAAAAGAATGGGGATTTACATATAAAACTTGTGCTTTTAATTGGGTAAAGAAAAATAAAAAAGCAGATAGTTGGTTTTGGGGAATGGGATATTGGACAAGAGCAAATTCGGAACTATGTTTATTGGCAACAAAAGGAAAAATAAAAAGAAAAAGTGCTAGAGTACATCAAATCGTGGATACAAGTATTGAAGAACATAGCAAGAAACCTGATATTGTAAGAGAAAGAATAGTAGAACTTATAGGAGATATGTCTAGAATAGAATTATTTGCTAGAAAACAAATTACAGGATGGGACTGTTGGGGAAATGAAGTTTGAAAGGATGGGAAAAATGAAAAACTTGAAAGAAAAAATAACTGAATTTTTTGATTTTATTGATAATCAAGAAAATCAAGATGTAGTAAAAGTAGAAGAAAAATTTAAAAAAATTTTTGAAAATGAATATATTTTAAGAAGAAATGCAATAAATGAAGCATATTATCAAATTGATATAAAAAACTATTATATAAAAGATAGCAATGGAATAAGTTTATCAATTGTTGCAGGAGATGGAGATAGATATGGAGAAAGAAAATCTCACATTGGAATGGATATGTATATAAAATCACAATTATCAAAAAGTGACGATGTTAGTAAAGGAATATATATTTTTTATGAAAATGAGTATTCAAAAGAAAAAATAGCAAATAGAATAAATGATTTTTTTGATATAGATTTATCTTTTGAAAATCTTATAAAAAATGATGATAATAATGTATATGATACGATAACAGCTAATATAAAAAATGATCCTGAAATAGTAAATAACAGATATAAGCAATTAGAATATGAAGCAGAAGACCAAAATAGAGAAGAAAGGGATTATAGTTATATTTCACCTTATGGTGGAGAAGATGTAGAGATTCATCCAATATCGGAAATATTGTATAAGAAGATAAATGAGCATAAAAAAGATCAATATTTTTTTAATAGAGCTATTGCAATGTTCAATCAGGAATATCCAGAATATTTAAAAGACAAGATAGAAAATCAAGAATATGCTTTGTATATTATTGAAAATAAAGAACAATATAAAAAAATTTTAGAAACAGAATCACAACTTATGTTCCATTATGATATAACACCAAAAAAAGATTTGGAGGACATAAAAAAAGAAAGAGAAGTATTATATGAAAAACTGAATAATTTACGAAGTGAATTAGGATTATTAAAAAATAGAAAATATAATTTTTTAGAAATATTATCAGGAAAAAAGAAAAAAGACTTAGAAAGAATTTCAGAAATTATCGATCCTGAAAATAATGAAGGACTGATTTACGAATGTAAAGAAGAAATTGAAATGAATGAACAAGATGAAAAAATATATACTGAGAATATTAAATATGAACAAGAACTGATAAAAGAAAAACAATCATTAGAAGAAAAGGTTAATAAACCTTTCAAAAATTTCACAATAGATGAAGACTGTATGGAAAAATTTGAAAATGGAGAGTATTGTTATTTAAAAAGTTTAAGATTACTTGTTGATGAAAAAGAAGAAAGAGAAAAAAGTCTAAAAATATATAAAGAAAATTTAAAAATTGCTGAAGAAAATAAATTTAAATTACAAAGAGAATATAGAATGAAATTAAATTCTTTAAAACAAGGATTTAAAGAGATTACATTAAATGATAAAGAATTAGCTAAATATTTTTCAAATGATGTTTCTGCAAACAAATATCAGGATATTATTACTGCAACTGCTATTGTTGGTGGAATAGACTTAAGAAATTTACAAAGAGAAAATAAAAATTTAACTGGAGAAAAAGAAGAATATCCATACAACGATGAACAGCTAAAAATGATAGATCAATATAATAAAATAGAAAAAATATGTGAAGCAAATGAAAATGAGTTAGAAATGGAAAGTTAGAGAATAGAAAATCAATATGACAAAAACGCCATATCTGTTGTTGATAAAGAAAATAGAAAATTAGGATATGTAGAAAAAGAAAGAACAAAAGAAATAGCACCGACTCTTGATAAAGACAGAAAAAATGAAGTTATTGTTATAGGAATATATAGCAATGTACTTAAAATAAAAATAAATTGGTTATAAAAAATATTAAAAGATTATCAGAGATGATAGTCTTTTTTGTTTAGATGGGAGATGATAAAATGATTTTAGCAATTACTAAAAATAATGAAAATTTGATATATGATGTATGCAAAAAAAATAATTTAGGATTGCCACAGATTATAACAGGAATAGATAGTTTATACAAATTTGCAGTGCAAGACTTAAAATCATTAAGTAATTATAAAGCAATAATAATAGATGTATGTTCGACTAAGGAAAAAGAAGAAGATATTGTTAAGGCAGTAGTAGCAATAAAATCAATGTATAATGTTAGAATTATAATATTAGCATTAGGATATAAAGAGGGAAATTCTTTATTAGCAAAATTGTTTAATGAGGGAATATATAATTTTGTAAATGGAATAGACTATGAAACACAAATTCAGCAATTTAGATTAAGTTTTTCAAAGGATGGAAACCAATATAAAGATGCAGTAAGATTTAGAGGAGAAATAGCCAATATAGGCAAAGATAGTGTTATTATAAAAAGAGAATATAAAACATTAAAACAATATGTAAGTATAGGAATTGCAGGAACAGAAAAGCATATAGGAGTAACTACACAATGTCTACTAATTGCACAATTTTTTAATAGTCTTGGAATGAGAGCCTGTTATATATGTGGTAGGGATGAAATTGAAAATTTGGAAGTAGACAAAGACAGAATTGCAAAAAAATCTGACAATTTATTAGTATATAGAGGTATTGATTTATATTCAAAAAATAGCAGTATAGAGGCTATGAATTATGGTTATGATTTTTATATATATGATTTAGGAGTATTGAGTGAACAAAATATTGACAATTTTACATCAAAAGATGTGAAAATATTAGTCGGGGGATTAAAATATTGGGAAATGCCACAAACAATACCAATATTGGCAAGATTTGAAAGTAGTTCAGAACTTAATCATATATTTAATTTTTGTTCTGATGAAATAAAAAAAGAATGGAAAGAATATTATAATAATACATATTTTTCAGAATATGCACCTGATCCATTTGTTGCAGATGTCAATACGGAGACATATCATCAAATATTCAAAGATTATATAGCAGAGAAATCAAGTAAATTAGTAGTTGTTGAAAAAAAGAAAGGAATTTTTAGTAAGTTTTTAGGAGGCAAAAAATGAGGAAAAAGCCTAAGCAATTAAAAGAATTTTTAGAAAAAGAAAAAATTAAAAATAAATATGAAGAAAAAATAATAGTAAAAAATGATAGTACATTTGTAAAACTATTATTTTTTTTTATGGATTTAATAGGAAAATTATTAAAAATATTATTTTATATATCAATAATTGTTTTGAGTTCAATTGGTGCTACATACATTGTAAACAATTTTGATAAATTTATTTTTTAGGAGGAAAATATGAAATTTAATAAAAAAATATTAGTTATAGTTTGCAATGTGGTATTGTTAAATATTGCAAATCAATGCTTTGCATCAACTAATGATAATACAAAGTTATATTCAAAAAATGGAGAAAACTATATAGATAAAATTTATAGTGTAGAACAAAATGAAAAAAATCAATTTATTGAAAATATTGAAAATGAAATACAAATAGATGGCAATAAATATATTTACACTAATAAAAATATTGAAAATACGGATACAATAGATAAAAAAGATATAGAAACAACTAAGAAAATTACATTAAAAACAAACAATAGACAAAAGATAATTGAAGAATTAGGAAAAACAATGGAATACAATGAAAATGGTTATATTGGAACATATACATTAGATATTGACACAATAAAAATAGAACCACATAATAATGGATATTATGATAAATTGATAGATACAACAATTGAATATAAAGATTTAGAAAAAAACGATTTAGATTATATTCCAAAACAGGTTACATACAAAGGCAAAAAACTTGACTTATTAAAAACAAAATGGGAAGAAACAGAAAATAAGCCAATAGGAAATGCCACGATAGGTACAAAATATAAAGCAATATGTTATTATGCAACAAAAGAAAGAGTATATAACCCTACAACATATACTATTACAGCAGATTATAAAGGAATTGCAGAGAAAAAAGTCGAGAAACCATTAAAAATAACATTATCATATATACAACAAAAAAATGATGAACCCAAAATTGTTGAAGAAAAAAATATAAATCCTATACCAATTTTAGGAGGAACATCAAGCCTTATTGTGTTTTTAGGAGGACTAATGTTATTTATGAAAAATGTTAAAATATATAATTATCAAAACGGAAAATGGAGATATATTGGAAAAACATTGTTATTAAAAGGAAAAATTGGATTAGATAGATTTACAAACAAAGAAGTAACTAATAAATATAGAATTGAATTGACAAAATCACAAAGTAGAAAATACAACAATAAGACTATAACAATAAGTAAAGGAAAAAATAGTTGTAAGCAAATAATACATAGTAACAACGAAAGTGTAGATTTTGAAGTGCGATTATAGGAGGAACATAAACAATGAAAAAAGATATTAAGTTTTGGCTACTAATTGTTATAGTGGCTATTTTAATGACTATAATATCTGTATTTGTAGTTTATAAATATCATATATATAAGGCAAATGTAGATGCGAATAGCATTGAAGTTGGAGATAATGAAGATTTAGAAGAAACAAATACAGAAGATATAGAAAATATAAAAATAAATGAGGCTGATCTTATTGGAAAACTTACTATACCTGACATATTATTGAAAGATGCACCAATAAAAGAGGGAACAGAATTAGATATATTATCAGATTCAATAGGACATTTTAAGAGTACAAGTTTGTATAGTGGAAATGTCGGATTAGCCTCACATAATTCAGGAGGAAAGGGGGATTATTTTAAAAATTTAAAAAATATAAAAGTTGGAAGTGAAATATTTTATCAAACAAAATATGGAGTAAAAAGATATATTGTTGAAACAAAAAAAGTAATTGATGAAACTGACTTTTCATATTTGAAATCTACAGAAGATAATAGAATAACACTAATAACTTGTGTAGCAGGGAAAAAAGACAAAAGACTTTGTATTCAGGCAATTGAAAATTATGAAAATATGGATTATGGACAATAAGAATTGATGGGTTCGCCTTTTTTTTATTAAGAATGTATAATTAAATCATAAGGAGATGGTTTGATTATGAAAAAGATAATTATATTTATAATTACAATATTGATATTAGGAGTTATTGCTATGTATTCTTGTATTCAAAATTCCAAAAGGATACAAGATGATAAGATAAAAAATGACGATAATAATTTAGAAATTGCTGAGATTACAAATGAACCCAAAGAAGAAAATACAGAAAATGATTTATTGGTTGAAAATAAAAATACAGAAGCAATAATTGAACAACCAAAAGCAATAGATAATACAGAAGGTACTAAAAAGGAAAAAATACCAAAAGAAACTTCAAATGAAATAAAAAAAGATAACAGTAATATTAAAGCAAGTAAACAACCCAAAAGCAATAATTCAAATCAAATATCAGAGAATGTAAATGAAAAGAAAAACGAATCTAATAAAGAAGTTAAAACAGAAAATAAAGTAATACAAAAAGACGAAACAAAGCAACAACAAACAAGTGATACAAAAAAAGAAGAAAATGTAAAAAAAGAAGAATACAAAAGAAATAACCGAATGATTGAAAAAATGAAAAATATAATTCAAAAAAATGAAACTGAAGATATGAAGAAATATGGATATGAAATTGTAGTAGATAGTTCAATAAAAGAAATGACAAATCAATTTACATATACTGAAGATAGAGTAAAACAAAAAATTACTTGGAAATTTGGTACAATAAAAATATATGCAGAAGATTATTATTGTAATGGGCAGTATATAATGACAGAATGCTATATAATTTAAAAAATAGATAGACACTTAATAGGTGTCTATTTTTTATGAAAAAAGGGAGGAAAATATTTATGAAAAATAAAATAATAAAAAGATTTGTTGCTATAACAATGATACTAATAACTTTAATTTCTACATTTTCAAATGTTGTGTTTGCAACTGAAATAAATTCAGCACATTTACAAAATAAAGGAGATGTAGAATATCATTTGCAATATTGGAATGAGTCAAAAAATGCGTGGTATTATATAATAACAACTTTTGTTACATATACTGAAAATGGAAAAGAATATCCTGCTTATTGTGTTAATAAAGAATATCCAGGAGTTGGAGAAGAAAGCGATTACAGTGTAGATGTAAATGCAAGTGTTACCGATGTCTTAGGAGATGTTAGAATATGGAGAACAATAATAAATGGATATCCTTATAAATCAGCAAGTGAATTAGGTGTTGCAAATGACTTAGAGGCTTTTCAGGCAACAAAACAAGCAGTATATTGTATTTTATATAATTACGATCCAGCAACTAGATATAGAGGTTCAGAGCAAGGAGCAGATGCTAGAGGAAGTGCAATAAAAAATGCTATAGTAAAAATGGTAAATGAAGGAAGATATGGTAGTCAGACTCCAGCAGAACCTGATATAACATTAAGCAAAAGTGGAGAATTATATGAAGATGGCAATTATTATACTCAAAAGGTAAATGTGTCAAGTAAAGTAGAAATGGCAAATTATTATATAACAAGTGTTAATAATTTACCAAGTGGTACTATAATAACAAATTCAAATGGAAATCAAACAAATTCCTTTAATGGAAATGAAAGTATGTATGTTAAGATTCCAAAAAGCCAAATGGGACAAGATATAAATAATGCAGTTATAAATGTTCAAGGAAAAGTAAAAACTTATCCTGTCTTTTATGGTAAAACAAGGAAACAAGGAACACAAAACTATGCTTTAACATTTGATCCGTTTGGAGATGGTGTTGGTAGAATAGTGTTAAATGCAAAAACAAATACAGGAAAAATTCAAATAAATAAAACTGATAGTGAAACATCACAACCAATATCAGGGGTAACATTTCAATTAAGAAATGAGGATGGAAGTGTAGTAGCAAATGCTACAACAAATGAAAATGGAATTGCTAATTTTACAGGATTATATCAAAGAAATTACAAATTGGTTGAATTATCTACTAATCATAATTATGTCTTAAATAAGGCTACTTTTGATGTGAATGTAGAATATAATAAGACAACAAAAAAAGATATAACAAATGACCATAAAAAAGGAAATCTAAAGATATATAAAGTTGACAAAGATAATCATAAAATAGCACTTGGAAATGTAAAATTTGATTTATATTCAGAAGAATTTAAAAGAGTAATAGGAAGTTATACAACAAATGTTGACGGAGAAATAAAAATAGATAATTTAAGAACAGGCTCATATAAGTTAATAGAAAAAAATACTGGAAAATGGTATAATCTAGCAAAAGATACAGAAGTTGAAGTAAAATGGAATACTACTGAAGAAAATACAATAGAAAATGAACTAAAAAAAGGTCAAGTAAAAGTTGTAAAGGTTGATTTAGATAATAATGAAGTAAAATTACAAGGAATAAAATTTGATGTTTTAGATGAAAACGGAAAAGTATTGGAAACTATAACAACAGATGAAAACGGAGAGGCATATACATCAAGATATGCAATAAGAGATTATTCAAAAATAACAATTAGAGAAAAAGAAACACTACAAAATTATGTATTAAATGATACACCTCAAACAATTACATTAGAAGCGGATCAAATAAAAACAGTTACATTTACAAACGAGTTAAAAAAAGGTCAAGTTAAAGTAATAAAAGTGGATTTAGACAATAAAGAAGTGAAACTAAAAGGCGTTGAATTTAAAGTATATGACCAAGATAATAAACTTGTAGATACAATAACAACAGACGAGAACGGAGAGGCAGTAAGTAAAAGATTAAGAATAGATAAAGAATATCATGTTGTAGAAAGTAAAACATTACAAAACTATGTATTAAATGACACTCCTCAAAAAGTAACATTAAAACAAGACCAAATTACTGATTTGACCTTTGAAAATGAACTAATAAGAGGATATATAAAAATAGTAAAAGCAAGTAAAGAAGATAATAAATACAATGGAGATACAAAAGGAACAAGATTAGCAAATGCAAAATTTGAAGTATATGATCAAGATGGAAAAGTTGTAGATACATTAGTAACTGATAAAAATGGCGAGGCTACAACGAGGGCATTACTAAAAGGAAAATACACAATTAAAGAAATAGAAAGTCCCGACTATTATATATTAACAGATGTAGTATTTGATGCAGAAATAAAAAAACACAAAGAAGTTGTGGATGTAAATGTATTAGATGATAATGTAGATATTGAAGTTGAAGTAAAAAAGAAAGGATTTATAGAAACACAAAGTAAAGATAGTATATATTATGATTTTTCAGATATTCATAATAAATCAAATATAGCATTAGATAACTTTACTTGGAGTGATTCACTTCCAACAAATGCTCTAAGAGCAAATAGAATATATACAGGTACTTGGAATGAAGATTTAAAATATTCTGTATGGTATAAAACTAATTTAAGTGATGATTATAAAATGTTAGTTGACGGATTAAGTACACAACAAAATAATGAAGTGAAATTTACAGATGTAGAGTTACAAGATGGAGAATTTATAACAGATTATGAATTTAGATTTGGAACAGTAAAAGCAGATTTTAGAGAAGTTGAAAAACCAAGATTATATTGTGATATGCTAGATAATTTGCCAAATGGATTTATATTTGTAAATCATACAAAAGTATCAGGAAATTATAAGGATAAATATGTTGAAGATAAAGATGATTGGAAAACAATAACATATTATAAAGACATAGAACTATCTGAGAAATTACCAAGAACAGGGAGAAGTGATTTAGGAACATTTATTGCAACTGGAATTATTATAGGAATAAATGCAATAGGATTACTAATAGCACTAAGAAAAAAAGATAAAAACATTGACAATGCTAAATAAAATTATATAATAATGACTAATATAAATGAATTCATATATTTATATTGGTTTACTAAATTATGGTGTATAACTATTTTTATAGTTTATACACCTCTTTTTTTTTGCAAAAAAAAGTGTTATAATACCAAAAGTATAAACAAAAAATGGAAGTGATTAGAAATGAACTTGCAATTTGTAAATGATTATATAGAAAGAAAATTGGCAGAGAATGAAAATTACATTAGATATACATTTTATGAATTAAGAATAAAAAATAATTTATCAGAAGAAGAAGTAGACAAATTTCTTGCATTAAATAAGACATACCTTGAAAAGAAAGGCTACAATGTATATTTTACTGGAACGAGATTTGTTTATGACGATTCAAACAGAATTGTGCAACCAAATGAACTAATGATAGCAATAAAAGAAGATAAGGAGTAAAAATAAGATGGAAGAAAAATTAAAGAAACAAAGTATAAATAGATTAGACATTCCAGACAGAGCAATTAAAATATTAGAAAACAACGGAATAACAATGCTAGGAAATTTAATTGATAATTCAAAATCAGACTTAAAAAAATGGGGCTTAGAACAATTTGAGATAAACAAAATAAATATAGAATTGCAACTGATCGGATCAAATTTAAAAGGCAGTTTATGAGGAAAAAGATAAATAGAAATAGTAATTTGTTGAAATGATTGGAGGAATGGGTATGAAAAATAAAAATGTATTATTTGCAGTATTAGGTATAATTGTATTAGTAGCGTTAGTGATAGGAGTTTTTTATCATTTTAGAGATAGAAGGACTTATACACTCAATTTACCTCAACTTGAAAAATTAGAAAGTATTTCATTAAATCAAAATGAAAAAGATATTAGTATTAATGGCAGAGAAGAAATGAAAGATATACTATATGTTTTAAATGGTACAAAAAGAGTTACTAAAAACGAAAGCATACAAGATGCACCTGTAAATATTGATGATGAAATAAAAGTTGATTTTCACTTTATAGAAGCTGGAGTATCTACAATATTCGTATATAAGAAAAACAATAGTTATTATATTGAACAACCATATAATGGTATATATCAAATAAGTGGAGATGAATACAATTCGATAGAGAAACTTGTTAGATAAATTACAATAAGTCACACAGGTATATAGTAATTTGTTGAAGGAATGGAGAAAGATATTATGAAAAATAAAGTTTATTTGATTGTATTCACAATAATTTGCTTAAGTGCAAGAATAATTTGTAGTTTCTTCAGCACTTATGGAAAATACTAATAATATAAAGGTTACAGTTCTAAATAATAGTAATGAAATTATAGATAAATTAAAAGCATTAGATTCAAAAGGCGGAGCTATAGAAATAGAATACAATGAAAAAGGTATGGCTACGCAAGATTTATTAGTAAATGCAGAATAAAAAATTAGTAATATAGACTAGAAATAATAAGGTTATACGATTAAAATTAGATAGAAATATCTAATTTTTTTCTTTGAGAAAAACCCTATATTTCAAGCAAAAATAAAAACTCTACTAACAGTCGGTTGATAAAATTAAGTAAAAATGATAAAATTTTCACAGAAAAAAGTGAAAAGGAAGTCATAAAAAATGGATAATCAAAAATTTGGAAAGTTCATAAAAGAACTAAGAAAAAAATCTAACATGACACAAAAAGAATTAGGAGAAAAATTAAATGTTACAGATAAAGCAGTATCAAAGTGGGAAAGAGGATTAAGTTTTCCAGATATTACAATAATAAATTCATTAGCAGAAACATTTGGAATCACATCTTCAGAAATATTAAATGCAGAACTAGGTAAAAAAGAAGAAATAGATATAGAAAAAGCTGTTCAGGAAGCAGTTGAAAATATAATGAAGGAAAAAGAAAAAAGACAGGAAAAGAGAAAGAAAATACAAAAGATTATAACAATAATATCAACAGTATTATTTGTAATTTGTTTTATTATTCAACTTGGATATATAACTATTTTAAGAAAACATGGTTATGAATATGTATCAGACATTGTTTATTATATTATAAATGAAATTATTGTTATTACAGCTATAATTCCTTCAATATATATTACTCAATATAGCAAAATCAAAAATAAATTGATGAGAAATATAATAGTGACTTGTGTAGCAAGTATTTTAACGATTACCAATTTTGCATTTATGCTTAACAATGGATTTAAAAATAAGTGTATTGTCAGCTTTTCGAGCGACTTTTCAAATGAATTAGTATTAAAGCAGAATAAAGAAACAGGAGAAACAACATTATATAAAAATGCAAAATTATTTATCTTTGCTAAACCAAAAGAAAAATTTTCTTATGCAGTAGAAGGAAAGATAAAACATCAATGGATAGTAAATGATGTTTGTAGCATTACATATAAGGATAAAGATGGAAAAATAAGAGAATTTGTTGCAACTTATGGAGATAGAGGTAATGGAATATCATATTATTATGTAACAACGGCTATTTCAGGTGATTGGCAAACAAGAAGTCAATATGGCACTCAAATAGAGATATCTATGGATTCTAAAGGGATAAAGATTAAAAAAGATAAAAAGTCAGAAGAATTTGAATATGATAAGATTAAACAATATGGAACACTAGCAATTGTATTGTATAAAAATGAAACACCTAAATATGTAATTGCATTAAATAAAGATTGTAAAATAGATGAAAAAACAGGAATTATAAAAAGAGATGGAACAATAACCTTAACAGAAGTTTCAATGGAAAAGGCAGTAAAAGAAAAACTATATTGTACTACATACAAAAATGCAAATGATTTAAGTAATTATAATGTTGTTAGTGTAGCTGCTAATGATTATAAGATAAAAAATGGTATTCTATATATTAGTTATGATGGAAAAAATACAATAGAAGTACCAGGAGATTTTTCAAATGATAGTTCAAGTTACAATAAATACAATTATCAAATTTCAAAAGAAAAAACTATATTTTATTATACTAAAAATCAGAAAAAATATTTAGTATATTCAGATGATATGGGAGTTAATTGGCAAACTGTTGAATTAGAAGATAAAGGTTCTATTCAAAATATACAATTTATAGATGCTAATATTGGATTTATGCTTGAATTTGAAGATGTAGCAATGGGAACAGCCTTTGGAAAAATATCAAAAACAGTCGATGGTGGAAAAACTTGGACTGACATAAGCAATGGTATTGGGGAGAAAAATGAGGAAAGGTTTAAAACATCAAGTCAAATAAAATTTATTGATGAAAATACAGGATTTTTAACAATGCCTTTAACTGGTGGAGAAAATTCGGATTTGTATATTACAAGAGATTGTGGAAAAACATTTTCAAAAGTAACTATATTAGAAAGTGATATATATGATTATTATAATTTACCAACAATAGAAAATGAAAAAATGTATTTAGAAATAGGGCAAGGATCAGATGGAGATTATAATGGTGGAGATTCTAAAAAATATTGTTCAGAAGATAAAGGAAACAGTTGGAATATAGTTAATTAAATTTGGAAAGGTAATAAGAAATAAAAAATAAAATTACTATAATTATAATTTTTATATTAATTGTATTAGCAATTAGCATAAGTCTATATTTCAAAAAGAATAAAATTAAATTTAAAATAAAATAGAAAATAAAATGTTGAAAGAATAGGTGTAAAAAAACTATTCTTTTTGCTTTTCTTATAAAAATGTAAGGTTATTGTAAGGTAAATCGATGGCAAAGTATGTATAAGAGATTTATAATGAAAAAAAAGAAAGGAGAATCACTATGGAAACAATAAAGGAAAAGATAATTGTTATTATAGGAATAGTATTAGTGATAGCATTATGTTGTGGTGCATATTATATGCTTGTATATCAGAGTTCAGATTATTATACTCAAATAGATAATACAAAAGTAGAAAAAATATCAAAACATAATATGAACTATGAATATACATTAACATCTTATAATAAAAATGGAAAATCAAAAGAAATAACTTTTCAAACAACACGAGAATTAAGAGAAGATGCCTATTTAAAACTAAAAGTGATGATGACTAGAGGTGTTGTAAATTGGGAAGAAGTACAATTTGATGAAATGCCAGAATCTGTGCAAGAACAATATAACAAATAAATAATACAAAAGCAGATCATATTGATTTGCACTTATAGAAAAATAAAAAAAGATATGCTATAATGTGTGTGGTAGGTGAAAAAAATATGTCAAAGATACTAATAGTAGAAGATGATGAAAAATTAAGTAAAGAATTAAAAATATTTTTAGATAAAAACGGATATGATTCAGTAATATTGCAAAAATTTGATAATGCAGTAGAAGATATTTTAGAAGAAAACGCAGACTTAATATTATTAGATATAAATTTGCCATATACAGATGGGGAATATATTTGTAAAGAAATAAGAAAGACATCTGATGTTCCAATAATAATGGTTACAAGTAGAGATAATGAAATGGATGAATTAATAAGTCTAAATTATGGAGCAGATCAATATGTAACAAAGCCTTTCAATATTCAAATTTTACTTGCAAAAATTGCAGGACTAATAAAGAGAAATCAAAATGCAGATAAAAGTCAGGAAAAAATAAAATGTAATGAATTTATTTTAAATGTATCTAAAAGCGTGATAGAAACAGAAAATAAAAAAATAGAACTTACAAAAAATGAGTTAAAAATATTACATTACTTGGTATTAAATCAAGGAAAAATTGTATCAAGAGAAGAAATTATGAATTATTTATGGGAAAGTGAAAACTTCATAGATGACAATACTTTAACAGTAAATATGACTAGATTAAGAGGTAAATTAGAAGAATTAGGAATAAAAGATTCTATTGAAACTAAGAGAGGACAAGGATATATATTAAAATGAGTTTTAAAAGTTTTTTGAAAGATAGAATTACATATATTATATTAATTTTATTTGCAAGTATAACCTCTCAAATATTGCTATTGCCATCAGAAATAGCAATATTTGTTAGAATCTATGTTGGACTAGCTCCTATTATATTATTTTTAATATACTTTTTTATAGAATACTATAAAAAGAAAAATTACTATAACAATTTAAAAGAAAGTATGATGGAATTAAGTGAAAAATATCTAATTGCAGAAATAACAGGAAATCCTGGTTTTGAAGAGGGAAAAATCTTGAAAGAGATAGTACAAGAAACAGGAAAGTCAATGTTGGAGAATGTAGATAAATATAAATATTTGCAAGAAGATTATAAAGAGTATATAGAACTATGGATACATGAAATAAAATTACCAATAGCAGCAGGAAAGATGATAATAGAAAACAATAAGTCAGAAGTAACAGAAAGTATCAATGAGGAATTAGACAAAATAGAAAACTATATTGAACAAGCTCTTTTTTATGCTAGAAGTAATACAGTCGAAAAAGATTATTACATAAAGAAAGTGAATTTAAAAGAAATTGTAAATTCTTCTATTATAAAAAATAAAAGAAATCTTATTCAAAATAAAATAAACATAGATGCACATGATATAAATACAATTGTTTATACGGATCATAAATGGTGTATGTTTATTTTAAGTCAAATTATACAAAATGCAGTAAAATACAGTAAGGAAGATAGTAAGAAAATTGAAATTTATTCAGAAATTAAAAAAGAGAATACGATTTTATACATAAAAGACAATGGAATTGGAATTAGAAAAGGAGAAATTACTAGAGTATTTGAAAAAGGATTTACTGGAGAAAATGGAAGAAAAAGAGGACAAAAAGCTACAGGAATTGGATTATATTTGTGTAAGAAATTATGTAATAAACTAGGATTAGGCTTAGAGCTAAATTCGGAAAAAGATGTTGGAACAGAAGTGAAGATTGTATTTCCTAAAAGTAGTTTTATAAGCGAAACATTTTGATTATATCAAAAGGAGAGTTCAAATTTGAACTCTCTAATTTTAATATTCTTCAATATATAATGCTTTGGCTAAATAAGGCGTTATTTCATTAATATTATACCAACCAGAACTTTTGCTATTATTTTCTAATCCATTAGGGTTAGAAACATAAACCATATTGTTACCATCAGTAGCAAGTAATGCCATATAATGAGAGGCAGTAGTCCACCTGTTGTCAGTCGGTTTATTCCATACACAAATAATAATAGGGCGGTCAGTTTTTAAATGATTTATTATACTTTTATTTGATAAATGAGTAGAATCATAATAAAAGTCTGAATTATCAATTCCATAAACAGAAGATAATTCTTTAGACAGATTATCATAATTTAATACTGGATAATATTTTTGCCTAAGATCTTCTGGAGTATAATTTTTATTGTAACCACTTAAAATAATTGACATTACAGTTATTCCACATCCGTTTTCAGCCATAGTACCATTCCAATATTCCGAATTAGACCAAGAAGAATTACCATTTTGTTTATATTCGATATATGTTCTTTTATTTTTCTCTTTCGTTGTAAATGTTGTAAAGTATCCATCTTTATTATTAATCTTTTCTTGGCCTATTCCAGAATAATTTTTATTGGTATCTTGTTTTATAATTTTATAGTTTGAATTATTAATACTATTAGGTAATAATGATTGGTTTATATTTGTATTAACAGTATATCTATTAATACAATATACTGCTGAAATTATAAATAGTATAAAAAATAATATTTTTTGTATGTTTAATTTTTTCTTTTTTTGTTTCATTTTTTCTCCTCCTTGTAACTTGTCTTTATTATACAAGAATAAAGAAAAATAAGTTTTAAAAAATACTTAAATAAATCTTAACTTTTTCTTACGAAATGAAGAAACAGATGAAAAAAAGCAAAATATATGTTATAATTCAAGGGAAAGAAGGATTATGATGAATGTTTTGATATTAGATGATGAAAAAGAAATTGCAGATTTAGTAGAAGTTTATTTGAAAAATGAAAATTATAATATATATAAATTTTACGATTCAGATGAAGCAATAAAATGTATAGATACAGTTAAATTAGATTGTGCAATATTAGATGTAATGATAAAAGGGAAAAATGGATTTGAAATATGTCAATATATTAGAAATAAAAAACTAAACTTTCCAATTATAATGCTAACAGCAAAAATTGAAAATCAAGATAAAATTACAGGACTAACATTAGGTGCAGATGACTACATCACAAAACCATTTAATTCTCTCGAATTAGTTGCCAGAGTCAAATCAGCAATAAGAAGATATAAACAATACAACAATTATAAAACTGATGAAGAAAAGATATATATTGATGGTTTGGAAATATGCAAAGAACAGCATAAATGTTTATTGTATGATAAAGAAATCGATTTAACTCCAATAGAATTTGATATTTTACTTTATCTTGCAAGTAAAAAAGGAGAGGTCGTTAGTTCAGAAGAACTATTTGAAAAAGTATGGAAAGAAAAATATTTAGATAATAATAATACTGTAATGGTACATATTAGAAGGATTAGAGAAAAATTAAAAGAAGATACCAAAAATCCTAAATATATAAAAACAGTATGGGGAGTCGGTTATAAAATTGAATGATTACAGAGAAATAACTAAAT
>CAJMJN010000011.1 GCA_905213875.1 uncultured Clostridium sp.
TTTATTAAATTTTCTTTACATTTTCCTGTTTTTTATCATTTTGGAACTTTTTACCATTTTTATGTCCCTACGTCAGGGTTTTACAGTGGTCAGTGCTACTTAATATAAAGCGTGACACGAAAACCAGTTATGCCATAGTCGTAATTAGGCTCGCTGCAATCGCGATAAGCGACAGGATAAAGGTTTCCACTAAAATAGTAATCGCTACCACGGGCAACACGACGTGAACTTTTGTTCTGTTCTTGTGTCCATTCATCTACATTACCTGCAAAGTCGTAGATGTTATTAGCACACCATTCTTCTCTGCTTCCTGTTTTAACTACTTTCTTCGGAGAATTCTTTGTATTCCTATGGTTTCCCCATTCAGTAGAGTCATCTGCAATTTCAGCAAAAGTTTTAGCTTCCGTTTTGATAAACCATTCCAATACCGAATCATATTCTGCACCAAAAGTCAGATGAGTCTTAACTGCTTCATTATCTTCGATAGTGGATGCAACCTTCTTGGCATCATCAAAATTGATGTTTACCCACGGCATAACGCCTTTTACCGACTGTGGTTTTCCTTCTGAACTTTTGGAAATGTTATAACGAGAAATATAAAATCCCCCATATTTCTTAACACTTTCAAGTTGTTCAAGCAGTTCATCATTTAACGTTTCATTAAATTCATCATCCGAAAATTCATTGTTCATATAATTCCGTCTGCCGAATTTCTCCGAAAAATGTTCTCCATCAAGTGTTCCATTAGAGTCGAGACTTCCAACAGGAATCCATACAAACTGGCTTCTATCAGAACATCTTTCAATTACAAATCCATTGTTCCATTCTCCACAGACATGCTTATATCCTTCTGGAATTGGAGGATTTACATAGTTTGTAGAGTAGACATTGGATGTAGCAATGTTCAGAGCTCTGATAATTAACTCTCCACTTGTTCCCTCTGAGACTTCAAAGGTTATACCCTTTTCTGCCTCAAGCACAAATTTTTCATACCGTTTCATAGTTTATACCTCCTTAAGTGATAACTTTATAACGGTTTCAACATGGCTATTGCCATTATGTTAATAATACTACATTTTCTTGCATTTTGCAAATTTTGTAAACTTTGAATAGTGTAAAATTAATTCATGCTTGAACTTTTATTGATTATAGACTATAATACTTAATATAAATTTAATAGAAGGAGATTATCATGAAGGAAATAACTATAAGAAAATTATTTAAAAATACTACTGATTATATTAATAAAACAATTTCTATTGAAGGTTGGGTAAAATCTTTAAGAGATTCAAAAACATTCGGATTTATCGAATTAAATGATGGAACATTTTTTAAAAATATCCAAATTGTATTTAATAATGAATTATCTAATTTTGATGACATTTGCAAATTAACTCTTAGTTCATCTATAAAAGTTACTGGTAAAATGGTTGAAACACCAAATGCAAAACAACCTTTTGAAATTCAAGCAACAAAAATTGAAATTGAAAGTTTAGCAGATAATGATTATCCATTACAAAAAAAGAAACATTCTTTTGAATATTTAAGAACAATTGCACACCTTAGACCTAGAACAAATACTTTTAATGCTGTATTTAGAGTTAGAAGTGTTTTTGCATATGCAATTCACAAATTCTTCCAAGAACAAGGATTTGTTTATGTTCATACACCTCTTATAACTGGTAGTGACGCTGAAGGCGCAGGAGAAATGTTTAATGTTAATTCATTTAACTTAGAAAATTTACCTAAAACAGATGATGGAAAAGTTGATTATTCTAAAGATTTCTTTGGTAAACCTGCTCATCTAACAGTTAGTGGTCAATTAAATGCAGAAACATATGCAGAGAGTTTTTGTAATGTATATACATTTGGACCAACTTTTAGAGCTGAAAATTCAAATACTGTAAAACATGCAGCAGAATTTTGGATGGTTGAACCAGAAATTTGTTTTGCAGATTTAAAAGATGATATGGATTTAGCAGAAGCTATGATTAAATATACCTTTAAATATGTTTTAGATAATTGCCCAGAAGAAATGGAATTTTTTAATAAATTTATTGACAAAGATTTACTAGAAAGATTAAATCATGTAATTAATTCTGATTTTGCTAGAGTTACATATACAGATGCTGTAAAAGAACTTGAAAAACATAATGATGAATTTGAATATAAAGTATCTTGGGGTGTTGATTTACAAACAGAACATGAAAGATATTTGTGTGAAAAAATTTATAAAAAACCTGTTTTTGTTATGGATTACCCAAAAGATATTAAAGCATTTTATATGAAGCAAAATCCAGATGGAAAAACAGTTGCAGCTTCTGACCTTTTAGTTCCTGGTATTGGTGAAATAATTGGTGGAAGTCAAAGAGAAGAAAACTATGATAAATTATTAACTAGAATGAAAGAATTAAATATGCCAATTGAAAACTATAATTGGTATTTAGATTTAAGAAAATATGGTAGTTGTGTTCATTCTGGTTTTGGGCTTGGTTTTGAAAGAGGAATTATGTATTTAACAGGTATGCAAAATATTCGTGATGTTATTCCTTTCCCAAGAACACCAAAAAATTGTGATTATTAATTTAAAATTTATTTATAAAAAATAAGGTATATAAAATAAATTATATACCTTATTTTTTTAATTATATAAATATTTTTGTGGATTTACATGTGTTCCATTAATACGTATTTCTAAATGTAAATGTGGTCCTGTTGAATTACCAGTAGAACCAACAGCAGCAATTACATCTCCTGCTTTTACTTCTTGACCTACTTTAACATACATTTTGCTTGTATGTCCATACCAAGTTTCAACACCATTTCCATGGTCTATTTTTACTAAATTACCATATGATCCACTATATTTAGCACATGTAACTGTACCACTTGCAACAGCTTTTATATCTGTACCTGTTGTTGCAGATATATCTAGTCCTGTATGCGTAGATTGTCTTAATCTACTGCTTTCTCCATATCTTGATGTAATTGTTCCTGAAATTGGTTTTGTTGCAATTTTTATACCATTAATTTCTGGCATTGCATCTAATTTTTCTTGAGCTTTTTTAGCTGCTTCTTCAGCTTGTTTTTCTGCCTCTTGTTTTTCAAGTGTTTCAGTTATTTTATTATTTACATCAGTTTTTGCAACTTCAATTTCAGCTACTTTTACTTCATCTTTATTTTGAGTATATTTTTCTAAAATACTTAGATCAAGTTCTTGCTCTGTATTTTCATTTTTTGCTTGATTAACAATTTCTTCTGCCTCTTCTATTGTATTAACAGTTTCTATTGTTTCATTATTAAGAGCTATATCATAATATTTATATGTTATAATTGCGTCTTCTTCTATTTTACTAGCAATTTGCTCTTCGTTTGTTTTTGTTTCTCTATTTACAAGTTTTAACTCATATTCAGGATCTGATTTTAGTTCAATATTGTCAACGTTTTTATTTTCTTCTATTAAACTTGTTTTTAGGCTTTCTTTAAATTCTTTTTTATTTTGTACATATCCTATTTCTTCACCTGATATTGTTACTTTATAGATTGGTTTATACTTAATTAATATTATCGCGATTATAAATCCAATTCCTATTATTACTATGTTAAAATACTTTAAAATTTCTTTTGTATAGTATTTCAGTTTCGGGTTTAAAATAAGCTTCACTCTCCTTTTTTTCTTGTCTTTTTTAAACGCGACTATTATCTATTATACACTATATTCTTTACAAAATCAAATTATGTATACCTTTTTTGTCGTTATTTGTCAATTTAAACAAATCATTTTTGCCAATTTTAGCTATTTTAGTATATTTTTCTCTGTTTTGCTCTTATTTACTAACTTTTTCTCTATTTTTCTTAATAATTGATTTTCTATTATTTTAATTTGTTATATATTTTTTCTTTGTAACTCCCTACTGCATAACAAGCTGTAATTTCATAACAGCTTGTTATTTGTTGGTTCCCCCGAATTGTTACTGCATAAAAAATATATAACAAATTAAGAAATAAAACATATCTAACTAAAACTTTCAACTTTTAAAATAATTATACTAAAGCTCTCTTATTAACCTATACATTCCATCTATATATTGTAGTTTCTGTAAATTTAAACTATAAAATGCTATTATGCTTCTGTAAAATGGAATAGGAAGGTGATTTTAATGGCTTTAGATTACAATATTATTGGTCAAAGAATTAAACAAGCTAGATTAAGTAAAAATTTAACACAAGAAGATTTAGCTGAACAAATAGACATTTCAGTTGCTTTTTTAAGTAGAGTAGAAAGAGGAAATTCTCATATAAATTTAAAAAGACTTAATCAATTATGTCGTTTATTAGATGTATCTGAAGGATATATTTTAAATGGTGTTTCTAGCAATTCTGAAAACTACCTAAATAAAGAATTTTCAGAATTATTAAAAAGTTGTTCTCCAGAAACACAAAGATTAATTTATGATATAGCAAAAGTAATTGCTGAACAAGAACACAATAGTGAAGAAGAAGTTTAATTTTCTTTAAGCATATAATATACAAATATTATATGCTTTTATTTTTTTCTTTTTCAACAAATTTATACATCATTTGTGAAAATTTTGTAAATACCAACAAAATTTTCTTATTTAAATTGCTTATATTTTTTTCTTGTGATATTATAATAATTGCTTAAATGTTTATACTAATATAATGATAAAAAATTAATTTTTCAAGGAGGTATAATATGGATTTTGAACAATGGAAAGGTTTTAAAAAAGGTGATTGGAAAGATGAAATAAATGTAAGAGATTTCATTCAACACAATTATACACCTTATGAAGGTGATAGTAACTTTTTAACTGAACCAACAGAAAAAACAAAAAAATTATGGAATGAAGTTTTAGAATTATACAAAAAAGAGCATGACTCTAAAGGTGGAGTATTAGATATAGATACAAAAACACCATCAACAATTACAGCACATGAAGCTGGATACATTGATAAAGACTTAGAAGATATTGTAGGTTTGCAAACAGATGCGCCTTTAAAAAGATCTATTATGCCATTTGGTGGTATTAGAATTGTAGAAAAAGCTTGTGAAGCATATGATAAAAAAGTTGATGACAAGGTTGAAGAAATTTTCCACAATTATAGAAAAACTCATAATGATGGAGTATTTGATGCATATACACCAGATATTAGAGCTGCAAGAAGTTCTCATTTAATTACAGGTCTTCCTGATGGATATGGACGTGGTAGAATTATAGGAGATTATCGTAGAGTTGCTTTATATGGTATTGATATTTTAATTGAAGAGAAAAAACAAGAATTAGATATTTTAAATACAGATGATTTAACAGAAGAAATTATTCGTAGCCGTGAAGAAACAAATGAGCAAATAAAAGCTTTAAATGAATTAAAAGAAATGGCTGCAAAATATGGTTTTGATATTTCTAAACCTGCTACAAATGCAAAAGAAGCTGTTCAATGGTTATATTTTGGATACTTAGGAGCAATTAAATCGCAAGATGGTGCTGCAATGAGTTTAGGTAGAACATCTACTTTCTTAGATATTTATTTTGAAAGAGATTTAGAAAATGGTGTTATTACTGAAGAAGAAGCACAAGAAATTATGGACCATTTTGTTATGAAATTAAGACTTGTTCGTTTCTTAAGAACACCTGAATATAACGAATTATTTAGTGGAGACCCTGTATGGGTTACAGAAAGTATTGGTGGTATGGGAATTGATGGTAGAACTTTAGTTACAAAAAACTCTTTCCGTCTACTTCATACACTTGAAAATTTAGGACCAGCTCCTGAGCCTAATATGACTGTATTATGGTCAACAAGACTTCCTGAAGGATTTAAAAAATTCACAACAAATTTATCTATAAAAACATCTTCAATTCAATATGAAAATGATGATTTAATGAGAATCACTTTAGGAGACGATTACGGAATTGCTTGTTGTGTTTCTCCAATGAAAATTGGTAAACAAATGCAATTCTTTGGAGCTAGAGCAAACTTAGCAAAAACTCTTTTATATGCAATTAATGGTGGTAAAGATGAAAAAACTGGAAAACAAGTTACACCTTTATTCCAACCAATTACTTCTGAATATTTAAATTATGATGAAGTTATGCAAAAATTTGACCAAATGATGGATTATGTTGCAAAAATTTATATTAAAGCTTTAAATGCTATCCATTATATGCATGACAAATATTGTTATGAAGCTATTGAAATGGCTTTACATGATAAAGATATTGTTCGTACAATGGCTTGTGGTATTGCAGGTTTATCAGTTGTAGCAGATTCTTTATCAGCTATAAAATATGCAAAAGTTAAGGTTATTCGTGACGAAACAGGTTTAGCTATTGATTATGAAATTGAAGGTGACTTTCCTAAATTCGGTAATGATGATGATAGAGTTGACCAAATTGCGGTTGATGTTACAAAAGCATTCCTTAACAAATTGCGCAAACATCAAACTTACAGAAATTCAAAACATACGTTGTCAATTTTAACAATTACTTCAAATGTAGTTTATGGAAAAGCTACAGGAAATACACCTGATGGTAGACGTGCTGGTGCTCCATTTGGACCTGGTGCAAACCCACTTCACGGTAGAGATGTAAATGGTGCTATTGCTGTTATGAACTCAATTGCAAAACTTCCATTTGATTCAGCAGAAGATGGAATATCTTTCACATTTTCTATTACACCAAATACACTTGGTAAATCAGATGAAGAAAAAATTGATAATTTAGTTAATATGTTAGACGGATATTTTACACAAACAGGACATCATATAAATGTAAATGTTTTTGATAGAGCATTACTTTTAGACGCTATGGATCATCCTGAAAAATATCCTCAACTTACAATACGTGTTTCTGGATATGCAGTTAACTTTACTAAATTAACTAGAGAACAACAACTTGATGTTGTTAACAGAACTATTCATGAAAAAATTTAGTAGCTTAAAATAAACTAATAAGGACGATATATTATGGAAAACGAAAAAGACTTAAAACATTATGCACGAGTTCATTCTTTTGAAAGCTTTGGAACTGTTGACGGGCCTGGTATTAGATTTGTATTATTTTTACAAGGTTGCCATTTAAAATGTAAATATTGTCATAACCGTGATACGTGGAGTATCCATTCAGGAGAGTATAAAACTTTAGACGAAATTTTTGATAAAATTATGCGTTGTAAAAATTATATTTATCCACGTGGCGGTGTTACTATAAGTGGTGGAGAACCTCTTTTACAACCTCAATTTATAATAGAATTATTTAAAAAATTGAAAAAAGAAGGTATCCACACTTGTATTGACACCTCTGGGAATTTGCCATTAAGTGAAAATATCAAAAAAGTTCTTGAATTAACTGACTTAGTATTGCTAGATATTAAACATATTGATGATGAAAAGTGCAAAGAACTTGTTGGAAAAGGAAATAAATTTGAATTAGAATTTGCTAGATATTTAAGTGATAATGGTATCCATATGTGGATTAGACAAGTCCTTGTTCCAGGAATGACTGACGATGAAAATGATTTACTAAAATTAAAAGATTTTATTTCTTCTTTAGATACTGTTGATAGAGTTGAACTTTTACCTTATCACAATTTAGGGGAATATAAGTGGAAAGAACTTGGTTTTAAATATCCTTTAGAAGGTATTAGAGAAGCTAATGATGATGATATTAATAGAGCTAAAGAAATTTTAGGAATTTAAATCACAATCATGATTAAATAAAAAATAAAATAGAAACTATTATTTTCTATTTTATTTTTTATTTCACATTTTTATTTATTAATACATTCATTGTAATGATATTTTTTTATAATATCATTTCTTATTATTTCATTTTTTAATATACCTTTTCCTGATAAAAACCATGGTGTCTCATTTTTATGTGTTATATCAACTAATTCTTTTGCTGTTTTTTCGCCATATTTTTTCAATGTATCATCGATACTCTTTATTTTTTCTATTCCATTTTCCGCAAATAAAATTCTACTTTTAGCTGGCATTTCAAAAATATCTGTTGTATCAATGTCTTTGTCTTCAATTTCTTTATATCCATATCCCTTGTATTTTTCATAAACGCTTTCTACTACTGGACCATATTTATACGCATAAATTTTATCTTTATACAAATTTGTATCATATTTACACAAGTATTCTGCAAAGCACAAGTATGTTAATTTTTCTAACTTTAAATGTGTACATTTAACTTTTGAAAGTATATATTTTGCAACATCTAAACCTTTTAAAGTTCTATCTTCTTGTATTAAACTCATAAACTTTTCCTTATTATCAATTACCTCTACATTTTTAAAAAATGGATCTTTTTCAATAACAGATTTCCAAGTTTTTGAATCAGTTTGAACAAAATGTGTAGACAGTGACACATCTCTACCACATTTTTCTATAATATCTTGTATTATTTCTTTTAATTTCAAATAATCTTTTGGATCTGCTATATTATCTAATGCAATTCTCTTTCCTTTTGAATAACTACTACTCATAATTATATAATGTGTTATCAAAATGATTCACCTCCTTTGTTTTCTTCTTCCCATTTTGTATAACCCTGTTTATAGTTCTCATGTGAAATTATATTAGATTCATAATGTTTTTTATCCCATATTTGTAATTCCCACTGAAAACTATAATTGTTTTCTTTAAAATAGATATGTGTTGCCACATAATCTCCTTTTGATGCATCATAACACTTAATTTTTCCGTTATATTTATTATCTACAAATTTCTTTATATCATTAAAATCAATATTTTCTTCAAAAATTATTCTTATACCATATAAATCATTAAAGCACTTATTTAAAGGAATTTCTCCATAATTATGTTTATTAGTCATATAATTGCTTATTTTATATTCTATTGAATTTTGAGCTTTAACTCTACTATTAACTTCACTTTTTAAATTTAATCGGTTAAATTCTAGTTTTATATCTAAGTGATTTTCATTTATAAATAATCTATAATTTAAAATAGTTGTTAATATATTATTATCATGTTCAATATCTTTTACTAATTTCTTCTTTTGATTTATTCCTTCATATAAATCACTTTTCTTCCACTTATTAGATAATCTTTTATACTCTTGTTCAATAAATATAATTAATACATCTAATTCTTCTAACATAATTGAATTCACTTCCTTTAATTCTATTATATTATATCTTATTATACACATTTTATCAATAAATTTATTTAAATATTAAAAGCCATGTTATATAACATGACTTTTTCTTCCTAATGCTCTTAGTGAATTTAATATTGCTATAAAAGAAACACCTACATCTGCAAAAACGGCCTCCCACATTGTAGCTATTCCACAAGCTCCTAATATTAATACTAATATTTTTACACTTATAGCAAATATTATATTTTGTTTTACTATTCTCATTGTTTTATTTGAAATTTTAATTGCTTCTAAAATTTTTGATGGTTTATCATTCATAATTACAATGTCTGCTGCCTCTATTGCTGCATCTGAACCTAGTCCTCCCATTGCAATTCCTATGTCTGATATTGCAAGTACAGGTGCGTCATTTATTCCATCACCTACAAATGCTAGTTTTCCTTTTTCTGTTTTTTGTTTCATTAATTCTTCTACTTTTTCAACTTTTTGGTCTGGTAACAAATCTGTATAAACTTCGTCTATTTCTATTTGCTTAGCAACTTTTTCTGCTATTTCTTTTTTGTCTCCTGTAAGCATTACAGTTTTGCTTACATTATTTCGTTTTAATCCTTGTATTGTTTGTTTTGCATCTTCTTTTATTTTATCAGCAATGACAATTGAACCTGCAAATTTATTGTTTATAGCAACATATAATATTGTTCCTATATCATTAGATTCTTTATATTCTATTCCTTTTTCTTGCATTATTTTATTGTTGCCTATTACTACAGTTTTATTTTCTATTTGACTTACAATACCTTTTCCTGATATTTCTTCGGTTTTTTCTATAATTTCTTGATTAATTTCTTTTTGATATGCCTTTTTTATTGATGCTGAAATTGGGTGGTTTGAATAACTCTCAGCATATGCTGCTATTTTTAATAATTCTTCTTCACTAATATCTACTGGATTTATTTTTTGTACTTCAAATACACCTTCTGTTAAAGTTCCTGTTTTGTCAAAAACAAATATATCTGTTTTTGATAATAGTTCTAGGTAATTACTTCCTTTTATTAAAACACCTTTTCTTGATGCACCTCCAATTCCTCCAAAAAATCCTAGAGGTATTGAAATTACTAAGGCACATGGACATGATACAACTAAGAATGTTAGTGCTCTTTCTAACCACTCGCTAAAACTTCCCCAGTTTAATAAAAATGGTGGGATAATTGCTAATAATACAGCTATTCCAACAACTGTTGGTGTATATATTTTTGCAAATTTTGTTATAAAGTTTTCTGATTTTGATTTTTTATTACTTGCATTTTCTACTAGGTCTAATATTTTACTTACTGTCGATTCTACAAATTCTTTTTCAACTTTTATTGTTAAAACTCCACTTTGATTTATACATCCACTTAACACTTTTTCTCCTATTTTTGCACTTCTAGGTACTGATTCTCCTGTTAATGCTGATGTATCTAGCATTGAACTCCCATCAATTATAGTTCCATCCAGTGGAATTTTTTCACCTGGTTTTACAACTATTTCTTCTCCAATTTTTACTGTTTCAGGTTTTACTGTTTCTAGTTTTCCATTTCTTTTTACAACTGCTACATCTGGTCTTATATCCATTAAATTTGTTATGGACTCTTTTGATTTATCAACCGCATAATCTTGGAATAATTCTCCTATTTGATAAAATAACATAACAGCAACAGCTTCTGGAAATTCACCTATTGCAAATGCTCCTATTGTAGCAACTGCCATTAGAAAATGCTCATCAAAAACTTCTCCTTTAAATATATTTTTTATTGCTTTTATAACAATTTCTAATCCTACTATTAAATATGCTACTATGTATATCCCTTTTGTTATCCATTCATTTGAAAATGGTACTAATAAGCCTATTGCAAATAAAATTGCAGATATAATAATTTGTATTAAACTTTTTTTCATAAAATTCTCATCCTTTCTTATTTATGTTCGATATGTTCAATTCCTAATTCAAATAATTTTTGTACATGATCATCATCCATTGTGTAATATACTTCTTTTCCCTGTTTACGGCATTTTACTATGTTCATTCTTCTTAATGTTCCTAATTGGTGTGATATTGATGATTTGCTCATTCCAAGGACATTTGCAATGTCACATACACACATTTCGTTTTGGTCTAAAGCAAATAAGATTTTTGCTCTTGTTGTATCTCCTAATATTTTAAAGAATTCTGCTAATTTATTAAACAAATCGTCTTCTGGCATTTTGCTTAAAGTGTCTTTTACTATATTTTCATGTATTATATTACAGTCACATATAAATTCATTTTTTGACATTTTTTCATCTCCTCCTATGTTCTTTTTATCTAATTTTTTGCTTTTGCCATATTATTTCAAATATAAACATATTTGCTTTAGTTGAATATTTGTTCAACTATTTTTTCTATATTATAGTTGAATGTTTATTCAATTGTCAATAATTTATACCTATTTTTATAAAAAAATTTTTAGAAATAGACACAAAAAAATTGCGTAAATAATTATAGATTTATATAACTATTTACACAATTCGTTTTATTATGGTTATTTGGTTGATTTTGCCATTACATTCCTAGCAATTTTAATTCTACATTTTCCATTTTGTATTTACCATCTACTAGTTTAAATTCTACTAATGTATTTTCAAGTGTTTCTTCATTTTGTCTTAAATCTGTTGTAAAATATAATTTTATTTGTGGTATTTCTACTTGATTTGTTACAATTTCCTTAAATACTTCTGCCATATGTTTTTCATCTTCACATACTATTATTAATTGTGGTATTCCAGAAAACCCACTATCTCCTAATACATAGTTTTCGTAGAAATCTTTATATAATCTCATTTTATCAACAAGTTTTTTCTCCCAGTCAGCTTCTCTTCTAATTACTTCAAACACAAATTGTATTGATTTATTATTTTTAGTTAATTTTACACTTCCACCTGTTGCTTTAAAGATTTTTCCTGCCATTTTAGCTGTTATTGCTGGTTTTACAACATAACTATCAAATGCTTTTACTTTTCTTAAATATGCTATTAACACTTGATTTCCAGCTAATCTTTTTTTCATCATTACAACTGGCTTTATATTATCAGATGGTTGCCATTTACATTCAATTTCTTTAGATGTTAATAAATATTTTCCCATTTTATCTAAGCAATAAATACGATATACACCTTTTCCTTCATCTGAATTAAAGTAATATCTTGTTAATATTTTAGATTTTACTAATTGATCTAATTTATTGTTTAATTTATCTTGGGATTTTACCTCTATTCCCTTAATTTCTAGCATTTGAAGTAATTGTCTTGATGTTATAAATTCAAATTCATTTACTAATTCCATAATAGCAAAATGTACTTCATTTATTTGACCTATATTTATTTTGTGTACTATTTGATTCATTGACACATATCCATCTTTTCCGTCAAATACTTTGATTTCTCCTTCTCTAATTGCAAATGGTGATATTTGTGCTTTTATTTGATTATCTTCTACCATTTTTCTTCACTCCTGTCTTTTATAAATAATTATTTATTACTGCTAATTTTACTTTTTTCTTATCATAATCGATTTTCCTTATATATACATCTACGTCTTGTCCATATTGTAAGCCTTCTGTATATTCTGTCATTCCCACTAGGTTTGGTGTTAATTCTACAAATATTCCGTTTTGATTTTTTTCTGTTTCTCTTACTATTCCTTTTACAGTCATTCCCTCTTTGAAGTTTTTAGCGTTTTCTTCCCATGTTCCAAGTAATTCTTTATATGATAATGTTATTTTTCCTTGTTTTCTATTTATAGATTTTACCATTACTTGTGCTTTTTGTCCAACTTTTAGTCTTTCATATGGTGTTTGAATTCTTGCTACTGATAAATCTTCTATATGTATTAGTCCAACAATACCTCCGCCAATTTCTACAAATGCTCCATATGGTTTAATGTTTTTTACTATTCCATCAACTTTTTGTCCTTCTTTTAAGTCTTGTTTTATCCAATCAATTGCTTCATTTTGAACTTGTTTTCTTGATAAAATCAATTCATTTTCATTGTCTATATCTTTTATTTTGAATTGTACAAATTTGTGAACTTTTCCTACACATAAATTTTCTTTTGGTATTCCACTTTCATTTATTTTTATTGCTTCTACTTCTTCTCTTGGAATTTTCCCTTGTAAACCATTTTCAAATTTTATATATAAATTGTAATTGTCATCACAACCACTTACAATTCCTTGTAATGTTTCATCTCTATCTTTATAATTTTTCCAATTTTCTTTTGTTAATTTAGTTGTTTCATTATTCCATCCTTCAGGTATAAACTTTAAGTTATTCATTTGTTATTTTCTCCTTTTATCTTTAGTTGTATTTTATATTATTGCAAGTTATTCATTTTTGTTTATTATATATTTTTAATAATAATTTTTCAATGCTATTTTAGTATTTTTTCTATTTCTTTTTTAGTTAAATATCTCCATTTTCCAAGCTCTATATCTTTTACTCCAATTCCTGCTATTTTACTTCTATGTAATGCAATTACTTTATGTCCAACTGCTTCACACATTTTTCTTACTTGTCTATTTTTTCCTTCATGTATTGTTATTTCTAATCTTGATCTATTTTTTTCTGTATCTGTTTTTAATATTTTTACTTTTGCTGGTCTAGTTATATAATCTTCTATTTGTACACCTTTTCTCAGTTTTTCTACACTATCATTATTAATTATTCCAGCTATTGTTACAGTATATGTTTTTTCAATTTCATGTTTTGGATGTGTTACTTTATATACAAAATCTCCATCATTTGTTAATATAAGGGCTCCTGATGTATACATATCTAATCTTCCAACTGGAACTACCCTTTGTTTTACTTTTACTAAGTCTAATACTGATTGTCTATTAAATTGATCTTTGGCTGTTGTTACATAGTCTATTGGTTTATTTAATAATATATATACATATTCTTGTGGTTCTTTTACTTCTTTTCCATTATATACTACTTTGTCTTTACTTGGGTCTATTTTAGTTCCTAATTCTGTAACTACTTTTCCATTTACTTGTACTTTTCCCTGCATGATTAGTTCTTCTGCTTTTCTCCTTGATGCTACTCCACAGTTGGCTAAGTATTTTTGTAATCTTTCTTCCATTATGAATTATTTCCTTCCTCAGTTTTAATGTTCTATAATTCTTTATTTTTCTTTTTCTCTTAATTCTTTTAAAACTTCTTCAAAATATTCTGGTAACCTAGCTTCTAAAAACATTTCTTTTCCTGTTATTGGATGTTTAAATTTTAAGCTTTTAGAGTGTAAGCATTGTCCTTCTATCCCCCATTTATTTTTACCATTTGAATATACATTATCTCCTATTACAGGATATCCTATTTGTGATAAATGTACTCTTATTTGATGTGTTCTTCCCGTTTCTATTTTTACTTCTAGTAATGTACAATTATCTTGTGGAAATCTTTCTATTACTTTAAAATTTGTAATAGCATTTTTTCCATTTTGTCCAACTGCCATTTTCTTTCTGTCTTTTTGGCTTCTTCCTATTGGCATATCTATAGTTGCTTCATTTTCTTTTACTATTCCTCTAACTAATGCTATATATGTTTTTTCTACTTCGTGATTTTTTATTTGCTCACTTAGATTTATATGTGATTTGTCATTTTTAGCAACTACCAAAATTCCTGATGTGTATTTATCAAGTCTATGAACAATACCTGGTCTTATTTCTCCACCAATTCCTGATAATGAATCTTTACATATATTCATTAAACTGTTTACTAAAGTTCCATCTGGATTACCACTTCCTGGATGTACGACTAATCCTTTTGGTTTATTGACTACAATTATGTCTGAATCTTCATATATTATTTCAACTGGGATGTCTTGTGCTTTTAACTCTATTTCTTTTGCTTGTTCTTCTTCTACTGTTATACTGTCTCCTTCTTGAACTTTATATGATGATTTTACTTTTTTATCATTTACAAGTATTTTTTCTTCTTTTATTAATCTTTGTACAGCTACTCTTGAAATATCATTATCTTTTTTGGCTAAATATGCATCTATTCTTTTTCCTGTTTCTTCATTTTCTACTATAAAAGTTTTCAATTATTTTCATTCCTTCCCTAAAGTACATATTGTCTTGATTTTTATTGTGCTACTTCTGCTGTTTGTCTTTCATATACCACAAAATATTTATCACTATATAATTCTTTGAATTTTGAGTCATGTGTTTTAGTTATTATCATATTCATTTTTGAATTTTTATAACATATTACATGTGTAATTCCATATTTTTCAAATGTATCTTCATAAAATGTTCCTATATTTGATGTATTTATAAAATCCATAAATATATCTTCATCTTTTCCACTAAATTCTGGTGCATATAAATCTGCTCTTGAGTCTATAAATACTGGTATTCCTCTAAATATCATATAGCTTCCATAATTATATTCGTTATAGAATTTTGCTTTTCCTAAATCTATGTTTTCTAATATATAGTCACAAGCCTGTACAGGATATGCACTTTCATCCACATATTGGTCATCAAATTTATCTTCTGCCATATGGTAGCTAAGTCCGAGCATTACAGCTGTTACAACTACCATTACTGGCACAGTTACTAAATTATTAAATTGTATTGTTAATTCTTTTAAATCTTTTTTAGTTTCTGTTTGGATTAGTTCTAGCATCAATCTATTTAATATAAATGACCCCATTAATGTAAACATTGTTACTTGTCTTTTTGTCATTAACATTAGATAGCCTAATCCACCTATCATAAATAAATCACATAATCTTATTTTTGTTTTTGTGAATATTAGTATTGCTAAAAGTATTACTAATGTACATACTACTTCTGTATCATTTGCAAGAGTCATTGGTAAATGTTCATTTATGTTTTGTGTTGTATTTCCTTGCATTGTTTTTTGTAAGTATGTGTATGGTGTATTTCCTAATGGTGTTAATAGCCCTGTAAATATGCATATTACCATAATTAAAATTAGCCATTTACAATTATCTCTTTTTACTAATTTTATTTTATATGGATTTTGTAATTCTTTTGTTCTTTTTACTTTTATTTTGTCTATTTTTTCTTCTAATTTTTTTAGTTCTTCTCTTAATTGTTTAATCTTTTCTGGATCTTCATTTTTATTTGTCGCTATTTTTATTTTAAATTTTAATTTTGCAACTGCAAATTTTCTATATATTATTGTTTCTGCTAAGATTGCTATTATATATTCTGCTATATATGGTAAGTATAATATAAAATAAAATGGAAATACTGCTGTGTGTAAATTTGCAATTAATGTTGGTATAATTATTAATCCAACAGCATATCTTTTTTTCTTTGTTTCTAAAAATCTTTCTATAAAATATATTGTTAATACAAATAATATAAATGTTACTAATTGTGCTCTTGCGGCAATATATCCTCTAATTAAGTACATTACTCCTATTGTTATAATAAAAGAAATAGATTGATTTTTTAATAATTTCTTATTTGTAAAAAATAATGTTAATCCTAAAATTACTGATAATATACATGTTGTTATATATATACCTGTCATTCCAAATGTATTGTATATTAAATATGTTATAACATCATATAACCAATGTGGGTATGTGTATGCTAAATCTTGGTGCCATGAAAATGGATCTTGCATATCAATTCCATTTTGCATGATATGTTCACCTATTTTTATTGTGTAAAATGTGTCATTTTGTAAAGTTACTGGTGTTAATGCAACACAAAAAATTGCAATTAAAACTACTGCCATTATAGTAAATTTAATTCCATTTTGCATTTTTGCTTTTTCAGGTAAATTTTTTTTACTCTTATTTGAAATCTTTTCTTTGATTTTTGATTTTTTCGTCATTTTGTTTTTCAATCCTTTCACAGTATTTGTCTTTTTTATAAAGGTTTAATATCGGTTGTTATTATATCAAAAAAAGTTTCAAAAGACTAGCTTTTTGAAACTTTTTATATATTATATTTCTTTTATAGTTATACAGCCTCTTGACTTTCTACTGTTGTTTCTTGTTCATTATCATTTTCTTCAATAACTTCTAGACTTCCAACTGAAACTTCATATGCTACTCTTGTTTCAACTGTTCCATCTTCATGTTTTTTCTCATATTGTCTTGATTGTACTCTTCCTACTATTTTTACTTGAGCTCCTACTTCTATGTCTTGGCAAAATCTTGCATTTCTTCCCCAAGCTATACATGGAATATAATCTGATTTGTTGTAAGCTCTATTTACTGCTAATAAGATATCTGATATTTCTCTTCCAAATGGTGTTTGTCTATATATTGGTTTTTTACAGATATATCCTACTAATACTACTTCGTTTGTTATAGTATCTTTTTTCACCATTTCGTTTTCTTCGTCTTCTTCTTTTTCTTCTACTTCAATGATATCTTTAGCAAATACTGTTAATATTAATCTGTTTTTGTTGTTTTCATAACTATTGTATGATCTAAATTGTCCTTTTACTAATAATTGATGACCTTCTTGTAATGTTTCTTCTTTTATTAATCTTTCAGAAACAGTAATTGGTATTATATCACTATTTCCACTTAAACGTGGTATTTCTAGATTAAATACATAAAATCTTTCTCCATAAATTTCATGACTAAATCTTTTTTCTCCTGTAACTTTTCCAACTAATGTTAAATAGTTGTTTTCTAAATAATTTGTATTCAACTTAAACTCCTCCTATATTTTATATTTATCAATTGTACTTTTTTCCTTGCGCTCTCGTTAACTACAATTCTTATTATACACTACTTTTTTGGTTTTGTCTACATAAAAAGTTAATTTTATTCAAAAAAGTTAGATTTTTCCTGTATTTGCTCCGTTATGGGTCTCTGTTTTATTAAAAATATTGTATATATAATTAATACTTCATATATTTTTATTTTTTCTTCTTCTCTTACTCTTATGCGCTCTTCACCAATTTCTACTATTTTTCCATTTACATTTTTTAGGTTTCTTTGTAAATATATTAAAATACTGCTTTCTGTTATGCTTGAAATAGTTATTGTCGCTTTTCTATTTAATCCATATGTTATTAATGTTGATTTAAAATTGTATATTCCAAAATCTGTATTGATATCTGTGTTTATTACAACATATTTTGAATTATCACACATTCTTTTTATTGTACACAATTCATTTATATATTCATTTAAACTTACATCTATAATTATTGTTTCAAATTTTATATTTTTAATATTTTCTATACTTTTTTTGTTTATATGAATTAATTTAGTGTCTTTTATTAAATTTTTTCTTAATATTTCTTTTATACTTTCGAAAGTATTATATTCTGAAATTATTCCAATAAAAGTCATTTCATATCCCCTTAAACTTTATACAAATATCTTTTCCAAATTTTTCACTTTTATACATTAATTTTTTATTTGAGTTCCATTTATATTTATTTTATAGTTGTCTTTATATATTAGATCAGATACTTTTACAACTTCTAGTTTTTTGCTTTTTATATTTTTTATTAGCATATCTAAGCTATCTGCTGTATGTTCTGTTCCATTGTGACTTAATATAATATCTCCTGCTTTTACTTTTTCTATTCTTTTCCACATTTTTTCACCAGTTAATCCTGTGTAATCTAATGTGTCTAAATTCCATTGTATTGATTTATATCCCTTGTCTTCTGCTGAACTTATTACAGTATTGTTATATTCCCCATATGGTGGTCTATATAAGTTTGTCTTTTTGCCTGTTATTTTTTCTATTTTTTCCACTGAGCTTTCTATTTCTTTTACATTTTCCTCATATGATAAATTATTTACTTTTGGATGAGTGTTACTGTGACTAGCAATTTCATGGCCTTCTTCTGCCATTTTTTTAACAGCTTCTGGATATTTATCTACCCACTCTCCTACGACAAAAAATGTTATTTTTGTGTTATTGTTTCTTAATGTTTCTAATATGGAATCTATATCATCTGCATTCCATGCACAATTCATTGTAAATGCTACTTTATTTTCTGTCGTTTCTACATTATATATTGGTAATAATTTTTGATTATTTGCAGAAGTTTCTATTGTTTCTTTATTTTCATTTATTCCACTTGCTATGCAAAATAGAAATACTACTGTTAATACAGATACTCCATATGCAATTATTTTTTGTTTATTTAAGACGAAAAACATATATATATCCTCCATAATTAATATACTTTCAAGCTATTTTAATTTTATGCTTATTTTTTTATATTATGCATATATTTTATTTGCAACTTTTTATTTATTTTTCATATGATATATAAACAGCATATATGTTGTTTATAGAAAGGATGAGATATATGGAAATGGAAAACAAAGGTCACTGTCCTGTTCTTGACATTGATGGTGTTATTTCTGGTGGTAAGCAATTTGATTTAGATATAACTCTACCAGAAGATAACCGTGATGTCATTTATGGTGTTATAAGAAATTGTTTTAAAGAGCCAGTTGAAAATGCAGTTGTTAAATTAGTTGAGGTCGTATGTGAAAAAGGAAAGGATGAAAGAAGACCAATAGGTCATACTTTTACTGATAAAGAAGGAGAATTCGTCTTTGGTCCTTTATGTCCTGGTAGACAATATGCAATTCAAATTTGGGTAAACAATACTAAAAAAATTAAAGTTTGTGCTAAATGTCATCATGAAGGTCGTTGTTTAAAAGGTGATAAATGCGATAAATGTGATTGCTATATTGATGATAGAAAAGAAGAATGCCCTTGTGAAAAAAGAAATGATGATTTTTTGAAAGAATCTGATTTTAAAGATTTAAATTTTTAATTAATTAGATTTTGCCATAAATTAAGCTTAATAGTAGAGTATGTTATTTAATATGCTCTGCTATTAAGCTTTTTTGATGGTTATGACAGAATATAACTGGCAACGCTTGTTTTACCAAATATTACCAGCTATTAAATTATATTATAAAATTTCACACACCAATCTTGACAAGCTCTTTACTTTTTCTTCTGCATTTCTATTCTCTGTTGTTATTTTTGCATTTTGTGCTTGTGTTAATATTCCATTTTGTCCTGTTAACATTGCTATACTTACTCCTGCAAGTATTAGCAATACTATAATTGTTATTACTACTGCTATTAATGTTATTCCATGTACATTTTTCTTCATTTAAACTCCTCCATTTTTCTTTAGTTTTTCCAATTTTTATAATTTTATTCTATGTAATTTTTATACTATTATATACGAAATTAATACAATAAAATTATATCTTTTTAAATTATCATTGTTAATGATGATTTATCATTTTAAATCTATTATAATGATACAAACTTGATTTAGCTTTTACAATTCACCCTATTATAATGATTTAATTTTTTCATAAAAATGAAATTAGAGAATATAAAAAAGTTATTTAACTTTCTTAATATTCTCCTCTATCTCTATTTTTGGATAATCCAATTATATTATTCCCATTTTTTTAACTAGTTTTTTTCCTTTTTTCATCATTGTTTTTTTATTCATCATTCCACTTTCTGCATATAGCATAAATATTCCTGTAGTTACTAATCCACCTAGCATTACACCTTTTACAAATTTCATTATACTCACCTCTCTTTTTGTTTATTATTTCTTATTTTTTACTTTTTTATACTTATGATTTTGGGGTCGGAGCAAAAAATCATTTTATATTATACAATTTTTAGTTTTAAATTAATAATTCTAAAATCATGATTTTTTGCTCCGACCCCAGAATCATTTTGCTTTTATTATGGAATATGTTTCGTTTAAGGCTATTATAGCTAAAAATGTGCCAAAACATTTTTTTAATATATTTACATTTAATTTTAAAGATATATTGGCACCAATTATTGCACCTAATATTCCAAATAATGATATTAATACGCCTAATTTTATATTAATGTTTTTATTTTTTAAGTTTACTATTATTGCAACAATTGAGGTTGGTATAAAAAATATTAAATTTGTTGCCTGTGCTATATGTTGCTCCAATTCACAAATAGATGTTAAAAGAAATATTAATATAGTTCCTCCACCCATTCCTGTGCCACTTACTATTCCTGATATCAATCCTATTATTATTTCTCCCATTTTTATTTCATGATATATTTATTATAAATATTCATTTCCTCCCTCCAGTTTTGTTTTCCTACTACTATTTGTTCTTGTGTATTATTTTTTTGTGGATTATTTCCACATTTTATATGATGCATAAATTAAAAATATCGTAAATGCTATTTTTAATATTTTGGTTGGTAGTTTTTTTAATAATCTTGCTCCAATATAACCTCCTAACATTCCTCCTATTGCACATAATATTGCTGTTTTCCATTCTATATAATGTCCTTTATAATAGAAAAAACTTGTTGTTATAACCATTGGTAATATACAAAAAATTGATGTTCCTCTTGCTTGTGTATCTTCCATTTTTAGCAAATGGATAAATGCTGGTACTAATATCATTCCACCACCTGTTGAAAAAAGACCACTAACAATTCCTGCCAGTAGTCCTATTATTGAATTTTTTATATATTTTCTAATATTTTCCATAACAAAAACCTACTTCTTTTTTTAGTAGGTTTTCCAATTTTCTTAATTTTTATTATTTTATTTCTAATTTTATGCTAATTTTTATTATTACTTTTCTCCTAGTTGCTTATTATACTCACTATTTAATTTGTTTGTTATTTTAGGCACATTTTCATCTGGTATGTAATATTGTGTTCCAAGAACTTCATCAGGTAGATATTGTTGCTCTGTGTAATGTCCTGGATAATCATGTGGATACTTATATCCTTCATGATATCCTAAGTTTTTCATTTGTTCTATTGGTGCATTACGTACATTCATTGGAACTTCACCTGTATATCTACTTTTTACATCTTCTAATGCTTTATTTATTGCCATATATGATGCATTTGATTTTGGTGATGTTGCTACATATACTGCTGCTTCTGCTAATAATATTCGTGCTTCTGGCATACCTATCATATGTACTGCCTGCATTGCACTATTTGCAACTACCAATGCATTTGGATTTGCCATTCCTACATCTTCTGAGGCTGCTATTACTATTCTTCTTGCTAAAAACATTGGATCTTCTCCACCATTTAATGCACGTGCCAAATAAAATACTGCTGCATCTGGATCTGAGCCTCTCATTGATTTTATAAATGCACTTATATTATCATAATGTGATTCTCCATCTTTATCAAATATTGCTTTTCGTGATTGCACACTATTTTTTATAACATCATCTGTCAAGTGAATGCATCCATCTTCACTCATTGCTGTTGTAAGTGTTGCTACTTCTAGACCATTTAATGCTGTTCTAACATCTCCATTACTTATTGATGCTAATTTTTTTAATGTTTCATCCTCTATTTTTATTTGATATTCTCCGTAATCCTTCTTTTTTAGTTAAGGCATTTTTTAAAACTTGATATACATTTTCTTCTGTTAATGGATTTAGTTTTATTACCATTGATCTTGATATTAAAGCCTTGTTTACTTCAAAATATGGATTTTCTGTTGTTGCTCCTATTAAAATTATTGTTCCATTTTCTACATATGGAAGCAAGGCATCTTGTTGTAATTTATTAAATCTATGAATTTCATCAATAAATAAAATGCTTTTTCCTGTTGGATTCATCATAAAATTTTTTGTTTCTTCTATAACTTTTTTAATATCTGCAACTCCTGCTGTTACTGCATTTATTTTATAAAATTTATATTTTGTAGTTTCACTTATAACTCGCGCAAGTGATGTTTTACCACATCCAGGTGGACCAAATAGTATAATACTTGATAGTCTATCTGCTTTTATTGTTCTATATAATATTTTGTCTTTTCCAAGAATATGTTCTTGCCCAACATATTCATCTAGGCTCTTAGGTCTCATCCTAAATGCTAGTGGCTCATTACTCATTATAATCACATTCCTTTTATTGTTATGTATATTTTAAGTTTTCTAAAGTTTCAAAGAATTTTTCTAAATTTTATTTTAGACCTTATTCTAATCTAATGATTTCCCAATAAACGCAATCCTTTTTTAATTAATTCTTCTGTTGTTAATTCATTTACTTCTAATTTTTCAAATGATTTTTCTATTTCTTTTTTATTATATCCTAATACTTGTAATGCTTCTATTGCTTCTTTGGCTTTTCCTTGATTTTCTAGCAATTCTTGCATTTTTGTTTTTTCTTCATTTGTTGTTTTATTACCTACTTGCTTTTTAATAGCTTCAACTTGTTGTTCCATTTTTATCTTATCTTTTAGTTCTAATATTATTCTTTTAGCTGATTTTGGACCTATTCCTGGTATTTGTGTTAATGTTTTTACATCTTCTGAAACTACTGCTAATGCAAAATCTGATGGTTCACAAATTGCTAACATACTTAGTGCTGTTTTGGCTCCTACACCACTTACTCCTAAAAGTAATTCAAACATTTTTAGTTCTTCTAATGTATTAAACCCAAAAATACTTATATCATCTTCTCTTACTCTATAATGTGTATGAACTTTTACTGTTTCTCCTATGTTTCCTAAATTTTCTATTCCATTTTCAGACATAAATACTTTATATCCTAGACCTCCTACATCTATTACAACATAGTCTGTCATTTTCATCTCTAAATTTCCTTTTATATATGCTAACATTTGTAACCTTCCTTATATATCATAAAAATATGTTGCTTCTAAATCTGCTTCATGTGTTAATAATGCTATTGGATATTTTTTATATGTTGCACCAATTGCATTATAATTTTCTTTTGGCTCTGTGTATCCCATATGCCAACGAATTGAGTATTTTTCTTCAGGTGTTAATTTTATATATTCTGTAATCATCATTACTGATTTTTCTCCATGCCCATATGGAATTGTATCATCTACTGTATAATATGGTACTTTTTCCCATACACCTAATGCATTTTTAGCATTTCTGTAATCTACTTTATAAAAATTTGTTTTACATATATCATGTAATAAACCTATTAATATTATTGATTCTTCTTTGATTTCAACATCTATTACACTGTTTTCTACTTTATGTTTTAATATTTCATAAACTTTCATACTATGTGCTGCAAGTCCACCTTCAAAATTTCCATGAAATCTTGTGCTTGCTGGTGCTACAAAGAAATCTGATTTTTCTAAAAAGTTTATTAATTCTTCTATTCCTTCTCTATTTGTTTTTCTTAATAATGCTAAAAATTCTTCTTTCATTTTTATACCATCCTTTTCTTGCTCTTTATTTTTTATTCAAAACTTTTTTACTTATTTTATTTGTTTTTTACGTGCTCATTATATATATTTTCCTATAAAAAGTCAATAGACACACAAAACAAATTTTTGTATGTCTATTTTATTATTTTTCCTCTTCTTTTTTTTCTTTTTCCATCTTATATAATGTTTTTTCTAGAATCTTTACTCCTTCTTCTCTTCCTGTTCTTCCAAATGTAAGTCCATCCTTTTGCAAATTTCCTAATGTCTCTAAATCACATTCTAACATTCTTTTATTTTTTTCTGAGTACAAATATACTTTCTTTTCTTGTGTTTTAGGATCTTTTGAATATATGCAAAAAGAATAGTTATAATCATTGTTTTCGTTCTTTTTGCTTTTTACTTGAAATTGAAAAATTTCTTTTCCTAATTTCTCATGTAATAATATTCTAAACACTGCTTTATAGTATTTGTAAGTTTCTGACATTCCTGCTTGATTTAATTTAGAATTTATTTTTCTACTGTTCATGATAATTTCTAATGCTTCATTTATTTGTACATTTTCAATTTCATTTTTTAATATTTTAATTTTATTGTCTGTATAATCAGCTTCATCACTTATATAACCAATTTTTTTTAACATATTATCTAATTCTTTTTTAGTTATATTATGTCCTGTTTTTGAAGTAAAATGCTTTAGTGTCATTCCAGTTTGAATTCGATACATATCCATTTGAATATCAACATTTAGCTTTTTACCACTTTTCAATTTTATAACATTATTTAAATGTGGATCTTCTGGGTCTTCTTTTACAACATCACATTGTATTCCAAATTGCTCCAAAACATATTTATACAAATGTGAAATTGATACACAAGTAATTTTTCTTTTCTTAATCATTTTATCCGTACTTTTACTGTCTTGCACTGATTCTTTATATGCTAAATTTCTTATCTTCTGGTTTCCCCAGTAATATCTTTCATCAAAAGTTTTCTTTTTGGCTAATTCTATATATAGATATAATGCTGTTTTTATTTCTACTTCTTCTTGATTTCCATTAAATTTTGGCATATTTTCCTTTAGTTCTTCTATTATTTCCTTTTGGTTCATTTAATTTCACCTGTCTAGTCTTTTATCATGATTTTTTGCTCCGTCCCCAAAATCACCAAAATCAAAATTATTTTAAGTTCATAATTCTTTCAATTGCTTTTTGAGTATTTTCTTTTGTTCCAAATGCTGTTAATCTAAAGTATCCTTCTCCATGTGGTCCAAATCCGCTTCCTGGTGTTCCTACTACATTTGCTTTTTCTAATAATTCATCAAAGAATTCCCATGATGTCATTCCATCTGGTACTTTTAGCCATACATATGGAGAGTTTACTCCTCCATAACATGTAAATCCTGCTTTTTCTAGTCCTTGTTTTATTATTCTTGCATTTTCTAAATAATAGTTTATATTTTCTTGTATTTGTTTTCTTCCTTCTTCTGAATATGTTGCTTCTGCTGCTCTTTGAACTATATATGATACTCCATTAAATTTTGTACATGTTCTTCTATTCCATAATTTATTATAACTTATTTCTTCTCCGTCTTTTGTTTTTCCCTTTAATTCTTTTGGAATTACTACATATGCACATCTAACTCCTGTAAATCCTGCAGTTTTTGAGTAACTTCTAAATTCAATTGCTACTTCTTTTGCTCCTTCTACTTCATAAATGCTATGTGGTATATTTTCTTCTGTTATAAATGCTTCATATGCTGCATCATATAATATTACAGAATTATTTTCTTTTGCATAATCTATCCATTTTTTTAGTTCTTCTTTTGTTAAAACTGTCCCTGTTGGATTATTTGGGAAACATAGATATATCATATCTACTTTTTCTTTTGGTAGTTCTGGGACAAAGTTGTTTTCAGCTGTTACTGGTAAATATATAACTTCTCTTCCTGACATTATATTTGTATCTAAATATACTGGATAAACTGGATCTGTGATTGCTACTTTGTTTCCTTTTCCAAATATATCAACTATATTGCCACAGTCACATTTTGCTCCATCTGATACGAATATTTCGTCTTTTTCTATTTCTACTCCTCTTGTTTTATAATCATTTTCTACTATTGCAGTTCTTAAAAAATCATATCCTTGTTCTGGTCCATAACCTTTAAAACCTTCAGCTGTTCCTATTTCGTCTACTGCTTTGTGCATAGCTTCTACACATGCTGGTACTATTGGTCTTGTAACATCTCCTATTCCTAATTTTATTATTTGTTTGTCTGGGTTTTCTTCTGTGTATTTAGCTACTTTTTTTGCTATTGTTGAAAATAAATAGCTATCTTGTAATTTTAAAAAGTTTTCATTTATTAAACTCATTTTTTTCTCCTTGTTTATTATAAGTTTTTAAATAAAATATAATTATATTTTATTTAGTGCAATTTTATCATATGCGTATTTTTTTGTAAACACCAAATTTACAGCATAGTGATTTCAATTTGATATATTTTTCTGCTTCCATCTAATTTAATTTTATTTTCTACTTCTTTTCCATCTAGTATTACTTTTATTTCACCTGTATTTTTTTCATTTGGATTTTTTACTATTATATTATAAATACTTTCTTTCCATTTGTATTGTATTTTGTATTCTTTCCAATTTTTAGGAATACATGGTTTTATTGATAGATACTCATTTTCTATATTTAGTCCGAGTATATATTTTATTCCTGCTTCATAATACCAACTGCTCGAACCTGTATACCATGTCCAACCACCTCTACCTGCTAAGTTTCCTGCTCCATATATGTCTGCTGGTACTACATAGGGTTCTACTTTGTATTTATTACATGCTTCTTTTGTTCTTGAATGTTCTATTGGATTTATCATTCTATACATTTCAAATGCTTTATCTCCAAACCCTAACATGCTTTCAGCAATTATTGCCCATACTGCAGCATGTGTGTATTGTCCTCCATTTTCTCTTACTCCTGGTAAATATGCTTTTATATAACCTGGTTCTAATTTACCTTTTTCAAATGGTGGATCTAGTAATTTAATTATTCCATTATCTTTATCTATTAAATGATTTTCTAGACTTTCCATTGATATAAATTTTTTATCATTATCTCCTGCATTTGAAATTATGCTCCAACTTTGTGCAATACTGTCTATTCTACATTCGTCATTCCCTATGCTTCCTAATATATTTCCATCATCCATATATGCTCTTTTATACCATCTTCCATCCCAGCCATTTGTGTTTAATGATTTTTTTAGCTTTTGTTTTATTTCTTCATATTTTGTAGCTAATTGGTCATCATTTTTTTCTCTGCATATTGGGATAAACTCATCCAGTATTTTGTATAAGAAGAATCCTAGCCATATACTTTCTCCTTTTCCTTTATTTCCAACTGTGCTAAATCCGTCATTCCAATCTCCTGAGCCTATTTTAGGTAATCCATTTTCTCCAAAATTCAAACTTTTTTCTATTGCTTTTATACAATGTTTATATATGCTCTCAGCTATTTTATTTTTAACATATAGGTTATATTTCTCATCTTGACCTTCTTCTAATATCGCTCCTTCTAAATATCTTGTCTCTATATCTAATATTGATTTATCCCCAGTAAATTTTATATATTCTATTGTTAAATATACTAACCATAATAAATCATCTGAAAATCTTGTACGGATACCTCTTCCTGTTTCTTCATGCCACCAATGTTCAACATCTCCTTCTAAGAATTGATGTTCACTGTGTTTTATTATTTGATTTTTCATTATTTCTGCATCTAAATATTTAAGTCCTAAAGTATCTTGCAATTGGTCTCTAAATCCATATGCTCCACCTGATTGATAATATCCGCTTCTAGCATATAATCTACTTACTATTGTTTGATATGCCAACCATCCATTTAATAATATATTTGTTGATTCTATTGGTGTATATACTTGTAATCTTCCGTAATAGCTCTTTCCAATATCTTTTAGTTGTTTCCAATTCTTGTTTTGAATTTGATATTTTACTATATTTATATGCTGTGTTTTTACAGTCAATTAAATTTTCATATGCTCCTAGCATAAGTACTATTTCTTTATCAGAATAGCTTTCTAACTCTACATCTATTTCAAATGCCATACAACTTTCTTTACCTAAGCCTGTTTCATTATTTAATCTTTCTTTTTCTATTCCTGTTGGTCTATCTGCATTTTCTCCTCCTGTAAAGAATTGATTGTCACCTGTATATGATCTTATTTTTTCATTAGTTGATATAAAGCTTATGCTACTTCTTTCTGTATTATATATGCTCTTAGCATATATAATGTTGTTGTTTTTATCAAAATTGGTACATATATATCCATTTGTTTTTATTTCATCTTCTCCTAGAACTGGTTTTATATAATAATATAATTTTATCTTTTTATGATTTGGCGTAATATTTTTTAATTTAATAATATTAATTTTACAATTGTCTTCATTTGGTACAAATATTTCTGTTTCTTGTTCTATCCCATCACTTTTATGGATATATTTGCAATATCCAAACCCATATATAATATTATAGTTTTTGTCATCTGGCATAGGGTTTAATCCCAAAGACCATATTTTTTTAGTATCAACATCTTTTAAATATATTACTTCACTTGGTATATCATAATTGGGGTTGTTTTCCCATCTTGTTATTCTATTTAGCCTACTATTTTTATACCATGTATATCCACCCATATTTTCTGTTATTACTGTTCCAAAATTTTTATTTGCAAGTATATGACTCCATACAGTTGGTAATCTATTGCTTTTATTTACTTTTATTAAGTATTCCTTTCCATCTGCTGAAAATCCACCATATTCATTATAATATTTTAATTCTTCTTTGTTTTGCAATATATCTATATCTGTTTCATTATCTTCTTTTATTATAAAATTATTTTCATCACTTTCTATTATTTTATATTTTTCTAAATATTCTTCTTCTAGTTCTTTTATATTATTTTCTAGGCTTCCTTTTTCACTATTTATGCTAATTGTAGAAACTAATTCTAATAATGTAATATCATTTTTGTTTAATTCAGTTTTTACTAAATTAAAAATTCCACCTCTTTGATTTTTTAAATAGGCCATATGTTGGTTTAATATTGCACCTTCTATTTCTTCTCTTACATAGTTTTCGTAACTATGTTTTTCTTCATCTAAAATCACTAATTCTGTTTGTATATTTTTTGTTCTAAAAAATTCATATGCTTTTAATATATCTTTTAATACATAAATATCATTGGCATCTTTTATTTTTATAAGCATTATTGGGAAATCTCCTGATATTCCATATTTCCATAAATCTGCTTGTTTATATTGTGTTAAGTTAAGTTTTTTTAATCTTTGGCTTTTTATTGAATTATCAAAAATCATATATGACAATATTTTTTGATATAATGCAATATCTTTACCTTTTATTCTTAAATATCTGCTTTCTGCTTCTACTTTTGCTTTTGATAGTTCAAATGCTAATTTTACATTTTCTTCTGATTTGTATTTTTGTAAATTTTGTTTTACTTTTTCTAATTCTTCACCCACACTTATTACAAAATCTATGTTTATTTTTTCATTTGGTTTTATTTTTACAATTCTTTTTAATGCTACAATTGGTTCTGTTACTAAGCCTATTTTTTTAGATAATGGTATTGAATTTTTTATCATATTTGGTATTCCTAAATTTCCTCTGCCTATAAACTTTTCTTCACTAATTTCGTATTCTAAATCCCCAATTGTTTCACTATTTGTGGATAAGTTAGCCATTAAATACATTTCTTGTGTGTTTTTTTCTCTCTTTTTTCTTTTAAAAACTAAGCTATTAGTTTCTTCGTCAAATTTGCTTATTAAAAATAAATTATTAAATACTGGATGTGCATAATCTTGTTCTTTTTTTGATAATACTGGTTCAAAATATGTTGTTATTTCTATTGTTTCTTCTTCATTTCCTTGATTTTCTAGGATTAATCTACGTAATTCTACTGGTTCATTTAATGCTATTGTTGTTTTTATTTTACTTTTTATATTTCCTTTTGTGATCTCTTGTTCTATTTTGTCTGGCATGAATTTTATTTGATAATTTTCTTCTTTTTTATCATTAAAACTATAGTTTGAACTCCATATTTGTTTTGTTTTTATATTTTTCATAACAAAAAATATTCCTTGAGAATAATCTTCTGTTACTTTAAATCTATTTATATAAATATCTTTGTATTTACTTACACCTTCTCCTTTTTGGTTCATTGCTATTGTATAATTTTCATTTGCTATTACATTTCCTGTTATTAATCTTTCATCTATTTTGTTATATTCTGTTATTACATAATTTTCATAATCTTTGTATTTTAGTTTTTCTATTTTTTCTTTTTTCTCTTTTGTTATTATTGACATTTCTGGCATTGTTTCTTGTAGTAATATACTTACTGCTTCTATTTCCGGATTTTCTAAAAATCTTTTTTGTAATATTTTATTATTAAATAAATTATTTATTGCTAGTAAAATTAATCCTTGATGATGTGCCATATATGTTTTTACGACACTTGATGTCTTTCCTTTTTCTACTCTTTCTGGTGTATAGTCTATTGCTTCATAAAATCCATATTTATCATACATTCCTTCACTTTCTAAATGTTTTAAGTTTTTTATTTCTTCTTCTGGAATGTCATTTATTGCTAAAACTCCTCCATAAGTTGAAACAACCAATTCATCTGCTAGTCCTCTTTTTAAGCCTAACCATGGAATTCCAAATGCTTTATATTGATAATTTGATTTTAAGTCTTTTACATTAAATGCAGCTTCTGAAATTCCCCAAGGGATATTTAATTTTTTGGCATATTCTTTTTGACTTAATATCATAAATTTACACGATTCATCTAATAAGCTTCCTTCATATCTTGGTATATTTATATCAGGCATTAAGTACTCAAATGCAGTTCCTGACCATGATATAAGTCCTTTATATTTTCCTAATGTGGTTAAAGTTCTGCTTAAATAATTCCAATGTTTTGCAGGTACATCTTTTTTTGCAATAGCCACCAAACTTGCTTGCCTTGATTCAGATGCTAATAAATCATAATATGATTCTGTTAATTTGTTTTCTTCTATATTAAATCCAATTGAAAAAATCTGTAATTCATTATTATATAAAATACTGAAATCTGTATTATTTATTATATTATCTATTATTTCTATTAAGCTTTTTAGCTCTTCCACACTTATGCTTTCTGCATATATTTTATTTATACTGTTTGCATATGCTTTACTTATGCTGTCAGCATATTTTTCTTTTATGCTGTTAGTATATTTGTTTCGTATGCTTTCAGCATATATTTTTTCTCTAATTTCAATTAAAAAACTTTTTACTACATACATATATCCTATAAAATTACCACTATCAACTGTTGATATATATCTTGGAATTAGCGGTTCTTTTGTTTTTATTTGATACCAATTATATAAATGTCCATTCCATTTTGGTAAATCCATTATTGTATAAATCATATTTTTTAGTAATTCTATTGCTTTTTCTTTTGTTATATATTTCATGTCATATGCTGATATTACAGCCAAAAGTGATAATCCAATATTTGTTGAAGATGTTCTTGGAACAATCTTTTCTCTTCTATCTTCTTGGTAATTATCTGGTATTAAATAATTATTTTCTTTTGTTAAATATTTTTCAAAAAAGTCCCATGTTCTTTTTCCTATTTGTTTTACATATTCTTTATCTTCTATGCTCAATTTTTCTATTTGTTTTTGCTTTATTTTAGGTCTACTTATATAAAACATAATTATTGGTGTTATAATCCACACTGTTCCTAAAATAATTCCATACATTTTTCCAATATTTATTGTATATATAATTTGTATTAGCCCTATTATAAGGTTTATTATCATTTGTTTTTCATATGATATAACATCTGATTTTGCTTGTTTTTCTGCTTCTTCTGATGTCATCCATTCTAGCAAATGTTTATGTGATATATTAATTCTATATAACGTTTTTGCAATTGCTTTTGCAGAAACATATGCTTTATATGGTAAACATCCTATTGTTAAAAATGCTCTTAAAAATATTCCTTTTATCCCTGAAATTTTTGGTGTAAATGTTTTACTTTTTTGTTCTCCTTCTTTTTTAAAAACTATAGTGTTGATTAGCTCTAGTATAAATGGAATTACTGGTATAATTAACATCCAAATATAGCTTTTTTTTGCTAGTGCTAGAACCAACATACTAATTAAAACTGTAATTTCTAATAAACTTCTTCTTAAATTGTCTAATATTTTATATCTTGAAATTAAGTTTAAACCATATTTAGGCGATAGCCATCTAGTAATTTGCCAGTCTCCTCTAATCCATCTTGATAATCTATTCATAAAACTATTGTATTTAGTTGGATACCCATCCATCAGCATAATGTCTGACACAAGCCCACAGTGTAAATAACATCCCTCTAATAGGTCATGACTAAGAACTGTATTTTCTGGAAATTTATTTTTTAATACTTTTGAAAATACCTTTAAATCATATATTCCTTTTCCTGTAAAAATTCCTTCTTGAAAATTATCTTGGTACAAGTCTGATATAGCATTTGTGTAATTATCTATTCCTCCTGCTCCTGCAAATATTTTTGTAAATAAATTATAATAACTTATATCTAAATTGATTCCTACTCTAGGTTGCATTATTCCATATCCTGATATAACTCTTGTGTTTGTATTATCTATAATTGGTTTATTTAAAATATGTGCCATTGCTCCAACTAATTCAAATGCAGAATTTAGTATTAAATCTGTATCTGCATCTAAAGTTATTATATATTTTATATTTTTTAGTTGCTCTGCTATTTGGCTTTTTTGGTTTTCTTCATAATTTTCTAAAGTGTTTTCTCTAAATGGATTTTCAATATTTCCTAAAAGATATTCATTAAATTGATTTAACATACCTCTTTTTCTTTCCCAACCAAGGTATGATTTTTCTTTTTCATTCCATATTCTTTTTCTATATATAAAGTTAAAAATTGGTATAATTTCTTCTTCATTTTGATATTTTTCATTTAATCTGTCAGTTTGTTTTATTCCTTCTTGTATTACTTCTTTGTCATATATTTCCTCTTTGTTTTTACTTTGCGAACAATCTCCTAATAAGCAAAAATATATATTTTTAGACTTATTTGCTAAATAAAATACTTCCAATTTTTTCATTAATTCTTTTACTTTTTCTTTGTCTTTTACTATTGTCGGAATAACTACCATAGTTTTATTTTCTTTATCTATTCCATTAGAAAAATCTAATTTGGGAATCAATTTTGGCTTTACTGTTTTGCTTAATATATATGATATTATTTGTATTATATTTTCTGTTACTGGTATAAATAGTATCACCATATTTGTAATTAAAAACCATGTTTTATTTATATTGTTGTTTGCAATTTTAGCAAAATAATATGAGATTATTAGACTTAAAATTATTATTGTTGATATATAAATTTTAGATTTATTTTTTGAACTAATTTTCTTTTTACTTTTATAATTTAATTTTTGATATAATTCTTCTATTCCTTTATCAATTAAATAATACCCTATATGTTTATTATTTTCTTTTGATATTTCTAGTAGTTTTCTTGTTATATATATTTCTGAAATCTTTGTTTTTTTAGATATTTCTTTTATTGTGTTTCTATAATATTCTTTTGTTTTTGTATCCATTTTTTCATACACATTTGTTGGATCTTTTTTTAGAAGCTCTTCTACTCCATTTGTTTTTTCAAATATTTCTAAAAAGTTTATTCTTTGTATTCGCTTTATACTTAATATACTATTTCCAATTGATACTTTTCTTACTGCTATATCAAAATGTTCTTTTTTTATTACATCAGACACTGTTGTTCCTGTGAGCTCTACGGTTTCTTCTAATGCTTTTAAGTAACTATATCCTTTTTTTCCATATCTTTTTAAGATATATGACATGTATTCTATAAATGAGTATTGCATATCATTAAATATTGTTTTTTCAATTCTTTTTGTTGGTCCTATTTTAAATTTTTGCTCTGATTTTGCTTTATTTTCTATTAATCTTTCTACTATATTTTCTGCTTTATATTTTTCTATTTGTGAAATATATATTTTTTCACAAATTTCTCCTATATTTTCTATAATTGCTATTTCAAGAAATATCCCTATATTCCATATTTCTTCCATACTCAATGTTTTTTTTGTTTGATAACTTGCAAGATAATCTTCTAAATTTTGAGGTTCTATATTATTGTCTGTATATGCTACAATTTCTGATGCTAACACATATATTCTCGCAAATCCTTGATATTGGCCGTTTGCTATTCCTACAAAGTTTTGATATTTTTTTAATGTTAATTCTTTTTCTATTTGTTTTACACTTTCTTCTATTATATATAAATTGTCTAATAACCATTCTCCTGCTGGATGTATACTTATTCCTAATTTTAAATGCTTATTTAATAGATTATATACTTCTTGTATGGTTCTAAAACTTTCTAATAAATGTGGTACTGGATACGTATTTTTTTGTGATTTTTCTGTCAAATTATGGTTTGTTGCTATTTTTTGTAAGTGAACTTCTAGTTGTTGTTTATCTAATGGTGTCCCATTTATTTTTAATATTTTCAAAAAAATTCCACTCCTTGCTAATATGTTTTATACATATTGTTAGCAAAGAGTGGTAATTTTATACTTTTATTATTTTTATTTTATCTTTCTTCATCTTGCTCTTGTGATTCTTTTTCTTGTAAGTCTTTTTGTTTTGTTTGAGTATATGTCATTTTAGTTACTTTTTTAGTATTTAAAATTCCATCACCTTTTTTTGTTTCTATTTTCAGATCACCTGCTGCAAACTCACTTGATTCTTCTAAAGCTTCTTTATATTCTTTTATTATCTTTCCTTTGTTAAATTCTCCATTTTCTACTTTTCCCATTTGTCTTTGTGTATTAACTATAGAACTTATATAATTTTCTACTTCTTTTGGTAATTTATCTTCTAAAATTAATATATCTTCACTTTTATATTCTCCAGCAACTTTAATGCTTTCTATTTCTGAGCCATCTGATGCTTCATAATATGATTTTAATGTTATATCTTCTGGTTTAACATTCATTTGACTTGCAACTTTTGATTTTATTATACTTCTTTGTAAGTCATATATATCATTTCCTATACTTTGTAAATCATTTACATCCACATTTTCTTCAAGTTGTTTTTGTAATCCTTGAATTTCTTTTAATGTCTCTTCACTTATTTGAAGGCTTTCAGCTGTTTCTCCATTTTCTAATGCTTGTTCTAGTGTTATTGGTGCATTATAGTCTGCATATGATTTTACTCCAGTTATTCCTCCTATTGTAAGTAATGCAGAAAGTCCCAATATTGCTAATGCTTTTCCTTTATATTTTCCTTTTGATTTTTTACCTTTTATTTTTTTACCTGAATTTTTATATTTTTTGTGTATTCTTTCTTTATTTTCATAAGCTTGTTCATAACTATTGTTTCTTTTTGTTCTTGCAAATTGTGGCACTTGTATACCACCATCATCTCCGACTGCTTTGTTTTCTTTTACATATTCTCTTGCATCAAGATTTTCTCTAAATTCTCTTTTTCTATCCATTCTTGATTTTTCTTTTTCAAAATTATATAAATTATCCTTCATAATAGTTTCCTCCTTTGAATACCATCATACACCTATATTATAACACTTTTAAATAAAAAAAGCAAAAAAAATCCAATTTTGCCTTTTTTGCTCTTTATTTTTATTTGATTTACTAATTAATCTAATTATAAAAATAGTCTAATATTCCATTATAAATTCCCCATGCTAATCTATCTTGGTAACTATCTTCTAATAGCTTTTTTTCTTCTTCAGGATTTGATAAAAATCCACATTCCACTATACTTATTGGTATTTCAATATTTTTCATAATATATACTGTATTTAATTTCATTGCCACTCTTGTATTTTCTTTTTGTATTGCTTCATTTAAATTTTCCTGTATTTTTTTAGCAAGTTCTATACTTTTTTCATTTTTGGTATTATAAAAGCATTGCCATCCATGATATTCTGATTGTGGTATTTTATTTAAATGTATAGATACAAATATATCTGCCGAATTTTCATTTCCTATTTTTACTCTGTTTTTTATATCTGATATCTTTTTTTGTTTTAATGTTTTACTATCTAAATCATAAATTGCATTATTATCTGATCTTGTTAAAATTACTTTACTACCATTTTGTTCTAATAGATTTTGCAATTTTAAAGCTATTTTTAGATTAGTTTGTGCCTCTGTTGTTCCTGAACTGCTTTGTGCTCCTTCGTCTGGAGTTCCATGTCCTGCATCTATTATTATTGTTTTTCCAGATGCAGGTGTTGCTGTGGTTTGAATATTTTCACCACCGTCGTTTTTATTTTGCTTATTATAAGTTTTAGCTGTAAAAACAAATAATGATATTAATATACAACTTAAAATTATTTTTATTCTTTTCTGATTAATTACAATCATTTAACTTACATTCCTTTAACAAAAAACTCTTAATATACTTTTATTATATTAAGAGTTTTTATTTATTATTACTTTTGACTGTTTTAAAATGATTTTTTGCTCCGACCCCAAAATCAGCTTTAGAATTATCTTCTTCTATCTATTGCATAACTACTTCCCATTACTGATTTTGCTGCATGTTTTACTTGTGCTCCTACTTCTCCTATTTCTAGTATGTTGTGGAATCTTCCCACATCTGATGCTACTACACCTATTGATAATGATGTTAATGGAAATTGTTCTATTATTCCTTTTCTATTTGCTACTTCTATATATCCTTTTTCTAAATCATCTTGTGTAAAAAATTTAGATACATTTGTATCAAAATGTGATATTATATTTTGACATAACTTTTCACAATTTGTTCCTGGCACTATTGCTACAAAATCATCTCCACCAATATGTCCTACAAATGTATTTTCTAATTTATCACTATGTACTAAGTTTACTATTGTTTCTGCTGTAAATTCGATTATTTCATCACCTTTTAAAAATCCATATACATCATTATATGCTTTGAAATTATCTAAGTCTAAATATAATACTGAAAATGGCTCTTTACGTTGAATTCTTTTCTTTAATTCTGCATGTATTTGTACATTTCCTGGTAGCCCTGTTAGTGGACTTACTGTTCTATTGCTTGCTAATAATCTGTTTAAATTTTTTACTGTATAATATAAATATTTTTCATCTACTGGTTTTTTTATAAAATATTCTACTGACTCTCTTAATATTCTTACTCTATGTTCTCTGCTTGATTTTGATGATACAATTATTACTGGTGTTATTGTGTTGTCCTCATCTTTTCTGATTTTTCTACATAATTCTATTACATCTCTATCTATTGCATCTTCATTTATTACAATTAATGCTGGAATGTTTTTTAATGCAATATCTATTTGTTCTGTTTTTACACTTATAAATTTATATTCTGGATCGTTTTTAAATAATTCCCTAAATATTACTATTGAAGAATCATCATCATCTATTATATATATTTCTTGTAACATATTTAAATTCATTCCTTCCTTTGTTTTAGTAAGACTCATATGGATTTTTTGTTATTATATACAAAGTTCCATTTATTTTTCAAGTAGCTTTGGCCCTTTTTTTATTTTTCCTTTTCTTTTTAACTCTTTTATTTTATTTATTTCTATTTTTTTGTTTAAAATTTCTCTAATTTCTTTAGTATCTATTGCTGGGAATGCTCGTTTTAGCCTATATACATTTTTATATAAATGCAATATTGTTCTGTTTCTTTGTTTTTTCAATTTTTCTACTATTTGTTGTATTCCATCTACAACTTCTGATTTTTCTATTTCTCCATTTGTTTCTTTTGTTTTTAGTTTTAATTCTTTCAATTTTTCTTTTATTTCTTTGTTTAATTCTTCTACCTTTTCTAAAGTAACTTTTATATTTTTTACTTTTATTATTGACACAATCATATCTGCTATAAATATCAATGTTGCTATAATTATTATATAATGTAATAATTTAATGTCTACATTTTGAATTCCTTTTTGAACTAATGGATGTATTATTTTTATAAAAATTACTCCTAATGCACCCCAGTATAAGGAATTTGTTAAACATATCCTACCTTGAATATTTATTTTATGATTTGAATAGTCCCAATATTTTGTATGGAATATTTTTTCTAATAGCACTCCTACAATGTATTCCCATAATGTTAATATTACAAATGAGACTATAAATAATAATATTACATTATTTGATAAGTTTTCTAAAAATAGAAACATTATACATGCACCAAATCCATATATTGGGCAAAGTGGTCCTATTAGAAATCCTGTGTTTATCAATTTCTTTTCTAGTATTGATCTAAATACAGATTCCATTATCCATCCTAAAAATGAATATATGACAAAATATGTTAATAATGTAAACAGCTCCTCTTTCATTTTCTAGTATTCCTTTCTTAGTCTAAAAGCCTCCCACCTTTACCTTTGTGGGAGGCTCTATTAATTATTTTCTTACTAGTACTCTAGATGTTTCACTTACTCCGCTATCATTATATACTGTTACTTCTAGTTTATTTTCTCCATCATGTAATGGATATGAGTACTTAAAGTTCTTTCTTTCTTCTGCTGATGAATATACTTTTGTTAAATCTAAGAAGTTCTTTTCTGTTTCATTTATAATAAATTCTACTCTTGTAATTCCTTCTTCATCTGATGCATTTATTACAAAGTTTGCAGAACCGTCTGTTGTAACTTCTAGTTTTGGTTTTGTAACTCCTTTTACTTCTTGCTCTTTTGTTTCTGTATTATTATTTTTATCTACAACTGCAACTGTTAATTTGTGTTGTCCTTTTGGAATTTCTATTGATTGTTCTGTTTGTATACTATTTATATTTATTGTTTGCTCTTCATCTTCATCCCATCTATATGTCATGTATGAAAGTTCATTTTTACCACTTGCTGTTATTTTTAAGTTGCTTCCATCAACTTCAAAGTTTATATCAATATCTCCTTGTCTAGTATATGTTTTTGGATAACTTATTTCTTTTCCATCTTGGTCTTCTGCATATACATATAAAGTATTTTCTCCTGTTGGAATTTCGATTGTTTGCTCAACACTTCTTTTTCCTTTTGCGTTTAAGTCTACTGCTTCTTCATTATTCCAACTATATGTTACCTTTTCTAGTGGTTTATTATGTGTTACTTGTAATTTTAATTGACTATCTGAAATGTCTTCTACATATATTGTTGGTTTAGCTTGACTGTTTTCTAATTGTGTTCCTTTATACATTGCATATGATGCAGAACTTATTATTACTATTCCAAAAATAATCATTGCAATAGCAAAAAATCTTACTATTTTTTCTATTTCTATTGGTCCACTATTTTTAGTTTTCCTTTTCTTTTCTACTGGTTGCTCTACACTTAATATTTGGTTCAAATTTTTTCACCTCTTTTGTTTTTTGCAAAATGATTATATCATAAGCATTTATAATTGTAAATATTTTAGAACAAATCTAAAAAAATAGCTATAAGCGTTGGTTTTAACGATTATAGCTACATTTTATTTATATACTAGTTTTGTGTATATGGTAATATTGCAATATGTCTTGCTCTTTTTATTGCTTTTGTTATATCTCTTTGATGTTTACTACAAGCTCCTGTTGTTCTTCTTGGTAAGATTTTTCCTTTATCATTAATGAATTTTTTTAATTGTTCAGGATTTTTATAATCTAATTCAAAGTTTTTGTCACTACATAATACGCAAACTTTTTTTCTTTGTTTTCTAAATCTTGGATTGTAATCATCATCATAGTTTTTATTTCTTCTATTTTGTTTTTTCTCTGCCATTTTATTTTCCCCCCTATCTGTTAGAATGGTAAGTCGTCATTTGAAGATATTTCAAAATCTGCACCCATGCTTCCTGGTTGTGCATTTCCAAATGTATTTTCAAAGCTTGAATTGTTTGCTTCTGTATCTCTTCTACCTTCTGCAAAATAAGCTTCTTCTGCTACAACTTCTGTTACATAGTGTTTTACTCCTTGGTCATCATCCCAAGTTCTTGTTTGTAATCTTCCAATAACTGCTACTTGTTGACCTTTTTTAAAGTATTTACTACAAAATTCTCCTAATTTGCTCCAAGCTACAATGTTTACAAAGTCAGCTTGTCTTTCTTCACCTTGTCTAGCAAATCTTCTGTTTACTGCTAAACTAAATGATGCAACTAGTGTATTATTTGTTTGTGTGTATCTTACTTCTGGGTCTCTTGTTAATCTTCCCATTAATATTACTTTGTTCATTTTTATCACCTTTTCCTACTTTAATAGGCCCCTGTATTTTGTTTTTTATAACTATTTAAAATTAGTCTTCTTTTCTTACAACAATATATTTTAATATATTATCTGTAATTCTGTAAACTCTTTCAAGTTCAGCTATTGATTCTGGTTTTGCTTCGAAGTTGAATAATATATATGTTCCTTCTTCATTTTTCTTGATAGGATATGCTAATTTCTTTTTCCCCATATTTTCAACTGTTTCTACTTTACCAGCATTGTTTATTAAACCTGTAAATTTTTCTTCTAAGGCTTTTAATCCTTCTTCATCTACATTTGGTCTAACAATGATTATACTTTCGTATTTATTCATTATTTTCACCTCCCTTTGGATTTTTAACTTACATTCTCTGCAAGTAGAGATTTGAAAAATTCATTTTTATTTTCTATATTTAACTATATTTTTGCATAAAAAATAACTATGCCTTTTTCAAAGCATAGCTATTTTATCATAATTTTTGTTTGATTTCAAGGGTTTATTGATTTTTTTCTTAAATCGCCTGTAGGTTAGTCAATCATTTGTCACAAATTATTTAAAATAAATACTTTGAGCACCTATATTGCAAATAACGATTCTT
>CAJMJN010000012.1 GCA_905213875.1 uncultured Clostridium sp.
CCCTGTACAATACAGAGTTCATTCCCAAGCAGCCTAGTACCTAATCAAAAAATGTCCAATTTTTTGGGTTCAGTACATTATAGTTACCTTTTAATTTTATTTAAGGAGGAATATTGTGGCTAAATATACATTAAATCAAATGTTAAAAATTTTAGAAAAATTATTTGAAAAAGATATAACAACATCAAAACAATTTAAAGATTTAAAATGGGATAATTTAGAAAAATTAGATAAAAATTTAACACCAATAGAAAAAAGCTTTATTATGGACTTTAGAAATGCAGTTATAAAAAAGAAAATAATAGAGTTTTTAGCAGGAAAAGATATTGAGGAGGATTTGAACAAAGATGATAGAACATTACAAGAAGCCAACAATTAAATTTATAGTAAATAAGGACAATTTTAATAAGTTAATGGAAATGCTTGAATTTCAAAAGAAAAACATCATAACCGAACCATGGAAAGAACGAGCCGAAAAATTGCAAGAATTATTATTAAAATATTCAATACCAGAAAAAGATGAAGATGGAGCAATATCAATAATAAATATTGCTTTATTTCCAAATGAAGCCTCAGAATTGATAGTTTTGCTTATATCAGCATTTGATGTATTGGCTGTTGAAAAGGATTACACAGAGTTTATGAAAAGAAAGTAAAATGTTAATATAGAGGAGGTTTAATTTGGGAAAAATACAAGAAACAAGACAACTCTATAAAGATGTAATAGAAGAAATTGCTCAAAATGAAGAAAGCTGGAAAAAATTTTTAGATAGTAGTGCATGGAATTTTAAATATGATTTTGATGATCAGATTTTAATATATGCTCAAAGACCAGACGCAAAAGCTTGTGCTTCAATAGAAGAATGGAATAAAAAACTTAGAAGATGGGTAAATAGAGGAACAAAGCCCATATATGTTTTTGATAAGAGTCCCAATAGTGATTATCCTTTTAGGTTAGTATTTGATTTATCAGACACACATAACTATAATAATACAGAATATAAGTTATGGACAATAAAAAAAGAGTATGAAGATGAAATAATAGAAAGTTTAGAGGCGAGTTTTGGAGATATTGAAGCAAAAGAATCTTTATCTCAAGCGATAACTTTGATAAGTTATAATATGGTAACAGATAATGTTGAAGACTATGTAAAAGAAGCAATAAACTATAAAGCTAGCTCAAAACTTCAAAATATGAAAGATGATGAAATAAAACAACTTTTTATAATAACAGCTTGGGCAAGTGTAAGTTATATGATTATGACACGATGTGGAATAAATGCAAGAGAACATATCGAAAATCAGGAGTTTAGCTGTATCAATTATTTTAATAATCAAGAATTATTGACTATTTTAGGAACTTGCGTAAGTGATATAGCAGAAAATGGATTAAGAGAAATTGCAAAGACAGTGTCAAGTCTACAAAAAAATGAAAAATTAAGAAATCGTACTATTGAAAAAATTGACAAAGAAATATATGCTAATGATAATAAGAATATCAAAGGAGGAAATGAAAATGTCAGAGAAAATCAGTTACACGAAACAGGGAGATTACTATATGCCAAATCTAACGATGGAGAAAGAGAAAATACCAACAGGCAAGTACGCACTGATGAGATACAATTATCTAAGAAACTACAAGAAACACGAATTGACAATATTGGTAATGAACAAGGAACTGAACAAACACCTAACAGAAATTCAAGAACAAGCGAGCCGAGAAGTAAAACGAATAGTAGAGCAGATGGCAAGGAAAGATGGAATGAACGAGAAAATGAAAGAAAAAGATCAAATGAAATGGGTAGGTCTTATGAACAATTACAAGATGACAGCAGAGGAGATAGTAGCAAACGAGATAATTTATCAATAGACGATGAAACACCTATACAAGAGTTTGATAATTTGCATAAACCAATACCAAGTTATAATGAACAAATGCAAATATTAAAAGTAGAAGCAAATGCTCCTACTTTTTCTTTTACTCAAAAAGATGATAATGCAAATGAAGAACAAAAATATGAATATCACTTAGGAGATGTTGTATATCTTGGTGTTGATAAATATGAGATACTAGGAATAACAAACAATATTGTTACTCTATATGATCCTGAATTTCCACTTTTGAATAAACAACTAGACTTTGATGAATTTGAAAAAAGGGTTAAAGATAATTATGCAAATGAACATTTAAAAGTAACAAATAAAAAGGCTGATAACTCTTTAAATGAAAATATCATAGAAGATATAAATGTGCATAGTGAAAAAAATATAATAGGAAATGTATTAGAAAAAAATAGCAATAATTTTGAGAAAATAGCTGATGATAAAAGAAAATTAGAATTGCCTAAAAAAGAAAAACATAAAAAGAAAATTCAAGATTTTATTTTACATCCAGAAATTCCTATTGAAAATAGAACTAATTACAGAATTTTAGATGAGAATTTAGGAGTAGGAACTCCTAAGGAAAAATTTGTAAAAAACATTGAAGCAATAAAAATTTTGAAAAAATGTGAACAAGAAAATAGATATGCAAATAAAGAAGAACAAGAGATATTAGCTCAATATGTTGGGTGGGGAGGATTACAACAGGCATTTGATAAAAATGATACAAGTTGGAGTAGTGAATATAAAGAACTAAAGAAATTATTAAATGATGATGAATATACAAAAGCAAGAGAGTCAACACTAACAGCATTTTATACACCACCAATTGTAATAAATGCAATATATGAAACTTTGCAAAAAATGGGACTAAAAGAAGCAAATATATTAGAACCATCATGTGGCATAGGTAACTTTTTTGGAATGTTGCCAGAAGAATTAAAAAAATGCAAAATGTATGGAGTTGAACTAGATGAAATTTCTGGAAAAATAGCACAACAATTGTATCAAAATTCTACAATAGCAGTTTCTGGATATGAGAATGCAGATTTACCAGACAGTTTTTTTGACATTGTTGTTGGAAACGTGCCATTTGGAGATTTTAAAGTTGAAGATAAAAAATATGATAAATATAAATTTCAAATTCATGACTATTTTTTTGCAAAGAGTTTAGATAAAGTGAGACCTCGGTGGAGTAATAGCATTTATTACTTCGAAGGGAACAATGGACAAGCAAAATTCAGCTTTTAGAAAGTATATAGCTCAAAGAGCTGAGCTAATTGGAGCAATTAGGTTACCTAACAATACATTTAAAGGAAATGCTGGAACAAAAGTAGTATCTGATATTATATTCTTAAAAAAAAGAGAAAGCATGACAGATATAATTCCAGATTGGGTATATCTTGATAAAAATAATGATGGAATTACAATGAATAAATATTTTGTAGACAACCCAGAAATGTGTTTAGGAAAAATAGAAATGACATCTAGTCGTTTTGGAATGGATTTAACCTGTACTCCTTTTGATGGAATCGAACTAAAGACGTTATTAAATGAGGCAATAGAAAAAATAAATGGAGAAATTTCAGAATATGATGTTGGAGATATAGAAGAAAGAGAACAAGTAATAATTAAGGCAGATCCAAATATAAAAAATTTTTCATATACAATTATTGATGGTAAAGTGTATTATAGAGAAAATAGTATAATGGTAGAACAGGATTTGCCCATAACTACTCTTAATAGAATAAGAGGAATGCTAGAGCTTAGGGAATGTGTAAGGAATTTGATAGAAATACAAAGTAATGATTTACCAGATGAAGAAGTAAAAATTGAACAACAAAAATTAAATAGAATGTATGATAATTTTGTTAGAAAGTATGGACTTATAAATAGTAGAGGAAATCGTTTAGCTTTTGAAGATGATAGTAGTTATTATTTATTATGCTCATTAGAGATAATGGATGGAGATGGTAAATTTGTTCGAAAAGCTGATATGTTTACCAAGAGAACAATAAAAGCATATAAAGAAATAAAAAATGTTGATACAGCAAATGAAGCCTTAATTGTATCACTATCTGAAAAAGCAAGTGTTGATTTAGATTATATGTCAAAATTGACTAATAAAAGTAAAGAAGAATTAACACATGAACTGGAAGGTCTTATATATAAACTACCAATGGAAAATGAAAAATATGTAACAAGTGATGAATATTTGTCTGGAAATGTAAGAGAAAAATTAAAATTAGCAGAGACAATTAGTAAAACACAACCAGAATTTGAAAGGAATGTTGAAGCATTAAAAAAGGTAATACCAAAAGATTTAAGTGCTTCAGAGATAGATATATCACTTGGTGCAACTTGGCTCCCTCCAAAAATTATAGATAATTTTATGTATGAATTATTAGATACTCCAAGCAACGAGCAGTCAGAAATAAAAACAAGATTTAGCAAAAATAATTCAGAATGGTATATAACCAATAAGAATTATGATAATACAAATGTTAAAGTAACAAGAGTTTATGGAACAAGGAGAATAAATGCTTATTCTATTATTGAAAAAAGTCTAAATTTAAAAGATGTAAAAATATTTGATACAATAGTAGAGCCCAACGGAGATAAAAAAAGAGAATTTAATCCTAAAGAAACAGCTATTGCTCAGGCAAAACAAGAACAAATTAAGCAAGAATTTAAAGATTGGATTTATAAAGATCCAAGTAGAAGGGAATTTTTAGTAAGATTATATAATGATAGTTTTAATTGTATCAGACCAAGGGAATACAATGGAAGTCATCTTAACTTTTCTGGAATGAATCCAGAAATAACATTAAGAGAACATCAAAGAAATGCTATTGCACACATTTTGTATGGAAAAAATACATTACTTGCACATGAGGTAGGAGCAGGTAAAACTTTTGAAATGGTTGCTGGAGCCATGGAAAGTAAAAGACTAGGACTTTGTAGTAAATCTATTTTTGTTGTTCCAAATCATATCATAGAACAATTTGCGTCAGAATTTTTGCAGCTATATCCTTCGGCAAATATTTTAGTTACTACAAAGAAAGACTTTGTAGCGTCTAATAGAAAAAAATTTGTATCTAAAATAGCTACTGGAGATTTTGACGCTGTGATAATTGGGCATAGCCAATTTGAAAAAATTCCAATGTCTATAAAAAGGCAAAAAGAGCTTATAAATAAACAAATATCAGATATAATCGATTCAATATCAGAAGCAAAGAGAAATAAGGCAGAAAATTTTACGATAAAGCAAATGGAAAAAACTAAGAAAAATCTTGAAATTAAGTTGAATAAATTAAATTCTCAAGCAAGAAAGGATAATGTAATAGTATTTGAACAGCTTGGAATAGATAAAATGTTTGTTGATGAAGCTCATAACTATAAAAATTTATTTCTATATACAAAAATGCATAACGTTGGTGGAATTTCACAGACGGATGCTCAAAAAAGTAGTGATATGTTTATGAAATGTAGATACCTTGATGAAATAACCAATAGTAAGGGTGTAGTGTTTGCAACAGGTACACCTGTAAGCAACTCAATGGTAGAATTATACACCATGCAACGATATTTACAATATGACGATTTAGTAAAAATGGGACTAGAAAATTTTGACAACTGGGCAAGCATTTTTGGAGAGACAATTCAGGCAATGGAATTATCACCAGAAGCTTCAGGATATAGATGTAAGACACGCTTCGCAAAATTTCATAATTTACCAGAACTTATGGCTTTGTTTAAAGAGGTAGCAGATATAAAGACAGCAGATACACTTAATTTACCAACACCAGAAGTCGAAAGACATGATATATTAGTAAAACCAAGTCAAATACAAAAAGAAATGGTTGAAAAACTAGGAGAAAGAGCTGAAAAAATTAGAGATGGAAAAGTGGATCCAAAAGAAGACAATATGTTAAAAATAACAAATGAAGGAAGAAAACTTGCTTTAGATCAGCGAATAATGAATAATATGCTAGAAGATGATGAAAATGGTAAAGTTGCAACTTGTGCAAAAAATGTATTTGAAATATGGCAAAAAACAAAAGAAGAAAAGTTAACACAATTGGTATTTTGTGATTTATCTACTCCAAAACAATTTGAGGAACAATATGATGAAGATGAAAATTATGTATTTACAGATGTATATAATGATTTAAGAAGAAAGCTTGTATTAAAAGGGATTCCAAGACAAGAAATAGCATTTATTCATGAAGCTAATAATGAAACGCAAAAAAGAGAATTATTTGCTAAAGTAAAAAAAGGAGAAATTAGAGTTTTAATAGGCTCAACATCTAAAATGGGAGCTGGAACAAATGTACAAGATAGATTGATTGCAGCACATCATATTGATACACCATTCCGTCCGTCAGATCTAATACAGCGTAATGGTAGAATTATCCGTCAAGGTAATAGAAATGCAAAAGTACACATCTATACTTATGTGACAGAACAAACCTTTGACGCATATTTGTTTCAAATGTTAGAAAGAAAACAAAAATTTATATCACAGATAATGACATCGAAAACTCCAGATAGAGTAGCAGATGATATAGATGAGCAAGCATTATCTTATGGAGAAATAAAAGCTTTAGCAACAGGAAATAAATATATACTAGAAAAAACACAACTAGACGCAGAAATAGTAAAATTAAGAATGGTAAAGCAGAGCTATCAAAGCCAAATATATGATTTACAAGACAATATAGCAATAAATTATCCAAATAAAATAAAAGAACTACAAGAAAATATCAAATCCTTAAAAGAAGATAAAAATGTACTAAAAACTAATAATAAAACAAATGCAGATGGATTTTCAGCAATGATAATTAAAGGAAAAGAATATATGGAAAAAGAGCAGGCTGGAAAGGCAATATTAGAACTTTGTCGATCTAAAAAAAATCCAGAATTAGAAGAAGTAGGAGAGTATAGAGGCTTTAAATTAGAACTTGAATTTGATTCTTATAAAGGAGAGTTTGCATTGACAATGAAAAATAAATATAGTTATAAAATAATGTTAGGTGATGATATTTATGGAAATATTACAAGAATCAATAATGCTTTTGATGGAATTGAAAATAGAATTTTAAGAGCAAAATCAGAGCTAGAAGATACAGAAAAACAACTAGAAAATGCAAAAATAGAGGTACAAAAACCATTTGCACAAGAGGAAATTTTAAAAGAAAAAGAAAAGAGATTAAAGGAATTAAATGTGCTTTTAAAAATTGGAGAAAAGGATAAACAAGTATTAGATTCTACACCAGATGAAGAAAAGGAAAATGAAGTTTTAGAAAAAGAATATAATAGGTAAGAGCAATGTTAAAATAAATTTTTAACATTTTTTTTATTTAGGAGATGAATTTTTATGCCATATACACCACCAGAAATAGTAAAAGAAATAATGCAAATTGATTTATTAACATATTTACAAAATTATGAACCAGAAGAATTAGTACGAGTTGGAACAAACACATATACAACAAAAACACATGATAGTTTAAGGATAAGTAATGGACTATGGAATTGGTTTTCAAGGGGAATTGGTGGAAGAAGTGCAGTTGACTACATTAAGGAAGAGAAAAATTTAACCTTTAAGGAGGCAATAGATTTTATTGCGGGAAAAGCAAAAATACAGGCACCAATATTTCATGAGAATAATAAAAGAAAAGAAGAAAAAATATTTTCGTTACCCAAAAGAAATGAAAATAACAATAAAGCAAAATGGTATTTAGAAAATAGAGGAATTGCAACAGAAATAATTGAAGAATGTATAAAGCAGAATTTAATTTATGAAGAAAAAAACACATCAAATGTAGTTTTTGTTGGTTATGATAATAAGAATGCTAAATATGCTTTTTGCAGAGGTACAATTGGAAAAAGATTTATGAAAGAAGTAGAGGGAAGCAATAAAGCATTTGCTTTTAGATTATTGTCAAATATAAAAAGCAATAGGGTTCACTTGTTTGAAAGTGCTATTGATTTATTGTCATATGCAACTCTAATGAAATATAAAAATTTGGATTATCATAGAGAAAATTTGATTTCATTAGGAGGCGTTTTCAAACCAGCAGATGAAACAAAAACGACAAAAATTCCGATCACTTTAGAAAGATTTTTGATGGAAAATTCAAATATAACTGATATATTTTTGCATTTTGATAATGATGAAATAGGACAAAAAGCAAGTGAAAATTTGATAAAGATTTTATCCTCTAAATACCAAATTTTTTATAGTCCGCCACCATTTGAAAAGGACTGTAATGATTATTTAAGATATGTGATAAACACTAAAAATTTTAATAGAATTACAAAAGAAAATGTGAGATAAATAAAAATAAATTGCAAAAAGGAGTAATTTTGAAATGAACAAATACAAAATTGAAATAAAAGAAATATTAAAAAGAAATGTTGAAATAAATGCAAATAACGAAACAGAAGCATTGGATTTTATTGAAAAAGCATTTTTAAAATCAAATATGATTGACATGGATTTTAACGATTTAGAAAGTGTTGAAACCAAAATCATAGAAAAAAATGGTTATGAAATAGAACATTTGGAAGAACTAAGTGAGAATGATTTTGACGAAAATAATTACGATAATGAAGAAATATTAAACAATTATTCTCTTGAAAAACTAGAAGAAATTTTTCAAAAAATAAAAAAGCAAATTGAAAATAATGATGAGAAATCAAAAATTTTGAGAGAAAAAATGGAACAGATATTAGAATGTTATGAAGAACTAATTGAAATGGCAAATCATTAAAAAATTTTACCAAATAAATTGTTTTTAGCAAATAAATAATAATATATAAGGTAGGAGTATACAAAAAATAATGTCCTAGCAAGCACTGAATTTGTCCTCCCGCCAAATTCGAATATATGGGGACACCCCAATCCCCGTAAAATTAGAAATAGCTAAGAAAAGAGGTGTATATTTTTATTTGAGAACACGAAATATAAAGAAGCAGATATGGTTGAATGAATGTGAGAATAATACCTTGAAAGAAAACTCTAAAAGGGCAGGATTATCTGAAGCTGGGTATGTTAGAAAACTAATTTTAGGTTATAAACTTAAAGAACAACCAACAGAGGTTATATTAGAAATGATGAATCAAATAAGAGGAATAGGAACAAATTTAAACCAAATTGCTAAAAAGGCTAATACACTTAATATGATAGACGCACCATATTATAGAAATGTATATGAAAAATTTTGCAAATTAGAGCAAAAATTGAATGAAAAACTATTTGAAAGTAGGAAATAAAATAGCAACTACAAAAATATGGAGTATTAAAAAAAGACTGGATCATGTTATTCAATATGCAACTAATCCTAGTAAAACAAGTGCAGAAAATTATAAAGATTTACACAATGTAATTGAATATACAAAAGCAAGTTATAAAACAGAAGAACAATTATATGTAACAAGTATAAATTGTTCTAAAGAACATACTTATGAAGATATGATGAGAACAAAAAGAAGATTTGATAAAATGGGAGGAATAATTGGTTTTCATGCTTTTCAATCATTTGCCAAAGGAGAAGTAACACCAGAACTTGCTCATAAAATTGGAGTTGAACTCGCAAATGAATTATGGGGGGATAGGTTTGAAGTAGTTGTTACAACACACTTAAATACTAATTGTATTCATAACCATTTTTGCTTAAATTCGGTATCATTTAAAGATGGAAAAAAGTTTTATGATACTCTTGAAAGTTATGCTTTAATGAGGGAAACATCTGATAGACTTTGTGAGGAATATAAATTAAGTGTTATAAAAGAAAAAGTTTGTGCTAAAAGTAAAATTGATTATGAAAAATTTTATAAAAATAAAGTTGTAAAAGAAGATTATTATATACACATAAAAGATGATATAGATTATGCCATAGAGCAAGCAGATGATATAAAAGAATTTAATAGTATTATGAAGAAACTTGGCTATGAAATCAATAACCGATATGGAAAATTAAGTGTGAAACCCAAAAATAGAAAAAGACCTGTAAGAATAGAAAGAACTTTTGGAGAAGATTATAAAATTGAAAATATAAATAAAAGAATAAATGAGGTAAAGTCAATTAAGGATCCTTTTCCAGAGGCTAGAACTTTAAATGGAAAATATAGAAGCAAAGTAAAACTAAAAAATAAAAAAGTAAAAGGAATAGTTGCTTTATATTTTCATTATTGTTATTTGCTGAAAATATATCCAAGAAGCAATAGAAAAGTAATGTCAAAAGAACTGAAAGAAGAAATAAAAAAATTAGAAAGAATATCAAAAGAAGCAATTTTTTTGAATGAAAAAGATATTAAGACATCAGAGAAACTTTCAAATTATAAGGATAATATTGTATATAAAATAAATATTTTAAAGGGAAAAAAAGAAAATCTTTATAAAAGGAAAAACAGAAGCAAACAATCAAAAGAAAAAGAGCAATTTCAAAATGAAATAGATATTATAAATATTGAAATAAAAGAATTAAAAGAAGAAATGATTATGATAGAAGAGATTGAAGAAAGAATGCCAAAAATAAAGGAAAATGTACAAGAAATTTTAAATAATAAACAAAGAGAAAAAGTGAGACAAGAAAAGAAAATAGAAGAAAGGAGAAATAGTAGGATTTGAGCACGTCAAGCGAATCAGCAGAAGAACTAATAAGACTATATTTAGAGGGAGCAGAGTTTGCTTTAAAGATAACGGGTAGTGCAACAAAAAATATTGTTGCAGCATTATATGTTATGTCAAAAGATCAAAAGACTAGCAAAGGAAAGACAAGGCTTGCAAATATGTTAAGAAGCGATAAAGAACTAAAAATCTTTTCGATAAAAGAAGAAGAAATGAAGATTTTTGCAAAACAGGCAAAAACTTATGGAGTTTTATATTGTGCATTAGTAAACCATAGTAATGAAAAAGTTGATAATATGGTAGATATAATGGTAAGAGCAGATGACGCTCCAAAAGTTAATAGGATAGTTCAAAGATTTAAGCTAACTACGGTTGATAAGGGACAAGTTGTTCAAGATGAAATAGAAAAAGGAATGCAGGATAAAAAAACATTAAAGGGTGTACCAGATATAGATGTACCAGATAAAAATGTTGATGATGAAATGCTAGATGATATATTAAGTAATCCTGTTGAGAAAGAAGCAGATATGCTCCCCCTCGTAGAGCAGACAATGAAAGAAAATCAGTTAGAGAGTTCTTTAGAGAACAAAAATATTTCATTGGATGGGATGACCAAATCAGTTGAAAAAAAGTCAGTGAGAAAGCAATTAGAAGAATTTAAAAAAGAAGAAAAAATTGAAAATACAAATAATGAAAAACTAAATGAATTTAAACTTGTAGATAATCCAGCAAATAAAGTAGAAAGAAAAAAGAAAATAGAAGAAAACTATGTGGAAATACCACAAAAATCAAATGAATTTAAAATTGTGAGAAAATCCAATAATAGAAAAAAAGGAATAAATAAATAATAAAATTGAAATTTGGAAAGGAAGAATATATGAGCGAATTAGAAGATGTTTATGGTGTGTATGAAGAAATAGAAAAACGAGAATACAATAAAGAAGATTATGCAGAATATAAAAAAGAAGAAAAAAAGCAAATATATGAACTTATGGATTCAGAAGCACAAAAAGTTGGAGAAGATGTAAACGAGTTCAAAAAGTATTTAGATAATCAAAGTAAATTTGGAAAATATTCTGTTGGAAATGTACTTTTAATTACAGCACAAATGCCACAAGCAATGGAACTAAAAGATTTGAATAGTTGGGCAAATGAAAAAGCATATAAAAGAAAATTTGAAAAACCAGTGAAAATTTTTGAACCTAAAGATTCGTATATGAGAGAAGACGGATCTATTGTAACAAATTATAATGTTAAAAATGTGTATGATGTATCACAAGTAAATCCTAGACGTACAATAAATAGGATAAAATTTAATGATAAAATTTTATTAAAAATATTATTAAATAGTAGTTTATCAACAATAAAGGTAGTAGATGAAATTCCAAACACAGAAAAAAAGGCATTTTATGATTTGAACTCTAATACGTTATTTGTAGCTAGAAGAGCAAACACACCAGATATATTTTATGAAATTACAGAGGCTTTAGGAAAGCAAGAAATAGGAGAAAAAGATATTAAAGATGTTAATAAAGCATATTGTGTTTCATATATGATTTGTAAAAAATATGATATACCAACAGAAAAATTTGACTTTTCTGAAATTATGTCAGATTTTAATGGACTAGATCCAAAAGCAATAAGAGCAGAATTAGAGCCAATAAAAATGGCAATAGAAAATATAGAAACAAGAATGTCAGAACAGGTAAAAAACATTATAATAGAAACGAAACTTAAAGGTAAAGTAAGATAGGAGGATTTTTTTAATGTGGGATATTTAGTTGGTGTTTTTTTGACTATATGGTTTGCGTTATTGGTAGCTCCAAGAATAGATAATGGAATATTACAAGTAATAAGTGATTGGTCTGAAATAATAAGTAATCCATTTAAAGTAACAATTTGTGCAAATAGCATAAGGGTTACTTTTATTTTTTTAGTTGTATATATTTTAGGAATATTATTATATGAATCAAGTAAGAAAAATTATAGGAGAGGAGAAGAACATGGTTCAGCAAAATTGGGCAATGCTAAAGAGATAAATAAAAAATATATGCAAAGACCAATATACAACAATAAAATTTTAACAAAAAATGTGAAAATAGGACTAAATGGGAAGAAGCATAGAAGAAATCTAAATGTGTTAGTATGTGGAGGCAGTCGGAGCTGGTAAAACACGTTTTTTTGCGAAACCTAATATAATGCAATGTAATTGTTCATTTGTAGCCTTAGATCCAAAAGGAGAATTGCTGAAAGATACAGGAAATTTGTTGGAGAAAAAAGGTTACGAAATAAGAGTTTTAGATTTAATAAATATGGAAAAAAGTCATTGTTATAATCCATTTGTGTATTTAAAAACAGATAATGATGTGCAGAAATTAGTAACGAATTTATTTAAGGCAACAACTCCAAAGGGAGCTCAAAGTCAGGATCCGTTTTGGGACACATCAGCAAGTATGCTTTTACTAGCACTTATATTTTATTTAAAATATGAAGCTCCAGAAAATGAACAAAATTTTCCGATGGTAATGGAAATGTTAAGAGCTGGAGAAGTTCATGAAGATGATGATTCATATATAAGTCCGTTGGACAAGTTATTTAATCAATTAGAAAAAAGGAACCAGTATCATATAGCAGTGAAATATTATAAAAATTATAGATCGGGATCAGCAAAAACTTTAAAGTCAATACAAATAACATTAGCGTCAAGGCTAGAAAAGTTTAATTTAACAAGTTTGTCTAATTTGGTGTTAACAGATGAAATGGATTTGACAAGTATTGGAGAAAAGAAAGTAGCTTTGTTTGCATTGATACCAGATAATGATACGAGCTTCAATTTTTTAGTAAGTATATTATACACACAGTTATTTCAACAATTATTTTGGATAGCAGATCACAAATATAATGGTAGTTTACCAGTTCATGTTCACATGATAATGGACGAGTTTGCAAATGTAAGTTTACCAAATGATTTTGATAAGATTCTGAGTGTTGCAAGATCTAGGTCATTATCATTTTCGATAATATTACAAAATTTAGCACAATTAAAAGCACTATTTGAAAAGCAATGGGAATCGATAGTTGGAAATTGTGATGAATTTTTATTCCTTGGAGGCAATGAACAAAGTACACATAAATATGTGAGCGAGTTATTGGGAAAAGAAACGATTGACTTAGATACACATGGAAAAAGTTCTGGAAGAAATGGAAATTATTCGACAAACTATCAAATTGCAGGTAGAGAACTAATGACTCCAGACGAAATAAGAATGTTAGACAATAGATATGCTTTACTTTTCATAAGAGGAGAAAGAGCTGTGAAAGATCTAAAATATGATATTATGAAACACCCAAATATTGCTTTAACAACGGACGGAAATGCAAAACCATATCAACATGGTGGGACATCAAAAGCAAGAGCTACAATAATTTTAAATAATACCAACGATATAAAAAATTATACAGATATAAGTAAATTAAGTGATATTCAGGAATTAGAAAAAATAGGAAGTAATTATGAGATTATTACTTCAGAAGAATTTGTTGAAAGGTTTTATAACGGAGGATTTTAAAATAAATGACAATTAAAAATAGAAAAGCAAGTAATAAAAAAGAAAAAATAAAAAAAGTATTTAAAAGAGCAATGCTAATTGTAACATATATACTAGCGTTATTTTTAGCACAGACAGCACAGGTATTTGCAACAAATGATCCGCTTACAGTGATAAATAATCTATCTAGTTTTATATTTGATGTAATAAGAGCAGTAGGTTTAATAACTTTAGGATATGGAGTTATGCAAGTTGGAATGTCTTTGAAATCACATGATCCAAGTCAAAGAGCAAGTGGAATTATGACACTAGCGGGTGGGGTTATAATGACATTTACAAAGGAAATTTTAAATTTAATTATAGGTGGATAAATCGATAAAGATAGGCAAGAAAAGAGAAATCTTGCCTATTTTTTGAATAAAAATAGAAAAGGAGAATTAAAAATAGAACAAAATAAAAAATATGAGATTGTGTATGCTGATCCACCTTGGCAATATAAAGTTTATTCAGATAAAGGCAAAGGTCGTTCAGCGGAAAGTCATTATCAAACAATGAAAATAGAAGATATTTGTAATTTACCAGTTAGAAATATAACAGCCCCAAATAGTGTACTCTTTATGTGGGTTACATTTCCAACTTTATTAGATGGACTAAAAGTTATTGAAAAATGGGGATTCAAATATAAGACAATTGCATTTGTATGGATAAAAAAAAATAAAAAAACACCATCATTGTTTTGGGGAATGGGATTTTGGACAAGAGCTAATGCGGAAATTTGTGTATTAGCAGTAAAAGGAAAACCAAAAAGAATATCAGCAAAGGTACACCAAGTAATTATTTCTCCAATAGAGGAGCATAGTAAAAAGCCAGATGAAACAAGAAAAAGAATAGTTGAATTATTAGGAGATTTAAGCAAAATTGAATTATTTGCAAGGAAAAAAGCAAATGGCTGGGATGTATGGGGAAATGAGGTAGAAAGTGATATAGACTTATTAGAATATCAAAACAAAAGAGAGGTGGTAGAAGTTGAGCAATAACTGGGTGGTTGGAAATTTACAAAATGCAATAGATACTTGGAATTCAAAATTAAATGAAATATGGACAATTATATCACAATCACCATCTGAATTTAGAGGAGGAACAATTTGGAATGCCATACTAAATATACATGGAGCTATACAAGCATTTGCATTAGCATTATTGGTACTATTTTTTGCAGCTGGCGTCGTGAAAACATTTGGAAGCTTTGCAGAAATAAAGAAACCAGAACAAGCGGTAAAATTGTTTATAAGATTTGCTTTGTCAGAATTATTGATAACACATGGCTTAGAACTAATGATGAACATATTTAAAATTGTACAAGGTATAGCTAGTACAATAATGGAGTCAATAGGATTTGCAAGTTCAAGTCAAACAGCGTTACCAAGTGAAATAATAAATGCAGTTGAATCTTGTGGCTTTTTTGAATCGATACCACTTTGGGCAGTAACTTTAATACGGAGGGTTATTTATAATTGTATTAGCATTTATAATGATTTTGTCTGTATATGGTAGATTCTTCAAAATGTATATTTATACAATTTTTTCAGCTATAGCATTTGCAACTTTTGGAGGAGAACCAACGCAAAACATAGGAAAAAGTTTTTTGAAAAGTTATTGTGCGGTTTGCTTAGAAGGAGTAGTTGTAATTGTATCTTGTATAATATATTCGCTATTTGCTTCAAGTCCACCAGTTGTGGACACAAGTGTAGCTCCTGTAACAATGGTGTGGAAATATATAGAAGAATTAGTATTTAATATGTTAGTTCTCGTTGGGACAACTAAATCTTCTGACAGAATAATACGAGAAATGTTAGGACTATAAGGAGAAGAAATTGGAAGTAAAAATAAATAAAGAGATAAGAGAATACACAGAAAGTATATTTTTTGGACTGTCATTAAGGCAGTTCTTTTTTTCTGTATGTGCATGTATATCGGCTATTATATTACATTTTGCATTAAAGAACTATTTGATGTCAGATGTATTAAGCCTTGTATGTATTATTGGAGCAATACCATTTGCGGTATTGGGTTTTTATAAATATAACGGAATGACTGCTGAAAAATTTGTAAGAGCATTTATAAAATCAGAGATATTGACACCGAAAAGGTTGTTATACAAGCCTAAAAATTTATATTATGAGCTATTAAAAGAGTCAGAAAAAAGAAAAAAGAGAATTAAGAGAAAATCAAAGAAAAAGGAGAAAAAACAAAGTATTGAAAACATTAAGTAATTTGTTTAAAAGAGATAAGGAAAAGTTTGTAGTACCGAAATGTGTTCAAGATTTAATACCAGTTGAAACAATTTGGGAAGATGGAGTATTTTTAGTTGGAAAAAATAAGTATTCAAAATGCTACAAATTTAGTGATATAAATTACTCTGTTGCAAGTAAGGAAGATAAAGAAACAATGTTTTTAGAATATTCGGAATTATTAAATTCTTTTGAAACAGGTGCAACAACAAAGATAACAATAGCAAATAGAAGATTAAATAGAATTGATTTTGAAAAAACAATAATGTTACCAATGGAAAATGACAAATTAGATGAATATAGAGAAGAATATAACAAAATGTTGCTAAGTAAGATAACTGGTGCAAATGGAATTATCCAAGAAAAGTATATTACAATATCTATTGATAAGGAAAATATAGAGGAAGCTAGAATTTATTTTAATCGAGTAGGCGCAAGTTTGATAAATCATTTTAAAGAGTTAGGATCAGTTTGCATAGAACTAAATGCAGAAGAAAGATTGCAAATGTTATTTAACTTTTATAGAGTAGGAGAAGAAGCTTATTTTCATTATGAAATGTTAGATAGTATGAGAAAAGGACATAACTTTAAAGATTTTATTTGCCCTGATACTATGGAAATAGAAAAAGACTATTTTAAAATTGGAGAAAGATATGCAAGAACTATATATTTGAAAGAGTATGCAAGCTATATTAAAGATAGTATGATTGCAGAGCTTACCGATATAAATAGAAATATGATGATGAGCATTGATGTTATACCAGTGCCAATGGATGAAGCTATACGAGAAGCTGAAAATAGAAGGCTTGGTATTGAAACGAATATAACAAATTGGCAAAGAAAACAAAATGCAAATAATAATTTTTCAGCAATAATACCTTATGACATGGAAATACAGAGAGAACAATCAAAGGAATTTTTAGATGATTTAGTTATAAGGGATCAAAGAATGTTTTTGTCAGTTTTAACAATGGTGCATACCGCAGAGACAAAAGAACAATTAGATAATGATACAGAAACAATATTGACAATAGCAAGAAAAAATCTCTGTCAATTTGCAATATTAAAATTTCAGCAAATAGATGGATTAAACACAGCACTACCAATAGGAATAAGAAAAATAGATTCATTAAGAACTTTAACAACAGAAAGCTTAGCAGTATTTATGCCTTTTAGAGTTCAAGAAATAAAACATGACAATGGTATTTATTATGGTCAAAATGTTATATCAAAAAATATGATAATAGCAGATAGGAAAAAACTATTAAATGGAAATAGCTTTATTTTGGGTGTATCTGGAAGCGGAAAAAGTTTTATTGCAAAAGAAGAAATTGTGTCAATAATGTTAAGAGATTCAAATGCAGATATAATAATAATTGATCCAGAAAGAGAAGAAAACGCACTTGTAAAATCATTAGGTGGAGAGGTTGTTAAAATATCAGCAACAAGTTGTAATCATATAAATGCAATGGATATAAATAAGGAATACGGAGATGGAGCAAACCCAATAATATTGAAATCCGAATTTATATTATCTTTATGCGAGCAGTTAATTGGCAGTGGTAATTTGGGAGCAAAACAAAAGTCTATAATAGACAGATGTACAGCACAAGTATATAGATATTATCAGCAAGGAAATTATATGGGAACACCACCAACATTAAAAGATTTTTATGAAGAATTGTTAAAACAAAAAGAGCCAGAGGCAAAAGGAATTGCTTTAGCAATAGAATTATTTGTGAATGGTAGTTTAAATACATTTTCAAAAGAAACAAATGTAGATACAGATAATAGACTAATATGTTATGATATTCTTGATCTTGGTAAACAATTATTGCCAATAGGCATGTTAGTAGTATTAGATTCGATATTAAATAGGATAACAGCAAATAGAGCAAAAGGTAGAAATACATTTATTTTTATTGATGAAATATATCTACTATTCCAGCAAGAATATTCAGCTAATTTTTTATTTACTCTTTGGAAAAGAGTTAGAAAGTATGGGGCATATTGTACTGGAATTACACAAAATGTAGAAGATATGTTACAAAGTCATACTGCAAGGACAATGCTAGCAAATAGTGAACTTATAATAATGTTAAATCAGGCGGCAACAGATAGAGCAGAGTTAGCCAAACTATTAAATATGTCTGATTTTCTTATGGGATATATAACAAATGCCAATGCAGGGGAAGGTGTTATAAAGGTTGGTAGTTCTTTAGTACCATTTTCTAATAAATTTCCAAAAGATACTAAACTTTATAAATTGATGACTACAAAATTAGAAGAACAATAAAAGATAATAAAAATTAGTAATTTCGCTGTATTTTTTCTATATTTGTGTTATAATGATGAAAAACACAAATATAGGAGAGATTGTAATTGAAACAAATATATTTAAAATGTTTAAAAAAATTGAGAGAATTTAGAAAGACAATAAAAAATGATAAAGATAAGAAAAAGGGAAAATTATATTTTTCTTGGCTTGTAGAGAAAACAGATAAAATAGAAAAAGAAAATGATGATAACTATATATATAATAATATTTTAAAATATACGTTAGGTAATTACAAGATTGATAAATATAATTATGAAAGATTAAATGATAAATTAAAAGAAATAGTTAATAATAATTATAGTTTAATAAATAATAATTATGTTTTCAGCAATACTAATATTTCTAAAGAAGATACTTTGTTGTTAGCAAAAAAGGTTATTTTTAAAAGAGGAAATGTTGTATGGATAGATTTTGGCTTTAATATAGGAAATGAATTTGGAGGAATGCACCCAGCAATTATAATAAAAACATTTGATAAGGAATTATTTGTTTTACCTGTATCATCAAAGAAACCAAAAGAATATATAAAAATAGATAAGGAGTATGAGGACGGCAAAATAACCCTAGAAGAATGCAGAGAGAAAAAAGATAATGTTTCATCTGTAATACAATTAGATAATATATATAGATTTAGAAATATGGTAAGATGGGCAGACATCACAAGAATGAGAAAAGTCAGCTGGTTAAGATTAAATTTTTCAGGAACAATTGGAAAGATTGATGGTCAATATATTACAAAAATTTCAGAAAAAATTAGTAAAGAATTTTATGTATAAATTATTGACTTTGAACATAAAATATAGTATCATAGTATTATAAAGTAATTAAAAGATTACTAAGGGAGGAACGTAAGTTCCAGTAAATTACTATGGGAGGTAGTTAAACTAGAGATAGTTTAACTACCAGTTTCGTTTATAAGAGAATAAATAAAAGTGCTATATAACATTTGATTATATGGTGCTTTTTTTGTATTTAAAGGAAGTGAAAATTTGAAAAAATGGATAATAAGAATACTAATGATAATGTCTAGTGTAGTTTTTATTATATCAGCAATATATATAGCAAAAAATTTAAAAGAAAATAAAATCCAAGAAAAAGAATTTGAAAATATAGCAAATATAGTTGAAGAAGATATAAATATACAAGATGAAACGAATTATACAGAGAATACACAAAATGAAATAAAAATAGAACAAAAAAATAATGACTATAAAAAGAGAAAGTTAAATGAATTATACAACATAAATAGTGATTTTATTGGATGGATCAGCATAGAAAATACATCATTGAATTATCCAGTAATGCAAAATGGAGACTATTATTTGAGAAAAAATTTTTATAAAAACTATTCTTCTTATGGCACACCATATTTAGCCAAACAATGCAATGTCAAAACAAGTGATAATCTAATAATATATGGTCATCATATAAAAAATAGCCAAATGTTTGGAGTATTAGAAAATTACAAAAAAGAGAATTACTATAAAAATTATAGTATTGTAAATTTTGAAACAATAGATGAAAATAAAAATTATAAAATTTTTGCTGTGTTTAAAACAGTTATAGAGAGTGAACAAGGCTTCAAATATTATGCCTATATAGATTTAAAAGATAAAAATATGTATGATTCATTTGTAAATAAGTGCAAAGAAATATCATTATATGAAACCAATCAAATTCCTATATATGGAAATAAAATTATAACATTATCAACTTGTGAATATTCAACACAAAATTCAAGATTAGTTATAGTAGCATATCAGATTTAGTTGGAGGATACAAATTGAATGATATAAAAATAAAACAAAACAAAAAAGGATCAATAAAAACAATAGATAAAAGGCTATTAAATAAACAAAAAATAAAAGAGAATATAATCGAAATAAAAGATAAAAAAGAAAATGATGAAGAAAATAATAGCACAAACTATGCGATAAATAAAATAACAAGTGTAATGTCAAGTTCTCCACAAAATATTTATAATTTTAATAAAAATGGAATAAATAATTTAAAAACAACAAAGTCAAATATACAAAAATTAAAGGAATATAGTATCAAATTACAAAGTAAAAGAAAAATAAAAAAGAGAGCAAAAAATATCGAAAAGATAAGAAATAGTACACAAAAAATATCAACAAAATCAATAAAAAATACAGATAAAGCAATGCTATTATCACAAAAAACATCAAAGAAAATGGCAAGAGCAAATAAAAGAACAATACAAACAACAAAAATAATGGCTAAAAAGGCAATGCAAGGGATTAAGACAGCAATAAAAACAACAATTTCGACAATTAAAACAATCGTTTCTGGAACAAAAGCTATAATTGCTGGAATAATCGCAGGTGGTTGGATTGCTATTCTAATTATAGTGATTATTTGTCTGATTGCAATGATAAGTTCTTCAGTGTTTGGAATATTTTTTGCTGGAGAAAAAAATAGCAGTTATATGATCAATAATGGAATTAAAGAAGGAATAACACTAGAAAAAGTAATAGCAGATTTAAATACAGAATTTATACAGAAAATAACTAAAATTCAAAATGAAAATCCCTATGATGAATATGAAATAAATTCCAACAGAGCTGAATGGAAAGAAATTTTAGCTGTATATTCTGTTAAAGTTACAGGCGGAGATAATAAAAAAGAGGTTATAACATTAGATGATAGTAAAATAAAGAGTTTAAAAGAGATTTTCTGGGATATGAATGAAATATCTTATGACAAAGAAGAAACGACCTATGAGGAAAACATAGCAGATGGAAGCAAAAATAATGTTACAAAAATAAAATTGCATATTTCAGTAAATGGAAAAAAAGCAATAGATATGGTAGATAAATATAACTTTACTTTAGAACAAAGACAACAATTAAATGAATTATTAAAAGACGAATATTCAAAAATGTGGACATCTGTTATATACGGAAATTCTGTTGGAAATAACGATATAGTAGAAGTGGCAAGAAAATATTTAGGAAACGTAGGAGGTCAACCATTTTGGTCTTGGTATGGCTTTAAATCTAGGGTTGAATGGTGTGCTTGCTTTGTAAGTTTCTGTGCAAATGAATGTCGGTTACATTGAAAAAGGAATAATTCCCAAATTTTCAAGTTGTGAAAGTGAAGGTGTATCATGGTTCAAAGCATGTGGATTATGGAAAGATAATGGATATATACCAAAAGCACGGAGATATAATATTTTTTGATTGGGCAGATTCTAACGACGGAAAAGCTGATCATGTTGGAATTGTTGAAAAAGTAGAAAATAATACGATTTATACAATAGAGGGAAACACTAAGGGCGATGTATGCAAACAAAATCAATATAATGTAAATAGTAGTGTTATTTTAGGATTTGGAACACCAGCATATTATTAAAAAATAAAATTTACTTTGATTTTTTATGGTATTTTTTTAAAAATATGTTATAATGTGAGAAATATTTTATAATTAAATTGAAAGAAGTGAAACAAATGAATGAAAAAGAGCTTGATAAATTTACTTTAAATTTAATAAATAAAAAGTTAGAAGAAAATTCAGAATTTATTAGATATACATTTTATGAATTGAAAGTTAAAAATAATTTAACTGATGAAGAAATGAATAATGTTTTACAGATAAGCAAAATGTTTCTGAAAAATAGAAAGTACAGAGTTTATTTTACAGATGAAAAATTTGAATATCAAAATGCAACAAGAAAAGTACAATCAAACGAAATGTTAATTGCAATAAAAGAGGGAGAAAAATAATGAATTTAGTAGAAAAATATAATGAGAATGAATTAAAATTGTTAGAGAATGCTATTGGTATAGGAATTGAGAATAGAGATTATTCAGATCAAGAAATAGATGTATATAAAAATAGAATTGCTGATTATATAATGAGCCAAAGTTCTAAAAACGGAGCAATAGATACTATGATGAGAAAATACAATAAAATTATAAGCACATTATAAAAAATAAAAATGAAAGGAATTTTAAATAGAAAACATATATGAAATGAAGCGAGATAGCAAGGTCTCGTTTTTTTTCTTGCCTAAAAAGGGAGTTGACTTCGTTGTGTAATATGTAATTATTAGAATTATTTATTATACAAAGAAAGGACGAGGTAAAATGTTTTTATTAAGTGATATTGTAAACAAAATATCAAACAAGTTAAGAGATGGAAAAAAAGAGCAAACGTTTCAAGAAGTGGCAGAGGAATGGCTGAATTATAAGAAAAACATGGTAAAAGAATCAACGTATTCAAACTATGTATATAGTGTAGAAAAATATTTATATCCTGAATATGGAGAAATGAAAATAAATAAAATAAGAGATTGTAATGATTTTATATACAATTTATCAGATACGTTAGCACCAAAGACAGTAAGAGATATAATTACAAAATTAAAAGCAATATTCAAGTATTATGAAGAAGAATATAATCAAAAATTAAATATAAAGAAGATGAGCCTACCTAAGTTAGGCAAAAATCAACTAAAAATATTATCTAAAAAGGAAAAAGAAAAATTAGAAAATTATTGTTTAAAAGAAGATACTTTGAAATCATTAGGAATAATAATTTGTCTAAATACAGGAATGAGAGTTGGAGAAATATGTGCTTTAAAGTGGGAAAATGTTGATTTAGATAAAAAGATTATAAGTGTAAAAAAAACTTTGCAAAGAGTGTATTTGAAGAAAGAGAAAAAATCAGTTATTTTAATTGATACACCAAAATCAAATTCTTCTATAAGAGATATACCAATAAATAAAAAATTGTATGAAATATTAAAAAGAATGAAAGGCAGACATAAAGGAGAAGATTATGTTTTAACAGGATCAAGTACAAAATATGTAGAACCAAGGAACTATCAACATACTTTTAAGATGATATTAAAAAAGTGCAAAATTAAATCTTATAAATTTCACATTCTGAGGCATACTTTTGCAACAAATTGCATTGAGGTTGGAATGGATATAAAATCTTTGAGCGAAGTATTAGGACATTCAGATGTAAATGTAACTCTTAATATTTATGTACATTCATCTGACAAAACTAAGAAAAAATTTTTAGAAAAACTATAAAAGCCGTTAAGCAATAGACTTAACGACTTTTTTTTATAAGAGTATTATAGCAATTGAAATCAAAAAAATCAATAAAAAGCAATTAAAAAATAAAAGTTTTTTTATTCAAAAAGATATTTATACTTTATTGAGAAAATATTTTGTAAGTATAATAAAATTAGCCGATTTTAGTTGATTCTACTTTATCGTTAAGTCTATTGCTTAATGATAAGGTGAGAAAGGGTGGAAAATATTGAAAACAAAAGAAATGAAAGGAATTACAATAATTTCGTTAGTCGTAACAATTGTAGTTTTACTAATATTAGCTGGTATTTCAATAAATATGCTTTTTGGAAATAACGGAATAATAACAATGGCACAAAAAGCAAAAAATGAGTACGAAGAAGCAAAAAAAAGAGAAGAAAGAGAACTAGCAGGTGTATTTGAGAAAAAATTTGTAACATATAATGGAGCATTACACCTTGAAGATGGTCAGTTATTAAATCAATATAATGAAGAAATTCAATTGAAGCGGTTTAGTTGGAACAGCAGTCTCAAAATATTCTAAACATTATAAAGATAATCAAGTTTTTTCTTATTATTTAAATGAAAAATCAATAAAAGTTCTTAAAAGTTGGGAAACTAATGTTATTAGAATTGGATTAGAAGTGGATGATGTAAAAAAAGAAGATGTTATGAAAGAATACTTAGATACAATTGATTTGCTGATCAATAATGACATGTATGTTATAGTTGTATTCTGGAATAATCATCAGATAAATGATAATATAGAACTGGCAAAAGAATATTTTCTAAAAATCTCAGAAAAATATAAAGATACGCCTAATATAATATACGAAATTGCAAATGAAGCAGATAATAATATTTTATGGGAAGAAGTAAAAGAATATAGTAATTCGATTATACCAATAATAAGAAAATCAAGTAAAAATAATATAATAATAATTCCTAATTCAGGTAGATATATCCACCCAACTAACATTAAGTTGAATGAATTAGTTGATGGAAATAATATAATGACTTCGTATCATCTTTATGTTGGAACTAATTTAATAAAAGATAGTATAACTTACATTAAAGAGGCTAGTGAATTAAAGATCCCAATATTTGTTACGGAATGGGGAACTACTTTGGCAAATGGAAATGATGGCTTTTATGAAGATTATTCGAATGCATTTGTACAACTAATGGATAAATATAAGTTAAGTTGGTGTAATTTTCATATAGGTGATTTGAATTTTAAAGTAAATACAGAATATTCAGGAATTGTAAAAAACAATATGTGGAATAATTCTTTGGCAGATGATATTTTAACGTCAAGTGGAAAGTATATAAAATCAATTTTACAAGGTAATTGCAGTTCGTATAATAGTGGGCAATATGCAATTATGATGTCTCGAGATGATTCGAAAGCATTTTGGCAAGGAGAATATATAAATAAAATTATATCAATTGAATTTAAAAAAAGCGAAAATATTCCAGATGATGTTATAAAATATTGGGATATTTCTTTAACGGAAAACAATTCTATTAAGGCTTATATTGAGCCAATAGAAAGCAATTACAAATTATATATAATTAGCCCTAATACTATCAATTTACCAATTGGATGTTATAAGTTGTTTTCAGGCTTTCAAAATTTAGAAAAAATAGAATTTAATAATATATCAACAAGTACATCAAATGATTTTGGGAGTATGTTTTATCTTTGTTCTAATCTTGAAAATATATTAGGATTGGAACAATTTGATACTAAAAATATTAAAGCTGCATATAGTATGTTTGCCGAATGTAGAAAGTTGACAGAGTTAAATTTGACTAATTGGAATACTGAAAATTTAACTAATATACTTAATATGTTTGCTAATTGCACCAAATTATCTATTATAAAGGGAATTGAAAGTTGGGATACGAAAAATTTGAATAATATTAGTGGAACTTTTGCAGGAACATTTGCTTTACAAGATCTTAACATAAGTAACTGGAAAACAGATAAGATAACAAGTATAAATGAAAGTTTTACTAATAGTTATATTAAAAACTTAAACATAGGTAATTGGAATTTAAGCAATTGTACTAAAATGACAGGAGTATTCAAGAATGCTAGAGCTTTAGAAAATCTTTATTTGAATAATGTAAATATAAACCTTGAAAATTTAACAGACTATAATCAATTATTTTTTCAAATGAAAGCAAACGTGAATATTTATGTAAAAGATGTTACAATTGCAGAATTTATTTATAAAAGATTAGAAGAAAATTCAGTTGTTGCAAATATATTTTATGGATCAGAAGATAATTGGCAAAAGTATATTTAGAAAGTTTTACAATAAAATTAGAAAATATTATAAAAGGTCATTAAGCTATCTACTTAATGACCTCAAATTTATTGAAATTATATCAATAAAATATTAAAAAATCAACAGAAATTATAAATAAAATTAAAAAAATAAATTAGAGTTATATTTTTAATGTAAAAGATTTTAGAATGTATTATAATTCATAGAAATAAACAAATTTATATCTTTTTCTGATATATCGTTAAGTAGATAGCTTAATGATATATTAAGAAAGGGTGGAAAGCAGTGAAAACAAAAGAAATAAGAGGAATTACATTGATTTCGTTGGTAGTAACAATTATTATTATACTTATACTTGCTCGGAATATCTATTAGTATGTTATTAGGAAATAATGGTCTAATAAACAAAACTATTGAATCTAAAGAATCATATAGTAAGGGAGAAATAAAAGAAAAAGTTTCTTTATTATTAAATGAATATACAATTGAAAGCACAACAAAAAATGATATTGACTTTGAAAAATTTTTAAGAAAAAATTTAAAAGTCTGTGTAGGGAAAAATCCTGATAATACTTATTCGTTTTTATTAGACAAATATCAAATTACTACTACAAAAAATGAAATTATAAGTATTGAAAAATTTAATTTAGTTGTAGATCAAAATTTTTCATCAGTTAAAGATATGAAATCAGCACAAAATTTATTAAGTGGGCAATTAGTAAAAACAGATGGATATTATAATTCAAAATATGGTGGTAGCGCATATTATGATATTCTTGATACTACTGAATTAGAAATAGATGATAAGGAGTGTATAAAACTTGATAATGGAAAATATGCTGTAATTCATGTAATAAATGATACTATTAGTGTAAATCAATTTGGTGCTTATGGCGATGGAATACATGATGACTCATTAGCAATAAATAAGGCAATAAATTCAAGTTTTTCGAATATAAGTTTTGAAAGTAGTCAATATAAAATTAGTTCAATGATAGAGATAAATACGGATAATAAATTTATGTTTGGAAATGACTCAGAAATTTTTTATGATGATGATTTTATTTTTGTAGATGATTTTATTGTTAGAATTTACAAGTCTAGTGACCAAATTATAAAAAATATATCAATTGATGGATTAAAAATTATAAATAAAAATTCTACCAGAACAGCTGAACATTTAATGTTAAAGATTATCAATGCTGAAAATATAGATGTTACTAATTGTAAAATTGAAGCCTTTACAGATGAAAATAATAAAAATAGATGTGTAACTAATATGGATTTAAGAGAATATTGGAAAAATATAAATATAGATGGATGTGAATTTATAAATACAACTTTAGCTCCAGCAGGTGGAACGATATGGATAAGAGCTGGAAAAAATGGAACTGGAAACTTGAATTTTACTAACAATAAAATAAAAAAGAGTTCTCATGATGAGACAATTGGAATATTTGGAGCTGGTGTAGTTAATAATGTGAGCATTTCAAATAATACAATTGACTTTGATGATACAAATGTTGAAATAAAATCTAATCCAGTTATGTGTTTTGGGCTTCAGTCAACTAATGTAGAAAATATAGAATTTTCAAATAATAATGTGAAAGCAATAGCAGGTGGTACATTTATGCTTGTGGATAAAGTTGACACAATGATAATTAAAGGTAATAAATTTGACCTTACAGCTTTATCAAGTGCCGTAGGAACTGTTTACTTTGGTGGTACTGGACGATCTTCAAATATTATTTTTGAAAATAATAATGTTAATTTAATTGGTAATAATTCAACTTCTGAGGTTTTTGGAGATTTAACAGAAATGAATAATAATAATATAAATGTAAATACACCTTTTATTATATTTATAGAAAAATGCAATAAATTATATAACAATACAATAAACTTTAACAATGAATTCGAACAATATGACAATATTTTTGCTATTAAAAGAACGACCTTAGATAATGACATAGATGTTAGCAATAATAGATTTATATTTAATACAAAATTAACAGAATCAACTCGATTGATAAATATATACGAATCATATTTGAATAATTTTAGAGTTACTATTTCCAATAATGAAGTTTTATCAGATTATGATCAAAGTGCATGTAAGCAATTTGCAGTATATTTTCAGGGAATGAACGATACGAGTCCCCAAAAAATATATATGAAAAATAATTCTCTTGGATTTTATTCAAATAATATTGGAATGTATGATAATCTAAGTGATTATAGTGTGGCTGAAGAATAAATGATATAAAAAAAGTCGTTAAGTGCTTAACTTAATGACCTTTTTTATATATGAATTATAGCAATAAAAACAAAAAACATCAATAAAATTTAATAAAAATATAAAAATTTTTTTATATTATTTTCAGCAAAAATTTTTCTGACAAAAAAAGAATAAATTTTATAGAAATAAAAGAATGTACATACTTTTTTATATATCGTTAAGTTAAGCACTTAATGATAATTCAAGAAAGGGTGAAATACGTTGAAAACAAAAGAAATGAGAGGAATTACAATAATTTCATTAGTTGTAACAATAATTATTTTATTGATATTAGCAGGTCTAACAATAACTATGTTAACGGGAGAAAATGGAATATTGACACAAACTAGGTTGGCACAGAAAAAAACGAAGATTTCCAGCGAAAAAGAAGCAATAGAAATGGCTATATGTGAAGTACAAATGTCAAATCAAAAAGAAGCAACAATAAATTTAGATGAAATTAAAAAGTCAATTCAAAAATACCTTGATACAGATAACATTACTATAACGAATAATGAAAAAGGAATAGCAAATGTTTTAGTAGAAGATTCAAAAAGAGTATATTATATTGATTCGAATTATAGTGTGACTGAATATGGAGAATTTGATTATCTTATAAAAAATATATATGATCTAGAAGAATTTAGAAAAAATGTGAATAATGGGAATGATTATATAGGGAAAAGTTTATATATGACTGACGATATAACATTAAAAGATGAATGGATACCAATTGGAAAATATGGAACAAATATAAATGATAGTAAAGCGTTTAAAGGGATTTTTGATGGTGGAGACCATAGTATATATGAATTAAAGATAGAAAATGAAGAAGAATATCAAGGTTTATTTGGTTATAATTGTGGAATTATAAAAAACTTAAATGTTGTATCAGGAAAAATAGATGTAAAACAGAGAACAGGTTCAATTGTTGGAAACAATGAAGGAAAAATAATCTCATGTAATAATAAAGGGGTACAAGTAATCGGAACTGGTGTTGGCTTAGGAGGAATTGCTGGGAAGAATATAGGGATAATAGAAGATTGTAAAAATAGTGCTGATATTTATTCTGAAAAAGGAAGCTATATAGGAGGAATTGCTGGGGCTGTTAATTCTTTTCGGAAAAATAATAAATTGTAGTAATTCTGGATCAATCACCGCATTTTATACTATTGGTGGAATAGTTGGAGAATTAGCTCAAGAGGCAAGTATAGAAACCTCTTTTAATCAAGGAAATATAAAAGCATTAAGAAATATTACAGGAGCTTATGTCGGTGGGATTGTTGGAAATACCTATGGAAAAATATCATATTGTTATAATATAGGAATGGTAGAAGGAAATCAGGTAAATATAGGTGGAATTGCTGGGCAAAACTATGGAGGAATTATAGAAAATTGTTATAATATAGGAAGTTTAAAGAGAAATAACAAAGAAATTAGTGTAGGAGGAGTTGCAGGAGCAAACTACAAAAGTGGCAAAGTATTAAATTGTTTTTTTCTAAATGATGTAAATGACGGAATAGCTTATTTTTCAGATGGAGGAACTATTGATGTAAAAAGTAGAAAAGCTGAAGAAATAAAGGAAGAAAAGTTTCTAATAGAATTAAACAATGGAACGAATAAGTTTAAAAGCAAAAAAAATAATAATTTTCCGATTTTAGAATGGGAATAAAAAGTCATTAAGCACTATACTTAATGACTAAAAATCTACAAGAATTATAGCAATAAAATATTATAAAATCAATAAAAATTAAATAAAATTTTAAAAATATTTAAAATAATATGATAGCATTTTATAAGAATGCAATAAATGTTGTAATTTTAAGATTAAACTAATATTCTACCATATCGTTAAGTATAGTGCTTAACGATATAGTAGAAAGGGTGAAATACATTGAAAACAAAAGAAATGAGAGGAATTACAATAATTTCGTTGGTGGTTACAATAGTTATTTTATTGATATTATCAGGGGTAACGATAACTATGTTAACGGGAGAAAATGGTATAATCAAACAAACTATAATGGCAAAAGAAAAGTCAAAAAAGTCGCAAGAAATAGAAAATATAGAACTTGCATTTATGTCAGCAAAAATGAAAAATACTTATGAAATTTTACAAGAGGATGTAAAAAATGAATTAGATAATAAAAAATATAAAATAGCATTTGATGGAGAGTATTATAAAATAATGTCTAAAGAAACTCAAAATGAGTATATATTTGACAAATATGGGAATAAAAAAGAAAAAAATAAATATTATTATGATTCGGAAAATATAATATCAGATGGAAATATAAAAATAAATGTTGGAGATTCAATAAATTATACAATAATAAAGGATGAAAATAGTAAATATGAGTCTAGTATAAATAAGAATGGATATTCAAATCAAAGTTTTACTCTTCAAAAAAATGCGCAATGGGTTGTTTTAGGAATTAACAATGGTGGAGAATTGCTAATAACATCTAAGGAAAGCATAAAAACAGATGAAAATAAAAATTATTTTCTGAAGGGAGAAAATGGGTTTAAATATGGTGTTACGGAGTTAGACAACATATGTAAAGTTTATGGAAGTGGAATAGGTGCAAAAGATTCTAGAAGTATAAGGATAGAAGATATAAATAAAATAACAAAATATGATCCAATGAATACAGGTAATAAACAAAATTATAGTAAAGGAAATCTAAATGAGTATGGGAATGAAGTTATGTTTTATTGGAATGAAGATGAATTTCCATATTATGATGCACAAAATGGAGTAAAAGGAACTTTAAATGAAAAACATGATAGTTTTTATGTTTATGATGAAGAAAATAATAATTTTATAAATAATGAATTGAAAAAAGAAATAATGCAATATATAAATAAAATAAAAACTAATTTTTATACATATTATATTGATACATTATCAGATAATATTGAAGATAAAGATAGTGATATAAAAAAATTTAGCAAGGCTTATAATCTTGTATGTAATGCTGGTTCATATTGGATGGCATCTAGAACAATTGAAACAAATGAAGGAGGTGTATACTATGGATTAAGAATGTATGCTGATTGGGTAAAAAAAGTTGCAGCAGGAGGATTTTATTCTTCTTATGGAAATAATAATGATGGACAAGCATATGCTGTAAGACCAGTGATAACGATTAACGATTCTGCAAATATAATAGGAGATTCTATAAATGGTTGGAATATTGAAGAATAAAATAAAAAGTCGTTAAGTCGTGTACTTAATGGCTTTTTTACTAAAAAAATTATAACAATAAAGTTAAAAAAAATCAATAAAAATAGAAAAAAATTTAAAATTTATAAATTAAAAAGTTAATTTTTTTTATAATGTTTTTTATTGTTGAAAATATGCGAGGTAAAGGAAAAATTCACTTTTTTGTTTATCATTAAGTACACGACTTAATGATAAATATTGAAAGGGAGAAAAATATTGAAAACAAAAGAAATACAAGGGATTACGATAATTTCATTAGTCGTAACTATAATTATTTTACTAATATTATCAGGAATAACAATAACTATACTAACAGGAGAAAACGGGATAATCAAACAAGCTGTTAGAGCTAAAGAAAACACAAAAGTGGCTGAAAATGAGGAACAGAAACAAATTGATGAAATGCAAGAATTTATGGAAGCGAACGGAAATGATTACATAAAAAATGATGAATTAGATGAAAATAAGTATTTAAAAACATTTATAACAGAATGGACAGTAAGTGATGGAGATACTATTGTTTTGCCAATTTATCAAAAACAAGATGCAGATGAAGAAAGAGGAGAAAAAGAAACATATTTCAATTATGATTTTAAAGTTGATTATGGAGATGGAACAATTGCTGAAGTAAAAAGTTTTGACGATGAAAATAGAAAACATACGTACAACAATGGAGGAACATATAAAATAAAAATAGATGGAAAATGCGAGGCATTTAGTTTTAATTATGTTGAGGACAGCAAAGAAAAAATAACTAAACTGATTCAATGGGGAGCGATATTTGCAAAACACTATGATTTTGCCGAATGCACTAATTTGTCAGGAGAAATTCCATTGCCATCAAAGAACAGTTTTATGTATGTTGAAAGCTTTAGATTGTTATTTTATAAATGTGAGAATTTAACTGGAACAATTCCAAATGATCTATTTAAGTATGCGCCAAATGTTATTACAATGGCGAACATATTTAATTATGCAACAGGTGTAACAGGAAAAATTCCAGAAAAATTATTTTATGGATGTGGAAAAATAACCAACTTTAGATATGCTTTTGCAGGTTCTAATTTAGAAGATAAAATACCCGACAATTTATTCAAAGAAAATAAAAATGTGAAAAATTTCAGAGGGGTTTTTTGCCAATGCCATAAGCTTAATGGAATTGTATCTCAAAATATTTTTTCATATAGTAAAGAGATAGAAGATTTTTATGAAATTTTTTTAGACAGTGAAAATTTAAGTATTGATAAATTATATATAAACTCTCCAAATATAAAAAGAATTTCATACGCTATAGGAAAAGATGATAATAAATTTGTAAAATCAAAAGATCAAATAGGAACAATATATGTACCTAAAAATTCATTAACTGCGGAAAAAATGAAAGAATTATATGTGAACAACTCTAATATAGAAGTCATAGAAATATAAAAGTCGTTAAGTGAATAGCTTAACGACTTAAAATCTTGTACTGATTATACCAATAAAGATAATGGAAATCAATAGGCTAAAAACAAAAATTTGAATAAAATTTTATATCAGAAAACTAAAAAGAAAAATTACAAATAAATCCATATAGTTATCTTAATATCAATAAAATTTACTATTTTGTATTTATCATTAAGCTATTCACTTAATGACAAATATTGAAAGGGTGAAAAATATTGAAAACAAAAGGAATTAAAGGAATTACAATAATTTCATTAACAATTACAATAATTATTTTATTGATATTATCAGGAGTATCAATTTCAACAATATCAGGAGAGAATGGAATATTGACTAAAACAAGACTAGCCAAGCAAATGTCAGAAGTATCAAGTGAAAAAGAAGCAATACAATTAGATGTAATGCTTGCAAATATGGAAAATAAATTTGATAATTCGAACAAATATTATATAGGAGAACCACTTTATGATAAGACAATAGAAAATGGAGACAAATGGAATATTGTAATTGATAATAAAAATTTAAAGCAATATGGTACAGGATATAGTTATATAGAGCAAGGAACAGAAATAAATAATTATGGCAAAACGCAATATAGGTGGCTTGTAAATTATGAAAGTGGAGAAATAATACAATTAAATGATGAATATACAACATTATCATATAAAAGTACATTAGCTGTTACAGATGGATTAGTTTTCAATATGGATGCTATAAATGTAAATGAAAATCAATCTAATTGGGGAGAGAATGTATCTTTATATTATTATGATACCGCAAATTATGACACAACTGAAAAAAGACAAAAGGCTTATGCTGAACAAAATAAATATGAAAATGTAACTCAATTTGATGGTTATGATAGGCTAAAATCAAGTAATTCAAGTAATTATATAGATTCGATAAATAAAACATTTATGTTTAATGGAAACAATTATATTGAAATATATAGTAAAAGTGGATTTGATTTTTCAAAAGGGCTTACAATTGAATTTTTTGGAAATATAGATAAACAAATAAACGGAGCCACAAATTCAAGTATTCCATTTATAGGATTATTAGGTTTATGGTCTGGAGAATTTAATAATCAATGCAAGATGAGATTTGGAAATGCCGAAAATCGATATATAATGTATTCATTAAATGACGGAGGAGAAGAGAACAAAGGAAGTTGGAGTAAAGATAATAGTGCTCCATGGTTGCAATATTATGAAACTGATTTTATGAATAAGGATAGATATATTACAATAGAATTTGAGCCTATAGAAAATGAAAAAACAATTCAAAGGATTTATATGGATGGAAAGATGGTCGCAGAGGGTTGGTTAGAAGAATGCTATTGGAATAGTTTTATAAATTTGGCAAATAATTTGAATTATATAGAATTGGGTCGAGTTACAATGGCAAGTACTTCAAATTGGTGTTATATGAAAGGATCATGTTATGCGACAAGAATATATAATAGAGCATTAAGTTCAGAAGAAATATTATTAAATTATAACAAAACGAAAATATATAGAGAAACATTAGAAAAGTAAAAAGGTCATTAAGTCCTCAACTTAATGACCGTTTTGATACAAAAATTATAACACTAAAAGTCAGATAAATCAATAAAAAAATCAAATTTAATTATAAAAAAATTTAAAAGAAAAATGTTAAATAAAAAAAGTATAGAAAAAGTTCAAAATAAAGGATTTTGCAAGTTTTCTAATATATCGTTAAGTTGAGGACTTAATGATATATTAGAAAGGGTGGATATATTGAAAACAAAAGAAGCAAGGGGAATTACAATAATTTCATTGGCAGTAACAATAATTATAATGCTAATATTAGCAGGAGTTACTATTTCGTCACTAACGTCAGAAAATGGAATAATAACAAAAACAAGGTTAGCGAAACAAATGTCTGAAACATCAAGCGAAAAAGAAGCAATACAACTGGACATTGCACTTGCAAAAATGGAAAATATTTTAGATGAAAGTAATAAATACTATATAGGAGAAGAATTATTTGATAGAACATTGGAAAATGGGGACAAGTGGAATATAGTAATAGATAATGAAACTTTAAAACAATATGGTACAGGATATAATCATATAACAAAGGGTACAGAAATATCAAATTATGGAAAAACACAATATGATTGGATTGTAGATTATAATTCTGGAGAAATAATCCAATTAAGTACAGAATATACATCTTTATCATATAAAAGTAGTTTAGCAGTTACAGATAATTTGGTTTTGAATATTGACGCTACTAATTTAGACAATGAAGATTGGGGAGATATTATAAAACATGGCAATATACAATATTTAAAAGAAAATAAATCCTTATATTTTGATGGAGATGGAGATTATCTAGAATTGACTAAAAATGCAGATTTTAGTAAAGGCTTCACTTTTGAATTTTATGGTAACTTGGAAAGGTTAAGATATAATAATGGAAATTATCCAACAAAAAATATGGGAATATTCTCTAAAATGCCATCTCTAAATTCACCAGTAAGATTGTCAATGAGATTTATGTGGGCTAGTGATGACCAAATTTGTAGGTTTTCAGATAATTCAGAAATTAAATATGAAAATGAATTTTTCAGATCAGATCAAGGAGGGTGTATATATACAAAAAAAGGATTAGGATATAAGGAAAATGAGGATTTTTATTTAACCATTGTATATACAATATATGATGAAAATATTCAAGATGAAAATTATGACGATTATATGAAAGAAAATAAAGTAGATAAATTAGAATATTTTGTAAATGGTAACCTTTTGGGCAAAACATATTATGGACATAAAGGATATGTTTCAGGATTAAAAGTGTGGAATAATAATAATAGTAACTTTTTTATAGGGGTATGCCCAGCATGGGAAGATGGAAATTTGTATTATTTAAAAGGAAATGTATATTGTACACGATTATATGAAAAGGCGTTAAGTAGTGATGAAGTGAAAGAAAATGTAACTAAAACACAATTATATAGATTAATGAAATAATAAAAGCTCATTAAGTGTCTTACTTAATGAGCTAAAAATTTAATAATATTATAGCAATAAAGTATTAGAAAATCAATAAAAAATAAAAGAAAAATTTTAAAAATTTCTTTTGCAAGTTTTTAATAATTATAATATTTTTTTAACGATGAAGCTATTGATAATTAAACGATTTGCAAGATTTCTATTCTTGTCGTTAAGTAAGACACTTAATGATAAGAGTAGAAAGGGTGGAAGATATTGAAAACAAAAGAAGCAAGAGGAATTACAATAATTTCATTAGTAGTAACAATAATTATAATGCTAATCTTAGCAGGGGTTACTATTTCGTCACTAACATCAGAAAACGGAATAATAACAAAAGCGAGGCTAGCAAAACAAATGTCTGAAACATCAAGTGAAAAAGAAGCAATACAACTGGACATTGCACTTGCAAAAATGGATAATATTTTAGATGAAAGCAATAAATACTATATAGGAGAAGAATTATTTGATAGAACATTGGAAAATGGGGATAAGTGGAATATAGTGATCGATAATGAAACTTTAAAACAATATGGCACAGGATATAATTATATAGAAAAAGGTACAGAAATATCAAATTATGGAAAAACACAATATGATTGGATTGTAGATTATAACTCAGGAGAAATAATCCAATTAAGTACAGAATATACATCTCTATCATATAAAAGTAGTTTAGCAGTTACAGATAATTTGGTTTTGAATATTGACGCCACTAATTTAGAAAATGAAAATTGGGGAGATATTATAAAACATGGAGATGTAAAATATTCGAATGAAAATAGAGCTTTATATTTTGATGGAGATGGAGATTATTTAGAGTTATCAAAAAATGCTGATTTTAGTAATGGATTTACATTTGAAATATATGCTAATTTAGAACGATTAGAGTATAATAATGGAAGCAATGCACCCGATTCTTTAAGTTTATTTTGCAAAATGCCATCAATATATAATGGTTTAACAGAGTCTATGAGATTTGGATATATCAAATCAAATAATATGATTTGCAGATTTAATAACACATCTAGTTGGGATGGAACTGGTAACAAATTATATACAATATGGCGGAGAGGTTTGTAGTCCAGAAAGAGGATATAATGAAAATGAAGACTTTTACTTGACTTTTGTTTATCATAGATATGATGAACAAAATCCTCGATGGAATGAAAAAGCTGATAGAGTGGAGTATTATATAAATGGAGAATTGTATGGATATACATATTATGGAATAGATAGTTACAATAATGGTTGTAAAACATGGAATACAAACGATTCACATTTTTATCTTGGAGTATGTCCTTGGTGGAAAGGGGGCAATTTATACTATTTAAAGGGAAATGTATATTGTACTAGATTATATGAAAGATCATTAAGTAGTGATGAAGTAAAAGAAAATGTAACAAAAACACAATTATACAGACAAATGAAATAAAAAAAGAATAGCAAATGTTAAATTATTATATATAAAAAGCATTTGCTATTCTATTACATAAAAATAAAGCTTTTTAAAAAACTATTTACAATATCAGGAAAAAATTATAAAATAGATGTGTGGTAAACATCAAAAAAGAAAACAAAAAAGAACATGATATTATGATAGTTTATATCTATATCATATCCTTAATCAAAATAATGATCCGTATTTTCAAATAATTGCTCACTAGAAATATTAAGAACTTTACAAATTGCTATTAGTTCATAGTCTCTTATAAAAAGTGCATTATTTTCAATTCTTGAAATATCAGAGTTAAAAATATTTACACCAAGTAGAGTAAGTTTGTCAGCAAGTTGCCTTTGTGTATAACCACGAAGTTCTCTGTACTTTTTAATATTAGAGCCAATTATATTGTAATACCCATTTAAGTTCTTTGTTTTCATAATACTAATGTACCACCCTTAATAATTTTATATACTTATTTATATATTATTTTTTTGCCCTTATTGTTGCGTACCACACATCAAGACACAAAAAGAAAGGAATTTGTATTTTATATGGAGAAAAGAGATGAAGAGTTTATAAAACAAGAGTATCAGCAATACATAAATTCAAAAGAAAAAAGGAAACAAATACAGAAAATGTTTGATTTTTGTGTGCCAGACTATATTCTACAAGAAATAGCGGAAAATGGACATAAAGCAGACAAAGAAAGATTAAATTTACTAATAAATATGGCTTTTTTGTGCGAAAAAATAACAGAAGATGAAAGAATAAGTTTAAAGAAAGAGTTTGTTTATAAAGCTACAAAATAGCAAAATAAGAAATAATTGGTTTACAAACTTAACATAATATGTTATACTATATAACATAGGAGTGTATTTGTATGGATAATTATAATTCAAGTAGTAATATAGGAATGAATTTATATAGATCATTTTATGTTCTTGCAAAATCAAAAAGCTATGCAGAAGCAAGTGAAAAGTTATGCATTTCAGCACCAGCAGTTTGCAAAAACATAAAGCAATTGGAAAATTTGTTAGAAACACCATTATTTTATAAGGAAAACGATGGGACAAAATTGACTCCAGATGGAAAAGAATATTTGAAATATATAGAACAAGGACTAAAAATGTTTGATTTAGGTGAAAAAATTATTTTGCAAAAAGATAATTTGGCTACTGGAGAAATAACAATAGGTTGCCCATCACATATAGCGGAATTTTTCTTAATGCAAGCAATAAAAAAAGTAAAAACAGATTATCCAACTTTGAAATTAAATCTATATAGTGGTAATAGTTCACTTGAGATGATACAAATGTTAGAGGATCATAAACTTGATTTCATTATAAATACATCAATGATTGAAACAAAATATAACAATTTAGTTGTTGAAAAAGTAAAAGATGTTGAGAATATATTTATATATAATAAACCATTAGAAATAAAAGAATTAAACGAACTTGAAAACTTAAATTTGATTTTGAACTTTGAAAATAGTTCAACAATAAAAAACTTAAAAAATTTATTATTAAAATATGGTGTTAATATAAAGGCTAATTCTCAATGTGATATAACAGAAGTAAGAGTAAAAGCAGCAAAAGAGGGCTTGGGAGTTAGTTATGTTATAAAAGATTCAGTACAAGAGGAATTAGAAAAAAAAGAACTTTTTGATGTAAAACTTCCAATAAAGCTACCAAATTCAAGTATAAACATAATACATATAAAAGATCAATTGACTTTAATAAATAAGAAATTTATTAAAGAATATATAAAAAAGTAAAATAAAACCTCATTGTTATTGAAATACTAATGACAATGGGGTTTTTCTATCTTCAATTTCTGATCGAATAAAACACCATAAAAAGAAAGAAGGTAGAAGATGAATAAAAAAAATAATAGTTGTGAAATGTTCAAATTATTGCAAGTAAAGGCTGAAAAAGAAAATGAACAAAACAAACTCAATTTATTATATTGTGATATAATTAAAGAAAATATTTTGGAATCTATAAAACAACAATTTAAAAGAAGATATTATAATATTTCAAATTCAAAATTAGAATTTTTAGCTGATACAATTTATTATTATTGTGTACTAAAATTTCAAAATATAGATACAGAAACAATAATAAATTTTATAAATAGTGAAAATTCAAAATATTATAATGTTTTATCAGAAAAAGAATTGTCATCATTAAGAAAAGAAGCAAATATAAGATACATAGAATATTCTATAAAAAGGCACACAGAATTATTGGAAAAAATAATGGATTTAATAGAACAGGCAAAAACAGGATATATTTTATAAAAGAGTACAGGGATTTAATACCAATTAAATTACCTGTTTTTTATTTGTTACTGAAAGTTAATGGGTATTGAAAAAAATTCAATATACAAAAAATGGAAAACATAATATAATAATTATGTCAAAAATAGAAAAGAGGGATGTAAAATGCAAAAAAAGGAAGTGTGTTGGAATATTACCACGAGATGTAACCAAGGATGTAAATATTGTCATAGATTCTTAGGATTAAACGATTTATCTTTTGGAGATAATGAAAAGATTTTACAAAACTTTATAAGAGACGGAATTACAGATATAACTTGGACTGGAGGAGAAGCCCTATTATACCCGCATATAGTTGATCTAGTGAGAGAAGCAAAAGAAAATGGAATAAGAAATAAACTTATTACAAATGGAATGATATTAGCAGAAAATGAAGAAACGAGAGAAATATTTAACTATTTAGATAGTATAACATTATCAATTGATTCGACTAATGATAAAATAAATGGAGACTTAGGTAGAGGAACAGAACATTTTAATCATGTGCATACTATTTTAGAATATTTAAAAAATAAAAATGTTAAAGTTAATATAAACACAGTTGTTAGTAGAAAAAACTTGGATAACCTAGAAGAATTAGGCAATTTTTTAAATAATTATAATATAAATTTATGGAGAGTATTTCAATTTATGCCTTTAAGAGAAACGGCAGAAAAAAACAGAGAAATTTTTGAAATATCTGATCAGGAATTTACAAACCAAAAAGATGTATTCAAAAAGTTTCCTAATATAAATAATGTTGATTATAGACAAGAAAAAGACATGGAAGATAAATATGTTTTACTTGTTGCAAATGGAGATATTATAATAACGGAAAATGGAAAAGACGTAAAAAAAGGTAATGCATTATATCAGAATATTATGCAATTCATGGATTAGGAGTGTGAGATATGAAAGAAATAGAAAGTAAAGCTCCTAACTTAGTTATTGTAGGAAATATTGCTTATGACATAATAGACTTTAGTAGGCTAAAAAACAAAAGACCTAGTATAAAAAATATTGGTGGAGCTTGTGTATTTTCATCAATACCAGCAAGTATGTTTGGCAGAGTAGGCATGGTAGGAAAAGTTGGAAATTATAGGTTTAAAATAGATATGTCACAAATACATTGAAAATAAAATATTGAAAAGAGAGCACAAAAATGATATTGTTT
>CAJMJN010000013.1 GCA_905213875.1 uncultured Clostridium sp.
AATTCTGTGTTAATTGCATAAAAATCTTCTACTGGATTTCTTCCTTCTAGCCCTGATACATCTAAGAAATGAAGTAATAATCTTGTTCTTTCTACATGTCTTAAAAATCTAATTCCAAGTCCAACACCTTCACTTGCGCCTTCTATTATTCCTGGTGTATCAGCTATTACAAAACCATTTCCATCTTTAGTTTTTACTACTCCTAAATTAGGAACAAGTGTTGTAAAATGATAATTTGCAATTTTAGGTTTAGCATCTGTTACAACTGATAAAAATGTTGATTTTCCTACATTTGGAAATCCTAAAAGTCCAACATCTGCAAGTAATTTTAGTTCTAATATTACCTCTACTTCTTCTCCTTTTTCTCCATCTTCTGAAAATCTAGGTACTTGTCTTGTTGAAGTAGCAAAATGTTGATTTCCTCTTCCACCTTTTCCACCTTTTAATATTAATTCTTTTTGGTTTGGTGTTGATAAATCTGCTATTACTTTACCAGTTTCAGCATCTTTTACAACTGTACCTATTGGAACTTTTATAATTAAGTTTTCTCCATATTTTCCATTACAATTGTTTCCACTTCCATTTTCTCCATTTTGAGCTTTGAACTTTCTGTTATATCTAAAGTCTATTAATGTGTTTTTATCTTTATCAACTTGAAAATAAATGCTTCCACCATTTCCTCCGTCTCCTCCATCAGGTCCACCTGCGGCAACGAATTTTTCTCTATGGAATGCTACTGCACCATTTCCTCCATCTCCTGCTTTAATTATTATTTTTGTATAATCTGTAAACATATTCCCTCCATGATTTTGGGGCCGGAGGAAAAAATCTTTTTTCCTTCGTCCAAAATATTATTTGATTTTTTAATTTTCTATATATTTATTAGCATTATTTAATTAAAAATGATTTTTTGCTCCGTCCCCAAAATCAGGCCCCAAAATCATAATCTAATCTCATTGCTTTTTTTACTTTTTTCATTGTTTCTTTTGCTGTTTTTCTTGCTTTTTCTGTTCCTTCTCTTAGTATTTTATCTACTTCTTCTGGGTGTGCTTCGTAGTATGCTCTTTTTTCTCTTATTGGTTTTAGTGTTTCTGATATGTTTTTTGCTAATTGTTTTTTACAAGCTACACAACCACGTTTTCCTGCTCTACATTCTTCACATACTGTTTTTACTTCATCTTTTGTACTAAATAAATCATGATAATATGCAACCATACATACATCTGGATTTCCTAAGTCATCTTTTTTTATTCTATTTGGATCTGTTACTGCACTCATTACTTTTTTAGTGATTTCTTCTTCACTATCTGATAAATATATTGCATTTCCTAGTGATTTTCCCATTTTCTCATTTCCGTCTAATCCTTTTATTCTTTTTCCACTGGATAATACTGCTTCTGGTTCTGTTAGCACATCTCCATAAATTTTATTAAATTTTCTAACTATTTCTCTACATTGTTCTATTAATGGTAACTGATCTTCTCCTACAGGAACTAGTTCTCCTTCAAAAGCTGTAATATCAGCAGCTTGGCTTACCGGATATCCTAAAAATCCATATGTTACGCTTTCTCCAAATAATTCTCTTTTTTGTGCAATTTCTGTTTTAACCGTTGGATTTCTTTCTAGTCTAGCTATTGTTACTAAATTAGAATAAAACACTGTTAGTTCAGCTGTTTCAGGTACCATTGATTGCACATATATTGTTGTTTTTGTAGGGTCTATTCCTACTGATAAATAATCAATTGCTACTTCTCTTACATTTTTTCTTACTTTTTCTGGATTGTTAAAGTTATCTGTTAATGCTTGTACATCTGCAATTAATATATATGTATCATATTTTCCACTTTCTTGTAATTCTACTCTCTTTTTCAAAGATCCAAAATAGTGTCCTATATGTAATCTCCCAGTTGGTCTATCTCCTGTTAATATTCTCTTTTTTTCCACTTTTCCTAGCTCCTTCCTTATTCTTTAATTTTTGTTTATTTTTATTTTAATATATTTATTTCTATCTTAGTTTTTTCTTTATTTTGTTTAGCTTAGCATATTATACTACATTTTTGTAAATTTTACCATAGTTATATAATAATATTATTTTTTAGATACATATTAAGAGGAAGTCTAATAGACTTCCTCTTTGTTTGCTTATTTCAGGATAATTAGCCCTCCATCAGGTAACAAGTATTCTTCTTCTGCGTTTGCATTTAAACTAAATATTTTACTACTTTCTAAATTCTTTTTAAATTTTTCTGGTATCCATATATCTCTTGGGTATTCTGATGAGTTTGTTGCCACAAATATTTCGTTTTCTTTTCCACCTCTTTCAAATGCATACAATCCTTTTTCATGATATAAAGTTTTAGGTTCATAGCCCTGTCCTTTATATAGATTTCTAATCTTTCCAAGTTCTTGTACAAACCTTAGAAATTGTAAATCCATTTCTTCCTCATTTTTTGGGAAACATTTTCTGTTAAATGGGTCTTTTCCTCCATGCATGCCTATTTCGTCACCATAGTATATACATGGATTTCCAGATAAGAAATATTGCAGAATCATCGCTACTTTAAGTTTTGATATAGCCTTTTCATATTCTTCTAGAGATAGTTTATCATTTTCAAATTGAAATTGTCTAAAATCATCTACTAAAAATGCCCTTCTGCCATTTTTTATAACATGCCATCTGGAACCATCTTTGTCAATTTCCCAAATTCTGTCTGGCTTTTCTCTTCTCATTTTTCCAGAAAGTATTGTTATTACTCTTATTATATCATGTGTACTTAGAGATGTTAATGATATATCTCTTGCACTTTGTGGATAATACTTTTCTAAAACATTTAATGTGTCAACTAAACATTTATCGTCTTGATCTGCAACAAACCTCAGTATTCCTTCTGTTAAAGGATAATTGGTAACTCCATCAATTCCTCTTTTTAAAACTTCTTGTGGGGCCAGATGCCAATACTCTCCAATAATCAGGTGTTTTCCATAGTGGTTTGCTCTTTTCTTTATGCCTTCTAAGAAAAATGGTTGCAAAGATTCCGCTAAATCTAGCCTAAATCCATCTACATAAGAAGCAAATGTATCAATTACTCTATTATCACCATATGCATATTGCTGAAAATCAGGATTATTTTGATTAAATATTGGCATATCTTTAAATTCTCCATACCAATACTGGTAATTTCCTTGATCATCAATATAAAACCATGAGCGATATTTTGAATTTGGATTTTTTAATGCTTCTTGGAAAATCGGATTATCACTACTGCAATGATTTAATGCAATATCCAATATAACTTTTATTCCATTTTCATTTGCTTTTTCGTGTAATTCTTTTAAATCCTCAAATGTTCCTGCATCTGGATCTATTTTCATATGGTTTGTTGAGGCATATCTTTCATACCGATACAAACATTCATTAATTGGTGATAAATATAATATTCCCACACTTAAACTTTTAAAATATGGTATTTTTTCAATAATTCCTTTTATGTTTCCACAAAAAAAGTCATTATTATGAAATTCTCCTTTTGCATTTCTTCTCCAATCAGGCATCTCTCCCCAAATTCTATAATTTCTACCTGGTTCTTTTCCTGAACCATATCCTTCTGCTTTATTAAATCTATCAACAAAAATTTGATAGACAATTTTGTCTTTGGCCCAATCTGGTGTTCCTAAATCTTGCTGTGTTACTAGAACACTCCAATATGGTGATTCTTCTTCTGGTTTTAAGAAAAATGGTTTGTCTGTTGCTCTACTAATTTTTATTGCAACCTTTTTTCCATCTATTTCTAAAATAAAAAAGAAGTAATATGTTCCAAGTTTTGGTAATTGTACTTTTGTACTGTACTTGATTTTATCACTTTCCTCTTTTTTCATTTGTTGTATTATAGATGGACTCTCTCCTTCCCGATTGAACAATACTTGGCAATTTCCTAGTTTTTTTACCTGTTTTGAAATTTCTACTTTTACTTCGAAATCTCTGTCAATTTCTGCTTCTTTTTTTACCAAAACATTAATGATATTTTCCTTCATCTTGCTCCTCCTTATTTGTTTTGCTAATAATAATTACTTGTTACTTTATCATACCATAAGCATATTATTAATTTACAATATTTGTCGAAGTTTGTCAAACAAAATCATTCATAAATATAATTTTTCATTTTTACAATAAAAGTACCAATTTTTTTATTGGTACTTTTACACTTTATTTATCATTCATTTCTTTTTCACCATTATATTCATTTACTAGGTATAATGGTCTGTTTTTTGTTTCATTAAATATTCTTCCTAAGTATTCGCCAATTATTCCAAATAATAATATTTGTATTCCTGAGAAAAATAGTATTAATAATATAATTGCTTGGAATGCTTGTATTGCTTCATGAATTATAAAGCTTTTGGCTATTACATATACAAAATATACAAATAATACTATAAAAGTTGGTATTGCAATAAATGTTGATATTCTTAATGGTGATGTTGTAAGTGATGTTATTCCATCAATTGCTAAATCCATTAATTTAACATAGTTCCATTTTGTAGAACCTGCAACTCTTGGATCTCTGTCATATAAAACTTCTTTTTTCTTATATCCTATCCAGCTAAACATACTTTTTGTGTTTCTTTGTGATTCTCTAAGTTTTCTTAATGCATTTACACATCTTCTATCTAGAAGCCTAAAGTCCCCTGTATCTTCTTGTATTTCAACTTTAGTTACATGTTGTAAAACTCTGTAATACATTTTTGATGTAAATTTTTTTAACCATGTTTCTCCTTTTCTTGAACGTCTTTTGGCATATACATCATCATATCCTTGTTCCCAATATTTAACTAATTCTGGTATTAATTCTGGTGGGTCTTGTAAATCTGCATCCATAAATACAACACAATCACCTGTTGCGTAATCAAGCCCTGCTATCATTGCAATTTCTTTCCCAAAATTTCTAGCAAAATCCACATAACATATTCTTTCATCTTTTTGTCTTAATTCTTTTATTATTTCAATAGTTTTATCTTTACTTCCGTCATTTACAAAAAGAACCTCAAATTGATAATTTTCCATGCTATTCATTAACTTTGTTAATCTTTCATATAACATTGGTAAAGATTCTTGTTCATTGTATGCTGGTATTATAATACTTATTTTTTTCATATATATCGCTCCTTTTATATCTATTCTAAGCCTTCTTTTGTATTATTTTTAAATGCAAAAAATTTACTAATAAAAAAGTTTAATATAATTACAATTACAGTAAGTCCTGCTTTTATTATAATATTAGGAATTGGTAAATTAAACAATAGAAGTCCCCCTACAAATTCTAAAACCATTGTAAATGCTCTTCCTAACATAAATTTACAAAATTGTTGTATTCTTTCTTTTAGATTTTTAGCATTCGCGTGAAAAACTAAATCTTTATTAGTTATATATGCAAATATTACTGCTAATAATATTGCTATAAAATTAGCTATATTTTCATCCCAATGTAATAAACTATTCATTACATAAAACGATACTAAATTTACTAGTGTTGTTAATACTCCAAATACTATGTAAAGTATTACTTCTTTTGTTAATATTTTTTTTAATAGTTCTTTTATCTTTTTCATATATCAAATAATTCTCCTAACGGTCTTTCTTCATGTATTCTTTTTATTGTTTCTGCAAATAGTGGTGCTATTGATAACACTGTTATGTTGTCGATTTTCTTTTCATCTGTTAATGGTATTGTGTTTGTTATTACTAATTCTTTTATATCTGAATTTTTTATTCTTTCAATTGCAGGTCCTGATAACACTCCATGTGTGCATCCTGCATATATAGCTTTTGCGCCAAATTTATTAAGTACTTTTACTGTTTCTATCATTGAACCTGCTGTATCTATTTCATCATCAAATATAATTGCATTTTTATCTTTTACATCGCCTATTATTGTACTTGCAATCGCTCTATCGTCATTGCCTTCTCTTCTTTTATCTACTAATGCTATTGGACATTTAAAATATTCTGAATATTTATATGCTTTTTTAGAACTTCCTGCATCTGTTGCAACTATTACCATATTATCTAAGTTTTTCTTTTTAAAATAATCCTCTAGTAAATATTCAGCTGTTAACCTGTCACAATTAACGTTAAAATATGCTTGTATTGCAGGATTATGAAGGTCACATGTAATTACTCTTGTGGCTCCTGCTGCTTCTAATATTTCAGCCATTAGTTTTGCAGATATTGGCACACGAGGTTGATCTTTTTTGTCTGACCTTGAGTAAGGAAAATATGGTAATACAACATTTATATTTTTAGCTGATGCTCTTTTAGCAGCATCTATTGTAATTAATAACTCCATTATTCTTTCATTTACTGGTGGTTGTGTAGTTTGAACAATATACACATCACTTTCTCTTACTGTTTCTAAGATTTGTACAAAATTATTATCATTTTTAAATTTTATGTGATTTATTTTTCCTGGTTCTATTCCTATATAATCACATACTTCTTTTGTGAATTTTTCTGCTGTTGGGCAGGCAAATATTTTTAATTTATCCATAATATTTTTTATGGCATAATAAAAATTATGCCATATCTCCTTTTTTTAATATTTTTTATATAATTTTACAATTGTTCTGCAAATCCTTTTTGTAATTTTTTAAATATAAAATATCCTACTACTGTTAACGCTAAAGATATTCCTAATAATATTAATAATGCTTTCATGTTTGGCATTTGATGATAATAGAAAATATCTCTATAGCCATTTATTATATGTGTCATTGGATTTAATTGCATTAAGATTTGTAAACTATGTGGTAATTGTTCTAATTTATATACTATTGGTGTTCCATAAAATGCTGCCATTAAAATAATTCCAATAATGTGTTCTAAATCTCTAAAATATACTGTTATTGATGATACAATAAATGATATTCCTAATAATAATATATATTGTATTAATAATATAAATGGATATAATAATAAGTACCAAGAAAGTCCTACTGGTGAAAATATTACAAATGCTAGTATTATTATTGTTGAAATCATAAAGTTAACAGCTCCACTTGTTACTACTGATATTGGTAATATTTCTCTTGGAAAATATACTTTTTTAATAATATCTCCATTTCCTATTACAGTAAATGCTGACTGTGTTACAGCTGTTGTAAAATATGTCCATGGTATTAATGCTACACATACATAAATATAGTATGTTTGTTGATAATATGAATCTGATCCACCTGTTAATAATGCCCCAAATATTACAGAATATACAAGTAATTGTAATAGTGGATTTAGAAATGACCACATTACTCCTAATATTGAATTTTTATATCTTCCTCTTATTTCTTTTTTTACATTTGTTTTTAGTAATTCTCTATAATTATAAATTTTTTGAAATATATTCATATTTTAGTTATTCCTCCTAATTTTTAAGTAAAAATTAAAGCCAATATTTTATAAATTTTAGTTATTAAAAATCTTTTAAATATTTAAACCTTATCACCTTGTATAATATATTTATGTCGTAACTCTTAAGTATTCATTAACTACTTCGTTAGTATTCCCATCCATTCTAATTTTCCCATCATAAAGCCAGATTGCTCTATCACATAAATTTCTTACTGATTCCATACTATGAGTTACAAAAACCATTGTTTTACCTTCTTTTTTTAATTCTCTCATTTTGTTAAAACATTTTTCTTGGAAATGTTGATCTCCTACTGATAAAATTTCATCAATTAATAGAATTTCTGCATCTACATTTATTGCTACTGAAAAGGCTAGTCTCATATATTGTCCAGAAGAATAAGTTCTTACGGGATTATCTATTAGTTCCCCTAATTCAGAAAATTCAATTATTTGTTCTAATCTGCTATCTATTTCTTTTTTAGTTAATCCAAATATTGAAGAATTAAAATATATATTTTCTCTCCCTGAAAAATCCGGGTGAAAACCTGCACCTAATTCCAAAAGTGAAGTTAATTTTCCATGTGTTTCAATTGTTCCCTTATTTGGAAAAATTATTTGTGTCATTAATTTTAAAAGTGTTGATTTTCCACTTCCATTAACTCCTATTAGTGCTACTGTTTCTCCTTTTTTTATATCTATATTAATATCATTTAATATTTCTCTTTTTTCTCTTTTTTTATTTCTTCCTATAAATAAAAGTCTTTCTTTTAATGTATTTGCTCTATCATAGTAAACATTAAAACTCTTATATACATGATCAACCTTAATAGCTATATCATTATTTTCTTCTTTCATTTTTTGTCTCCTTTTGTCTTTTATTCGTTGATATTATATCATAAAATGCAATATTGTCAAATATATTTATATAAAATAAAAGCCTAAATATCAAGTTTTAATTCACTTGATATTTAAGCTTTTTACTATTCTACATCATCATTTATATTTATATTTTCCGTATCATTTTTTTGTTGTTTTTCATTGTCCTTTGTTTTTTCAATTTCTTCGTTTGTTTCTTCTTCTTTGTTTTCAACTTCTATTGTTTTGTTTTCTTGTTGTTCTTTTTCTTTACCTTCTTCTGATGATATATTTGTTTTTTCTTGTTCTTCTGTTTTATTTGGTTTTATCGCCCTTTCTTCTTGTTCTATTGATAATGTTTGCACTGTATCTTTTACTATCTTTATATTATTTCCTTTTACTTGTACTATATTTCCGTTTTTACATCTTCCTATTTCTCCTTGTGGTGTTATTTTTGCTGTTTGTGTTTTATTTATTTCTGGTGCTATATTATTTTTCCCTGTCAGTTTTACTTCTATATAGTATTCTTTCTTTGTGTCTAGATTTCCTATATATTTATCGAAATAATATTTTATTCCTCCTTCATACCCTACATACATTTTTGTTTCAAATTTTCCGTCTGTTGATTTTAGGCTTAACTCTGGTATTTCTCTTGGTGTTCTACATTCTCCTTTTACCCACTCTGCTACATATATATATCCACTTATATAATCTTGACCTGCTCCATTTTGGATTATTTGCATCTTATATAATTCTGTGTTTATATTTCCTTCATATGTATCTGCTTTTATTTTTATATTGTTTCCTTCTGTTACTACTTTGTCTCCATTTATCTTTCTTCCTATTTCTTCATCCTTTTTCATTCGTACTTCTTGCTTTTTGCTTTCTTCTGGTGCTATGTTTTTCTTTCCGCTAAGTTTGACTTCCATATAATATTCTTTATTTGTATCTAGGTTTCCTATGTATTTATCAAAATAATATTTTATTCCACCTTCATATCCTACATACATTTTTGTTTCATAACTTCCATCTCTTGCTTTTAATTTTATCTCTGGTATTTCTTTTGGTGTTCTACATTCTCCTTTTACCCATTCTGCTACATATATGTATCCACTTATATAATCTTTATCTCCACTTTGTATTACTTTTATTTGGTTTATTTCTGTGTTTATTGTTCCTTCATATAAACTGCTATCTACAAATTTTATAATATTTTTATTAGTTATTACTTTTATATTGTCTGTAGTTGTTCCAACTTCACCATTTATTGACATCTTAGCAGTTTGTTTTTTACTATTTTCATCAGCCATATTATTTGGATTTGTTAAATCAACTTCTATATAATATTCCCTCGTTTTGTCTAGTTTTTCTATATTTACATCATAATAATATCCAATTCCGTTTTCATAATTTACATACATATTTTTTTGTATTTTACCATCAGTTGATTTTAATGTCATTTTTGGTGTTGTTGATGGTTTCTTACAATCATTTCCAACCCATTCTGCTATATAAATATTTCCACTTATATAATTATCTCCCTTAGCATTTTGGATTATTTTCATTTGATTTAACTCTGTATTTATTGTTCCTATATAATTTAATACAAAATTATCATTTTTAGCATTTACTGTTATTACATCAAATTTTCCTATTTCTTTATTTCCAATAGCTAATTTTTGTGTCTTGTTTTTAGAAATGTTATCTTCTGTAGTTAATGATATTTCTATATAATATTCTTTTGATGTATCTAAATATTGTATATTTTTATCAAAATAATATTTAGCATTTCCTTCATAACCTACATAAGTTTTTAAATTAACAGTCCCATCTGTTGATTTTAACCTTATTTCTGGCATTGACCTTGGATTTCTAGAAACTCCATTTACTATTTCTTCTATATTTACAAATCCTGCTATATAATTTTCTTGTTTACTATTTTGTACTAATTTTACTTCTTCAACATTTGTTTTTATATCTCCAGAATATTCCCCTTCTGAGAATACAATTTTATTATTTATTGCTTTTACTATTCTCGCTTTATAATCCTGCTTTAAAGTCTTATTTGGTAGTGATACTCTTTGAATTTTCTTTGATTCTGGTGCTATATTTTTACTTCCTGTTAATTCAACTTCTATATAATATTCTTTATTTAAATCTAATTTATCTATATTTGTATCAAAATAATATCTTATCATATTTTGATAACTAACAAACATTTCTTTATTTACTGTTCCATCTGTTGATTTTAATGTTAATTTTGGTGTTGTTGATGGTTTTCTGCAATCATTTCCAACCCATTCTGCTATATCTATGTATCCACCTATGTAACTATTTCCTGATTTATTTTGTATATAATCTAATGTATATATACCAGTATTTATTGTTCCATAATAGTTTCTTCTAAATAATTCTTTATTCTTTATAATTGCTTTAGCATCTGCTTCAGCCATTTTGGTTAACATACTATCATTTAAATAATTGGCTCTATCATATGGGTTGTTTATAAATGCGTGTTCTACTAAAACTGCAGGGATATCTTTGTGTATTGGCCAACTTATAATTCCATAATAATCAGCAATTGTCCCGTCGGAATATTTATCATCCTCGCTGCCTATTCTTACTTTTGGTGTATTCGAATATGAACGCACTCCTACATTTCTTAAATTATTTAAAATATCATTTCCTAATATACTAGAATATTCATAATATCTTTTTTGTGCTCTACTATGTGTAACATAAACTTCTGCTCCTGAAAGTCTATTTGAACCTTCACTAGAATTTATATGAAAGCTTACTAATAAATCTGCATTATTATTTTGCGCATTTATTGTTCTTTGCTCTCTATTTAGGTTTTCACTTTCTTTTTTTGTAAGTACACCTGTTATTCCAGAAGTTCTATCTAAAATAGCTTTTACTCTTGTTGCTATTTTCCAAGTTAAATCACTTTCAATTAATCCTCCTGCACTTGCCCCTGGATCGCCTCCTCCATGGCCTGGGTCTAGTGCTACTACAACATCTGTATTAGCTGCATATACACTTGAACTTGTAATAATTGCTGCTAATCCAACTACTGATACTAAACATCCTTTTAATGATTTTTTTATCATATTGCACCCCTTTCAATTAATTAAAATATTTTTCAAATATATTTTACATCTTATAAATAAATTTGTCTATATATTTTTTATTTTTTTCAAATTTTTACTTTTTATAATTCCAGGTATTAACAATATATAATATAAAATTTTGTTTTCTATATCTTTTATATTCTTACTGCTGTATTGTTTTGTTAAATAACTAAACAATATATAATGTTTTATTGCATATAGCCTTTTACTTAATAACACTCCAGCCATATTTTTTTCTAAGATTTCTGCAAAATATTTATAATATCCATATGGATATTTTAGAAATTGTTTTACTATATTTTTTGTATAGCCTTTTTCTTGATATTCGCAAATCATTATTGGTAAATTAAAACATAATAATTCGTTTTCTTTATCCATTTCGTAATACATTCTAGCCTCTGTTACGAATTTTTCGCCATTTTCTAATTTGTGTTTATATTTTTTTCTTATACTTGATATAAATAAAATCGCTCTTTCGCCTTGGTCATTTTCTTTAAAATGTAAATCAAACAATGTCGACCTTTTCTTAGTAAATACTTTTCCTAGATTAACTCCTTTTATATCAAATTTAAGGAAACATAATCCATAAATATTTTTTTCTTGCTTTGATTCTTCTATTTTTTGTTTCATATATTTAAAAGCATTGTCTGCAAAATAGTCATCTGAATCGCAATCTATCATATATTCACCAGTTACATGTTCTACTAAATTGTTTATTGCAACCATTTTCCCTTGATTGTCTTGTTCAAAGTATTTTATTTCTAGATTTGGTACATTTTTTTCTTGAAATTTTTGAACTATTTCTTTTGTTTTATCTGTTGAGCCATCATTCATTATTAACCATTCTATTTCTACTCCATATATAGAGTTTTTTTCTAAACTTTCATATAATCTTTCTAAAAGTTCACCTCTATTATATGTTGGTGTTAATACTGATATTTTCATTTTATTCCTCCAGTATTTTTTCTATTTCTTCTAATATATTTTGATTATCATATTTTTCAATTTTATTTTTAATAGCTGTTTTTCCAATAATTATATCTTTTAATCCTAAATATATTGATTGTTCATTGTTTTCTAATATTAATGATTTACTATAATTTTCAACTGCTTCTCTTGCAGCTGTATTTGTTATTATTATTGGTTTATTTAATATTTTAGCTTCTTCTAATACCATTCCATAACCTTCAAATTCTGAAAGCAAACAAAAATAATCCGCATTCTTTATATATGGATATGGATTTTCCTTTTTACCTAATAAGAAAAACGTATCTTCCACATTATATTTTTTTATTAATTTTTGCAATTTTTCTTTTTCTGGTCCATCTCCTATTATGTAAAAATTTTGTTTTTTTCCACATTCTTTAATTAATCTACTATGTACTTTTATTATTCTATCTATTGCTTTTTGTGGTACTAATCTAGCTACTTCTAAAAAATTAATTTTTTCTTTTTCTAATTCTTTTGCTTGTCCTTTTTCTGATTTTCTTTGAACTTCAGCTGAATCTATATAATTATATATTACATGTTTATCTTTTTTACTCATTTCTGTATCATTATAAGTTTTTTCAAAACTTTTTAAATTGTCTTTGCTTACAAAAATCAGTTTTTCGTATTTTTCATATATCTTTTGGTCTATTGTCTTTTTAATTTTTGCTTTTATACCATTACCAAATACTTTGGCTATATCATTATGTATCCACACAATTTTTTTCGTGTCCGGGTTTTTTACACTAAATAATCTTGTTATTGGTCCTTCTAAAAAAGCAATTTCTACATCATAATTTTCTTTTATATATTTTTTATAAATTTGATTCTTAAATAATAATACTCTTAATGGCGCTATATATTTTCTTTCAAATTTTGGTAAATTTTTATATTGCTCTTTATATAAACTTTTTAACTTAACTTGTTGATTTAATTGCTTTTCTAATTCTCCTTTAGCATATATTGTAAATATTGTTATTTCATATTTGTCACATAAATCATTTGCAATATCTACTAATACTCGTTCTGCTCCTCCTAGTGTTAATCCTGTTATTCCAAATAAAATTTTTTTCATATTTGTTCTCTCTTCTATTTTTTTATTATATACATTATTGTTGTATATAGCTTATATGTAAATTTATTTAATGTCTTCATATATAAATTATATATTTTGTATTTTCTACTAAGTCCATTACCTTTTTTTAAAATCTCATTCTGTTTCCAATTTGGAAATTCCTTGTTTACTTTTTCCCAAGTAAATTCTAACATTTTTTCTTGAACTTCTTCATCTTGTATCTTTACTATTCTAAGTAATGAACTGCAAAATGCATATCTTGCATATAAATATTCTAATTGTTGTTTATATTTTTCATAAAAGTCATTTTCTTTATAATATTTAATTACATTATCTAAAACATCAAAGATTTCTTTTGTTCTTTCGTTTTGTGAATTGGATATTGATCCTTCTCGTTGAATATAATGTATACAAGGCTTTTTTAAAAACGATATTTTATTTAAATGTGGTACTAATTTGTATGTAAATTCTACATCTTCATATCTGTATCCTTTTGGAAATAGAATTTTTGTTTCTTCTAATATTTCTCTTTTTATTAGTTTATTCCAAGCTACAACTCTTATTTTAGTCAGTGCCTCTGCTGTTCCTTCATATTTTTCCCCTACATCTGTTTTTACTTTATCTGGATAATTCCAAAAAAAGTCACATTCCACCATGTCACTTTTTTCTTTTTGTGCTATATCATACATTAATTGATACATATCTTTTTCTACATAATCATCTGAATCTAAAAATGCAATATATTCACCTTTTGCATATGGTATAGCAAAATTTCTTGCATCAGACAAGCCACCATTTTCTTTTTCTAAATATACTATTTTTTCTGGATATTGTTTTAAAAATTTTTTTACAATATCTATACTTCTATCTTTTGAGCCATCATTTACAAGTATTATTTCAATATCTTTTAATGTTTGATTTACCAATGTTTCTAAACATTTTTCTATATATCCTTCTACATTGTAAAAAGGCACTATTACACTTACTTTTGGCATATCCTTTACCTCATTTTTAAATATAATTTAACATCTATTGCTAATAAAATTCTTTTTATTAATTGCTTAATATTATTAGCTTTTATGTTTTTATACATTTTTCGTTTTTTTATTTCTTTTATATATTCTTTTTGTTCTTGCTCATTTAATGTTTGCGTTTTTAATATTACTGAATTTGTATAATATCTTTTTACAAATTCTTTTGTTTCTTTTTGTATATTGTATTTTTCAATATTTTCTATCATATAGTCATAATGTGCAATCATATCTTTTGCACGTAATTTATTTTTATTATAATCATTATCTCTAGTTAAACTATTATCTGTTTGTAAATAGTTATATCCATAACAATTTGTTGATACAAATGTTTTAGCATTTATTATTACTAATGATGTTAATCCAAAATCTTCGTGATATCTTAGTCTATATTGAAAATTATTTTCTATAAAATATTCTCTTCTATACAGGTAAATACAAGCAGGATCCATAAATTTATCTGATATACATAATATTTTATACGCTTCTTCTCCTGAACATTTATTAAATACTGGTCCACTTACTAATTCCATAATTTCTTTTTTAGTGTTTACAAGTTTTAGTTTAAATTTAATTACATCTATTTTTTCATCCATATATACTTTTAGATCTTCATATGTATTATTATCTAAATAATCGTCAGGGTCAATAAAAGATATGTAATCACCTTCTGCATATTTAACACCATAGTTTCTAGCTGATGCTAATCCACCATTTTCTTTTTTGAAATATTTTATTGTTAAATCTGGATTGTTTTTTTGATACTCTTTTATCATTTTTTCAGAATTGTCAGTTGCTCCATCATTTACAACAATTATTTCAAAATCTTTCATTGTTTGTGCTTTAATACTATCTAAACAATGTTTAATGTATTTTTCTACATTATAAACTGGTATAATTATGCTTAATTTTGGTGATTTCATATCTTTTCTCCACTTTTTAATATTCTTCAGATAATCTTACTATTATTTTATTATCTACTAATTTTATTGCTTCCTCATTTGGCCACTCTTTAATGTTATTTTCTTCTACATATTTTTTAGCTTCTTCAAATTCTGCTGCAGTTGGTTGTTCTAATTTATAACCTAATATATTTAAAAATGTTATTCCTCTTGAGTTTACTCCATAAATATATTCATAATCAAATGCAAAAAATGATGAACCTATTACTTCACTTTTCAAATACACATTTTTCAACTGCTTTTGGTGTCTACCTACAAATATTATTTTATAATCTTCTTTAGGATTATACCAATCTTTTGATTCAATTTTACTCATTAAATCATATGCAAATGCCTCGTCACTTCTATATTGAACATCTACAGTATTGAATAAATTTGCTGTATTGTAAGATTGTGTATATGCTAAAATACAAACTAATACAATAAAGGCATTTTTTAACCATCTTAATTTATCTATTTTTGATAAATATATAACAGTATACATTATTACTATTGCTGCTACGAATGGATAGTTAAATTGTGTTCTTTTCAATTGATCTACACCTGTTATAATCATAATATAAAATGGTGCAGATAATAATCCAATTATAGAAATAATAACACCAATTTTTAATTTTTTCTTTTTGCATAAATATATTATAAAAATTGCTGATATCAAAATGCTTATTACATATCCAATATTATAAAATATTCCTTCACATTTTATTACTGCTTTTACACATACATATATGTTCTTTAAACATTGCTCAACACTATCTTTTAACCAAGCCATTTGTAAGTAAGATGTTGAACTTCCTTTTGCAAGCACTTTTCCTATTACAAAATATACTAATGCTGCTGCTAAAAATATTCCTATTTGTTTTCCAAGATATTTCCAATTATTATCGTTGTCTTTTAAAACTTTTAATAAATAACATACTACTACAGTTACTATATATAGTAATATTACTGATTGATATACTCCGAAAGAAAGAATTAATAGAGCTATTGATATTACATAATACAATATTTTTTGTATCTTATTTTCTACTTTACTTGCTTTATCTATTATTAGTAATATTATTGGAATTAAAAATACAGTAAAAGCTACACTAATATTTTGTAATATAAAATTATATTGTTCTGCAAATATAGGATTTGTTACAAATAATATAGGAAATATAAATTGATATTTTAGAAATTTTTCTTTATATTCCTCTTTTGTATATGTGTAAAACAAATAATTAAAACCTATACTATATGCTATAATTAAAATTACTGTTAAAAAATTAGAAGCAAATATTGGTAAAGAGCCCATTTGGAATATTTTATTTAGTAATACTAATCCCCATCTATTTAATGTTATCCACCAATTCCATCTTCCAGCCGCTCCTATTTCTCCAATATATAATTCTGTATCAATTGAAAAACTTTGACTTATTATTCTTTCGCCAAATGCAAATAATATTACACCTATAATAATTATTATAGAATATTTTGATTTTTTCAAATATTTCATAAAATCATTTTCTTTGTCCACTTTAATTTTCTCCCTTTATTTTTTCTCTTAATTTCCACCATTTTGAATTTTTTATGGCTTCTAATTCTCTTTTGTAGTTATCTATTTCTTTCACAGCTTGTTCAAATTCTTTTTTAAAATAATCCCTTGAATATTCAGCTTCTTGTTTTTCTTTTCCTATTTCTTCGATTCTTTGATTCTTTTCAATCTCTATTTCCTTAATATTTATTTCAGCTTTTGCCAACTTTTCTTTTTTCTTTGTATACCTTTCATATGATTCTAATGTAGCACTTTTTAACCAATTTGATTTTTCTATTACATATTTTTTATAATCTTTTATCGAAATATCATTTTCATATTTTCCATCTTCTTGTTCAGACTGTTTTACAAATTCTTCACATCTTTTTATAAGATTGTTTCTTAATTCTTTCCAACCATCATCATGTTTTGGAATATTATTATAATCATATTTTACTTTTCCTGAAATAAAATCCTCTTCACTGCACGATTCAATATATTTGGTATAATCCCCAAATCTATCATTTCTATAATCTTCGTTAAGTAATATTGTAGGCGTTCCTAATGCTAAACAAGGTAAGGCACAATGTAGCCTATATGATACAACGGCCTTAGCTCCTTGATATACTTTTAGTAATTTTTCTACATTTTTCATTCTTTCATCCCAAGGTAATTTATAATAATCCTCTGGAACTATATGTGTTATTTCTTTTACTTCCATATCTGTTGTTTTTCTTATTTGATCTACAACTTCTTTGCTTACGTCTACTGCACATATATAATTGCCTTTTTCTATATTGTCAAATGGTTGTAATGTTAATGTCATACATCCTGTATATTCTGTTTTTACTCCTTTTTCACTTAAAAGTTTCAGTGTATGACTGTCTCTGCATCCTATTGGTTCTATACTTTTCAAATATTCTAAACCATATCCTTGCAAATGATATGCTCTATCTGTTGTGTCCCAAAACCAATCTTTATATGTAAAATGCATTGATATTGGCAAAGGCTTTATATATGGTGATGGCGGCCAATTTAATGTATATTGTAAAAACCACCCATTTGTAATTACAGCAACTTTTTCTTCAGTGCTTGGAATAAATTCGTCTATGTGATTTCTATCCACATAATAGTCTACTTTTGGCAAAAATCTTTTAGTTACATAGGCTTGTATATCATCTCCTATATTCCTCGTATCCTGCTCAACCATTAATCCGAATTTCATATTTTCCTCCCTTTTATAATTCAATAAATTCTTCTACCAACTCTTCACATTTTTTATCAAAATCTTTTTTCCACTGTCTGTATAATTCCATTACTTCTTCTCTATTTTTTAGAACATTTTCAATTCTTTCTTTTATATATTCTGCATCGTCTTCACTTTCGAGAATTACATATTCTCCTAGTTTAGTCCCAACAAAATAGTCATTGTTATTTCCTAATAAGCAAGGAACTCCCATTTCAAAACTTTCTAGTGGAAACATTGGTGCATTTTCTGTAAATGTTGGATATATATTTACACTATTTTTTTGTATTCTTTTCATTAATTCTTCATTTGGAATATAGTCATTTATACTTGTTGTTTCTAAGTTTAAAATCTCTGTAAATTTCTTAGCTCCTTCATTTATTGGAACTACATCTGCAATTGAGTTTTCAACTAATTTGATTGCACTTAAAGATGTATATATATTTTTTAATTCTCTTGAATCCGCATTATAAATACCTATCTTATTCTTTTCATTACTATAATTAGCTGTTTTTCCTGCATTCTCTTTATGTACATTATTTTGTAAATAATATGATTTAAATCCACATTTTTTATAAAATTCATACATTGTACTTCTTACAAACGCAAAGCTATTTATCTTATTTTCTTTATATAGATTCATTACTTCTTTATTTAAATTCCAAGTAAAGTCTGAAAAGTATTCATAACAATTTCCATGCCAAATAACTTTTATTATTGTGTTTGGCGCAATTTCTTTTATTTTTTTTATTAAATCTATCCAACCATCACATATTTGGCTACAAATAACTGATTTTATATTATTTTCTTTTATTTCTTTAGCTAATTTTTCTATATCATTTTTTTGATATATATGTTCTAATGGTACATTATTTTTAAATAATCCTAATGTTGATGCTGCAACACCTAACCAAGTTGGGTTATAAAATACTATATAATCTCTTCCTTCAAATTCTTTGATTTTTTCTACAGCAGATATTGCTCTTTGGTGATATTTTTCTCTTTCTGCTTTTACTTCTTTGTTATGTGTCATTTTATATTTTAAAGTACTTAAAAAATGATATACTTTTTTTATTGCTTTATAAATAATTCCATCATTTTTTAAAAATCTTTTTAAAAAGTTTTTTATTTTTTGCAAGGTTATCTTCCTTTCCTATTTTTCTAAAAATGCTTCTATATTCTTTTTAGATTTTTCGTTATATTCTTTTTTCCAATTTTTATATAATTCTAAGATTTTTTCTTTGTTATCTAGTATTTTTTCTACCATCTTAGAATTTATAATTGCATTATCTTCTGCTGATGTAACTACATATTTTTCTAATTCCTCCCCATTAAATAAATCGGAATTATTTCCTATTAAAACAGGAACTCCTACTTCCATTCCTAGCAAAAATACTGGGTGCATATATTCTGTAAAAGATGTAGAAACTATAGCATCATTTTTCAAAATTGATTTTATTATATTTTCTGCTTTTATTTCTTCTAGCTTTTCTGGAGTATTTTGTATTCCCATTGTAGTTAAAAATTCTTCCATTCTTGGGTCTAAATTATAATAATTCAAATTACAATTCTCTAAAAATTTTGCTACACATAGTTGATTAAAAATATTCTTGTCCCATGTATAATTTAGTGGATATATCCCTAAATTTAATTTTTCATTTTTAGCTTGTGAATTAACTTGTTTTTCTTCTAAAATATAATTTTCCATTAAATATGAACAATTATAACCTAAATTTTTATATGTTTCATATTGTCCTTTTCTTAAAAATGCAATATCTGTAACAATTCCTTTTTTAGACAATTCTAATAATTCAAAGAAATTGTTTCTTTCATATTCATAATATAATAGACTATCTTGTGTTGTACAAATTACTTTTATTTCTATATCAGGATATTTTTCTTTTACATCTGCTATCATTTTTCCCCAGCCTATTTCAAGCCCTGCAAATATAATTTGTTTAACACCTTTTTCTATTTCTTCATTTATAACTTTCATATTATTATTATAATCAAAGTCTGTCCAACCTAAATTTATTTTTTTATTATTTTTAAACATATTTGTTAAACAAATATTGTCTTCAGGCTTTTTATCTGAGTACAATAAAATGTATTTTTTCATATTTTATTTCCTTCCTAATAGTTTTCTTGCTGCTCCTTTTGCTGATGTTAATAAATTCATATATTCTATATCATTATATATAATAAATGCCTCTTTCCAAGCTTCTTTTCTTAATATGTTTCTGCATTTTATAACATTTAATTTATCTTTAGCTGATAATTTATCATCTTTTTCTACATATTCAGCTGTTCCAAATGTATCGTTAAATACCATACTATAATATGCATCTACAAGTTCTTTACTTGGTTTTGTTTTTATTTTTCTTATTAAGTCATATACAAATTTTTTTGTTTCATTTGCCTCATATGGGTGATATTTCATATAATCATTTATTATTTCTGCTCCTGCAAACATCCCTTCTTGTAATGGTTTTATATATTTTTTAACAATATCTGTTTCTTCTGTTTTTGCTTTTCTTATAGCCTCACCTTGCTTGTATTCTATAACACTTCCTGTTCCTGGGTTATATATCCATTCTAACAAAGTTATTATGCAAGCTACTTCATTATCTCTTATTTTTCTATCATCTATAAAACTGATTTTATAAGAATTATTAGGTTGTAAATTGTAGAAATCATATAATGTTAAATAATATCCTCCAACCATTTTGTTTGTAAATATATGTGCTAAATTATCTTGTATTGTTCCCCTCCAGCCTATATCTACTGTAAACATTGGCTTGTCATCATTAACAATATTTTTCTTTTCTTTAAAATATTGTAATAACTCTTCTCTTTTTCTGTCTAATTCAACTTGAATTTTGCTTGTAAAGTCTTTGTCATTACATAGATTTTGTATTCTTAAATCAAACCAAGGTTCAACTATATTTTCTTCTATATTAATATCATATTTTCCCATAAACTCTTTATATGGTGTTATGTCTATTGCTAATGTTTTAAATAATGCTTTAACACTTTGAACTCTATATTGTGACCATAATCTTAATAATTCTGGTATTGAAAATTCTTTTAAAGATGCAGAAAATGTACCCATTCTACTAACTTCTATAGTGTCACAATCAGGTAATTCAACTCCAAAAGGATTATTTCTTTTTATTAGTTCATGAATTTTTATAAAAGTTTCTCCTTCTCTTGTTTGATAATATACTTTATCTATATTATTTTTTATTGCATATTCTACAATGCTATATCCAAAGAAGTATAGTAATGGTGCTAAGTCAACTCCACTATTAAATAATCTATTTTTTTCTGTTGATACATCTTTTTTTATTGAGTCTAAATCGATTTCTAATTTTCTACCTTTTTCTGGCACAAAATTAAAATCTGTTTTTGTTGTTTTTATTGTTTCTATCCCTAAATTATTTGCAACTTCTATGTCTGAATATTGGTTATCTCCAACATGTATATGATCTTCTGGTTTTATATTTAATTCTTCTTCAGCCTTTTTATATAAGTTTCCTGACCTTTTGTTTAGTAAATAATCTGCTGAACTATAAATTTTTTCAATTTTTACAGGAACTTTTACATAATCTAATAATTCTTTTAAATTATCTGCACTCATATAAAAATCAGATATGCAATACATTTTTAAATCTTTGTATTTTTCGAATATAGGTAATATTTCTGGATTTATAAATATATTTCTTTTTTCTTGTTCTAATTCAACTCTTAATAATTCTTCTGAAATGTCAATATTTGAATCTATTAATATTTCTTTTTGCAAATTTTTAAATACATCTAGAATTTTGCATTCATCATCAAAGCCATTTTCTTTATTCGCCTTGCACATATCTGCTTCTATTTGATCTCTTAATTTTAATATTTCATAAATATCTTTATATTTTTCTTTTAAATTTTGTTCATGTTTTAACATTAAATAATTTGCTGTGTATAATTTTATTTCTTCTGGGTGGCATTTTCTTTTTAAAATTGTATCCCAAATATCAAAGCTTATAATTTTCGCCATACTATAACATCCTTTCTTGCTTTTTTCTTTCTGCATTTTATCATTTATTTTGTTTATAATCAAGGTTTATTAGCATTATTTCTGGATTTTTAGATATTAAAATATAATATCTATATTTTAGTGGTTTTTACATTTTTTTGTTCATAAAAAAAGACGATATTTCATCAATATCGCCTTTTTTGTTATTAACTATTCGCTTACTGGGTAAACACTAACTTGTTTTTTGTCTCTACCTTTTCTTTCAAATTTAACGTTTCCGTCTACTAAAGCATATAATGTGTCGTCACTACCTTTTCCAACGTTTATTCCTGGATGTACTTTAGTTCCTCTTTGTCTTACTAAAATATTTCCTGCTAAAACAAATTGTCCGTCTGCTCTTTTTACACCTAATCTTTTTGATTCAGACTCTCTACCGTTGTGGCTACTACCTTGACCTTTTTTATGAGCCATTATATCTCACTCCTTTCGGTTTTTGTTTTTATATCCGATTAATTAAAATCTAAATTATTATGAAGCTTACCTATATTATGCTTCTACTTTTTTTGTTGTTTTTTTAGCTGCTGCTGTTGTTTCTTTCTTTTCAGCTGTTGCTTTTTTAGCTGCTGTTTTTATTGATGTAATTTCAACTTTTGTATATGGTTGTCTATGACCATATCTTCTTCTGTAGTTAGCTTTTGCTTTCATTTTGAAAACTATAATTTTTTTAGCTTTTCCGTGTGCTACTACTTTACCTTCAACTTTTACACCTTTAACATAAGGATTTCCAACTTGTACTTTTCCATCTTCAGATACTAACATTACTTTATCAAAAGTAACTTTTTTACCTTCCTCTGCATCTAATTTTTCAAAAAATACAACATCTCCTTCTGTTACTTTGTATTGTTTTCCACAGCTTTCGATTATTGCGTACATTTAAAATGCACCTCCCTTATTTGTATACTCGCTAATCCTTAAATTCAGGTAATTAACTATTGTTAATTTTTAGGTACCTTGACTAAGCGGATTACAGTTATCAATTTTACCATATATATCATAGTTTGTCAATCATTTTTCTCAATTTATTTAGTGCTATTTTCCTGCTACTTACCACATTTTTTTCTTTATCTGTCAATTCTGCTAAAGTCTTTCCATTATCTAATTCAAATATTGAATCAAATCCAAAGCCATTTTCTCCTCTTGGCTTTTCTGTTATTTTTCCTTCTATTTCACCAGTTGTTGTAATCACTCCTTTTTCATCTACATATGAAATGACACATTCTACTTTTGCACTTCTATCTTCTGCTTTTATACTATTTAATTTATTAATCATTGCATTATTTCTTTCTTCTTGTGTTGCATATTCTCCTAAAAATCTAGCAGTATATACTCCAGGCCATCCATCTAATTTATTTATACATATACCACTATCATCTGATATACATGGTATTTTTGTTATTTCAAAAATTTCTTTTGCTTTTTTTATTGAATTTTCTTTAAAAGTTTTTCCATCTTCTTCAACTTCTATTTCGCAATTTATGTCTTTTAAACTTAAAATTTCAAAATCTTTTAATATCTCTTTGATTTCTTTTAATTTTCCAACATTATTTGTTGCTGCTAATATTTTTTTCATTTTCATTTCCTTTTCTTATTTTTTTATTGTTTATTTTTTAGTTATATGATAATATTTATTTTATTACAATATATTATTGTAGTCAATACCTAGTATTTTTACGAGAGGAGTTTATATACATGGAAGATAGATATAAAGATATAAATAAGGCTAATTTAGCAGGAATTTTAGGTAATATTTTTTTACTTATTATAAAATTTATTGTTCGGTTTTTTAAGTAAAAGTCAAGCAATGATTTCTGATGCTGCTAACAGTGCAGGTGATATATTTTCATCTTTTATGAGTACTATTGGTAGTAAAATCGCTAGCATTCCAAATGATGAAACACATAATTTCGGTCACGGTAAAGCCGAATATATTTTTTCATTATTTATAAGTCTTTCTATGATTATAGTTTCGGCAAAATTAATATATGACTCTATTATTTCATTATTTAATCCTAGTAGCGTTGAATATCCTTTTTGGTTAATTTTAGTTTGTATCATAACTATTATTACAAAACTAACCTTATTTATATATACTAAAATTATTGGAAAGAAAACTCAAAGTATATTAATTGATTCTTTACAAAAAGATCATAGAAATGACACTATTGTTACTACATGTACATTATTGTCTGTAATTTCTAATCTATTTGGAGTATATTGGCTTGATGGAGCAGTTGGAGTTGGAATATCTATTGTTATTGCTATTTCTGGAATAAAAATATTTATTGAAAGTTACAATATTTTAATGGATAAATCTATTGATGAAAAAACTAAATCCGAAATTGTTGAGATAACTAAGAAATATAAAAATATAAAAAAAATTAATCATCTTACTTCAACACCAGTTGGATATAAATACTTGATTTCTATTTCAATTTTTGTTGATGGTAATATGTCTACTTTTGATAGTCATAAAATAGCTGATAGCCTTGAAAAAGATTTAAATAGTCTGGATAATGTCTATTTATCTATAATACATGTTAATCCATTATAATTTGTTATAAAAATGAAGAGTGGTTTTTAATTTCCACTCTTCATTAAATTTCGCAAAAAATTACATAAAATATAATTTCTTTCTATTGTAATTTCTGCTTTTTTTCTTCCAAAGGATATTGTAGAAAAGTATACTTCTATATTGTTATCCTTTTTGCTACCAATAGATAAGTATTCAATAAATTGTATATTGAAGACAAGATACTCTAATTCTCTTTGCATTTGTTTTTGCTCTTTTTCGTTTTCATTTTGTCTTTTAAATTCAATATTTTCAAGTTCTTCTTTTAAATTAATTCTCGAAAATTTCCGCAAATTAGAATTTAAATATATTTTTATTTCTCCTTCTACTTTTTTATTTACCTTTATCATTTGGTACTCCTCCTTTTATTTTCTATATATCTAGAAAATTTTACTAGTGACAATACTAGTATTTTAGCACCTTTTAGTTGTATTTTCAATATATATTCTAAAATTTCCTATTTTCTCTGTTTTTAACTAATTTTGTTGTATTTTTTCTTCTATTTTCTCCTTAAATTCTTGTTCTGTCCAAGTATTTTTAGATGGTACCCTTAATAGTGGTATTTCCATATATTCTAGAATTTTTTCTTTCTTGGCATCTCTTATCTTTTGTTTTTCTTTTTTATGATCTCCTCCATCTACTTCAATAGCTACAATAGGTTTGTTAATACTTGTAGTATATATTGCAAAATCCAAATGTGAATTTCTTAGTATAAATTCTCTTAAATCCGGATTTTCTTTCAAAAATTTCTTATCTGTTACAAATTCAGCTAATGGTAATTTATATGTAAATTTATATCTGTTATCATTTTCTACATACTGCTTTATTAATTTATAAGTTTTTTCTTCATATGGATTATCTATACCTTTTATAGTCGGCTTATATGTTGGTATTTGTTTATATAAATCATCAAATATGCAAACTGTTTTATCTGGTATTTGTTCTCCATAAATTTCAATATATTCTATTAAATTTTTCATATTCTCATCATATTTTTTAAAGAATTTAGTATCTGCTGCTAAAACAAACTTGTCTTTAGCCCTTGATACAGCTACATTTATCAATTCTTTTTCAAACAAATTATAAGGTCCTTTCAAATGATTAATACATTCTTTTGTTTCGTTTAATGTTGCTGATAAATATACTTCTTTTTCTCCTTTACCTTGAAAAGTATGTATTGTTCCACACCTATTCTTATCATATTTTTCTTTTAATATTTCAGATTGACCTTTAAATGGTGTAATTATAAATTTTCCACTTATATCATTTTTAATAAGTTCGTCTATGCATTTTATTTCTCTATAATTATGGTAGCCTCCATTTGAATCTTTTTCCACATATTTTCCTTTGTTCTGGTCAACTAAAACCATTGCATTTTTTCTAGCATCTTTATATATTTTTAACTGATTATCATAGAAAAATTTATTACAATAATTAATTATATTATAGTCACATCTATAATGTTCTACTAGTGTCTTTTCTGGTGGATTTATTATCTTTTTTATACTTGATAAAAAGTTTTCTTCTGTATAATCATATTCTTTTTTCACATTAATTTCCACTTTACTTTTGTCTAAATCTGTTATTGCACTTAATTGTTTTTCATCGCCAACTATTATTATACTCTTAGCAATATATAACAAAGGTAATGCTGATAAAATGTCACATTGTGATGATTCATCTATTATAATATAATCTATTTTATCTCCATTTTTAAAATATGACCAATAGTTTGATATTACTGAATCCACTGTTGTTAAAACTATTGGATACAAATCTATAAGTATCTCCTTTATTGAGCTTAATATTGGTGTTGGATTTTTTTCATCAGCTTTTATATCTTTTAATGTTTGTATTTGTTCTAAAATTCCATCTATTTCGTTTATGTCTATTTGTTTTTTAATTATCTGCTTTAATATTTTCTTTGAGATTGGAATATATTCTTCTGTATATAATTTATGAATTTTCTTTTTTAATCCTTCGAAATCTTCAGACTTAAGTTCCTTTTCATTTTCAGCAATCAAACTTTTTATATAATATTCTTCTAACATTAAATGCATTAATACACCATTTTCTTTTAAGAATTCTGGTTTTTTTCTTAATATTACAATTGATATAATAAAATTCCACAATGTGTTTTCTTCTTTTTCGTCTAATTCCAATAATATTCTAGCTAATTTATTTAGCTTATTTTTTAGTTTTGAAGAACTCATATATTTATATCTTGCTTTTAGTATATTTGTATATTCATTTGTGTTGTATGCATCACTCCTTTTTTCAATATGTCTTAACTGATTTTTATATTCTTGTAAAGTATTTCTGTTTTCTATCAATTTATTTAACTTTTCTTCTTTTTGATTTATTTCTTCAATAATTTGTTTTAATTTTTCTATATATTTATCATATTCTATATCCTCAATTTTTAAAATTTCTTGTTTCAATTCTATTAATTGTTTTTCTATATTTGGTTCTAGTTCATTTTTCATTATATCTGAATTTCCGCATTCTTATAAAACTTTTTGGAATTTCCATTTTCTCTAATTCTTCTGCAACATTTTCAATAGCTGAATTATTCTTTGATACAACTAAAACATTCTTATTTTGATATATTAAATTTGCCAATATATTTAGTATTGTTGTTGTTTTTCCAGTTCCTGGTGGTCCTTGAATTATAGACATTTTATTATTTATCGCATTTTTTAATGCTTCTTTTTGTGATAAATTTGCTTGTTCTATCAGTAGCTTTTCATTTTCTATTTCAGCTTCACTTTGTTGTTTTTTCTTGATTTTTTTCTCTGAAAAATAATAAAACAACAAATTTTCTTTATCTTTATATAAGTTTTCAAAAATATGAGGATACATATTTTTCTTATTTTTTAAATTCAAATATCCTTTTGCTCCAATTTGCTCTTTTGAAAACAAAATATCAATTATTTCTAAATAATATTTTTCAAAATTTTCTATTTTTTCTTTTAAATTTAGCGCTCCATAATGTTTTTCTAACAACGTATATATATAATTTCTTTCTTCTTGCTTATCTGCTAATTGTATATCTAATATATTTTCTACTCTTATCTTTCCATCGTTATTATTTTTTTCGTATTTATATTTCAGAAGCTCTCTTTCATTATTATATTCAACTTCTTTTATATTATATTTTTTATTGTTTTGTGTTTCTATTGTTAAATTTGCATTATTCTTTATCGCATACATTATATATCTTAATTTTTCTTCTTTTTTCATAATTTGTCCTCATATAACTAATTTTATTAGCCTTATTCATTTATTTTATGTATTATATAAATTGTGTTTTATTACTTACTTGCATTTTACTATTTCATTTATTTGTTCTATTGTTATTGGACCTTCTCTTAATATTTTTATTTCATCAACACTACAATCTATAATTGTACTTCCCTTTGAGAATATTACATTTCCTTCCATCATTCCATCTAATTTTGGACACATTTTTTCTATTTCATCTAAGCTAGTACAAGTAGGTTCACCACTTTGATTAGCACTTGTCATAAATATTGGACTTTCTAATTCTAGAATTAATTTTTTTATTGTTTCTGATGTTGCCATTCTAATCGCAATTGTATCTTTTCCACTGGTTACATATTCTGGTAAATCCTTGTTTTTCTTTAATACTAATGTAATTGGTCCAGGCATAAATGATCTAATTAATTTTTGAGCTACATCATTTACAATAGCTATATTTTTTATCTGTTCTTCGTTTGCACACATTACAGGAAATGACTTTTTTATTGGACGATTTTTTACAGTTATTAATTTATCATGTGCTGTCTCTGAATTTATTCTAGCACATATACCAAAAACAGTATCAGTTGGTACACTAATTACACCCTCATTTTTTAATATTTTGACTAGATCTTCAATTTCATTCTTTTTGTATCTTTTTATCATTTTATTTCCTCTTTTCCATAATTCATTATAATCTATAACATAAAATAATGCAATATTGATACAATTCATTAACTTTTTGATGATTTATTTATTTCACTTGTTGATTGTGAATACAATGGAGTTTTTAATAAAAAATACTTTTGATAATCTCTTTATGTAGTTTAATATATGTCATATTTTCAATTTTAACACCATACTTTCATTTGGATGATTTTAATATTGTTTTAGACAACAAAAAAATCAACCAGATTTTTTCTGATTGATTTTTGTATCTATCTGTTTTATAAGTTCGAACAGATACGTTATTGGTGCAGATGAGCAAATTAAAATTGCTCTTATTTCTGCTTATATCAAGTGTTTTCAAATTTCGTATCTTTGTCCCGACATTGTCGGGAATATATTTTTCTATCAAATTATTTATTTTTATCTTATTCTTTTATCGTATTATTTTCAAATATTTTTTTATATTTGTCATTCATCTTTTGCATATATTCTGTGTATTTATACATTTGATTTTTCTGATGATAATCAAATATATCTCCATAAATATTTATTGTAGTTTGTATATTAGCATGTCCTAGCACTTTCTGAAGTGTTGCTAAATCCATACCTGCCTCTATACATCTAGTTGCAAAGGTATGTCTTAACATATGAACATTAACATCACTTGTTTTTTGATTTACATAGTGAATGCCTTTTATTTTAGAATCCTTCTTGTGTTTAGTCATAATTACTTTTATTCCTGCTTTTTTACAAATTCGTTTAAATGCACTATTTACTTGACTATCTCATATATTTTGCCATCTTTTCGAAGGAATAACATATTTTTCTTATTGGGTGTCATTTCCTTAATTGCTCTTTCTACAACTTCCTTTGAGTTTTTATCTAAATGCAAATTTCTTTTTCCGTTTTTCGTTTTAGTAACATTTCCAACAATTCTTTTTCCACTTTTATTTTTAGTAATTGTTTTATTAACACTAATTGTTCCATAATCTTCATCAAAATTAAAATCATCTGTAGTTAATGCTAATACTTCTCCAATTCTCATACCAGTATATAATGCTAATAATAGCATATTGTTGTATTGTGTATAATGAGTGTTCATATATTGAATTAATATATATTCTTCTTTTATTGTAAATGCTACAACATCCTTATCTTCTTTATGGCTTTTAGGCTTTTCTATTGGATCAATACTAAAATCTAAAGCAATTTTTTTATCTATAAGATATTTTTTATAAGCTAAATCAAAAGCATTTTTTATTATGCTATATTCCTTTGATATTGTGGAATTAGATTTGTGTCGTTCTGCTTGTAAAAATCTTTCAATCTCATTTCGCATCACATTTTGAATAGGTTTGAACATAAAGTTATATGCACTACAAGCTTTTATTGTTTGCATATTCCTATTGTAACCAGAGCCGTGAGTTGCTGAAAGTTTATATTTGTTTTCCTCAATTTCTTTAGCAAGTTCAATAATTGAAACTTCATTTGGTGTATAAATAGTTTCTTTAATTCCTTCTTCTTTGTTTTTTATATATTGCGCTTTCAACTTTTCTAAAACAATTTCTTCAGATTTACCAGAAAATGATTGTCTAATAGCTTTTCCTGTATTTGCATTTATTCCAAGTTTTAATAATATTCCTTCGTATTCATCATAAAAATTAAACTTATCACATAAAGAGTTATCACTGCAATTCTTGCACTTATTACATCTTTCCATAGTTTCTTTATTTCTACGATTTAAACATAAATTCTTATGATTGCAATTTTCACATATAGGACAAATGCTTTTCTTTGGATTCTTTATAAATTTTTTTCTTTTTCTAATTGTAATAACATAGTCGATACCTTCGACAAAGTCTTTCTTTTTGCTCATTTTTACTCCCTTCATAAAAATTAAGGGAAGACATTCCCTTGTACTTAGAAGAACAATTAAAAACTTGGATGGAAGAAAATAAAGATTTATAAAATACATATATTTAACTTTAGAAAAGAGGTGCATATATGTCTTGTACATATTATTTAAAAGACAGAAAAATTACTAAAGAACATATTGAAAAGCTAGAAGAACTAGAAAAAGATTTTAATACTAAATTAGAAAATTTATATAATGATTTAAACAAAGAAATAGTTTATATTTTACCAATACAAAACATAGACACTATACCTTTTGGCATAGTGTCCAATTTCTTAGGGCTAATTAGTCGATAGAAGAAACGATAATGTTTTTCATTCCATGTTCGTTCTTTTTTCTGCCTTCTTTTGCTACCAATTTACCGTAGTTTCTGAAACTTCTCTGTCCATATTCAGTTGTGATAACACAGCTTCCAATTTCAGAGTGAATGTCCAATGTATTGAACATCATTTCAGTATATTCCCGCGATTCATTGGGTTTAAGGCTTCCACCTAAGATTTCAAGTGCGACCGATGTTTTGTTTGTTACTGTCATAACAGCACCTCCTAATTAATTTGTAGTTTATTACCTGTTCTATTTATTTGCCACAAAATTGATTGTCGTGCGAAAGAAAGGAAAATATATGCAAGATTTTAATTTTTATAAAGTTAATGAAACTTTAAACCATAAATATTATCAAATACCACAGGAATTATTCATAAATCTATTATATAAAAATACATTAAATTCTGATAGTAAATTGTTATATGGTTTTCTATTAGATAGGTTATCATTATCTATAAAGAATAATTGGCATGATGAAAATGGAAATGTATATTTGATATTTACTAGAAAAGAAGTACAAGATAAATTAAATCTATCTGATAAAACTGTTACTAAAGCATTTAAACAATTATCAGATGTTAATTTAATATATGAAAAGAAACAAGGTTTTAGCAAACCTAAACTTATATATGTTGCAAAAATACAACATCAAAAAATAGAACTTTCACATAATCGTAAAAATTACGATTATATAAACGGAGATTCTACGATTACCGAATCGGAAAATTTCCGACCAATCAATACTAATAATAATTATACTTATAAAAATAATAAGGCTAATAAAAATTCAATGAGATATTCTGGTAGAGATTATTCTCCTGAATTTTTAAACAGCTTATATGCTAATGTGTAATGACTTTAGCAAAGCACAAAAGCAGTTATGCTTTTGTAAAAATAGCAATATAAAAATTGGTTATCAATTTTTGTGTTGCTATTTTTTTACCTAAATTGCTAATAGCATATTTAGGTAAAACGGGTGTAGGGTGTCCCTACCACACTGACACTTTTTCCGATAAGGGTAAAAAAGTGTTGTAGTGTGTTACAACACAATTTTAAAAAGAGAAAAATTTTAACCAGCATAGTGTTATTTAGCTGTGCTAGAAATGGAGGAATTTATATATGAGTTATGCAATAATTAGAAATGCAAAATACAAAAGAGAAAATTTAAAAGGTATCTATCGCCATAATGAAAGAAGAAATAAAAACTATTCTATTAAAAATATTGATAAAGAAAAATCCTATTTGAATTATTAATTAAAAGACACTCAATTTACTTATGAAAAAGAATTTGATAGAATACGAAAAGAATATAATTTAAAAGGTCAAATAAAAACAGTCAGTAACATTGCTTGTGAATATATTATTACTTCTGATAAAGAATATTTTAATAGTATTGGAATGGATGAAACTAAAAGATATTTTGAAACTGCTTATAAATTTGTATGTAAATATAAAAATTTAGGAGAACAATATATTTTATCTGCAAAAGTGCATATGGATGAGGAAACTCCACATATGCACTTAGTTTTTATTCCAGTAATTCATATTACAGATAAAAAAGGCAATAATATTGATAAAATTGCTTGTAGTGAATTTTGGAAAGCTAAAGATAGTTATAGACAACTACAAAATGCTTTCCACTCTTATATAACTGCAAATGGATTTGATTTAGAAAGAGGAAATCCTAGTGAGAGAGTACATTTATCTGTTGAAGATTATAAAAAAATTACAAATTTTGAAAATACTAAAACAGTTCTTAAAGATATTAAACTAGAATTACCAGAAACACCTGATGTTAAGAGTTTTGGAAAGTTAGTACGAAATAGAGATGAAAAAATACAAGAATTAGTTGTAGAGCCAAGAGATAAAATGATTAAAGAATTACAAGAACAAAATTCTTTACTTTATTTGACACTACAAAGTCAAGTTAATACTGTAGAAAGAGCTTCAAAATATGAAAAAGAAAGAAAATCTATAATGTGTGAAAATAGAGAGCTAAAGGAAAAGTGCGATAATATGGAAAAAGACTATTCTGTTAAGCTCAAAGAAGAAATACAAAAAGTTGAAAATAAATATGAAGATGAAATCTATCAGCTTGAAAAAGAAAATAGCTTTTTACGAAAAGTTATAAATACATTTAAAAAAACAGTAGATAAATTCATACATTGGGTTTGCAATAAATTTTCAGTATCTTCTGAAGAAGAATTTATTAGAGATTTTGAATTTGAAAATGATATTTACCTTGATTCAGAAAAACAGATTGAATATGATGAAACTCAAAATGAATATGACATAGAATTATAGTCATAGTATTTTTATATAACATTAATAAACGGAGAGAATAATTTACTCCTCTCCGTACTTTTTATTATACTAATTAATATCCTAATTTTTCTAAAGTATCATTAACATTGTTTTTATAGTCTTTTGAAACTTTTGCAAATATTAGAGTTGTATCAATTTTTGTAACTACCATATAATATTCGTTTGTTGTTAATGTATATTTTGAATATTTTTCAACTGATATATTTGTTTCGACTGATGTTGAATCTTTTATACTTTCATATTTTCTTTTTATTCTGTTATAATTTTTGTCGGCAAGTTCGTTTGATGTACTATAGAACTTTATCTCATAATCATCTTTTTTTGCAGTATAAGAATCTATAACTGTTGATGATGTTGTAACTTTTGAAGTATTATATCCTAATTCAGTTGTAATATTAATAAATTGCTCTGTACTTATTGGTTTTTTATTTCCTTTTATGGACATAAAGATTCCTAAACCAATAAGTATTATTACAATAATAACTATAATGATTAATAATATTTTTAATCCCTTTTTCATTTTTTAGTTCCTCCTTTAAATTTCATTGAATAATATTTTTTCTATGCTGGTAGAAAGGCAAGTCCAATAAATGCTAAAATAATAAATAGTAATCCTGTAAAAAATAAAACTTTCACTGCTGGACTTTTTACAAATCTCATTACATAGCTTTTATTTGGATTATGTGGGTTATAGAAAACATCTAATTCAGTTTCAACAGGAAAATGTTCTTTTAGTGCATTAGTAGAAATATGTGTATTACTTTTAATTACTAAATTATCATTTTTAACATCATTTTCTACTTCAGATTTCACTTTATTAAACAATGATGATTTATTTATAATCCAGCCATATTTAAGTCTTTGATGATATTTAACATTGTTAACAATGTATTCTACTATAGGAAAATATACTCCATTATTATTCCATAATGTATATTTTATAACTTTTCCTTTAGTTTTCTGATTACATTGCTTAACCATTTTTTTATCTTTGTTCTTAAATATTAATGATAGTATTAATAGTATTAAACCTACAGATATAAATATTACAAAAAATAATAAATTTATTTTCATTTCTTAAAACTCCTCATTTTTTATATTATTTCAGTATTATCTTTCTTAATTTTTGATAATTCCTTAATAAATAAAACTACAAAAACTATATTTAAAACTAAAGCAATAACTAATAGCATTTTATTTACAATAAGATTGCTTAATATATTAAATAATAATGCAAGACATACTAAAACTTACAAAACTATTGAAATATATGTAAAAATATTACTTGTTGTGTTTTTACATTTCTTTTCAGTACCAATTTGTATTAATCTTGCAATACTTTGTGAAACCACTATCATAAACAACAAAAATCCTGGTATTATTAAAGTAAAAACCATAATACTTATAGCCATAGCAAAATCTATTGCAACAGCAGTTCCTCCTATGAATAATAAATACCAACCAGCGCCTGGTGAATCAATACATTCTTTTATTTCATTTATAACTTGTTCAATTGTTGTAAATGAAGTAAAAGAAGAATTATATTTTATTGAACAAAAGCAAAAAAACAAAGTTATAATTGCACATAAAATCGCTATAACCAACAATTTTAGAAGATTCTTTTTCATTGATATTAACCTCTATTCTATTTCTCATTTGAATTTTTCTTAAGTATATCATATTGACTTTTTTAATGCAATAAACTAGTTCGATAAATTAAAAAATTTTCTTATTTTTTTCAATTTACCAAAGTGGTAGATAATTATTCTTTAATATAATTTTGTTAAATTAAATTGTAGGAAGCATAGTTATCTAATGAAACTTTCAGATGCAATTAGAAAAAGAATTAAATTTTATTTGAAGCAAAAAAATATGAATGTTTGGAATCTATGTAAAATGTCTGGTATACCTTGCTCTACAATCTCTACTTTTATGAGTGGTAAAACAGAATTAATTAAATTAGATACTTTACTACATATTTGCGAAGGATTTAATATTACTTTAGGCGAATTTTTTTCAGGACCAATATTTGATACTGCTGAATAAGATTAATAAAGCACATACTAACTACAAAGTTAATATGTGCTTTTTACTTATTATAGAACTTTCCAATACCCTGATTTGTTTGAGCCAACTCTTTCAATTATTTTTTTGCTTTTTAAAGATGAAATTAATCTTTGTACTGTTCTATATGGTATTTTTGATATATCAGAAATTTCCTTTTGTGATATATTAGGATTTTCTATTATAATATTAATTATTATTTGTTCATTATTATTAATATTTTTAACGTCATTTATTACGCCACTTATTGCGCCATTTTTTGGCGTATTATTTTCATATTCAAAAGGATTTTCTTTGTATTTAAAAGAAACTCTCAAGAAATGTTCCATAAATTTGAAACAACTTTTATCATAAGCATCTAAAATTCTTAAAACTCCAGAACCGATATTTTCAATTAAATCTACATCTTTAAATACTCTGATAAGTTCTTTATTTCTTGGAGCAGTAACACCTTCTAAAAATTTTTCTTGTGATAATCCTTGAGGTAGTCCTCCTCCTGATGTAATTTCAATTCTATCAGAATAAAGTTCAATTATTGGTGTTGTAGTTAGAGTATAATCACTATGTACCATTGCATTTATAACAGCTTCTTTTAATGCTTTACTATCTATCATTTCTACTTCTTTTC
>CAJMJN010000014.1 GCA_905213875.1 uncultured Clostridium sp.
TTTGGAATGATTAATTATGCAATTTAATTATATGGTGATTTTATATATTTTTGTTTCACATCATTGACACAACAACAAATATATTTATTAAAATTTATTATATCATATTGATATTCAAGTTCAATTATATTATAATAGGTACAGTTTTTGAATCTATAGCTCAGCAGGATAGAGCAGTCGCCTCCTAAGCGACCGATGGGGGTTCGAGTCCCTCTAGGTTCACCATAAAAAACATTACTAAGTTAATATTAGTAATGTTTTTTTATTAACAATAAAATTTAACTTCATTTACTTCATAAAAATTTTTCCATTTAGATATAATATAGAAAAAGTTATATCTTATTGCTTTTAATATTTTCTATATTTCAATTTTCCTACCAACATTTTATCTTTTTGCGACTGTAGACGAAAAAACTTTTTACTCCTTGACAACGTCTGCTATAATAGTAATAGCAATTTTTATAAAAAGGGAGTAACTTATGCAAAAAATTCTAAGTTCAATGAGAAAAGCAATAGAAAAATATAATATGATACAAGAAGGCGATAAAATTGCAGTATGTTTATCTGGAGGAAAAGATTCAATTACATTATTATATGCATTAAAAGCATTACAAAGATTTTACCCAAAACACTTTGATTTAATCGCTATTAGTATAAATCCTGGATTCGAGCATTTTGATGTAGAACTTTTACAAAAAACTTGTGATGATGTCCAAGTTCCTTTATTTATGGAAAATACTAATGCTAAAGAAATAGTATTTGATTTAAGAAAAGAAAAAAATCCTTGTTCATTATGTGCTAATTTACGTAGAGGCGCAATAAACTCTATCGCCATACGTGAAGGATGTAACAAAATAGCATTAGGGCATAATCAAGATGATGTTTTAGAAACATTTTTATTAAATTTATTTTACACTGGAAGCATTGGAACTTTCGCACCTGTAAGTTACATGGATAGATCTAAAATAACTTTAATTAGACCTTTAGTGTTTACACCTGAAAAAGAAAATAGAAGATTTGTACGAAAAAATAATTTAACTGTTATGGCTAAAGTTTGTCCAATGGACGGAACTTCTAAGAGGGAAGATATGAGACAATTAATGTTTTCTTTAAGTAAAAACATCCCTATGATTAGGGCTAACTTGTTTGGAGCAATTTTAAGAAATTTACCTGAGTGGAAATGATTTTGGGGCCGGAGCAAAAAATCATTTTATGTAATTGTATAGTATAGAAATTTTTAAATAAAAGCTGGGAATATATTATTATTTTGAAATACCGCGTAAGCGACCAAACGAACTTTGCGAGTGCGATTGGAGCAACCTGTAAAAATTCCAATAATAAGGTTGCGACATGCAAGGTATAAAAAATAATAATATATTCCCAGCTTTTTGTTAATATTTTAATATCATGATTTTTTGCTCCGTCCCCAAAATCATTTTACAATTGCTACCATTGCTTCTTTTAATGCTTCTAATTTTTTAGCAGCATCTTCATCAGATGTTCCTTTTACACCCATATATAGTTTTATTTTAGGTTCTGTTCCTGATGGACGTACACAACACCAATTGTTATCTTCTAACGCATAATATAATACATTTGATTTTGGTAATCCTGTTTTTGATTCTTCTCCTGTTACCATATCTTTAACATAATCTTTTTCTACATCTTTAAATGTTAAGACTTTATATTCACCGATTTTTTCTACAGGTGTATTTCTCATATTAGTCATCATTTCTTTAATTTTTTCTGCTCCTTCAGCACCTTCCATTACAATTGATACTTGAGCTTCTTTATAATATCCATATTTTTTATAAATATCTTCCATGGCATCCCATAATGTTTTTCCTTTTGAAGCATAATAACAGGCTGCCTCACATAGTGCCATTACTGCCGCAATTCCGTCTTTATCTCTTGCATAATCTCCAATTAGACAGCCATAACTTTCTTCAAATCCAAATACATATTTCATACCATTTTTTTCTTCTTCTTGTCTCATTATTCTACCTATATTTTTGAATCCTGTTAAAACCTCAATACATTCAAGGTTATAATATTTTGCAATTGCTTTTGCTAAATCTGATGATACTATTGTTGTTATAAACATTCCATCTTCTGGTAATATTCCTTTTTCTTTCATCTGTTCAATCCTATATTCTGCAATTAATAAAGCTGACATATTTCCTGTATATTCCATATATTCGCCAGTTTTAGCATCTTTAGCAAATATTCCTAATCTGTCTGCATCTGGATCTGTTGCTAAAACTACATCTGCATCTTCTTTTTTAGCTAATTCCAATGCTAATTTAAATGCAGCTTTATCTTCTGGGTTAGGATAACTAACTGTTGGGAATTCTCCATCTGGATCTCTTTGTTCTGGAACTACATATACATTTTCCATTCCAATTTCTTTAAATAATCTTCCTGCAATTGTGTTTCCTGTTCCATGTAATGGAGTGTAAACAACTTTTAATTTCTTACCTTGTTCTTTTACTATTTCAGGATTTAATATTTTACTTTTTAATACAGAAATATATTCGTCATCCATTTCTGTTCCAATTACATTAAATAATCCCTTTTCAATTGCTTCTTCTTTTGATATTTCTTTTATTTCTGAAAAGCTTTCTACTGCTCTTACTTTTGCAATTATTTCTTTATCTCTTGGTTCAACTATTTGAGCTCCATCATCCCAATATACTTTGTATCCATTATATTTTGGTGGATTATGACTTGCTGTAATCATTACACCTGCTGTACATTTTAATTTTCTCACTGTGAATGATAATTCTGGTACAGGTCTTAAGTTTTCAAATAGATATGTTTTTATTCCATTAGCATTTAAAATTAATGCTGTTAATAAACTAAATTCTTTTGACATTCTTCTTGAGTCATAACTAATTGCAACACCTTTATCTTGTGTTCCTTGTTCTAATATATAATTTGCAAGTCCTTGTGTTGCTTTTCCTACTGTATATTTATTCATTCTATTTGTTCCAGCTCCTATTACACCTCTTAGTCCAGCTGTTCCAAATTCTAGTTCTTTATAAAATCTGTCTTCAATTTCTTTTTCGTCATCTTTTATTGCTATTAATTCTTTTTTAGTTTCTTCATCAAATTCTGAGCTTTCACACCATTTTTTGTATTCTTCTAAATAATTCATTTGAATCCCTCCTTATATTATTGCATAATATCATAAATGCTTGTATATGTAAATACTTTAACATTTTTAACATTATTTAAAAAGCACACTTTTTGTATTTTTCATACTTTTAGTGTGCTTTATTTTTTAGATCATTTTTATCTATTATAAATTATAAAATTTCTTATACAATTCTCTTGCTGTTTTTGGGCAGTCTACACCTGCTGTATCAGCATTTTTAACTGGTGCAAATTCTTCTTCTCTTTTTACTCTTAGAACTGCCATTTCATCAACTTCTCCAAATGCATCAAATAAAAATGCTTCAAATTTATATGCATTAGGTGAATCTGGCTCTACCAAATTTCCATCTTTGTCAATATATTTAGCTTTTTTAAAAGCAACATGATATGGTAATGGATTTGCACCCATTCTTTCAACTGCATCTACACTAAATAAATTGCACAATATATGTGATTCCCCATATAATAATTCACCATCTTTATCTCTTGCTTCTGCCATATCCTCTGTAATTTCTGTATATTCTATTACATTTGGTTTTCCATTTCTTTTACAAAATACACCAACTTTTTCTTGTGGATTAGCTTTTACAACAGATTTACAAGCAACTGTTACTTGTTGGTCAATTGCAACTCCCATAAGCACTGGGTCTACCATTTTAACAAGACAATTGTCTACACCACCTATGAATACCCATTTTACTCCTAATTCTTTCATTTTTTTAGTCATTCCAGTTTTTACTAAAGATTCATAGATTCCGCCATGACCATCTGCTGCTAGTTTAATTAACCCATCTTCTCCAATTAATATTTTTCCTTCTGTATCCATCATAGGTAATTCACCTTGAATAAAGAAAAATATATTTTTATCTTTTTGATATCCAAAATATTTATGTTTTTCAAAAAATTCTATAGTTGCTTTATTATTTTCCCTGCTTGTCATTATAAACCAAGGAATTGTTACCCCATATTTTTTGGCTTCTTCTTTTATTCCATCACTTAATAATTCAAATAGTGATTTGTGAGAATCTAGCCCTATATCATATGTTCCTTTTGGTCCATTATGTCCAAGTCTAGTTCCTTGTCCACCTGCCATTGTTACAACTGCAAGTTCTCCTTCTTTTATTGCTTTTTTACCAATATTTTCATAATATTTATATTTATCACCTAATTTAAATTTATCCAAATAATCAATTGGTGTAATTTCATCTTTAGTATTCTTTTTTTCCTTTTTTGTACTATCATATAAACTTGTAACAAGTTCAAAATTAATCCCTTTTATTTCTTTTAATAATTCTTTTTTATGAGCTTCATCTAAATTTTCAAAATTATTTAGAAGATGTTCTTGTCCATATTTTTTTAAAACTGCTTTTATTTCTCCTAATTCTTTTTCCATAATCTTTCTCCTTAAAATAGATTTTATAACATATTATATATATACTATTTTTAGGAAAATTTCAATGGTTTATACTATAAATTTTCTATTTTTGTTTCTCCTGATGTATTTAATATATTATTATAACTTCCCATAACACTTGTTAAATTGCTTTCTATCTCATTTATATCATAGCAATCAATAATTTTTGCATTTGAATTATTTTCAACCCATTTTTCTATATTTTTATTAATATTTTTTATATAATTTTCTTTTCCTTTTATAAATATTATTGTATTTTTATTTTCTTCCATATTTTTTTTAATTTGTTTGAATTTTTTTAGATCATCATGATTCCAATTTATTTTTGATAGATTTTCTTTTTTTTCTTCTTTTAAATTTATTTTTGATATTAAAACTTTCATTGTATCTTCTAAATCATTTTCTGTTAATACAATTATTTCTTTATTTGATTCTAAATTTTTTTCTATAAATGGTAAACTAATCATTTCAAAATGATAATCACTTGCATAAAATGCACACGTTTTTTCTTTGGTTTTTTCGCTCATTAAAAACTCTCTCCCTTTCGTTTTCCTATACGGATCCTCAGTTTTTACCATTTCTGGTTTCTGGTAAATTTTACCATTTGTTTTCAAATATGTCAATAATATTTCAAATATATTTCAAAAAAGTCATCGACATTTTTTGCTGTATGTATAAATTTTTCAAAATTGGAAATACTTAAATTAAAGAAATTTTTTTACAAAAAAGTTTTATGGAGGTAACATATGAAAAATTTATTAAATCTGTTTAAAAAACCTAAAATTAAAATGATACTTATTTTGACAATATTATTATTTGCCTATACTACTGTATGTGCGATTTCATATGCACAAAACATATCTACAGATATAGCTAATAGTGTTTTTAGATTACATGTTATTGCAAACAGTGATTCTACTGAAGATCAAAATTTAAAATATAAAGTACGTGACAATTTACTTTCTTATATGAATGAACTTTGTAAAAATTGTTCATCTAAACAAGAATCAATAAATATTGCTAAACAACATGAAAATGATTTTAAAGAAATTGCCTTAAACACTATTCACGATAATGGTTATTTTTATGATGTTAATGTACAAATAGGAAATTTTGAATTTCCAACAAAATATTATGGTGATATTTCTTTACCTGCTGGATATTATGATGCACTAAGAGTTGAAATTGGTGAAGCTAAAGGGCAAAATTGGTGGTGTGTAATGTTTCCTCCTCTATGTTTTGTAGATATTAGTTCAGGCGTAGTTCCAGAAGAATCAAAAGAACAATTAGAAAGCTCTTTATCTGAAGAAGAATTTGCTCTAGTTTCTGATAAATCTGATTCTACTATACAATTTAAATTTAAAATATTAGAATTATTTAATAAATCAAATATTTCTACTGCGAAAAATAATTAGCTATTTACATGCTATAACATAAATTTAAAAAGAGTTTAACTTTGGTTTTCCCAATATTAAACTCTTTTTTATTATTCTTCTACTTTTAATTTTCCTATTTTTTTAGAGCATTCTTCACAAATTAATTTATCATGATATGCTACTAAATGTTTTGTATTACCACAGAAAATACAATTTGGTTGAAACTTCTTTAATACTATTTTTTCTCCTTCTACATATATTTCTATTGGATCTTTCTCAGCTATGTTAAACTGATTTCTTATTTCTATTGGAACAACAACTCTTCCAAGTTCGTCCATTCTTCTTATTATTCCTGTAGATTTCATAATTAAAATCCCTCCTTAAAAAGTTAAACATTTGCAATCAATAAATTATATACATATTTTACCATAAAAATATTTTACGGTCAATTATATTGGTATAAAAAGTTATTGTTGCAAATAAAATCATAATGGTGATAAATATGTTAAATATAGTTTGGCCATTTTTTATAATAATATCATTTTCTTTTGCTATTTTATCTGGAAATTTTGAAAATTTAAATTCTTCTATTTTTGAAGGAGCAAATGATGCAGTTACTCTTTCAATTAATCTTTTAGGCTCACTTTGCTTATGGAGTGGAATTATGCAAATTGCAAGTGATAGTAGTTTAGTTAAAAAACTTTCTAAATTATTATCTCCTATTTTAAATTTTTTGTTTCCTAGTTTAATTACTAATAATAAAATTAAAAAAGAAATATCTATGAATATTATTGCAAATATACTTGGATTGGGAAATGCCGCTACTCCTTTAGGTTTAAAGGCCATGGAGTCAATGCAAAAAGAAAATCCTAAAAAAGATACACTTTCTAACCCAATGATGATGTTTATTGTTATAAACACTGCATCAATTCAACTTATACCTACAACTGTTATAGCTATTAGAAATTCACTAAATTCACAAAATCCAACTTCCATAATATTCCCCACATGGATTGCTACAATTTTAGCTGCTATTTCTGGAATATTTGTAACAAAACTTTTAATAAAATTTACTAATAAGGAGTAAATCTATGAATATAATTAATTTTTTTTCTAATATAGCTATACCTTTTGTTATATTTTTTATTATTTTATATGGTATAAGTGAAAAAATAAAAGTTTTTGATGTTTTTTTAATAGGTTGCAAAGAAGGCATTAAAATAACTTTAAACATTTTGCCTACTTTGATTGGTCTATTTGTTGCAATTAATAGTTTACGTCATTCTGGTGTATTAGAATTTATAATAAATTTAGCTTCACCATTATTATCACTATTTAATTTTCCACCAGAAATTATGCCACTTGCCATTTTAAGGCCTATATCTGGAAGTGGCTCAATTGCTATTGCCACAGATATAATGAAAACTTTCGGTGCAGATAGTTTAATTGGAAATATTGCTTCTACTATTATGGGTTCAACAGAAACCACCTTATATACAATTGCTGTATATACAAGTTGTGTTAAAATTAAAAAAACAAGATTTATTTTGCTCGCAGCACTTACTGCAGACATTGTTGGCATCTGTTCTAGTATAATTCTTTGTCGAATTTTGTCGTAAAGTTTTTGTTGACAAATTTATTTTTACACTCTATAATACTTTACATATTATTCAAAAAGGACAAGTGTTTTATGTCTAAAATCTTATTATTTATTCTTATATTTTTTATAGTTCGATATTTCGTTATCAAAAAACTATCCAAAAAATTTTTAGAAAAGTTAAAAAATAAAAATTAAATTATTAATGTCTTTTAACTTGTAGAGAATTTTTTGTCAAAATGGTCGCCCCTGTTTTGTTTTTTCTCTACAATTAATTTATATATTATCTATGGTATGTTTCTTTATGTGATATTTTAAATCCTCTAAATATTTGCTCTAACAAAAACACACGTATTAATTGATGAGGAAATGTCATTTTAGAAAAACATATTTTAGAATCACACATATTTAATAATTCATTATTCATACCTAAAGTTCCACCTATTATAAAAGTTAAATTACTTTTTTCCATTGCCACATTTTCTATTTTTTCTGAAAATTCCTCAGATGTATATTGCTTACCTGTTAGATCTAATGCCATTACATATGAGTTTTTAGGTATATGTGCTATTATTTTTTTACATTCTTTTTCTTTAATTTCATTTTCTATGCTTTCATTTATTTTGTCTGGAACTTTTTCATCAGATAATTCTATAATATTTAATTTACAATATTTAGAAAGCCTTTTACTATATTCTGCTATTGCATCTTTAAGATATTTTTCTTTTAACTTTCCAACACAGATAACATTAATTGTCAACATTATAATACCTCTTTTTTGTATATTTAATAAAAGGTATTATTATATATTCAAAATAAACTATTTTAGAAAATATTATATATTTTCTTCTAAAACAACATCTTATTTAACAAATACATAATAATACCTTTTATCACTTAATTTATATCTCTATTATTTTGCTATGTGTATCTCTTGAAGCTACACTAAGTTTTAAATTGCTTCCATTATATTCTTTTGTTGTGATTAATTCATCTAAAACTGTTTGATATGCTAATTCTGGAAAATTGCTTTCCTTACTCAAATGTCCTAGCATTGCATTTTTTAATCCTGATTGTAATAAATATGATATAGTTTTTCCAGCCATTTCATTTGGTAAATGCCCTGTTGGACCAGCTATTCTTGATTTTAATACAAATGGATATGATGAACATTGCAATACTTTTGGGTCATAATTTGCTTCTAATAAAACAAATAAACTTTCTTCTAAACTTTTTAATATACTATTTGTCATATGACCTATATCTGTTGCTACACTTATTTTAGATTTATCCTTATAAACACTAAATCCACAAGGATTTGCTGCATCATGTGGAATTGCAAAAGGTTTTATTAGTAAATCTCCAACTTCAAATTTGTCATCTACTTTAAATAATTTAATATTTTTTTCTGCAATCTTGTCTCTTTGTGCAGGCATTGCATCAAGTGTTTCTTGATTTACAAACACAGGTAAATCAAATTTTTTAGAAATTGTTCCAAGTGATTGTACATGGTCTCTGTGTTCATGTGTCACTAAAATTCCATCTAATGTACTTGGATCAACATTTATATCTTGTAATGCTTGTTCTATTTTTTTACAGCTAACACCTGCATCAATTAGTATTTTGGTATTTTTAGACTCTACAAAAAGACTATTTCCACTACTTCCACTATATAAGCTACAAAAATTAAACATAATTTTAATCCTCTTCTGTTACTCTCTCTATCTTAGCACCTATTTTTCTAAATTTTTCTTCTATATTTTCATATCCACGATCAATATGTTGTAAATTATAAATTTCAGTTTCACCTTCTGCTACTGTTCCAGCAATTACTAATGCTGCTCCAGCTCTTAAATCTGTAGAATATACAGGTGCACCTGATAATTTTTTTACACCTTCAAAAAATGCTGTTTTTCCTTGAGCTGTTATTTTAGCTCCCATTTTGTTTAATTCATCTGTATATTGGAATCTTGATTCCCATATACTTTCATTTATTACACTTGTACCATTTGCAATTGATAATACAACTCCCATTTGTGGTTGTAAATCTGTTGGAAATCCTGGATATGGTAATGTTTTTATATTAGCTTTATTGGGTCTTTTGTTACACCATACACGTATACTATCACCATTATCTTCTACATTTCCACCAACTTCTATAATCTTAGCAGTAATTGATTCTAAGTGTTTTGTAATACAATTTTTTAAAGTTATATCTCCTTTTGTTGCAACTGCTGCAAGCATAAATGTTCCAGCTTCTATTTGGTCTGGAACCACTGAATATGTAGCTCCTCCATGTAATTTTTCAACACCATTTATTTTTATTACATCTGTACCTGCACCACGAATGTCAGCTCCCATAGTATTTAAAAAGTTTGCAACATCAACTATATGTGGCTCTTTTGCAGCATTATCAATTACAGTTGTTCCTTTAGCTAAAACAGCTGCAAGCATAACATTTATTGTTGCTCCAACAGATACGATGTCCATATAAATAGGCGCTCCTTTTAATTGTTTTTTTGTTTTTGCATAAATAGTTCCTTTTTCTACTTTTACAGTTGCTCCTAATGCTTCAAAACCTTTTATATGTTGGTCTATTGGTCTTGCACCTAGTTTGCATCCACCTGGCATTCCAACTTCAACTTCGCCTTTTCTACTAAGCATTGCACCAATTATATAGTATGATGCTCTAAATTTACTTGTTAAATCTAATGGTGCTTTTGTTGTTGTTATATTTGTTGTATCAATTGTAATTGTATGTTCATCTTGCCATGTGATCTTTGCACCTAGTTTTTTTAATATCTCACATGATATTTTTATATCACTTATATTAGGTACATTTTCAATTGTGCATACTCCATCTATTAAAAGTGTAGCTGGTAATATTGCAACTGCTGCATTTTTTGCTCCACTTATTACTACTTCTCCCTTTAAACATGTTGGTCCTGTAACTACTAATTTTTCCAATAAAATTACCTCCAATTATATGGTATATATATTTTAAATCTTTATTCTTTATTTATGCACTAGATTCCCACAATAATTTCTGTGCAAAAATAGAGTGTATCAAAATACACTCTATCCTAAAACAATATAACATAAAGTTCAACGGTTTGCAACCATTTTCGCTTAAATAAAATACATATAAATTTCATTTTTATTAACATTTCTATCTTTTGCAATTTGTTTAATAATCTCTTTTTTATTCATCCCTTGACTTTCATATACTTTATAATGTTCTTCTAAAGTTAGTTCATTTAGCACATTTTCCTGCTCCTCTGGTTCTGGTAAAGAATCAATTATAATTATATATTCTCCTTTAGGTTCCTGAACTTTTTCATAAATTTCTTTAGCTGTTCCTCTAACAAATTCCTCATGAATTTTTGTTAATTCCCTAGCAATTGTTACATTTCTATCTGGCATATATGTGTTTAAATCTGATAAAGTATTTTTTAACTTATGTGGAGCTTCATATAAAATAATTGTTTTTCTTTCCTTTTGGATTTCCTCTAATTCTTTTTTTCTCAATTTTTTATTTATTGATAAAAATCCATAAAATACAAATTTTTTAGTATCTACACCTGCTGCCATTAGTGCTGTAATCGCTGCACAAGCACCTGGTATTGGTATTACTTCTATGTTTTCTTTTATTGCTTCTTTTACTATAACTTCACCTGGATCTGAAATAATTGGAGTTCCTGCATCTGAAATTAAAGCAATATTGTTTCCTTCTTTTATTTTTTCTAATATTTTTTCATATTTAACTTCTTCAGTATGTCTATAATAGCTAATTAATGGTTTAGATATCCCCAAGTGGTTTAGCAACTTTAATGAATGTCTTGTATCTTCTGCAACTATTATATCTGCTTCTTTTAGTGTGTTTATTGCTCTTAGTGTTATATCATTTAAATTTCCTATTGGTGTAGCAACTATATATAATTTACCTTTTTCCAATTTAATTACCATCCTTTCATAAAACTATTACACATTAATTAAATTTAAAAAATCCTTTTAATAATATTTTACGGTTACAGCAAAATATAATTTTTATTTATTATAAATTTTTAAAATCTCATTTGTATATTTCCCATCTTCATTATACACATACAAATTTTTTTCTACCTTTAAAAAACTATTCGCATTTTTTATACCTTTAATTAATATCAAATTAGGTTCTTTATTTTTATTTGGACTTACAAATTTCAATATTTTAGGCTCTATTTTGTACTTTCTCATAAGGCTTAAAATATCAACTAATCTTTCAGGTCTATGAACCATATAAAATTCGCCTTTATCTTTTAATAAATCTTTAGAAATACTAATAAAATCCTCTAAATTAGCAGTTATTTCGTGTCTTGAAATAAGTTTTGCTTCATTTTCATTTGTTATTCCGGTATTTTCTTTTTTATATGGTGGATTCGTAACTATAACATCAAAACTTTGCTTTTCATATATATTTTTTAAATCAATTATATTGGTATTTACAACTTCAAATCTGTCTTGTAAATTATTTAATTGACTACTTCTTTTAGCCATATTAGCAACATCTTGTTGGATTTCTATTCCTACTACTTTTTTTAGATTAGTTTTTCCACATAACAAAATAGGTATAATTCCCGTACCAGTCCCTAAGTCTAATACTGTACTATTATTTTTCATATTTTTTGCAAAATCAGATAATAATACACTATCCATTCCAAAACAAAATCCTTTTTCATTTTGGATTATTTTTAAACCTTTAAATTCTAAATCGTCTATTCTTTCATTTTCTTTTAACTCTACATCCACAAATATTACCTCATATTTTTTCATATCCAAATTTTTGCATTCTTTGTTCTTCTGCATTAGATAATTCTTTAAACCATTCGGCTAAACCAGAACTATCATTTTTTCTAATAAATTCAAAGTATTTTACTCTTTCGTCTTTACTAATTACAACAGGTGGTAAATCATTTTTTAATAATTCATAATTTAAAAGCAATCTTCCTGTTCTTCCATTTCCATCTTCAAAAGGATGTATTTTTTCAAACTCAATATGATATTTAGCAATTTTCAAAAATATATCTTCTATATCATTATTATAATTATAGACATAATAATTCATTAAATTTGGTACTTTTTCTGGCTCTGGTGGAATATAGTCACTTCCTTGTATAAATACCTGTACTTTTCCAAATCCACTTGTTTCCTTTATGTTCTTATTTATTGTTTCATTTAATTTTTTTATAAATCTTTCGTCAAATTCTCTTTTTTCCTGCAAATTTTCAAATACTATATTTAATGCCTCTTTATGATTAATTGCCTCATATATCTCCCTAGGCTCTTTTCCTTCTATTTTAAAGCTGTTATCATTATATAAAATTGCATATGTTTCTGCATATGTAAGTGTACTTCCTTCAATTGCATTTGAATGATATGTACTTCTTGTAACTAAATCTATCTTGCATTCCTTATTTTTTAAGACAAACTCTAAAATAGTCATTTTTTATCCTCATTTCTTGACTTTATATTCATTTACTAGTATAATAATTATAGAAAGATAAGCGACCACAGGATTGTGGCGTGTCATTAGATATTATTTAAAATTTAAAATACATCTCTAACGGCCAGACAGAGATGTGTTTTTTTCGTTGTCTAATTTTCTTATTGTAACAACTAAAGCTACAAATAAGGCAATAGCGACAACTGTTACCATTGCAAGTTCAACAAATAGTATGTATATACATAGTAAATAAACTTGTGTTAATAACATATGCATCGCCCCCTTTCATTAAGGAACGACACGCCACACTCTGCTTTGCTTATCTCATAAGAAGTATACTAACTTTTTTATCATAAATCAAGCGAACACAACAATTATTTTTTAAAATTTTCACTTAATATTTTTTCATAACATATAATATCTTAGTACAGTTATATTGATTATGAAAGGATAGGATTTTATGAAACAAATTAAAGGAGGTAGACCTAATCCACCTCCAAAAAAGAAGAAAAGTTTTAAATGTTATAAGGATAATACAATAAAATCACTGAATGAAGTTGAATGTTTTTTAAATAATTTACAAAGAGCCAATTGGTACATTAGACTTTTTAATTTATTTAAGTAGCTTTTCTAGTATATGTTCCACTGAACTCAGCATTTTCTGTTCCGTCTACTAGAAATTTTACTTTATTTATTTCTGTTAATTCTGTTAATGTATTTACAATACTATTAATTAAATTATCTTTGGATTTTTCATTTGTTTTATCATAATTTAAAATTTCAGCAGAAAAATCAACAGTTATACATTCGCCGTCAATTTTAGTTCCTAATAGTTTTGTGTTTTCTGTAATTATTCTTTCCAATTTTTCGTTTTTAGGTCCTTCTATTAATAAATTTATTAATTTATCATATGGTGTGTTTACCATTTCTTTTATATCTACCATTCGTGCTTCTGGCACTAACTCTTTTGTTTCCTTATTTTGGAAATATAGTGTTACTATTGTTTGTCTGGATTGTTCTTCTGATATTTCTTCTTGTGGTGTGTATTCTTGTGTAGTTTCATTTGTTTTTTCATTTTTCATATGTTGTATTAAAAAATATCCACCAACTACTAAAACAATAAATAATATTGAAAATAAAATGATAATTTTTTTGTTTTTCATTTTTTCATCGTTCCTTTCCAGAGGCACATACTCGGTTGAAAAAGAATTAAATTTGAAGCAGCCAAAATTGTAATTATTTTTCAACCTTAACCTCCTAATTTACTTTTTATCTTCTTATTATCAATACTATTATTTGTTTGTCCTTTTTAGAACATAGAAAATAAAAAAATATTTTAAAACTTTTTAATGTTCGCTTGTTTTTATTTTAAAAATAAGCTATAGTAAAGAACATAGGAAATGAGAAAAAACAGATGTGGTTTGCCTCCTAAAAGGAGGTGATGCGTATGATAGAAACACCAGTATTAATATTAATAATAAAAATATTATTTGTTAGTTTAATATCAGTAACTATCATTACGTTTGCCTTAATTATAGCAATAGTTGTAATTATTAGCAGACAGAAATAGCAAATAAAAAACACATCTGTAACTTTGCCCAGTTAGATGTGTTTTACATATCAATTGGCGAACCACGTTTGTGGTTTCCGTTTCCTATAATATTATTATACAAAGAAATATTTACTTTGTCAATAAATAAAACAGACTAAAATCTGTTCAAAATAGTTTTAAAAAGGCTAGGTGCTTCATACCTAGTCTTTTACCTTTTTAGTCTCTATTATTAATACTATTATTTGTTTGTCCTTTTTAGAACATAGAAAATAAAAAATATTTTAAAACTTTCAAATAATTCCATTTGACAAAACGCCCTTTTCCGTATAAAATTAGGGTGTTAAAAAAGACGAATTTATATATAAAAAAGGAGATTTTGTCATGAGCGAATTATTACATGTAGGACTTGACGTTGGATCAACAACAGTCAAAATCATAGTTATGGATAAAAATGGCAATACATTATATAAAAACTATCAAAGACACTTTTCAGACACAAAAAATACTGTATGTAGTGTTTTGGAAGATTTATTATTAAAATATCCATCAAATACTTTTACAGTAGCATTAACAGGGTCTGGAGCAATGTCTGCAGCAAAATTCTTAGGAGTAGATTTTATTCAAGAAGTTGTTTCTTGTAAACGTGCAGTTGAAAAATATATTCCAAAAACAGATGTTGTTATAGAATTAGGTGGAGAAGATGCAAAAATCATATATTTTGACCAATCTATCGAACAACGTATGAATGGTACTTGTGCTGGTGGTACTGGAGCATTTTTAGACCAAATGGCTTCATTGTTACATACAGATACACAAGGATTAAATGAACTTGCAAAAACATATAAAACAATATATCCAATTGCATCTCGTTGCGGAGTTTTTGCAAAAACAGATATTCAACCATTAATAAATGAAGGTGCAGCTAAAGAAGATATTGCAGCATCTATTTTCCAAGCAGTTGTAAACCAAACAATTAGTGGACTCGCTTGTGGTAGACCAATTCGTGGTAATGTTGCATTTTTAGGTGGACCTTTAAATTATTTATCAGAACTACGTAAAAGATTTATAGAAACATTAAATCTAACAGATGACGAAATTATTGTACCAGAAGAAGCACATCTTCTAGTTGCAAAAGGTGCAGCATTAGATTCTATAGGAACTGCTGAAATCACACCAGACGAATTATCTAAAAAAATAGAGAACTTACGTAATTCACATGATAATACAACAAAACCACTTGCACCATTATTTAAAAATGAAGATGATTACAAAGATTTCAAAAAACGACATGACAAAGATACTGTTGTAAAAAAAGATTTAAAAACATATGAAGGTGATTGCTTCCTTGGAATTGATGCAGGTTCAACAACTACAAAATTAGTTTTAATAGATAGAGAAGGAAATTTATTATATTCATTATATGGAAGTAATGAAGGAAATCCTTTAAATAGTGTTATGAATATGTTAAGAAAACTATATCACGAATTACCTGAAAAGGCTATTTTAAGATATAGTGGTGTTACAGGATATGGAGAAAAATTAATTCAAACAGCTTTAAATGTTGATTTAAACGAAATTGAAACAATTGCACATTATACAGCTGCTAAAGAATTTGAACCTGATGTTACAAGTATTGTTGACATTGGTGGACAAGATATGAAATATATCCGTATGAAAAATGGCTCTATTGACAATATTATGCTAAATGAGGCTTGTTCTTCTGGATGTGGTTCATTTATAGAAACTTTTGCAAAAAGCTTAAACTTAGATATATCAACATTTGTGCAAGAAGCCATAAAAGCAAAAACACCTGTTGATTTAGGTTCAAGATGTACTGTATTTATGAACTCAAAAATAAAACAAGCACAAAAGGAAGGTTACTCAGTTGGAGATATTTCAAGTGGTCTTTCATATTCAGTTATAAAAAATGCTATACAAAAAGTTATGAAAGTAAGAGATGTATCAACATTAGGTGACCACATAGTTGTTCAAGGTGGTACATTCTATAATGATGCCGTTTTACGTGCATTTGAATTAATTGTAGGTAAAAATGTAATAAGACCTGATATTGCAGGACTTATGGGTGCATATGGAATGGCACTTTTATCTAAAGAACAATATGAAACAAATTTAGATATGGATTACAAATCTACAATTTTAAAAGAAGATGAATTAGATAAATTAGAAATTAAAGTAACACATACACGTTGTAACAACTGTGAAAACCATTGTAAATTAACAATAAACAGATTTAGTAATGGTCAAATTCACGTTTCTGGTAATAGATGTGAAAAAGGTGCCGGAGTTGTTACAAAAGCTAAAAAGTTACCAAACTTAGTACAATATAAATATGAAAGATTATTTGATTACAAACCTTTAGAAGAAAAAGATGCCCCAAGAGGAACTATTGGAATTCCTAGAGTTTTAAATATGTATGAAGATTATCCATTCTGGTTTACATTTTTAACAAACTTAGGATTTAGAGTAATTATTTCTGAAAAAAGTACACGTACAACATATGAAAAAGGAATGGAATCAATGCCTTCTGAATCTGTATGTTATCCTGCAAAACTTTCACACGGACATATAGAAAGCCTAATAGAACAAGGAATTAAAACAATATTTTATCCTTGTATTCCATATTCAAGAAAAGAATATGAAAAAGCAGATAACCACTACAATTGCCCTATCGTAATTTCTTATTCAGAAGTATTAAAAAATAATGTTGAAAATTTAAAAGACCCATCTATAAAATTTATTAACCCATTTTTACCTTTAGATAAGAAAAATTTGGTTAAAAAGATTTTAGAATTAGACGAATTTAAAGAATATAATTTTACTAAAAAAGAATTGTTAAATGCAGCTGAAAAAGCTGAAGAAGAATATCAAAAATGTAAACAAGATATTAGAAATAAAGGTACAGAAACAGTAAAATATATTGAAGAAAACAATTTAAAAGGAATTGTATTAGCTGGTAGACCTTATCATATAGACCCTGAAATAAACCACGGTATTGATACATTAATTACATCTTTAGGTTTATGTGTTTTAACAGAAGACAGTGTATCTGACAAAGCAGAAGCTAAAAGACCTATAAGAGTTGTTGACCAATGGGTATTCCACGCAAGATTATATGCAGCAGCTGAATTTGTTGGAAAACATGATTGCTTAGAACTTGTACAATTAAACTCATTTGGTTGTGGTGTAGATGCTGTTACAACAGACCAAGTTGAAGAAATTTTATCTAGCTATGACAAAATGTATACATTAATAAAAATAGACGAAGTAAATAACTTAGGAGCCGTACGTATTCGTATCCGTTCATTACTTGCAAGTATGAAAAAACGTGAATCAGAAAAACATGAACAAACAGCTAATGGAGATTATGATATTCATAAAAAAATATTTACAAAGGAAATGAGAAAAAATTATACAATTTTATTCCCTCAAATGGCTCCAATTCATTTTGAATTACTAGAAACTGCTGTTAGAGCTTGTGGATATAATTTAGAATTATTAAGAGATTGTACACAACACACTGTAGAAACAGGATTAAAATATGTAAATAATGATGCTTGTTACCCATCAATTTTAGTTACAGGACAAATGATTGAAGCATTACAATCTGGAAAATATGACCCAGATAAAACTGCATTAATTATGTCACAAACTGGTGGTGGATGTAGAGCTACAAACTATATTGGCTTTATTAGAAAAGCATTAAAAGATGCTGGATTTGAACAAGTACCTGTAATTTCATTAAATGTTGTAGGTATGGAAAAAATGCCTGGATTCCAATTAACAGTTCCATTAATCGATAGAATGTTAAAATGTGTAATCTATGCAGATTTATTACAAAAAATGATTACAAAAAATAGAGTTTATGAAGTTCACAAAGGTGAAACTCAAAAACTATTTGATACTTGGATGATTAAATGTAAAGAAATATTAGAAAAAAATGATAATAAAGCATTTAAGAAAAGTATTTATGACATAGTAGATGATTTTGAAAAAATAGAATTAGATACATCAATAGAAAAACCTAAGGTTGGTATAGTTGGTGAAGTTTTAATTAAATACCATCCATTTGGAAATAATTTTGTTGCTGATTTACTAGAAAAAGAAGGTGCTGAAGTTATACTTCCTGATTTTATGGGATTTGTTAAATTTATGGCAACACATAAAATAACATTTAACCAATTATTAAATACAAATAAAACATCTTCAAAAATTAGTAAAGTAGCAATTAAACTTATTGACCTTATGGAAAAAGACTTAAAAGCAGCTTTAGCAAGTTCTAAAAAAGGCTATTTACCACCATGTGATATATGGCATTTAGAGGATAAAGTAAAAGATGTATTATCTATTGGAAATCAAACAGGTGAAGGTTGGTTCTTAACAGCGGAAATGATTGAATATATGGAACATGATATTCCTAACATTGTATGTGTTCAACCATTTGCTTGTTTACCAAACCACGTCGTAGGAAAAGGAGTTATAAAAACAATTAGATCAAAATATCCAGAGGCAAATATTTCTCCTGTAGATTATGACCCTGGTGCTAGCGAGACTAACCAAGCTAATAGAATTAAACTTTTAATGACTGTTGCTAAAGATAATTTAAAAGCAAAAAAATAGAAATAATAAAAATACAATTTTAGCTTTGTTTTAGAAAGTTTTTGTATTACCTGTACAATTTTATCTCCGTTTCAGAAAGTTTTTGCAATAAAATGCAAAAACTTTCTTTTTTTGTGTTTTTGTGCATTTTATTGCAATCTTTTATTAACTTTTTAATATTATAATAATTTATTTATTTTTTTTGCTGTTTCCTTATAACCTAATTTATATAAATAATCAATTTTGCTCATATCTAATAAACCTACCTTATCACTTTTAATTTCTATAACATTTTCTGCACCTGTCATTTCATAACCTGAAAGTTCATTACATAATAATCCAATTGAACGAATTGCTACTTCTATTAAATTTCTATCACAACTTTCTTTTTCATTTTCTTTAAATACAACATTTATTATTTTATCTGCACCTAAAAATTTTAATTCTTTCCAAGGTACATTTTCTCTAATTCCTCCATCAATTAATTTTATATTTTTATAATTACATGGCGAAAAAACTACAGGATAACTGCAACTTGCTCTTACTGCCTTCCCTATTTCTATGTCATTAATAAATATTGTATTTTCTAATGGTTCTTTTCTATTTTCACATGATGTAAAACATATAACTTCACCATTGCATATATTTACACTTGGAATTGCAAGTGGTATTTTAATATCTCTAATTGTATATATTCCTCTTTTATTACAAACCTTATTTATTAATTTTTCTATTTGCTTGCCTGAATTTAAGCCATCTATTTTTATTTTTCTTGTAAAAATAAGACCAAAAATTAATTTTACAATATTTATAAAATCAACATATTTTATTTTTTTACAATATTTTTTAAATATTTTTAACATCTCTTCTGCTGTAAAACCACTTGCATATAACGCTGCAACTATACTACCTGATGATGTTCCTGCAATATAATCAAATTTTATATTTTTTTCTTCAAATGCTTTTATTGCTCCTATATGTGCTGCTCCTTTGACACCGCCACCTGCTAAACATAATCCTGTTTTCATAAATTCTCCTCTTTTTCTTTTTATTCTTTGTCTATTTTATATTTCAATTAATACTTATTTTATAATATGTTTCTCCTTCTCTAATCGTTATTTTATATTATATTATATTTTATTCTTTCTATATTGTACTTGAAGGTCTTATTTTTTTATGTTATAGTTTAATTATGCAAAGGAAATTTAAAATAAAAAATAATTAATATTTTTTATTTCATTAAGAAAGGATTTTAATTTTTTATGAATAAAAATTACTATAAAATATTAGAAGTAGATTCAAATGCTTCTCCAGAAGTAATTGAAAAAGCATATAAAACATTAGCCAAAAAATATCATCCTGATTTACAAGAAGAAAGTCAGAAAGAATCTGCTGGTGAAAAATTAAAGGAAATAAATGAAGCTTATGAAATACTTTCTAATCCTGAAAGTAGAGCTAATTTTGATAAAATACTGTTAGATACAACTATTTCTTCAGAAGATTTTAATAAGATTGCTAATGAAAATAAACAATTACATGAAGAATTGAATAATTTAAAATATAATAATAATTTAAGGCGAGACAGTAATTATAGTAACCAAAATTTGAATAACTTTAATATAGAAGAACAGATTGAACTTGAAAGAATAAGACAAGAAGAATACCAAAAACAATTAGAATATGAATCTCAAATGCAAGCAGCACGAAAAAAAGCATATTATGATGCCTATATTCAAGATTTAAAAAATAGAGGTTATAAAGTAAAATATAAGAAAACTCCTAGGGATTTATTTAAAAATTTTATCGCTCTAATTTTAACTTTATTTATTTTATTTTTAATTTTACAATTACCTTTTGTTAAAAGTTTTTTTATAGATATGTATAATGAAAATACATTAATAAGAACAATTACTAATATTTTCATAAATTTATTTAAACATAATAATCTTTAATATTTAGTTGACCAAAAAAATAGAACTTATAATATATATAAGTTCTATTTTTTGATTATTTTTGTACTTCAAAAGAAATAGTAAAATCATAATTTTCGCCTAATTGCATATAAAAATCCCAATTATATACATATCCGGATCCACCTGTTCCTTTTTCTTCATCAACATACACACCATTACTTGAATCTCCTAATGATACTGAACAAGAATATACATTTCCTTTTATATCAAAAGAATCAATCTTCATATTATTATAACGATATGCATATGTTTTAATGTATTTTTCAAAATCTTCTATATTTTTAAAATAATTATTTTTAAAATCACTATCTAATACACTATATGCAGCTTCATAATCTTGATTATTTATCATTAATATAAATCTATTTAGATTCATCTGAACTTTTTTCTGGCTATCTTCTGTTTCATATTCCTTTTTGAATTCATCTGTTAATATTGTGTATGTATCTAATTTTAAAGTATATTCCATTGGAACAGTTTCTTCAAAGACATACAGATTTCCATACATATCTTTACAAACATATTGTTTATATGTTCCTTTATCATTAACCATATATTGAGTAAAATTTTCTTTACCATAAATTTCTTGTTTATTTTCTCTATATTGTTTAAATTTTTCTATTGTTCCAAATCTCTGTTTTTTGTATTCATCATCTAATCTATCATATGCTTCTTGTATATTATTATTAACTGCATTTTTATAATCTTGCATATGTTTTAAACACATTTCATAATCAGTAGCTGTTTTAACTTCTATTTTATTATATCCATTTTCCGTAATAGAAAATGTTTGAATATCATTTTCTATGCCTGTTGTTATTGTCGTATTATATTCATCTTCTGAAATAGGAGTTATACTAAAAGTTGAATTTTGATCATCCTTTTTTACTAATATAAATACATTTTGAATATTTCCATTATTTCTAAGAACTCCTTTTACATAAAAATATGAATTTAAAGTTCCCTCTCCTTGATTTACATCAATGGTATATATTTCTTTTGTACCATAATTATTAAATTGTGTATATTCATTTAATTTAGAGAATACATTTTTCTGTGTTATTTCATATTTCTTTTCAAAATCTTGGTCCAATACAGATAATACTGCCTGAGTATTATCTATATTTTCATTTTTTTGACCTACATACAAAAAGTAATTATTAACAATTTGATCTATTAATAAATAATTTCCATTTCCTGTTTCCTTTTGAGGTTTTGTCTTTTCTATTACTGTTCTATCTTCATCTGTATAATCTGGTACTTCTGTGTCTTTATTATTTCTCATCACTAATATTCCTACTATAAGAATTATAACTATTATAATTAAAAATATTATTAATCTTTTTATCTTTTTCATAGATTCCCCCTATTTTTTAGAATAGTCTGTGCCGCCATTCCAGCCCCAGCCTTTCCATCCAAATGTTCCTGTCCAAGAGTCTAATGATTCTATTCTTATACCTCCTACATTTGATGCTACTTTACCATCACCAATATAAATTCCAACATGTCCTGCTTCATGTCCTCCACACATTGCTTGGCTTCCATTTGCTCTTATATATGAATGTCCATATACACATGCTCCTAATGGTATATTGTTTTTATCTTTTGAAACTACCCATGCATTTGCTGCTTCTGATGCACAAGCTTTAGAAGATCTACTTTGTCCTGCTTTTGCATACACATCTGCTACCCAAGCCTGACAATATCCTCCTTTGTTTCCTAATGTATCTTGCGAAGAAGCTATTTCAACAATTTTCTTCTGCATATCACTTGCATTTGCACTGCTATCTAATACATCTCCTGTCATTCCAAATATATTAGTCATATGTTGTTTTACTGCTGTTGCCCAGTTTGGATCTGATGCATATAATGAACCAATCCCATCAATAGTTCCCGGATCATATCCATTTGCTTGTATTCTTTGATATTGCCATGTTCCAGGAGTTACATATTGCTTTAATCCTGAACTTACATCTTCTATTCCTGCTGACATATCTGCAAACCTTACTGCTGATCCTCCAGGATCCCAATCATATGCTCCCCATCCAAAGAAGTTTCCTTTTGTATTAGCAATATTTGAAGTTCCAAAATAACTTTCATGAATACCTATACAGAATATAAACCTTGGATCCATTCCATTTTTTGTACATATATCATAAAAATTTTCAGCATTTGCTACAAAGTATTTATTATAGCAATCAATTGCACTTCTTCCTCCATTTCCTTTTACATTTGGTGGACTAAATGCTTTGACAGCTGCAATAAACTCTTCTCTCGTACATCCATTTCCCCATATCGCTGTCCATGCTCCTCCTGTTCCACTAAAAGATCCATTTAAGAATTCATTAAAGTCAAATTCTGTTACTCCATAATCATTTCCTGTTAACAAATATAATAAATATCTCATCAACCTTTCGTAGCTTTGAGTTCTTTCATTATCTGCTAACATGTCAAACATCATTTTTCTTCCTTCGACCAAATTTGATAATGGGCATATCCATCTTCCATCTGGCATTCTATAGCATACTCTTCTTCCATTTAAAATAGTTTTTATTTCATCATCTTTAGTATAATCATCATTATTTTTAATATTTCCGTTTTTTACAAAATATGCATTTACCATACTAGCAATATCTTTAACAGCTGTTTCTCCCTTAGTTGTATCTGGATTTGATGCTGAAATAACCACAATATAATTTGCATTTTCTATTGAAACCATAGCTGCATCTTGTACAATTCCTAATTGCCTTCCAGTTTTATTTCCTACATCTTGGCTGTCAACTTGTGATGGTATTAATGAAACATCACTTTGCATTTGTAATATTCTTTTCATTTCATCTGAATATTTTTTATTTACACATTTTCCATTAAAAATTTTGTTTAATAGTTCTGCAACATTTGATGTTCTTGTATAATTTTCATCACTTCCATCAGTTGCTGAATTACCCTTTAGTTCTTCTTTTAATTTTGTTCCTCCATAAGAATTGTCTTTTAAGTATTCATTTACCCTTTTTATTCCTTTTGTTGTATCTCCATTTCCTAGTTGCTCTAATATTTTATTTGCCATAGTATTATCATCTGATGTAATCATTATCTCAATTTCTGTTGATATTGTATCTATTAAGTCATCCTCTATGTTGCCTTTTTTCATATCATCATAAGCTGTTGCCATGATAAATAATTTTAACCATCCATCTGATTTTACTTTTTGACTATTTATATTAATTTTAGTTCCATTGTTTTCTGCATCTATAACGCTTACTGAATAAGTACCTTCTCCTAAGCCTTCTATATATTTATTTATTTTTTCTTCTAATTTTTCCTTTGTAGTTGTTGATAATGATTGTGCTATTTCATCATTTGGTCTAAATGCATATCCAAATTCTGACATATTATATTGTATTGGATCTTTTGCATTTATTGCACTTGTTGAACCACAATCGTAAAAATAATATGCTTTTCCATCTGTCTCTACAAATATATTAACATGACCTGGGTCATTTCCATCTAAAGTTCCTCCCCAAAAACATATATCTCCTGGTTCAAGTTGTGAATAATCTGTTATTACTTCCCAGTCTTTTTCTTTTCCAAAGGCTCCTAAGCTCGAATTTTTTGTACTGTGTTGGCCTCCTGCCATTTCTTCATATCCAGCTTCATATAATACCCAACTTACATATCCACTACAATCCACTTGAGTATGTCTTTCTACATCTATTGGAATTTGTCCTACTGTAGCACCATAAGTAAATCTTCCAGAATCTGCAATAGCGTCATGACAGTTTTTAGCAACTTCTAATATTCCATCTCCACCAATAGTACTAGAAATATCTCTTAAGATTAAATTAGTAAAGTTTTTTGTTTTTTCTGTTACCTTTGTATTACCTCTTGTCCATCTTTGATAGTGTCTTGATATATCTGTAAGTTTTTTTACATCTTTTTCATATCTATATAATGTTCCTGCATCTGTTCTTAATGTGCTTGTTCTATCTTCTTGTGGTGTTTCTATTGTTGGATCTTTTTCTGTTGAGTCATCAAATGTTAGCTCTGTGGTAACATTTGCAATCCAAGTTTGAGCTCTTGACAAAAATATTACTGTTGAATAATCTTCATCCACTTTTGATGTTGGCTCTGTTGTTTGATCTACATTTTCAATTATTTTTTGAACCTTTTCATCATCTTCATGTAATTCTGTTGATAATTTATAATTTGTTCTTTCAGTTGTTGTTGTTGTTGTTTTCGATTCTGCTATAGTTACGACCATTTTGGATTTTTTTACTAGTTTAACAACTGCTAAACAAAATTGAGGATTATGCGTTATATTAGCTAATATTATAGGAAATTCAAATGGCATCGCAAACTTAGAAACCATATTTTGATAGTCTATTTTTTCTATGTTTCCATCATTTTTCTTTACATGTGCTGTCCAATCATTTGTATCTACAGTAAAATAATTGTAAATATCATCGTCATTTTGTTTACTATAAAATTCGTCATAAGACATGTATTTTAATTCCAGTCTTGTCCCATCAATCTTAGCTCTTTCGAAATATACAGTTCCTTGTAATCCATCCCCTCCAAGATATGGATAACTAGTTACTACTTCTGCTTCCAAAAATCTATCAAGATAATCTTCATTTCCAGTTAATCCTAATGTACTAGCACTTATTCCCATAGTTTTTAATTTTCTTTTTCCTTCTGTTAAATAATCTTGATCTATCTCTAAATTATTTCCTGATATTTGTATTTTATCTTTAATATCATCAAAAACTTCTCCAGCTTTTCTTGTAATATTTTTTACTGTCCCAAAAAATATTGTTGCAAATAATATAACTACCATAGAAGCTACCACAATAACTTGTATCAATCTTTTCCAGTATCTTTTTAGTATATTCTTAATATTAAATTTATTACTATCCATATATTATTCCTCTCTTGCCAATTATACCGTTTAACCAATTTTAACAATTTATTAATTATTTTAAAAGGGAAAACAGTTTCCCTCCGCTTTCCCTTAATTTTACCTAACATTTATTTTTATTGTTGCTTTTTCTTCTTGTCCATCTATATTCACATCTGTTAAATAAATGGTTGAATCTGTCTTTTTACCTGTATATATTTCATTAAACTTTAATCTTAGTCTTTTACTTTCTCCTGAGTTTAAATTCAAATAACTATTTGGTACCTCATTTCCAAACCATGTATATTTGACATCTTTTGTATCTTCTATATAAACAGATTCTGTATTTTCTTTTGTATCTAAAATTATATTTTTATCTGTATTATTTTCAAATATAATTTCATATTCTTCATAATCATAATAAACGTATTTATTCACAACTGTAATATTCAAATTATCAGTTTCCCTTTTTAGATTTAGTTCTTCTTTTTCTATAAATTGATTAACATTCAATTTTTTTTCATTATTTTCTGTTACAACTGTTATATATTCTTCTATATATTCATCATTTACTGTTCCTGATGACATTATATCATTTAAATATTTAACTTTATATGTAATATTTTTGGAACTAGCCCAATTTTCAATATCATATGATTTTTTTTCATTAAATATATTTTTATAGTATTTATTATAAAAGTCATTTATATTTTTATATAATTCATCTTTACACTGTTGACTTAATAAGTTGTATGCTTCTTCAATATTATTGTCATTGCAAAAATCAATAAAGTTTTTTATTATTTCTGTATCTTTTTTTACATTTTCTTTTGTTGTTGAAGAATTAGTCATTACTGATGTTTGTGAAGAAGGCAAATATGTTGTTACTTGAAAGTTTTGATTTGTACCATTATTTATTTTTTCTTCATTTTCTTTTTTTATTTGTGCATTAAACATTCTAATAATTACATATACAAATATTATAATTCCTAATATTAACCATATTTTAGTTTTATTATTATGGTATAAAATTCTTAAGTTTCTTAACATATTTCCCTCCTTTGACATTACATCTTGTTCATTTTTCTAATATTACTTTTTACTTCTTTAATTTTTGAAGTAGGAATTCCTAATTCTCTTAATCTCTTATGATATGTATTCAAATCTTCTTCCGACTTTATGGTTGTAGCAGCTTTAGCTAAAGCGATTCTTTCTGCAGATGCTTTGTTGTCTCCTAATCCATCTAATTTTTGAGCTGCCATTATAGCTTTATCATCTGTAACGCCCTGTTTTCTATATTCTAATGCATTATTCATTGCTTCTTTATATCCATCTTTTCCAAATTTATCTTTATATGCTTTTACAACTTCTTTATCATTTTTCCATGCCCTATCTATTTTTTCATTTTCTTTTTTCTCTAATTCATCTTTTGTATATCTTCTAGACATATAGTCATTTCCAACTTGTTTAGCTCCACTAGCAATTGCATTTGTTGCATTATCAGCCATTGTAGTAGCTTTATCTCCTAAGTTCGCTCCTATTCCTGCAGCTGCTGCTCCATATGTAAATGCATTTTCTAAGTTTCCAGATGCCAATCCTGCTGCTACACCTGCCATTCCCAATGCTGCACCTGTTGTAGCTTTTGCTATTAATCTTGGTGCTCTTCTTCCCACTCCGGCTAATGCTTTTCCAGTATATCTTGCTGCTGTTCCACCTGCTGCCCTTAGTGATTTAGCACCTCTTATAACTAACCTTTTAGTATTCCTTCCCTTTGCTGTTTTTGGAGTCTTTTGAGCCCAATTATTAATACCTTCGCCTATTCCTCTTATTGCTGAAATAGGTTTTGAATTTATTAATGCTTCTTTTCCATTATTCATCCAGCCTCGAACATCTGGTATTCCTTCCATTCTAGAATCAGCATCAAATGGTATATTATTACTTCCTGCATTTACCATTCTTGGAATTCCACTTCCTGATCCAGCGTTAGAATTTATGCTTGAGTTACTTGCTTCGCTACCTCCAAATCCTTGTGCATATAACTCATCATTTCCAAGAGTCCCTTTATCTGCTGTTCTTATTTTTGTTGAATCAGAATCACTTCCTGAGTCTCCACTTCCAGAACCTTTTCCTCCAGCTTTTCCACCTTTAGAACCTCCTGGTCCAATTTTTCCAAGTTTATTTATTGCATTCATTGCTAAGCTTCCGCCAACAACACCACCAACAATGCTTCCTGTTGTTGCTGCCTTTTCAAATCCAAAGAATCTACGGAATAATTTCTCACCTGGAATTAAGAATCCTAATGCAACTAACGCATATATCATATTATTTACAGCTAAATCCATTACTGAACCTATTAACATTGTATACAGTAATAAATGAAATGGTTGTAATAATAGGTTATATGCATATTCCTTTAGCCACATATCAAATGCTTGTGCCTTTCCATCTCCAATTTTATCAATAGGATATGTTAATGCTACTAATGGCGCAATCATTGTTAAAAATGCCATATATATTACCCTTTTTAAATATATAATTAAAAACATTATTGTATAAATAACTAATGTTAAATATATAACTGCATAACCTATATAATTCCAGTTAACTGTTACATTTCCATTTTCATCTCTAGTTTCTAACTGTTGTTGTAACCTAGCATAGCCCATTAGATTTACATACAAATCATATGTACCATCACTATTTTTATATTGACTATAATCTTCATCACCAAAAATTTGCTTCATTGCATCTTCATCATCAATTTGGAATTTTATCATTTCATTGTTACTATTTAACATGCTTGTTATATATTCTGTAATTGTTAATGCAAATGCCATTATATAATGCATAAATACTACCAAAATAACTGCTATTAACCAATCTTTAATATGTTCTTTATATTTAGCTTTCTCTCCTGCAGTTGAACTTATTACAATCCTTATTCCAATATATAATAATACAACCATTAATCCGACTAAAACCATATTTCTAATTGCAACATACCATTTAGAAATTTGTGGTGCTAAAACCTTTGCTGAATTAAATACTGGTGCAGCCCCATCTACTCTATCAGTTGTAGAAGTTTCATCATATTTACTTTCTTCACTATATGTTTTTGGATTGATAAAATTAATATGTAATGCAGGTACTTGATCTGAAAAAATTTCTTGAGGTGATATCTTATATACTGGATAATACCAATCATCAGGAAGCATTTTAGAAGTTATTACACCTACCGCAACAGCTGTAACTGCTCCTGCCGCAATTACAGCACTTGCTCCAAATGTAAATGGTGATAATACCGCTCCTACTACCACAGCTGCTCCAGCTGCCAATCCTACCCAAAAGGCTGTCGACCCCTCTTTTTCAATATGTATATTCGATGCTGGCAAACCTAAAATCATTGATTGAACTACCCAAATAACACCCTCACATATTGTAGTTATAAGTTTTATTAATGGCTCTAATAGTACTCCACCAACAGATTCCAATGCATCTGCACCATATGCTGGTATATATGGATATACAAAGTTAAATACTGTTAGGAATATTAGAGCAATAATAATCTTTTGTATTATGCTTCTTTCTAAAAATTTATTTTTCATATTATACTCCTTGTCTATTCTTTCTCATTTCAACTAACTTATTTAAGTTTGTTTCAACAAATTCAAATTCTTTTTGTGTTGGTGTTATCTGTAAAATAGCTGAATCTGAACCAACCTTTAATAATCCTTCTCCTTTGAAACATGTAACTAAGAAATTAGCTTCTCCTTCACTTAACTTAAATACTTCTTTTAAATATTGTATTTCAGCTTTATCTTGTGCTAAAAATAATTTTGTATCTGAAGATGTAAGAACAGCTTGAGCTTCTGGTTTTTCATAAAAATCTTGAAATCTTTGAGAAATAATAGCAAGTGAAACATTTCTTTTTCTTGCACGTCTAGCCATAGTGTTTAAGAAATCTACAGCTTCTGGATATGGCAATAACATCCATGCCTCATCTACTAAAACTCTTTTTTTACTAGCCTTATTTCTATCTTCACTATTTTTCTTAACGTATTTTTCCCAAATCCAAGAAAGTAATATTTGTTGAGCAAGTGGCCTTGCAAATCTCTCTTCCAACTGAGAAATATCAAGATTTATAAATGGTGCACCTTCTAACAATTCAAATGTAGATTGTCCATCAAAATATGCCATTTGTCCATCATATTCTCTTATATATTGTTTCATAACCTTTAATAAATAACTGTAATGAAAACTATAATCTTGGTTTGTATTTTCTTGAGCTTTTCTTTGTATTCTTTTATACCAACTTCCTATTGTTGGCATTTCTTTTTTCTGTCTATATAATTTGTCATCAGCACTCATATTACCACTTTCCCTGTATAAACTATTAGGGTTGCTTGTTATTCCTAGTGCTGCATATTCTTCTGAAACAGATTCTGCAATAATCTGTTTTGTTAATTCATTAACATCTGTACTTCTTGTACTTCCTCTTGCCATTGTAAGTAGTGCCTGTGTAACATCTTCTACTTTATTTTCAATATTTACAACTGTCCTTTCTCTTCCTGTAATTTCATCTTTAACCTTTTCAGTCTCTACATCAAATAAATTTATAATTGTGTTTGAATTTGGACTTACAACAATATTTATTCCACCAAGGCTTTCTGCAACTATTGAATATTCACCTTCTGCATCAAGCGCTAAACTTTCAATTCCCATTAAAACTGATGATCTAGAAATCAATGTTTTCATTGTAACTGATTTTCCAGCTCCTGATTTAGCAAATATAACCATATTATAATTTGTTAATGATGGATGGAAATTATCAAATAATATTGGTGTACCTGTTTGTCTATTAAATCCTAAAGGAACTCCTGTTGAGTGTCCAACCTCAGATGTTGTAAATGGAAACGCTGTTGCCATTGAACGTCTATCAAATGTATGTACCTTTCCTATTTTATTTTCCATTAATGGTAAATTACTTTTAAATGCTTCTTCTTGTATTGCCCATGCACTTTTAATTCCAACTAAGCTTTTAGACATTTCTGTTGCTAATAATTTTGTTTGTTTTTCTAAATCCTCTAAATTATAAGTAAATAACGTTGTAACTACTGATGCTTCAAACAATTTATTATAACCTGCTGCGATTTCATCTCTTAACTGTTCTGCTTCTAGTCTTTTTTGTGATAAATTACTTTCTCTATTTATATTTCCTTTATCTGCTGCAACAATTCTTTCTGTCTCAAGTTCATTTATTACTCTATTTAATTCATTTTGTGATCTTGATTCAGGTATTGGGTTTATATAAACAGATGTGTTTATATCACCAAACAAATACATATCTCTAAACAATTCTGGAAATGTACACATTCTTGGTAATGTTGAAACGAAAAAGCTTCTAGCATATCTTTTCATATTAGAAATGATTTCTAATCTATCTACATTAGATACATCTATTCCAGATGGTGCAATAAGTTCTTTTATTGTTGTTTTTTTAAATAAGTCTGGCATTTGATTATTCTGATTTAGTTGTCTTTCTTGTTCTTGTTTTTTTTGCTTTTTTCTCATCTTTATCATTACCTCCTTCTTCTGTGTTTTGTTCTTTTAATAGTTCATCTACCATTTCATTTCCTAGATATTCTCTATTTTCATCTAAGATTAGTTTAGCCATTTCATTTGCTAATTCATCAATTGAACTTTCTTTTTCTTCTACTTGTTCTCTATATTTGCTTCTATATTTTTCAACATCTTCCGTTACTTTATCTAAAGCTTTTCTTTCAATTTCTTTGTCTAATTCTTTTATTCTTTTTTGTAATACATCTGGAGCTGTACTATATAAAGAATCGTAATCAGCTTTTGCTGCTTTCTTTAAATCAAATGTTTCTGATTCATCTCTGTTATATGCAACATATAATAATTCTGCTAATTCTACCGAGTTTAATATCTTTCCATTAACACCACATGCTGAAATAGTTCTCATTAATGATTGTGATCTAGTATATAATTCTGAAAAGGCCATAGATTGAATTTCAGATTTGTCATATTCATTTTCTCCTATTTCATTAGGTGAATATGAAATTATTATAAAATATTTTTTATTCAAGATATTTTTATTCAAACTCATTTTTTCTGTATCATAAATAATATCTTTTCCATATTCATATAGATTTCTTTGTTTTGTTATTTCATAAAATGCTTTATTTAATTGTTCTTTTGTATATCTTTCTGAGTCAGCCATTTCTTCATATTGTTGGTTCATTTTATATAAATTTGCTTCTATTTGTGATACTCTCTTTTTATATGCATTTAAACTGCTTTCCAAATTTACTGTTCTCGTTTGTACATATATTTGAATTGGAAATCTTAATGTGTTTAAGAATTGAACAAATCCTTCCTCAACACCTGTTTTTTCTACTCCTGACATTAAATCATAGTTAACACCTTGACATTCTACAGCCATTATATATTTTCTACCATTTCTTTGAATAATCATATTGTCTTCAATTTTATCAAATTCCATAAAATCAAAAATTGATTTTTTTCCTAATGCTTGTGTTGTATGTTTTTCTGTTGACTTCTTATCGCTTTCTATAGTCTCATCATTTTTATCAAATGTTTTCTTCTCTTTCGCTTTTAATACTATATAAATAATAACTAAAACAAATAGTACTACAGCTGAACATGCTAACAGTAATAATAACATTTGTGTTGTTGGATCTAAATTACTCATCCTTTTTTTCCTCCTTTGTATATACATATAGTTTTTCCTTTTTCATTTTGAACTTAACTGCTCTTTTTATAACATCATCTATATTCTCTCCACCAGTTTTTCTAGAAAATTCAAATCTCTCTATATTAGGAACTTTAAATGTTCCTATTACGAATCCAATTAGTGCAAATACAACAACAACTGCTATTCCCACTAAAGTTAATCCTAATAAATTAAATATAATATAAAATATTCCCCCTATTAAAGCTCCTATTCCTGAATATATCAGCGCTTTTGTAGAAAATATAAATAATATTCTTCCTTCTCCCTTAACATTTCTTGGCACATTATAAGTTCCCATAATTTTTCTCCTTAATATAATATTCCTCGTATACCATTATACCAAAAAAAAATGTATTTTCATACACTTTTAAACTTTTTTTTTCAATTTAATTAATTTGTAATCATACTGTAATACTTGTAATATTTTTTATTTTATACAACAAAAAAATAAGGAATAAATTCCTTATTTTTTATACATTTTCTATTATTAATTATGATGCTGATATATTGCTTAAGAAACTGTATAGTATTCCTGCAATAGCTGATGCTGCAAATACTAATGCTGCACCTATTACATATGGCATCATTGTCTTCTTGTATTCTGCTTTTTCTTCTGCACTTCCCATCATGTATTTTAATCCTAATACAATTAAAACAATAACAGAAGCTACTGTACCAACAATTGTTAAAATTGTAATAATTTGATTACCTATACTTGTAATTTTATCTGTTCCAGAAACAGCTTTTCCTGTTAATTGTGAAGGATTTGTAGCACCTGTTACAGCTGCAAATACATTTGTTCCAATAGCAACTAACATCATTACAATTAAAACTATTGAAATTACTTTAGAAAGTTTTTTCATATCCATATATCTTACCTCCTCTTTTATATATTCAATATATAATCTTATATTTGATATAAGAATTTTAAATACTATTGTAATTATAACAAATTTCCTCATATAACGCAAGTTTATCTTTTATCATCCTAAATTTATAGCAAAACTATAAATCATTCCAGCAATAGCTGATGCTGCAAATACTAATGCTGCACCTATTACATATGGCATCATTGTCTTTTTATATTCTGCTCTTTCTTCTACACTACCCATCATATATTTTAGTCCCAATATAATTAAGACAATAACAGATATTACTGTACCTATAACTGTTAAAACTGTTATTATTCCATTTCCTGTGTCCGTTAAGTTTGAATTTGAAATTTTAGTTCCTGTCATATCTGTAACAGAAAATGCACATGATCTTATCATAAATATTAAATTTAATATAGTTATCAATAAACTTGACTTTACTATTTTTTTCATTCTATTTCTATTCCTCTCAAATATTTTATTTAAATATTCCTTTTGAAACTGAATCCACAATTCCTAATAAGTTTGATGTAGCAAATAATAATATAGCTCCTATCACATAAGGTATCATTGTCTTTTTGTACTCTGCTTTTTCTTCTACACTACCTAGCATATATTTAATTCCCATTATAACTAAAGCTATAACTGATACAAAACTACCAACAAATTGAACAACACCAACAATTTTGTTTCCTTTATTTTTTATCTTGTCTGCATTTGTCATATCACTTGGTTTGTATGAAGAAGGATCTTCTGATGGATCTGTTAATTTATCATCTGCTATTTTTATTGAAGATTCTATAGCTACTTCTTGTGCATTAACTTTTGTTCCACTAAAAATTATTCCTGTAAAAACTATTAATATAATTAATACATACATGCATTTATTTTTCATCTTTAACATCCTCCTACATTGTATTTATAAATATCATTACTATCTTCCATATTCCAAATGCTCCAAATATAACAACACATCCAACAACATATGGAACAAGTCTTTCCTTTAGTTCTGCTTTTCCATCTGCTGAAGCAACCATAAATTGAACACCTAGTATTGCCCCTGCTACTACTGCCACTATTATTCCTAAAGCTAACAAAATATTATAAATTAAATCTATTGTATTTTTTAAGCTACTTTGTGATATTGTATTTTCAGTATTAGCCCCAGAAATAAAATTTTCTGCTCCACCCATTACTTGATCTATTGTTTGGTTTCTATCTTCACTGACAGGTGCTGCATAATTTATATTTGTTATGCTTAATACCAAAAAAGCACAAATTAATAAAATATTTAATATTTTACTTTTCATATTTTTCTCCATTCTTCTTATTATAAAATACCTTCTACTTGTAATTATACAATATTTCTACATTTTTTTCAAATTTTATATAATTTTTAATATAATTGTAATGTTTTTGTAACATTATGCTATTAATATTGGCTATTAGTAAATCCCAACCGCACTTAGAACTTTTGTCCCTTAGTACAGATTTGGCTTTTGTTATGACTCTTCTGGAGCCAAGTACTTTTAAATAGTATGTCAACCACATTTTCTATTAAGACTACTTCTTAAGCGAATTATTTATAATCTTTCTATAATTTTATAAAAAAAGAATAGACCTATATTTTGTACTGAACCCAAAAAATTGGACATTTTTTGATTAGGTACTAGGCTGCTTGGGAATGAACTCTGTATTGTACAGGG
>CAJMJN010000015.1 GCA_905213875.1 uncultured Clostridium sp.
GCTAATTCTGTTCTTAATTTTCCTACTGTTAATGTTCCATCATCTGCTCTTGCTCCCATTACTGCTAATTTTACTTTCTCTTCTGCACTTTTATTCTCTGTTGTTGTTTTTGCATTTTGTGCTTGTGTTAATATTCCATTTTGCCCTGTTAACATTGCTATACTTACTCCTGCTAATATTAGTAATACTATTATTGTTATTACTAATGCTATTAATGTTATTCCTTTTTGTGCTTCTTTTGGGTTTATTATTACTTTTTCCATAATAAAACATTCTCCTTCCTTTTTTCTTATGTTTTTTCATTTTTCGCTTTATTCTTTTGCTATTATCTGCTAAATTAAAAATAATATACCTTTATTTTTATAAAACAGCACATTTAATATAGAATATTAATTTTTCAAAGTTCTATTATTTTTAATATAGCTAATAATTTGCAATTTAATTATACTTTAAGCATATATTTTTTGCAATAGTTTTTATGCTATAAATTTATTTTTTATTTATGCTTTTAGCATATTAGTTTTTTAAAAATTATATTATATAATAAATATATTAATTGGAGGATTTAAATATGGAAAATAACTTAATAAATAATATAGAAGTAGGAGAAAGAATTAGAAATATCAGAGAAGGTTTAGACATGACACGTGAATCATTTTCAGAAATGATAGATGTATCAGATGTATTTTTAGGTCAAATAGAAAGAGGTGAACGTTCTTTAAGTTTAAAAACATTATGCCGTATCACTTCATTTACAGGAACTTCTACAGATTATATATTATTTGGAAATTCCTCTAATAATACTTTAATGAACAAAATTAATAAAATTTTGTTAAAAAGCTCAGACTTAATGCTAGAATATGCTTATAAAATTTTAATTGCTTCATATTCTTTTTTTAAGAAAAACGAAATTAATAAATAAAATTATTTTAATATAATATAAGCTGATTACAAATTGTAATCAGCTTATATTATGTTATTTTTATATTATCTCACATTTTATATTATTTTAATTTCTCTACTAATTCTAATTGTTCATTTGTTAAATTAAAATCTTGTCCGTTATTTTTAATTAAATTATGTAATACTTCTATTGTTTTAGCCTCATTAATTGTTTTTTCTATAGGAGCTATCTGTTTTAATTGTTTTTCTAGTTTCTTATATTCCTTTTCCATCTTTTCAAAATCTTTATTTTTAAAACTATTTTTCCAATTATCAATATATTTATTTATATATTCCAAATTTTGGTATTGTTTTTTAAATGTATTTTCTATATTATTTTCTACATTATTTAATATAATATTTTTTCCTTTTATAATCATATTAGAAACATTTGTATCTATTAATCCTTCTTTTTTCACTTTATTTATTACACTATCTAATAATGTAGAAATGCCATCTATAACACCTCCACTTTTTACTGCATCTTGCATTTGTGAAATGTTTTCAAAATTTCCTGTAAATATTCCTATTGCACTTTTTCCTAAGTTAACTGCATCATCTATTGTCTTGCTTATTCCATCTTTTAATCCATATTCCAATAAATTATCCTTAATATTAACAATTTGTTCATCTATAAAATCTGGTAAAATTGCTCTTATTCCTATATCAATTGCACCATTTATTGCTTTACCTAAAGTTGTATTTAAAAAACTTTTTTGTTTTTCTCCAATTTCTATATTATTACTAATTTCTAAATTTTTATTATTTTCTAGTTTGTTAATTTCCATGTTTTTCCCTCCATTTTTTGTTTTTAATATTTATTTTTAAATATATAATTTTATTAATAAAAAAATAAATCGTTTCATTTTTTATTTTCATGATTTATTTTTTTATATTTTTATTTATTTATTCTTTAATTAATTATTAATATAAATTTTATTTAATATTTTTTTATTATTTTTTTATTATTTAAAATTTTTATATTATTTAATATTTATTTTAAATAATATAATTTTATTAATTAAAAAATAGCTCGTTCTATTTTTGATTTTCGTAATTTAATTTTTTTATATTAATTAAATTATTTTATTAAAAGTAATATTTAATTATTTTTTATTTTTAGCTTTTATATTTTTATTTTTTAAATTTTTTCAGACCAATTTATAAATTTCTTTTAATAAAAAATTGTATGCATATTTTTGGAAATTTTTAAAAGATTTCTAAATATTAATGGACTTACTGAATTAAAATAATATTTGTTATAAATTATATGTAAACTACTATTGTTATTTTGTTTTTCTGCTTTCTTAATTTCACTATTTTACTCAATATCTTTTATGCCTAATATATTTAAAACCATAGCCTTAATTTTCACATTACTCATTTGCCTTATAATTCGTTTCATTCTATAATTTTCCGTGTTGCCACTGTCAACTAAAATATAGTCATATTTTTTTGAACTTTTTAATAAAAAACTTTTTATTTTACTATATATTATTTTTTGATTTGTAATCGAAAAATCTGTTATATTAGAATTTATTTTTATTACAAATTTATATATTTTATTTTTAGTGTTTTTTCTTTTTTTATTTTCATATTATACTTATTAAATATTTTTAAATAATTATTTTCTGTTTTTATTATATTAATTATTAATATTTTAAAATATTTATTATTTATTTAATTTTATTATTTTTATTAATTAAATTATTTTATTTAAATTATTATTTTTATATTTCATTTTAATATTTATTATTTGATTTTTAAAAAATAATTATTAATACGAATTTTATTTAATATTTTTTAATAATGTTAAAATTTTTATTTTATATATTTATTTTTAAATATATAATTTTATTAATAAAAAAATAAATCGTTTTATTTTTGATTCTCGTGATTAAATTTTTTTATATTTTTTGTTTATTTTTTGTTTTAGTATTATTTTAAAATTTTTTCAGATAAATTTATAACTTCCTTTTGACAAAAAATTGTATACCTATTCTTAAAATTTTTTAGAATTTTTTTTAATATTACTGGGCTTACTAAATTAAAATAATATTTATTACGAATTATATGTAAACCACTGTTGTTGTTTTGTTTGTCTGCTTTCTCAATTTCTATATTTTCTTCAATATCTTTTATGCCTAATGTATTTAGATCTATAGCTTTAATTTCTTCCTCACCCATTTGCATTATAATTTGCTTTATTTTATAATTTTCTGTGTTGCCACTGTCAACTAAAATATAGTTATACTTTTTTGAACTTTTTAATAAAAAACTTTTTATTTTACTATATATTATTTTTGGCTTTGTATTTTGTATCTTATGAATATGTTATTTTAAAATTTATTTTTATTATAATAATTATATATTTTATTTTTAGTGTTTTTTCTTTTTTTATTTTTTATATTATAATTATTAAATATTTTTAAATAATTATTTTTTGCTCTTATTATATTAATTATTAATATTTTAAAATATTTATCTAATTTTATAATTTTTTTATTTTTATTAATAAAATTATTTTTAAAACTATTATTTTTTATATTTTAATATTTATTATTTGATTTTTTGAAATTAATTATTAATATAATTTTTATTTAATATTTTTTATTATTTTTATATTAATTAATAATTATTTAAATTTTTATTTTTTATATTTAAATTGATCATTTTTATTTTCCAATATTTTTTTAATTTTATTTTAATATTATTTTTAATTTTTATATTTTTTAAAATTTTTTCAAGCAAATTTATACATTCCTTTTAATAAAAAATTGTATGAATATTATTAAAATTTCTTAGAATTTTTTAAATATTAATTGGCTTACTAAATTAAAATAATATTTATTACGAATTATATGTAAACTACTATTGTTGTTTTGTTTGTCTGCTTTCTCGATTTCTATATTTTCTTCAATATCTTTTATGCCTAATGTATTTAGATCCATAGCTTTAATTTCTTCCTCACCCATTCGCATTATAATTTGCTTTATTTTATAATTTTCTGTATTGCCACTGTCAACTAAAATATAGTCATACTTTTTTAATAAAAACTTTTTATTTCACTATATATTTTTTAACTTTGTAATTTGTATCTTATAAAAATGTTATTTTAAAATTTATTTTTATTATAATAATTATATATTTTATTTTTAGTGTTTTTTTCGTTTTTATTTTTGGTTGCTTTTTTTATATTTATTAAATATTTTCAAATAATTATTTTCTGCTTTTATTATATTAATTATTAATATTTTTAAATATTTATTTTTATTTAATTTTATGATTTTTTATTTATATTAATTAAATTATTATTTTTATATTTTATTTTAATATTTATTATTTAATTTTTTAAAAATACTTATTAATATAAATTATATTTAATATTTTTTTATAGTATTAAAATTTTTATTTTATATATTTATTTTTAAATATATAATTTTATTAATAAAAAAATAAATCGTTTTATTTTTGATTTTCGTGATTAAATTTTTTTATATTTTTTATTTATTTTTTGTTTTAATAACCTTTTTGAATTTTTTAGATAATTTTATAAATTACTTTTGAGAAAAAATTGTATGAATATTCTTGAAATTTTTTAGAATATTTTTAAATATTAATGAAGTTACTGAATTAAAATAATATTTGTTATAAATTATATGTAAACTACTATTGTTGTTTTGCTTGTCTGCTTTCTCAATTTCTATATTTTCTTCAATATCTTTTATGCCTAGCACATTTGGAGCTATTACATTAGTTTTTACATTACTCATTTGCCTTATAATTTGTTTTATTTTATAATTTCCCGTGTTGTCACTGTCAACTAAAATATAGTCATACTTTTTTGAACTTTTTAATTAAAACCTTTTTATTTCACTATATATTATTTGGGGCTTTGCATTTTGTGTCTTATGAAAATGTTATTTTAAAATTTATTTTTATTATAAAATTATATATTTTATCTTTAGTATTTTTTCTTTTTTTATTTTTTGCTTTTATTATATTAATTATTAATATCTTAAAATATTTATTTTTTATTTATATTAATTAAATTTTTTTATTTTAATATTTATTATTTGATTTTTTAAATTAATTATTAATATAATTTTTATTTAATATTTTTTAATTATTTTTAATTTTTATTTTAATTAATAATTATTTGCTTTTTATTTTTTATATTAAAATTAATTGTTTTAATTTTCTAATATTTTTTCTAATTTTTTTTTAATATTATTTTTTAATTTTATATTTTTACTTTTTTGAATTTTTTCAGATAATTTTATAAATTCTTTTTGATAAAAAATTGTATGAATATTCTTAAAATTTTTTAGAATATTTTTAAATATTAATGGACTTACTGAATTAAAATAATATTTGTTATAAATTATATGTAAACTGATATTGTTGTTTTGTTTTTCTACTTTCTCAGTTTCTATATTTCCCTCAATATCTTTTATGCCTAATGTATTTGGATCTATAACTTTAATTTTTACATTACTTGTTTGCATTATAATTTGTTTTATTTTATAATTTCCCGTGTTACCACTGTCAACTAAAATATAGTCATACTTTTTTGAACATTTTAATAAAAAACTTTTAATTTCACTATATATTATTTTTTGATTTATAATCGGTAAAAATGTCATATTAGAATTTATTTTTATTACAAATTTATATATTTTATTTTTATTATTATTTTTATTTTCAATTTTCTTTTCTTCTTCTATATTATAATTACTAAATATTTTTAAATAATTATTTTCTATTTTCTTATTTATATTAATTAATAATATTTTTTTATTTAATTTTAATAAATATATTAAAATTAAATTTGCTATTGTAGTTTTTCCTGTTTTTTTATTTCCATATATAAATATTATTTTATTATTTTTTATATTTTTCTCTTTTGTTTTTTTATTTATTATTTTTTTATCTTTTATTTTATTATTTAATTTATTATTTGTTTTTTTATTTTTTAATAATTTATTATTATTTATTTTCTTTTTTTCATTTATTATTAATTTATTTTTTATATAAATATTTTTTATTTCTAATTTTTTTAATTTATTTATTTTTTCTAATTCTTCTTTTTCTAAAAATATTATTATATTAATTTTTTTATTTATTATCTTTATTTTTTCTATTAATTTTTCAATACTTATTATTCCAGGTATTTTTTCTTCAATATATATTTTTGATATATTTTTTTCCTTATCTAAAATTTCTAAAATACCTTCTCTATATTGTACATTATTTATAATTTCTACCTCTTTATTTTGTTTTATTTTTTGTATTATTTTTTTATTATTAATTGCTAATATTACTTTCTTCATCTTTATTACCTTCTAATATTTCTTTTTCTAAATCTGAACATTCTATTTTTGTTAATATATGATCATCTCCCACAAACATTAAGCATTCACCTCTTTTTAATGATTTAATTTCTACTTTTTCTTTTTCAGATAAATTAGAATATTCTGCTAATATTTTTATGTTTTCTTCTTCTAATGCAAAAAACGTTTTTATACTTGAATTATTTAAAATACTTTTTCCATATGTTCCATTGTCTAAACTAAAAATATCAGAAATATCTTGTGTTATCGCAACACCACTTCCACCATACTTTCTTATTGTTTTAAATATTTTATAAATAAAACTTGCAACTTCTTTATTAGATGTTACGCCAATTAATCTCCAAATTTCATCTAAATATATTGCCTTTTTTTCATTTCTATTTTCTTTTATTTTATCCCAAAAAATATCTGTAAATAAATACATTCCATATTTTAAATTCTCTTCTCCTAATTCATATATATCTGCAACAATTAATTCATTTTCTAATTTTACATTTGTTTTATTATTTAAAAATTTCATTGAACCTTTTACAAATGGAATTAATTTTGTTTTAAATTTTTTTGTATTATTATCCTTTTCTAAAATATTATATAAATCTTCTAAAATTGGCATATCTTTTTCTGTTTTAAATATTTTTTTTATTTTATTTTTTACTTTTATTTCTTTATATAAACTATTATCATCAAAATTAATATTTTTAATTTTATATGTTTCAATTAATTTTTCTTCTAATATTGCTTTTTCTTCTTCATTTAATTCACCAAAAATCAAATTAAAAAATCCTATTAATTTTCCTATTTTTATTGCCAAATATCCATTTTCTCCATCTTCTAAGCTTTCTTTTCTAATATCAAAAATATTTATATATGTATCACTACTTGGACCTATTTTTATTTGCGTACCATTTAATTTTTTACACAAATTATTATATTCTCTTTCTGGATCTATAATGTATTGCTTTATTCCTAATAGTTTATATCTTAAGATTAATAATTTAGTATAAAATGACTTACCTGCACCACTTGTTCCAAAAATACAAATATTTGCATTTTTATATTTATTATTATTATATCTATCTATAAAAACTAATGAATTATTGTAAATATTAGTACCTATAAAAATTCCATTAGCGTCAAATATAGTAGAAGAAATAAATGGATATGTTGCTAATAATCCAGAAGTTAAAACATTCCTTTTGGCTGAGTCTTTTATATTTTCATTATTTTTCATAATTGGCAAACAAGATTCAAATAATTCTTCTTGTCTAAAATTTGCTCTTCTTGTTTGCATTCCTTTGCTTTGCGCAATTCCTTCTACTTTATTTAAATAATATTCCAATTTTTTTATATCTTCTGCATATATATTTATATAAATATATAAAAAATATATATCCTGATTATTTACTTGTATCTCTTTTCTTATATATTTTGCATCATTATATGTAAAAGCTGCAATATCTATATCTTCTCTATTTTGATTACTCTCCTTTAACTCAACTCCTACATTCCCTATATGATAAGTCAGATCTTTTATGGTTTTAAAAGCATCTTGTTTTTCATAAAAAATAGAAATATTCATATTTATATTTGTTTCAATTAATGACTTCAAAATTATGTCAGTTTGTTCTCTATAATAATTTACAACAATTAAACCTGAATAAAATAAATTATCAATTTCTACATATTTTGGATTTTGTAAATTTATATATGCTGGTGCAACTTTATCAATTTCATTTCTAATTCCTTCAAAAAAATTTTCATTAATTTCTTTTTTATTTGTTTTATTTTTTATTTTATTAATTATTTTATTTATTTTAATTCCTCCTCCTTAAAATAATAAATATATTTTTTATTATTTATAATTAATTTTCATAATATTTTTTATTAATTTATTTTTTTATTATTAATTTTTAAATAATTAATATTTAATTTTTAATTTTTTTCTATTATTTTATTAATTTAATTAATTAATTTTTTATTTAAATTTTTTCTGGTATTTAATAAAGAAAAAAATAGTTCTTCTATTTCTTTTTTGTTGGATAATTCTGAAACTAAATTTCCTGAACGAGATAAACATTCTTTTATTTTAAAATATTTTTCTTTTAAATCATTTTTTATTATTTCTTCAGATTCTAAAATATTTATTTTTTTATCTATATTATCTGCTATTACGATATAAAAATTTTTGGATGATGATCTTCGATTTAAATTTAATTTTTGAATATAATCAATATAATTTTCTGCTATTTTCCCTAATTGCTGATTGTTTTTTTGTTCTGATTTTTTAGTAACGTTTTTTCTAATATTTTTGATATGATCTGATAAATCTACCTTACTACTTTGAATTAAAATTTGAATATTAAAATTACAAGTTTTTAAAAATATTTTATAAGAATTTAAAATTGCTTCTTTTTCTAAATCGGATTTTAAATTATAATTAATTGGATTTATTTTTAAAATTTTAATTAATTTATTTTCTTTTAATTTTATAATTCCATCATTATAAATTTTATCTATTGGTATCCATTGTTGTACTGTCAAATTTTTTATATTTTTCACCTCCAATTTTTTTCTAAAATTTTACATTCATTATTTATTTTTGTCAAGGATTTTTCATTGACAAAATTCGACAAATGTTTTTTATCTTTTAATTTTATTTGTTTAAGCTTATATTCTTTGCTAATTCACTATTTTATATGCTTTTTCTCTTTTTATCTAATTTATTCTTTTTTTATGAATTTTTTTCTAATTTTTTCATTTTTGAATTAATTATTTATTTTATTAATTTCTTATATTTCACTTTGACAGACCTTTTTACTGGCTTTTGCTATTTTTTTCGATTTTATTCGATTTTTTACTATTTTTTACTCACTTTTTCATTTTTAATTTTTTTATTTATTTTATTAATTTCTTATATTTCACTCTGACAGACATTTTTACTAACTTTTGCTATTTTTTTCAATTTTATTCGATTTTTTACTAATTTTTACTCACTTTTTCATTTTCAAATTTCACTCATTTTTTATAATTAATTAAATTAATTTTTTAATTCTTTGAAAATTTTTTTCTTTTTTTGAATAGTATTTTTTATTTAGCATATAATATTATTGTAAGGTTGATAATAGTTGAGCGAAGAATATTAATAGATGATTATGGTTTATTAATATTCGAGCAAAGATTTATTATAGTTTATTTTTTAGATTATAATATGTCGGCGATAAAAATTTATTTTTTGTATGTAGGCTGTATTATTATTTATTATTTATATTTTTTATTTTATTAGAAAATATTTTATTCTTTATTATAAATATTTATATATGGTCAAATTATAGGAAATAAATTTGAGCTAAGATTGTACTTATATCTATAATGATTATTACTAGTCCCTTTGGGATGAATATAGTTATTCGTGGTGTATTTATGGTCGAGCAACTGATTAATATGTGTGGTATTAGGGGTTATTTATATAGCAATATATATTAGTTTTTAATATTATAGATATTAGTCTTAGTGGAGATTATTATTGGCTTTACTAAAAAATCAGAAATATAATTAAATTTATATTTCTGATTTTTTATTTTTATTTACTTATTTCTATTTTTTTATTTAATTATTTTTATTATTTAATTATTTTTCAAAATTAAATATACTTAATTAAATATCAAGGTTTTGAACATATTTAGCATTAGCTTGTATAAACTCTCTTCTTGGTTCAACTTCATCTCCCATTAATAATGTAAATATTTCGTCAGCTTTTATAGCATCATCCATAGTTACTTTTACTAAAATTCTAGTTTCTGGGTTCATAGTTGTATCCCATAATTGTTCAGGGTTCATTTCTCCTAAACCTTTGTAACGTTGTAATCCTAATTGATCTCTTTGAATTCCTTTTTCTTCTAGCTCTTTATATGCTTTGTCTAAATCCTCGTCTGTATAACAATAAACGTCTTCCATACCTTTTTTAGATAATTTATATAATGGTGGTTGAGCTAAATAAACATTTCCATTTTCAATTAATGGTCTCATATATCTAAAGAAGAATGTTAATAATAAAGTTCTAATATGTGCACCATCAACATCGGCATCAGCCATTATTATAACTTTTCCATATCTAATTTTTGTAATATCAAAATCAGGTCCAATTCCAGCACCAACTGCTAAAATTACTGGATTTAATTTATCATTTCCATAAATTTTATCAGCTCTTGCTTTTTCAACATTTAACATTTTACCCCAAAGTGGTAAAATTGCTTGGAATTTTCTATCTCTACCTTGTTTTGCACTTCCACCTGCAGAGTCACCCTCTACTATATAAACTTCACATTCTTCTGGATTTTTGCTACTACAATCAGCCAATTTTCCAGGTAATGTTGATGTTTCTAACGAATTTTTCTTTCTAGCTAATTCCCTAGCTTTTCTAGCTGCTTCTCTTGCTCTTGAAGCACTAATACATTTTTCCAATATAGCTTTTGCAACATTTGGATTTTCCTCTAAAAATGTTGATAAAGCTTCATTTACCATACTTTGAACAACACCTGTAACTTCACTATTTCCTAGTTTTGTTTTTGTTTGTCCTTCAAATTGTGGTTCTTTTACTTTTACTGACACAACTGCTGTAATACCTTCTCTGATGTCTTCACCTTGTAAATTATTATCTTTTTCTTTTAAAATATTATGACTTCTTGCATAATCATTAAATACTTTTGTTAATGCTCTTTTAAATCCCTCTAAATGAGTTCCACCTTCTACTGTATTAATGTTATTAACAAATGTATAAATATTTTCAGAATAACTTGATGTATATTGAATTGCTATTTCTACGGGTACATCTCCTGCTTTTTCTATATAAATTGGTGGTTTATATAATGTATCTTTATTTTTATTTAGAAATTCTACAAATGAAATTAATCCACCATTATAACAAAATTCTGCTTTTTTAGGTGTTTCTTCTCTTTGATCTTCAAGAGTAATTTTTAAACCTTTTGTTAAAAATGCAATTTCTCTTAATCTTTTTTCTAAAGTTTCATAACTATAATCTAAACTTTCGAAAATAGTATCATCAGCTAAAAATCTAACATTTGTACCAGTTTCGTTTGAATCTCCTACTCTTGTTAATTTTTCAGTTGTTTTACCTTTTTCAAATTTTAATTCATATATTCCGCCATCTCTTTTAACTCTTAATTGTACCCAGCTTGATAATGCATTTACAACAGATGCACCTACTCCGTGAAGACCTCCAGATACTTTATATCCACTATCTCCACCAAATTTTCCACCAGCATGTAATACTGTATATACTGTTTCTGCTGTTGAAATTTTTGTTTTTGGATGTATTTCAACTGGAATTCCTCTTCCATTATCTGTTACACTAATTATATTTCCAGGTTCTATAACAACATTTATTTCTGTGCAATAACCAGCTAAAGCTTCGTCAACACCATTGTCTACAATTTCATAAACCATATGGTGAAGTCCTCTTACTGATGTACTACCAATGTACATACCAGGTCTTTTTCTTACGGCTTCAAGCCCTTCCAATACTTGAATTTGTTCAGCACCGTACTCGTGTTTATATTTTTCCATTTATATTCCTCCTCTTAAAACCTTTCCGTCGTTTACATTATATATTAAAATTTTATTTTTTTCAATATCTATTTTATCAGTACATGTAATAATAACTTGTGTATCATTTATTTTCTCTAAAAAATGATTTCTCCTTTTACTATCCAACTCTGACATAAAATCATCTAATAATAAAACTGGTTTTTCTCCTATTTCATCTTCTATTATATTTACTTCTGACAATTTCAAAGAAAGCATAGCTGTTCTATGTTGACCTTGTGATCCGTAAATACTTAATTCCTTCTTATTTATATATATATTAAAATCATCTCTATGAATCCCTTTAGTTGTATATGATTTTATAATATCCAATTTTCTTCTTTGTTTTAATAAATTTAAATAATTTTTTTTATCTAAACATTCTGTTAAATATTTTATTTCTATATCTTCCCTATTATCTGTAATTTCTGAATGTATTTTTTTTATTTTATTTTTTATTTTTTCCATAAAATCATTTCTATAATTACTAATAATAAATGCATATTCTGCTAATTTTTCATCCCAAATATCTAACATTTCTTCTGATTTATTTTCTTCTTTTATTTGTTTTAAATAATTATTTCTTTGTTCTAATGTTTTTGCATATAAACTTAAATTATGCATATAATTTGGTTTTAACTGACTAATCATAATATCTAAAAAACGTCTTCTATTTTGAGGACCACCTTTTAAAATATTTATATCATCTGGTGTAAACATTACAACATTTAAATTTCCTAATAATTCACTTAATTTTTTTATTTTAATTCCATTAACAAAAACCATTTTTCTATTTCCTAATTGAATTTTTATTTTTCCATCTCTATCTGATTTAAAAAATTCAATTTCTACTATAGAATTATTTTCATTTAATTTAATCATTTCTTTATCTTGTTTTGCTCTAAAAGATTTTCCCATACTACATAAAAAAATTGCTTCTATTATATTAGTTTTTCCTTGAGCATTTTCACCATAAAAAACATTTATATTTTTATTTAAATTAATTTCTTCATTATTATAATTCCTAAAATTATTAATTTTTATTTTATTTATCCACATATTATCCCTCATCTGTGCAAAATTATATTATTATCTATTTATATTTTTATTTAATAAATTAATAATTATTTTATTAATTACTTAAATTATTGCTTAATCTGGCATTCTTAATATATTTCCTAATTTATTCTATTTTATTCTATTTTATTCTATTTTTTTCTTTTTTTTACTATTTTTTACAAAATTTAATAAAAAATTAAATATAAAATTATACCAATTAAAAATTAAATCGTCTTATTTTTGATTCTCGCGCGTTGTTTTTTTCTTGTTTTTCGTCTTAACAGCTAATTTTTTGTTTTTTTGCTCTTTTTTTCTAATTTATTCTAATTTTTTCTAATTTTTTCGATTTTTTTCATTATTTATTATTATTATTTAATAATATTTATTTATTTCTCATTTTTTTATTTCTTTATATTTTACTCTGTGCCGTGATTTTTTATTGTTTTCCTATTTTTATCTAATTTATTTAATTTTTTTCTAATTTTTTCTTTATTTTTCATTTTTATTTATTAAATTATAATTAATTAATTTTATTTATTATTAATTATTTTTATTTATTTTTAATTATTTTTTATTTATTACTAATTATTTTTTATTTATTACTAATTATTTTTATTTATTTTTAATTATTTTTTATTTATTACTAATTATTTTTATTTATTTTTAATTATTTTTTATTTATTACTAATTATTTTTTATTTATTTTTAATTATTTTTTATTTAATTCTATTTTTTATAAAAATCTAAATATTATTTAAATTTATTTTTTTATATAATTTCAAAATTATATTTTTCTTTTATATAAATAACTATTCAAAGTTATCCACATATATTATTATCTCTTTTATTCTTTTTTTTTCTAATTTATTCTAATTTTTTCGATTTTTTTCACTATTTTTTATATATTTTTTTCAATAAAGTTATCCACAGGCTATTATTTTAATTTTAAAATCTTAAAAATCTCCCGTTTTCTAATTTATTCTATTTTATTCTTTTTTTTTCGATTTTTTTCACTATTTTTCTATTAATTATTTTCCACTAAGTTATCCACAGTTTGTTGTTTAATTGTGGATAACTTTTATTTTATTTTGTTAAAAATTAAAGGCAGAATTTCTTCCACCTTTTCTTTTTTATTTATTATTCTTTTAATCGAATTGGTAAAATCATATAAGTGTAATCATTATTTTCAACTGATTTTATTATACATGGAGAAATACTTGTTCCAAATTCTACATAAACTTCTTCATCATCTATTGCTTTTAAGCTATCTAAGAAATATTTAGGATTAAATCCTGCCTCTAAATTCTTCCCTTCTGTTGCAACATATAGCTCTTCTTTAGCATCTCCTGTTTGGTTAGTACAAGAAATTACTACTTTGCCGATATCAACTTGTACTTTAACCGGATATTTCTTTTCCTTTTCAACACTTGAAGATGAAATTAAACTAACTCTTTCAAAACTGTTTTGTAAACTGCTTTTATTTACTTTTACTCTTGTTTCCCAATTACTTGGAATAACATTTTTATAATTTAAAAATTCACCATCTAAAATTCTTGTAACAACTTTACAATTATCCATTTCGAATAATGCTTGATTCTTTGCAACTCCTATTTTTACTGGTTCAAAAGAATCTGATATTATTTTATTAACTTCATTTAGCGTTTTTCCTGGTATTACTGCACTAAAATTATTTGTTTGTTTATTTAAATAAATACTTCTTAATGCTAATCTAAAGCCATCTACAGCAACTAATGATAACTTATTGCTTTCAACTTCAAATAAACATCCTGTAAAAATTGGTCTACTTTCTTCACTACTTACAGCAAAAATAGTTTTTCTAATCATATTTTTTAATATATTTTGGTCAACTTCGATAGAATTTTCAATTTCAATTTTTGGTAACTCTGGAAATTCATCTGGATTCATAGTTGCTAACTTGTATAAAGAACCTTCACATTCAATTTCTAATAAATTTTTATCATTTACAGAAATATAAATCTCTGTATCTGGTAATTTTCTAATGATTTCACTAAACATTATAGCATTTACAACTGTACTTCCTTGTTCTTTAACTTCACATTCCATGATATATTCAATACCAATTTCTAAATCATAAGTTGTTAACTTAATTTCATTATCATTTGTTTGTATTAAAATACCTTCTAGTATAGGCATTGTTGTTTTAGAAGCTACTCCTTTAACTACGGAATTAATAGCTTTTAAGATTTTGTCTTTATAACAGACGATTTTCATTTTGACTCCTCCTTTATATTATTTATAAATATATAATATTTTTTAGTAGTAGTAGTAATAGGTGCTGTGGAAACTGTGGATAACTATGTGGAAAGTTAGAATCCCTAGCAAAATCTGTGTGGATAACTCAGTGGATAACTCAGAAAGTTTTCCACACTTTCCATATGCCAATGTGGAAAAGTGAGATATACACAGTTTATCAACAGGCTTTCCACAACTACCTGTGGATAACCAATGTAGGCTTTCCGTAAGAACAGAAAGAATGTGGTTAACTCAAACACATATTTCCAAAACATAAATTTTAAAAAAATCTTGAAATCATTTTCCCTATTGCTTTTTATCATTCACGATAATGTTTTTCACACTATCCACAATTAACTTAGTATTTGTTTTTTCCTTTACTTCTTTTTCAATTTTTCTGCATGCATGCATTACAGTAGAATGGTCTCTACCCCCGAAATCTTCACCAATTTGAGGATATGACATATTAGCAATTTCTCTACAAAGGAACATTGCAATTTGCCTTGGAAAGGCTATATCATTAGATCTTTTGTTACTTGATAAGTCATCTTTGTTAATACTAAAATATTTTGCAATAGTTTCTTTGATAAAATCACAAGAAATAACTTTTTCATTCTCGTATTTAAATTCATTAATAATTTTTTCCGCTAATTCAATAGTGATTGGGCTGTGTGTAAGTGATGCCCTAGCAACAATTTTATTAAAAACACCTTCAAGTTCTCTAATGTTTGAATCAATTTTATTTGCAATGTTTGAAAGAATAATATCATCAATGATAATGCTTTCATCTTGGGCTTTTTTTCTTAAAATTGCTAAACGAGTTTCATAATCTGGAACAGAAATATCTGCTAGTAATCCCCATTCAAACCTTGATTTTAACCTATCTTCAAGAAATGGAATGTCTCTTGGTGGTGTATCACTAGAGATTATAATTTGTTTTCCATCTTCGTATAATGAGTTAAAAGTATGGAAAAACTCTTCTTGAACCCTCTCTTTTCCAGCAATAAATTGAATATCATCAATAAGCAAAACATCTATATTTCTGTATTTATTTCTAAAAAATTCGTTTTTGTTATCTTTAATTGCGTTAATTAATTGATTTGTAAATTTTTCAGAAGTAACATACAAAATGTTGGCATTGGGGTTATTTTCCAATATTCTATTACCAATAGCATGCATTAAGTGAGTTTTACCTAAACCTACTCCCCCATACAAATACAAAGGATTGTATGATTTTGCTGGTTCATTTCCAACGGCTAATGCAGCTGCATGAGCAAATCTATTATTATTTCCAACTACAAATGTTTCGAAAGTATATTTTGGATTTAAAGTAGATTTATTCATTTCAATTTCTGCAGGTGATGAATTTGAAGTATTAGAAATGATATCTTTTGAATCATCTTTCTCTTCTTTGGTCAAATCAACTACAGAAAATGTCCAATCTTTGTTAGTAATATATCGCAAAGTATTGAAAATTAAGCTTTTGTACTTATTTTCGATAAAATCTTTTTGAAATTCAGAATTAGCTGTAAAAACTATATGATTTCCATCAATACTACGTATATCTAAAGGCATGATCCAAGTATCATAAGATATCTTTGTTACTTCTGGTTTTAAAAGCTCTTTTATTTTTGCAATTAATTCTTCTTTTTCGATGGCCATTTAAAATCATCCTTTCTAAAAAGTTATCCACAAAGTTATCCACAACTGTTGATAACTTTGTAATGTTTTTGTAAAAAAAGAGCGAAAATTCACGAACAAAAATTCAAGATTTTTCGGGAAAAATCGCAATTATTTTCTACTTTACACATAATAACAAATTTCTATATAATAAGTCAATAAGGTTGTGGAAAATTTTTTAAAATTGTGGATAACTTTGTTTTAAACTGTGGAAAACTAAGAAATGTTACAAAAATATTACAAATAGCATAAAAAAATTTAATAAAATTGCTTGACATTTATAGTTTTTATGCTGTATAATCGATATACTCGTTATTTTGTGTAAGAGAATATCCCGTAAGGGTTTTTATAAAAAAACAGTAGGAGGTGCTGAGAATGAAAAGAACTTTTCAACCAAAAAAAAGACAAGAAAAGAAAGAACATGGATTCATGAAAAGAATGAGTACTAAAGGTGGCAGAAACGTATTAAAAGCAAGAAGAGCAAAAGGTAGAAAAAAATTATCTGCTTAATTTAAATCAACAGAATTTAAATTAAACAAAACGTTTTTTTCATTGATTTGCCTGGAAGAAGGGAAGATGAAATAATGAAAAAAACTAAAATGCTAAAAAAAAATTATGAATTTAAAACTGTTTTTAATAAAGGCAAAGCCAGTGGTGGCAGATATTTAGTAGCATTTATAAAAAACAATAATAAGCCAGTGAATTTCTTAGGAATAGCTGTTGGAGTAAAAATAGCTAAAGCAACAAAAAGAAATTATTTAAAAAGACTTATACGTGAAAGCTATCAAAAGCTTGAAATGCAAGTAAAAGATGGCTGTACAATTGTTTTTACGTGCAAAAAAAATATTGATATTAAAAACATAAAATATGCTGAAATTCAAAAAGATATGACAAAAATCTTAAAAAGAGCAAATGTTTTAAATTCTAATTTTAACAAAAATGAGGAATAATCATGAAAAAGATATTGATATGGCTAATTGAGCAATATCAACACCATATTTCAAGATGGCTTACAAGTAAAAATATAAATTGCAAATTTTATCCAACTTGTTCAGAATATACAAAACAAGCAATTGAAAAATATGGAGCTATAAAGGGATTACTACTTGGAATTGCTAGAATTTTAAGGTGTAATCCTTTTTCAAAAGGTGGATATGACCCACTAAAATAGTATAGCTAGGAGGAAATGGATAGATGTTTAATTTTTTTGCAAATATATTTGGTTATTTGTTGCAGTTAGTGTATCATTTAGTTAATAATTATGGATTAGCAATAATATTATTTACAGTTGTAATTAAAATCTTATTATTGCCATTATCAATAAAACAACAACGTTCAATGAAAAAAAGTGCTGAATTAAACGAAAAAATGAAGGTACTTCAGTTTAAATATAAAAATGATCCAGAAAAACTAAATCAAGAAATGATGAACTTATACAAATCAGAAAATATGAGTCCATTTAGTGGTTGTTTAACATCAATAGTGCAATTTTTGTTGTTAATTTCAATATTCTATTTGGTTAGAAGTCCATTGACATACATGGAAAAAATACCAACAGAAAACATAAATAATTATGTGCAACAACTAAAAGACGATGGAAAAACAATAAGTCAGGTATATCCAGAAATAGACGTAATAAGGGATTATGAATTTTTAAAAGAGAAAAATCCAGAAGACGAAAATGTTGAAAAAGCAAACATTCAAATGAATTTTTTAGGATTAGACTTAAGTAAAATTCCGCAACAAAATATGTCTGATTATACTGTATATATAATTCCTATATTGTATATATTATCATCATTTATATCTATAAGAATGACAACTGCAATGCAAGAAAAACAAAATAAGAAAAAGCAAGAAGAAAAAGAAGTAAAAATCGACGGAACTACTGGACAAGAGCTAGTTCCACAAGAGGAAAACAACGAAATGGATGCAGTTATGCAAACAAACAAAATGATGTCATGGATGATGCCAATAATGTCTATATCAATTGCGTTTGTAGCACCATTAGGACTTGCTTTATATTGGTTAGTAAGTAATATACTTATGATTGCAGAAAGACTAATTTTAGACAAAATAATCAAATAATGGAGGAACGTAAAATGGCAAAAACTATTATTTCAGAAGGAAAAACTACAAATGAGGCAATTGAAAAGGGACTTAAAGAATTAAATGTTAGTCGAAAAATGGTAGATGTAAAAGTACTAGAAAATGGCGAAAAACGTAGTTTTTTTAGTATATTAGCACCAAGAGTTGTAAAAGTAGAATTAATAGTAAAAGAAAATGCGGAAAACCATGCAAACAATGAAAAAAATAGAGAAAATAAAACAAGAAAAGAACTTATTTTATCAAAAGAAGAACAAGAAAAAGCAATAGAAAATGTAAAAAGCTTTATAGAAGAGTTAAAAAGCCAATTACCAGAAGATACAACATATGAAGTAAAAGCTGAAAAAGATACGATATATGTTGACTTAAACAGTCCTAACCTAGGATTTTTGATAGGATATAGAGGGGAAACTTTATATGCAATGCAAAATATAATTTCAGTAATTGCAGGAAAAGGACTTGAAAATAGGGTTAGAGTTATACTAGACATAGAAGGATATAAAGCAAAAAGAGAAAAAACATTAAGAGAACTTGCTCAAAAAGTTTCTAAAACAGTAATAAGAACTAAAAAAGCTGTTAAATTAGAGCCAATGCAAGCATATGAAAGAAAAATAATTCATAGTGAATTGCAAAATAATGATAAAATAGATACAACAAGCATAGGTGAAGAACCACATAGAAGGATAGTTATATCACTAAAAAATAAATAAATATATAAAATCGGAGGTCAAAGGTCGGATTTTACAAGTATAATTGTAAATTCTATCTTTGACCTTTTTTATATCATAAAAAAATGGAGGTAAAAAATGAGTACAATCGCGTCAATCTCTACGGCTCCTCGGAATTGGAGGAATAGGAATAATAAGAATGAGTGGAGAAAAAAGCTTTGAAGTATTAGAAAAAATATTTGAACAAAAGAACAAACAGGACTTAAAAGATATTAAAGGATATACTATGAAATATGGAAATATCATAGAAAATGGCAATGTAATTGATGAAGTTTTAGTATCATATTTTAAAGCACCTAAAAGTTATACAACAGAAAATATGTGTGAAATCAACTCACATGGGGGAAATGTAGTAGTAAAAAAAATATTAGAATTATGCTTGAAAAATGGAGCAGAACTAGCAGAACCAGGGGAATTTACAAAAAGAGCATTTTTGAATGGAAGAATAGATTTATTACAAGCAGAATCTGTTATAGATGTTATTAATGCAAAATCTGAAAGAGAAGCTAAGAATGGAATAAAGCAATTAGAGGGCTTCCTTTCAAACGAGATTGCTAAAATAAAGCAAGAAATAATGGATGTAATGATAAATATCGAAGTGGCCATAGATTATCCAGAATATGACGTTGATGACGTTACAAGCAATCAAATAAATGACATGCTTGTAACTGTTGAAAATAAGCTAGTTAAGCTAAGTAAAAGTTTCGATAATGGAAAAATAATAAAAGAAGGAATAAAAACAGCAATAATAGGAAGACCAAATGCAGGAAAATCATCATTATTAAATGCAATTTTAAAAGAAGATAGAGCAATTGTAACAGAATATGAGGGAACAACAAGAGACACAATAGAAGAGTTTGTAAATATAAATGGAATTCCATTAAAACTTGTAGATACAGCAGGAATTAGAGATGCAAAAGACGAAGTAGAAAAAATAGGTATAGCAAAATCTAAAGAAATAGCAAAAGATGCAGACTTAATAATTGCTATATTTGATGCGTCTAAAGACTTAGGGAAAGAAGACTTAGAGATATTAGAACTTATAAAAAATAAAAAGGCAATAATACTTTTAAACAAAACAGATTTAAAAGAAAAAATTAATGAAAATGATCAAAAAATAAAAGAGACAGGTGCAACTGTAATTAAGATTTCCGCATTAAAAAGAGAGGGAATTGAAAACTTATATGAGGAAATAACAAAAATGTTTGATTTAAATCAAATAAATTTAGACCAAGAAACAGTAATTACAAATGTAAGACATAAAAATTTAATAGATCAAGCAATAGAAAGTACAAAAAAAGCAAAAGACACAATGGAACAAAAAATGCCAATAGATATAATCGCTATTTTTATAAAAGACATATTAGAGGATTTAGGAAAAATTACAGGAGAAATTGTAACAGATGATATTATAGATGAAATATTTTCCAAGTTCTGTTTAGGAAAATAATTTTAACAGACGAGAATATATTATAAAGCAAAAATATAATTCAAACCATATAACTTGTTTAATAAAAAATAAAACAACTTAAAAACGATTTTGAAGCCAATCAGCACTATATCAAAAAATAAAATCTATTTTTAAAACTAGAACCAAGTTGATATGTTTTTAAAGAGTGAAAACAGACTGAAAAATAAACCAAAGGAACAAAAGTGAACATAAAAACAATAAAAATACATTAAATTTAGAAGAAAAATAAACCAATTGGTAAAAGCGAAACAAAAGTGATAAAATCAACCAAAATAAACAACAGGGAAAACTTACAAAAAAATCTAGATATTACCAATAGGTTAAACTTTAATACACCGCTTTTAAAACGAAATATCCTGTTTCATACGGAAATGAAAAATGTGGAACAATGAAACAAAAAGGCGTGAAACACTAGAGCTAGAAAGGATACAAAAGATGATATAGAAAAATGAAGAGAATTGAAGCAAATAAGAGGAAAAGGAAGGAAAAACAATGAATTTGAAGGGTAACGAATATATAGCAGGAGAGTATGATGTTGCAGTAATAGGAGCAGGACATGCAGGATGTGAAGCAGCACTTGCATCTGCAAGACTAGGAAAAAAGACATTAATATTTTCAATAAGTTTAGAGGCAATAGCTAATATGCCATGTAATCCACATATAGGAGGAAGTTCTAAAGGACACCTAGTTAGAGAAATAGATGCACTAGGTGGAGAAATGGGAAAAAATATAGATAAAACAATGATACAAATAAAAATGCTTAATACATCAAAAGGACCTGCAGTGCATTCTTTAAGAGCACAAGCAGATAGAAAAAGATATCAAGCAGAAATGAAACATACTCTAGAAAAACAAGAAAATTTAGAGGTAAAACAAGCAGAAATTGTGGAAATCGTTGTTGACAACAATCAAATAGTAGCAATTAAAACAGACTTAGGGGCTGTATATAATGTAAAGGCAATTGTAATTGCAACAGGAACTTATTTAAAGGGAAAAATATTTATTGGAGAATATTCAAAAGAAAGTGGACCAGATGGTGTTGCAGCAGCTAATAAACTATCAGAAAGCCTGAAAAATCTAGGTATTGACCTAATAAGATTTAAAACTGGTACACCAGCTAGAATCAACAGAAGAAGTATTGATTTTAGTAAAATGGAAGTTCAAAAAGGAGACAATGGGGTAGAAGCATTTTCTTTTGAAGATGAACCAAAAGATTTTGAACAAGTTGACTGCTATTTGACATATACAAATGAAAAAACACATGAAATAATTAGAGAAAATTTACATAGATCACCATTATATGCAGGAATGATCGAAGGTACAGGACCTAGATATTGTCCATCAATAGAAGATAAAGTGGTTAGATTTAGTGATAAACCACGTCATCAAGCATTTGTAGAACCTGTTGGATTAGATACAGAAGAAATGTATATACAAGGAATGAGTTCATCATTACCAGAAGATGTCCAAATAGCCTTATATCATACAATTCCAGGACTAGAACATGCAGAGTTTACAAGACCTGCCTATGCTATTGAATATGATTGCATAGATCCTTCTAATTTAACATTATCATTAGAATATAAGGGAATAAAAGGATTATTTATGGCAGGGCAAATAAATGGAACTTCAGGATATGAAGAAGCTGCAAGCCAAGGGTTAATAGCAGGAATAAATGCTTCTCAAGAAATAGATGGAAAAGAACCTGTAATCCTTGATAGAAGCCAAGCCTACATAGGTGTTTTAATTGATGATATAGTTACAAAAGGGACAAACGAACCATATAGAATGATGACATCAAGAGCTGAATACAGGCTATTATTGAGACAAGATAATGCAGATTTAAGATTAACAAAAATAGGGCATGATGTAGGTTTAATTTCTGATGAAAGATATGAAAAATTTGTTAAAAAATATGAAAATATAGAAAAAGAAATAAAAAGATTAAAAGCCCTTACTGTAAAACCAGAAGAAAAAGTAAATAAATTACTAGAAATGGCTGGAACATCAGTATTGACAACAGGTACAAAGATGGCAGAATTACTTAAAAGAACAGAATTAAATTACGAAATGTTAAAAGAAATAGATCCAGAAAGACCAGAATTATCTGATCAAGAGAAAAAAGAAGTAGAAATTCAAGTAAAATATGAAGGATATATAAAATTACAAGAGGCTCAAGTAGAAAAATTCAAAAAACTTGAAACAAAAATGCTTCCAGAAAACATAAATTATAAAGATTTAAAAGGAATAAGCCTAGAAGCAAGACAAAAATTAAATAAATTTAAACCACGTTCAATTGGACAAGCATCAAGAATATCAGGGGTTTCACCAGCTGATGTATCAGTATTATTAGTATATTTACAACAAAAAGGAAATAAAAAAGAATCTAAATAAAGTAATAGCTTGTAAAACTTTTAAATTAAGTGAAAAAATAAAGAAAGGAATAGAAATAGTATGGAATTTGAAGAATTTAAGAGAGAATTCGAGAAATACTTAGCAAAAATGAATATATCATTGCTCAAGGAACAATATGAACAATTTTATGCTTATATGGAACTTTTAATTGAATGGAATGAAAAAATGAACTTAACTGCAATAACAGATCCCAAAGAAATAATTTTAAAGCATTTTGTAGATTCATTAACAATTGCTAAATATGTTGAAGAAGGCAAATCTATAATAGATATGGGAACAGGAGCAGGTTTTCCGGGAATACCTATAAAAATATATAGAAAAGATGTAAAAGTTGTATTAGCAGATTCATTGAATAAAAGAATTAAGTTTTTAGATGAAGTAATTGACAAGTTAAAATTAGAAAATGTGGAAACAATACATTGCAGAGCAGAAGAATTAGGAAAAAACAAACAATATAGAGAAAAATTTGATTATGCCACATCAAGAGCCGTAGCTAATTTGTCAACACTTTCAGAATATTTAATGCCATTTGTAAAATTAAATGGCAAATGCATTTTTATGAAGACAATAGAAGTTGAGGAAGAATTGGAAAAAGCTAAAAAAGCAATAAAGACATTGGGAGGAAAAATAGAAAAGGTAGATAAGTTTGAAATTCCTGAAAGTGATTTAGGAAGAAGTATAATAATAGTGAAAAAGGAAAAAATAACACCAAGTAAATTTCCAAGAAAGCCTGGAACTCCAGCAAAAGAACCATTATAAAATGGTTCTTTTTTATAGATGATTTTGGGGACGGATCAAAAAATCATTTTTAGTATTAAATGAATTACTGTATAATTGATAAAGTTGATGTTATGTTATAATTTTATATTAAGATAAGCTAATCAGAAAATGAAATTAAGTAAAATGGAAATAAACTAAGATTAATATTTGTTTGTTATGGCACAATATGTAAAAAATGATAACATAACTAGTAAATTTATTAAAATTTATTAAAAGCTGATTTTTTGCTCCGTCCCCAAAATCATTAGTCAAAAATTTTAAAAATATATGTAAATTTTATTGACTTTTTTTATATATTTTTATATTATTATAGTGTTATAAAAATAAAACTTGTTAATAAAATTTAACTTATAAATGGAGGCAATGAAATTGGGGAAAGTAATATCAGTAGCAAATCAAAAAGGTGGAGTAGGAAAGACTACAACCACAGTTAATTTAGGAACTATATTAGCAAAAAAAGGTAAAAAAGTATTGCTAATTGATGCAGATCCACAAGGGAATGCGACAAGTGGACTTGGAGTAGAAAAAGATATTGAACCTTCTACATATGACATTTTAGTAAATGATGCAGAACTTGGAGATGCACTACAAGATACAATAATAAAAAATTTAAAAGTATGTCCAGCAAACATGAACTTAGCTGGTGCAGAAGTTGAACTAGTATCAATGATGTCAAGAGAGCAAAGGCTTAAAGAAAAATTAGAACCAATTAAAGATATGTTTGATTATATTCTTATAGATTGCCCACCATCATTAGGTTTAATAACTTTAAATTCTTTTACGGCATCAGATAGTGTGTTAATACCTGTACAATGCGAATACTTTGCGCTAGAAGGATTAGGACAACTTTTAAATACTATTAATCTTGTAAAAAAACATTTAAACAAAAATATAAGAATAGAAGGAGCTTTGCTTACAATGTATGACATAAGAACAAATCTTTCTAATCAGGTTGTAAAAGAAGTAAAAAAATACTTTGAGGACAAAGTATATAAAACGGTAATTCCAAGAAATGTAAGATTAAGTGAAGCACCAAGTTATGGAATGCCAATAACAGAGTATGATCCAAGGTCAAAAGGAGCAAAAAGTTATACTAAATTTGCAAAAGAGTTTCTAAAATTAAATGAAGAAGAGAAAAAAGCAAAACATATGATGTAAAATATTGGAAATATATTTATAAATTGTATAAAAAATAATGATACAAAATAATAAACGACAGAAAAAATTAAGATAGGGGGAATAAAAATGGCAAAAATGACAGGGTTAGGAAAAGGATTAGATGCATTATTTGGACCAACTCCAGAAGAAGAACAACCACGTGAAAATGATACATTGAAAAATTTAAAAATAACTGAGGTTGAACCTAATATAGATCAAGCAAGAAAAAGATTTGACCAAGAAGCTTTAGAAGAATTAGCACAATCTATAAAAGAATATGGTTTAATTCAACCAATAGTTGTAACTAAAAAAGATGGATATTATAGCATTGTAGCAGGAGAAAGAAGATGGAGAGCTTCTAAAATAGCTGGATTAAAAGAAATACCAGCTATAATAAGAGAAGATGATGCAAAAATAAATTCAGAAATATCATTAATAGAAAATATGCAAAGAGAGGACTTAAACCCAGTTGAAAAAGCAATAGGAATAAAAACATTAATAGACACATATGGAATGACACAAGAAGAAGTTTCTAGAAAACTTGGAAAAGGTAGAAGTACAATTGCAAACTGGATAAGAGTTCTAAACTTAGAACCACGTGTATTAGAAATGGCTAAAGAAGGAAAAATATCTGAAGGACATTGTAAAGCTTTATTGATGATTACAGATCCAGAAAAACAATATTTAGCAGCAGTTCATCTATTAGAAAGAGGAATAACTGTACGACAAATGGAAAAGAAATCACATATAAAGCTATCAAAAGAAGAAGAACAAAGAAATCATGTATTATATAAGAAAATAGAAGATACATTCCAAGGATTTTTTGGTTCAAAAGTCAGATTAAATCCAGGAAAAAAACGTGGAAAAATAGTAATAGAATATACATCAAATGATGATCTAGAAAGAATAATGGGATTATTAAGCAGAGAAGGATAAGATAGATATATAAGATATATAGGCTTAAAATAGAATATTTGACTAAAGGAGGAATATAGATTATGGAGAATTTTATAAACGAAATAGGAATAACTAATACATTTATAATTTTATTAGTATTAATATTTGTGTTATTGATATTAGTAATAACTTTTATGTGTAAAACAATATATTTGGATAAAAAGTATAAGAAATTCATGAAAAAACTAGGGGAAAGTGAAAATTTAGAAGAAGATTTAGAAAACTACATGTATAAAGTTGAAAGAGTAGAAAAACAGAATGCAGAGATATTAGGGCAATTAAGTGGATTAGATAAAGATTTAGAAGGCTGTATACAAAAAGTTGGAATAGTTAGATATAGTGCTTTCCAAGATACTGGAAGTGATTTAAGTTTTTCATTAGCTTTGCTAGATGAAAAAAACAATGGTGTTGTAATGAATGGTATATATTCTAGAGAAATGTCAAATATTTATGCTAAACCAGTTGAGGCTGGCAACTCTTCATATACACTTTCTGAGGAAGAACAACAGGCAATTAAAAAAGCAATGGAAGTTGGAAAAAGATAGGATATGAAGAAAATAATAGAGAAAATAAAGAAAAAAGAAGACGTATTTATATTTCTTTTAATAGCATTTTCATTAATAGGGATAACCTTAAATGTAAAATTAGATGCGAGTGACGAATTATGGAATTTTCAAAACATATATAAGATGTACAATGGATTTGTAATATATAAAGATGCAAATGTTATTTGTACACCTTTATTTTTCTACATTGGAAACTTATTATTTAGAGTGTTAGGTGCTAATTTTTTTGTTTTTAGGATATACAGTATAGTAATTTATTCAGTATATATTTTTGTGAATTATAAAATATTAGTTAAGCTTAAAATTAATAAAAAAATATCTTATATATTGGTTATTTTATTAATGATATGGGGAAATTATACAATACCAAGAGTAATGGCAAATTATAATTATTTGGCTATTGATATAGTATTAATTGGAATACTTTTAATTTTAAATAAAAAAGATTATTTTAGTAATAAAAATATAATAATACAATCAATATTAGCATTTTGTATATTGATGACTAAACAAAATATAGGAGTATTATATATTTTATGTTTGACAATATTAATATTTTATAGAGAAAAAAATAGAATAACAAAAATTCTTAAAATGTATGGACTAATAAGTGTATACACAGTCATTTTTATTATCAGTCTATTATTAAAAGGTAATATCAATGAATTTTTTAATTTTGCAATATTAGGAATAAAACAATTTGGCCAAAAAAATATATACTTATATAACATGAATTTTATTGTGGCAATTGCAATATTAATGATAGATATTATAACAGGATATGTGTTTATAAAAAAAGTAAAAATACAAGAAGATAGAAAAATAAACCTGATTGTATTGGAAATAATGTCATTAGGTATGTTTTTTACTATATTTCCAATAGTTAATATGTCTCATACGATTATGGGAATAGATGTAGAAATAATATTATTAATATATATAATAAGTTTAATATTAGAAAATATAAATATAGATATTAATACAAAAATAGATAATATAAAATGCTTAAATAGTATAGTAATAATACTTAGCATAGCAGTTATAACAATGTCAACTTTGACATTAAATGAATGGGCTAAAGAAACTATTAAAAGGAAAGATTATTATAATTATTGTGAACCATTTTTTGGATCAGTTGTATTAAATGAACAAAAAAATAATATAAATAATATAACAGAATATATCAACAATAAATCTAGTGAAGGAGTAAGAGTAATAATTTTTTCTGCTAAAGCAGCATTATATATGATTCCTTTAAAAGAAAGTAATGGATATTATGATTTGCCTTTTTATGGTAATTATGGTAATTTAACAGAAATGGAAATTATAGAAGAATTTAAAAATAAAGAAAATGTTGAAATTTTGTTGCAAAAAGATGAAGAAAACATGGAGTGGCAAGAATCAAAACAAATTAATAGAAATCTAAAAAAGGAATTAAAGAAAGTAGGAGAAATAGAGGAATTTGAAATATATGTAAATAATTAAAAAATTATAAAAAATGCTTGACAATTACTAAATAGATATGCTAATATAGTAATTGTTCCAAGCGATATGGAGAGGTGGTCGAGTTGGTTTATGGCACCAGTCTTGAAAATTGGCGTGCGTTTATAGCGTACCGTGGGTTCGAATCCCACCCTCTCCGCCAAAACAAAAGTCCTAAAGGAAATAATTAAAACTTTGGGACTTTAAGTTTAAATATAACAATTTCCATAATAAAACAATCATATTAAATGTAGGTGTACCCAAGTGGTGAAGGGGGCAGTTTGCTAAACTGCTAGGTCGAGCAATCGGCGCGGAGGTTCGAACCCTCTCACCTACGCCAATATAAGAATACAAGATTTTAGTCTATGTATTCTTTTTTGTATTAAACATAAAAATAGGAGATAGAGCATCTAATATTTAAGCTTAAAATGGATTTAAACTGGATTTTTAAAATTGCAATTTTATGTAAATTGTGTTATTATATAAGTATCAGTAAAAACTATTGTATAAAAAGAAAGGAAGGCTTGAGTATGATTTCAAGGGCATTTTTAACATTTGTACGGGTGATTAGTTATTTCAATCACCATCCAATAGCATTTTCATTGCTGTTAATAGCAGCAGGAGTATCTGACATTTACTATGGAAGCAAAAAAGTAGGAATAGTATGTGTAATGATTTCTCTTTATGTTTTTGCTAAAACATTCTTTTAAAAAGAAAGCGTAATTGCTTTCTTTTTTTATACTGATTTTATTTTTATATTTAGTACAAATTTTAAACTTTTGTTAAATTTGCTCTTTTAATAATAATGCAAAATAAAGACTAATTCCAGTATTTTTAATACTTTTTTCATAACCTTAAATTTGATGCTTGAAATGATTGATATAATTTGAAGTTTGTTTTATAATGGATAAAAAGTAAGGGGAGTTATATATGTCAAAGTTGATAATAAAAAATAATGGGTTACCCAAAGTAAAATGTTTAAAAAAAATAAATAATAAATGGGCTCCGTTTTATGAAGTTTCTAGAAATGAAACGAAAATCTTAGATATGGAAAATATTATACTTATTTTTAAGTGTTCAAGTATGGGGTATTTTTCATCTACTGAATGTGAAATTAATTTATTAAATAATAATGTTGCAGAAATAGAAACGGCAATAAAAATGGGAAAATGGCAATGTGAAATAAAATACTATGATGAAGTTCCTGAAAATGCAATTAAACAGATAGAGATTCAAGAGAAAAAAAATAATAATGAAAAAGTAAGAACTGACTTAGCTATTCAAAAGCAAGAAGAACAAAAATCATTGGCAAATATATTTGTTGTTACTAATAAGGTGGGGGAAATTTTTTATATTGATGAGACAAATAAATTATGGACTATTCCGGAAGGCATTATAAGTAAGAAGATTAATCCTAATCGTATTCATCATTATAGTGATATTGTAAGCTATGAATTATTAGAAGATGGAACTTCTATTTCAAAAGGTGGTGTTGGTAGAGCAATAGTAGGAGGAGCTTTATTTGGTGGTGTTGGTGCTATTGTTGGTGGTTCAACAGGACACAAGCAACAACAGATGTGCACAAGCTTAAAGCTAAAAATTACTTTAAAAGATATAAATTGTCCAATCGAATATATAGAATTTGTGTATAGTGCCACTAAGAAAACGGGTTGGTATTATCAAGGACTATATTCGCAAGCACAAGCCATATTGTCTTATTTAGATATTATTTGTAAAGAGAATAGTCAACAGCAAGTTGAAATACTTAATAATACTCAACAGCGAAATATAGAATTAAAATCAATACCAGATGAAATAAAGAAATACAAAGAACTATTAGATATAGGTGCAATTACTCAAGAAGAATATGAAGCTAAAAAGAAGCAGTTGCTGAATTTATAGGTCGTTTTAAACAAGATGCAACTAAAATTGATGAATTATTTAGATAAGGTGCAAACAAACTAAAGAACATATAACAAAAAATGGTGCAAAATATATACTAAATCACATATTTATAAGGAATTGTGGATTGTAGAAGATATAAAAAAAGAATAGACTAAAAATGAAGTGAACCCAAATTATTAGACAAAAAAGTTTAATAAGGAGGGTTCATTTTATGTCTAAATATTCAAATGAATTTAAATTAAAAGTAGTAAAGTATTGTATAGAAGGACATCATGGTTTTAAATCAACTGCTGATTATTTTAATATACCAGCTAAAGTAACTGTACAAAAATGGTGTAGAAAATATGAAGAACATGGAGAAAAAGGATTATTAAAAAATTTTAAAACTTCATATAGTGGAGAATTTAAGCAAAGTGTGGTAGAATATATGCATACAAACCATTTATCAAGTTTTGAAACAGCAATTCATTTTAATTTAGCAAATAACGCAGTTGTAAGTAAATGGGAACGTATATATTATGAGGAAGGTCCACAGGCTCTTTATGAGGAGCGACGTGGTAGAAAGAGGATTATGAGTTCTAAACCGAAAAAAAAGGAATTATCTAAAGAAGTAGAAGAAGACTTAATTGCAGAGAATCAAAGACTTAGAATGGAAAATGCATACTTAAAAAAATTGCAAGCCTTAATTCAGGAAAGGACAAAGCCAAAACAACCGAGAAAGTAATAGTAATAGAGGAATTAAGGCATGAATTTAAATTAGAGGCTTTGTTAAAATATGCAGAAGTAACAAGAAGTACATTTTACTATCAATTAAATAGAATGAAAGAACCAGATAAATATAAAGAAGTAAAAGAAG
>CAJMJN010000016.1 GCA_905213875.1 uncultured Clostridium sp.
CTGTTCGCCCATTAAAGTGGTACGCGAGCTGGGTTCAGAACGTCGTGAGACAGTTCGGTCCTTATCTGTCGCAGGCGAAGGATATTTGAGGGGAGTTGACCCTAGTACGAGAGGACCAGGTTGAACTTACCGATGGTGTATCAGTTGTCATACCAATGGCATGGCTGAGTAGCTAAGTAAGGACGGGATAAACGCTGAAAGCATCTAAGTGTGAAGCCCACCTCAAGATAAGATATCCCATACCGAAAGGTAGTAAGATTCCATGAAGACGACATGGTGATAGGTTGGAGGTGTAAGTACAGCAATGTATTAAGCTGACCAATACTAATAAATCGAGGGCTTAACCACAATAATACAAAAAAAGCAATCGAGAAAAGGATAAATAATAAAACGATATTCATCTATGTATTTTTGAGTGTGCTTTTATAAAGTACATAAAAAATCAAATAAATTGAAAAAAATGCTTGCAATATTATATAAAATACTATATAATACAAAAGTATTAAGAAAACATCATTAATTAGTTATCAATTTTCTGGTGATGATGACATTTAGGGTAATACCTGTTCCCATCCCGAACACAGAAGTCAAGCCTAAGTGTGCCGAAAATACTTGCGGGTTACCCTGCTGGAAAAATAGGTTGTTGCCAGATTTATATATATTCCTCGTTAGCTCAGTTGGTAGAGCGCTCGGCTGTGAAGCAAATCTTCCAAGATTAAAGTTAGCAGCTCTATAGGGAAACTTATAGATGATAAAGGTGGCTAAGTCGGTGGAACTCGTAACAAGTAATGTTGACGACAATACCGAGCAAGGCGAAAGCTATGTGTAGAGACTTTACACCACCTACCTAAGTCTGATGATATGGTAAAGATAAAGTCCAGACTACAAATTATATAGAGAAAAATCTTATAATGCTAGTGAAAATTAGTGTAGTGCAGTAACCGATAGGTCGTTGGTTCGAGCCCAACACGAGGAGCCATAAATAAAACTCTAAAATTATTGAATTATCAATATTTTAGAGTTTTTTTGTATATGAATTCACAAAATATTTTTAATACATTCAAAAATTGGATACAAATATTCATAATTAATTGAATTTTATAAAACTATATTATATAATACAAACGAAGGCAAAAAGACGAAAAGAGGGAAATTATGTTACATACTATAGAAATATATTTTTTACTTTTCTTAACATATGCATTTTTAGGATGGTGTATGGAAGTTACATGTAAATTAATACAATTTAAAAGATTCATAAATAGAGGCTTTTTAGTTGGACCATATTGCCCTATATATGGATGGGGAGCATTAGCAATAACATTGCTTTTACAAAGATATACAAATGATATTATTGTTTTATTTGTAATGGCAGTAATTGTGTGTTCATTTATTGAATATTTTACAAGTTATTTTATGGAAAAAAAGTATCATGCAAGATGGTGGGATTATAGTAATAAAAAATTTAATATAAATGGACGTATATGTTTGGATACAATGATTCCATTTGGAATTTTAGGACTATTTATCATGTATGTGTCAAATCCATTTTTTATTGATATATATACTAACATCCCAGATATATGGCTTCATATAATTGCAGGCATATTATTTACATTATATATTATAGACAATATAGTTTCTTCTAGGATAATTTCAAGTATTCATGTAGAAGAAGAAAAAATTGCAGACAATACAGAGGAAATAACAAATGAAATTGCAACAAAAATAAAACAATTGTTAAAACAAAAATCTTGGCTACATAGAAGGTTAGTTAATGCATATCCAAACTTTAGATTTGAAAAATTAGAGTTAATAAAAGAGAGATTAGAAAAACAAAAACAAAAAATAGCAAAAAAATTAGAGAAGAAACAATAAAAATAAAAAGTACGAAGATTTTTTAATCTTCGTACTTTTAAGGTTATAGATATTTTTTTAACTGTTCTACATTATTTTGTTGAAATTGAACAAATTCATTTAAAATATTTTGTACAGGTTTATCTAAATCTGGATATTGATTACGTAATTTAACACCTTCAATAATTCCCATATTAGTACCTTGTAACATCATTTCAGCAATTTTAGAATTACTTTTATCAGAAATTGTATTCATTTCTATGCTCATCCATCCCATTGCTTTTTGCATAGGATTTAATTCTTTTGGAAAATCATCATAATTAGATAATTCATCATTCACATTATTTAAAATTTGATTATATTTATCATATTGACATTTTAAATCTTGTTTAAATCTATCATCCTGAACCTTTTGAGAAACATTGGAAATTGAATCCATTCCCATTTTTATACCTTTGTTAATTTCATTTAAAACATAATTTTCATTATTCATTTTTATAACCTCCAATTATATTGTAACCAAATTTAAAAATTTTATTAAAAAACATAAAATTATTTAAATATAATTTAATTAGTTTTGAACTATTGATTTTTATGTGATAAAATAGCGATAAACAGAAATAATAAAATATAAAATTTGAAAAGAAAAAAGGAAAGAAACAAAAATGAAAAAGAATAAACCAATAGGAATATTTGATTCTGGAATAGGTGGAGTTACAGTCTTAAAAGAAATAATAAAAATATTACCAAATGAAAATTACATATATTATAGTGATAGTAAAAATAATCCATATGGGGATAAATCAGATGAAGAAATAATTAATTTATGTGACAATATAATAAAAATGATGTTAGAAAAAAATTGTAAAGCAATTGTAATTGCATGTAATACAGCAAGTGCAAAGGCTGCAAAATTTTTAAGACAAAAATATAAAGAACTTCCAATTATAGCAATTGAACCAGCATATAAGATGGTACATGATTATTCTTATGATAAGCCAACATTAGTTATGGCAACAAAAGGAACTATAGAAAGTGAAAAATTTAATATATTATTCAAAAAATATGATAATCATAAAACATATTTGTATTCATGTGTTGGTTTAGCTGATATTATAGAAAAAGCTGATAATGAAGAAATTTCTAAATATTTGGAAACACATATTGGAGAATATAAGGGAAAAGTAAAAAATGTAGTTTTAGGATGTACACATTATCCATTAATTCAAGAGCAAATAGATAAAGTATTAGGTGGAAATATACAATTTTTTAATGGAGCAGAAAGATTAGCTGTACATTTAAAAGACGTTTTAAGTGAAAAAGGATTATTAAACAAGGAAAATAATACAGAAAATTGTGAGGATAAAATTGAATTTATAGATAGCCAAAATTTACCAGAAAAAGAAAAAAGATTTTTTAAAAACCTAGAAAACTAATTCACAAAAAGTTCACAAAAAAATTAGCAATAAGTATTGACAAGTGCTAAAAATGGGTATAATATATAACAAGATTAGCAAACAAAACAAAAGAGTGCTAAAAACTAACAATTATGAAGAGGTGAAAAAATTGTTAGATGATAGAAAAAAGAAGGTATTACAAGCAATAGTAGAAGAATATGTAAATACAGCAGAACCAGTTAGTTCAAATGCATTAACGAAAAATCATGGATTAGATTATAGTAGTGCAACAATAAGGAACGAAATGGCAGAACTTGAAAAATGTGGATATTTAGATAAAACACATACATCAAGTGGAAGAATACCTTCAGAAAAAGGTTATAGATACTATGTAGATGAACTTTTAAATGAAAATGATATAAGCATAGAAGAAGTAAAATATATAAGTGATAAATTAGAAACAAAGGTAAACGAAATAGAAGATTTAACAAAAATAGCAGCAAATACAATTTCAGAAGTTACACATTATACAACAGTATCAATTGGACCCAAAACTACAAATCAACTAATAGAAGAAATAAAATTTGTATTACTAGGAACTAGAATGATGATGGCAGTTATATTGACAGATACAGGACTAGTAAAAGAAACAATAATAAAATTTGACGAAGATGTAACGCAAAAACAAGTAGAAACAATGAACTATATGTTTAATAATAAATTAAAAGGTCAACCATTAGAAACAATAGACAGACCATTAGAAGAATATTTATATGATGAGATGACATATAGTATAAATGTTATAAAACCAGTAATAGAACAATTAAAAAAAGTAATACAAGAAGATGAAAAAATATATTTAGAAGGTGCAAATAAATCATTTGAATTGCCTGAGTTTAACAGTTTAGCAGTAGCTAAAAATTTTATAAATGTACTAGATACAAAAGAATTAGTTGCTGATATGTTAAATAGTGGAATAGCAGATGATATCCAAGTTTATATTGGAGAAGAAAGCGAAAAAGAGCAACTAAAAGATTTTAGTGTAGTAACATTCAAACATAAAATAAATGGAAAAGATTTAGGAACAATAGGAATTATAGGACCTAAAAGAATGGATTATTCAAAGGTAATTTCAGTTATGAAATATATAAACAAAAAGTTAAATGGGAATGATAAGTTAGGAGGAAAATAAATGTCAGAGGAAAACAAAGAAAAAGTAGAACAAGCAGAAAAAAAAGAGAATAAAGAGCATGAAGAAAAACATAAAAAAGAACATAAAGAAATGGTTCCAAAAACAGAATATGACGAATTAAATGACCACTATAAAAGAATATTAGCAGAATTTGATAATTATAAAAAAAGAAGCCAAAAAGAAAAAGAAAGTTTGTACAGCTCAGTGTTGTCAGATGTAATAGAAGTTATGCTTCCAGTTGTAGATAATCTTGAAAATGCACTAAAAGCTGAAACTCAAGATGAAAATTATAAACAAGGAATTGAACTAGTTTTAAAACAATTTAAAGATGTTTTAAAGTCAAAAGGTGTAGAAGAAATACCAGCAGTTGGAGAAACTTTTGATCCAAGTTTGCATGAAGCTGTAAGCAGTGTTCAAGATCCAGATAAAAATGCACAAGAAATTGTACAGGAATATAGAAAAGGTTACAAGATAGGTTCAAGGGTTATACGACATTCTATGGTAGTTGTAGCTAATTAAATTTATTTAAAGTAAAATTGTTATTAATTTTAATTGATGATTTTGGGGTCGGAGCTAAAAATCATCATAAAATATAAATATATAAAGGATAATTAAATAAAATAGTGGCTTTTCCGAACAGAGTCATTATAAAAAGAAAGGATGAATAAAAATGGGAAAAATTATAGGAATTGACTTAGGAACAACAAACTCATGTGTAGCAGTTATGGAAGGAGGAGAACCAGTAGTTATACCAAATGCAGAAGGAAATAGAACAACACCATCAGTTGTAGCTTTCTCAAAAAATGGCGAAAGATTAGTAGGACAAATTGCAAAACGTCAAGCAGTTACAAACCCTGACAATACTGTTATATCAATAAAAAGAAAAATGGGAACAAATGATAAAGTTGATATAGATGGAGAAAAATTTTCTCCACAAGAAATTTCTGCAATGATTTTACAAAAATTAAAAGCAGATGCAGAAAACTATTTAGGACAAAAAGTAACTCAAGCAGTTATTACAGTACCTGCATATTTTAGTGATAGCCAAAGACAAGCAACAAAAGATGCTGGTAAAATTGCTGGACTAGAAGTTTTAAGAATTATAAATGAGCCAACAGCAGCAGCTCTTGCTTATGGTATGGACAAAGAACAAGACCAAAAAATCATGATATATGATTTAGGTGGAGGAACATTTGATGTTTCTATCCTTGATATTGGTGATGGTGTATTTGAAGTTTTAGCTACAAATGGTAATACACATTTAGGTGGAGATGACTTTGATGAAGCTATAATCAATTATTTAGTAGATGAATTCAAAAAATCAAATGGAATTGATTTAAAAACAGATAAAATGGCAATGCAAAGATTAAAAGAAGCAGCAGAAAAAGCTAAAATAGAATTATCTGGTGTTCAACAAACACAAATCAATTTACCATTTATTACAGCTGATAGCACAGGACCAAAACATTTAGATGTAACATTAACAAGATCTAAATTTGAAGAATTAATTCATGATTTAGTAGAAGCGACAGCAGGACCTGTTAACCAAGCTCTAAAAGATGCTGGACTAACAGCAAGTGATATTCATAAAGTATTATTAGTTGGTGGTTCTACAAGAGTTCCAGCTGTACAAGAAGCAGTTAAAAGAATTACAGGAAGAGATGCAGATAAAGGTATAAACCCAGATGAATGTGTTGCAATCGGTGCAGCTATCCAAGGTGGTGTACTTTCAGGAGATGTTAAAGATTTAGTATTATTAGATGTAACACCATTATCATTAGGTATTGAAACATATGGTGGAGTATTTACAAAATTAATTGAAAGAAATACAACAATACCAACTAAAAAATCACAAGTATTCTCAACAGCAGCAGATGGTCAAACATCAGTAGAAATTCACGTATTACAAGGTGAAAGAGAAATGGCTGCATATAATAAAACATTAGGAAGATTCCAATTAACAGGAATTCCAGCAGCACCAAGAGGAGTACCACAAATTGAAGTTACATTTGATATTGATGCAAACGGTATTGTTCACGTATCTGCTAAAGATATGGCAACAGGAAACAGCCAAGATGTAGCAATAACAGCTTCTACAAATTTATCTGATGAAGATATAGATAAAGCTGTAAAAGATGCACAAGCACATGCTGAAGAAGATAAAAAGAAAAAAGAAGAAATCGAAGTTAAAAATAATGCAGAAAGTTTAGTATATAACAGTGAAAAAACTTTAAAAGACTTAGGAGATAAAATCAGCGGAGAAGAAAAAGCTAAAGTAGAAGCTGAAATTGATAATACTAAAAAAGCATTAGAAACAAGCGATACAGCTAAAATCAAAGAAGCTACAGAAAAATTAACAAAAGTATTTTATGATATGTCAGAACAATTATATAAAAATGCAAATCCAAATGGAGCAACTGGAGCACAAGGTACAGAAAATGCAGGAGAAGGACCAAAAACAGATGCTAATGGAAATGTATATGATGCAGATTACAAAGTAGAAGATGACAAAAATGATGAAAACAAATAATTACTAACAATTATAGTAGAAGGGATTAAGGGGGTATTCCTTTAATCCTTTTATTATAATGAATATATGTTTTCTAAGAAAGGGAAGAAAAAGTAATGGCTGAGAAAAGAGATTATTATGAAGTTTTAGGTGTAAATAAAAACGCGACAGATGATGAGCTAAAAAAGGCATATCGTAAATTAGCCAAGAAGTACCATCCTGATGCTAACCCAGATAATAAGAAAGAAGCAGAAGCTAAATTCAAGGAAGTAAATGAAGCATATGAAACATTATCAAATCCGCAGAAGAGAAAAATGTATGACCAATTTGGGGCTGATGGACCACAAGGATTTGGCGGAGCTGGAGGACCTTTTGGAGGTCAAGGAGGATACTATTCTTATAATGGTTCAGGTTTTGATAGTTTTGGTGACTTTGGAGATTTAGGAGATATATTCTCTTCTATATTTGGAGGAGGATTTGGAGGAAGAACTTCATCATCAAGAAAACAAGGACCAACAAAAGGGGCAGACTTAAATGTAAGGCTTGACTTAACATTTGAACAAGCATTTATGGGAGTAGAAAAAGAAATTGTAATAACAAGAGATGAAGAATGTTCTGTATGCCATGGAAAAGGAGCTAAGCCAGGAACATCACCAATTAAATGTCCAACATGTCATGGAACAGGTCAAGTAACACAGGTTCAAAGTACAATATTAGGACAAATGCAAACAACAAGACCTTGTAGTGCATGTCATGGAACAGGTGAAATTATAAAAGAACCTTGTGAAAATTGTAGAGGAAAAGGAACAGTTAGAAAACAACCTAAAATAAAAGTAAAAATACCAGCAGGTATAGATGATAATCAAACAGTAGTATTAAGAGGCGAAGGAGAACCAGGTAAAAAAGGCGGACCTAAAGGTGATTTATATATAACAGTAAAAATAAAAAGAAATAGCATATATACAAGAAAAGGAAATAATGTGTTATGTGAAATACCAATAACAATAACACAAGCAACTTTAGGTGCAGAACTAGAAATACCAATGGTAGACGGAACTAAGGAAAAATATAAAATACCAGAAGGAACACAAACAGGAAGTAAATTCACTATAAGAAATAAAGGATTTAAGTCAATAAATTCAAGTGTTACAGGAGATTTTGTATTTACAGTAACAGTTCAAACACCAAAAAGATTATCAAAAGAACAAAGAGAATTATTAGTTCAACTTGCAAAAACAATGAATGAACAACCACCAGTAAAAAAACGTGGTTTATTTGGATAAAATGATTTTGGGGTCGGAGCAAAAAATTATTTTAGAAAAGTATATAAAAATATCTTAGTGTATAATTTATGCACTAGGATATTTTTTATTTTAAAAATAGAAGAAAAATAAAAATGATTTTTTGCTCCGACCCCAAAATCATTTCTTGAGTTTTATATACAAATATGATAAAATAAATGAAGTTTAAAGTTAAGAATAAAAGGAATTTTATAAAATGATCAAAAAGGTAGGAATAATAATTACTATATTGTTAGTGATAATTATAATAATAAGTTTATTGATCTTCGGATATTTTAAATTTATAGGTTTAGAAAGTAAGACTCCTAAAGAAGAAAAAAGCTGGTATAGTATAGAAAATAAAAAATATATGGAAAGAAATGTATTTATTCTAACTCCAAGTGATAATGAACCAAGTGGAAAAGTAATTTTATATTTACATGGTGGAGCATATGTTGGAGAAATAGAGAATGAGCACTGGAATTTTGTAGAAAAGTTGATAAAAGATACGAATAATACAATAATATTACCAGATTATCCGCTTGCACCTAAATATACTTATAAAGATGTATTTAATATGATAGAACCGCTATATAAAGAAATAGTAGATAAAGTTGGTGCTGATAATATTATTCTAATGGGAGATTCAGCTGGTGGCGGTATGGGAATAGCTTTATTAGAAAAAATAGCATTAGAAAGTGAATATGAAATGCCATCAAAAACAATATTGATTTCTCCTTGGTTAGATGTAAGATTAACCAATCCTGAGATTGATAAAATTCAAAAAAATGATAAAGAATTAAATAAGGAAAGTCTAAAGCTAGCCGGAATTGCGTATGCTGGAAATGATGGAATTAACAACTATTTAGTAAATCCAATAGATGGAGATTTATCAAAATTAAAAAATCTAACAATATTTACAGGAACATATGATATATTAAATCCAGATGTTCACATTTTAAGAGAAAAAGCACAAAATCAAGGAATAAATATAGATGCAAAAGAATACGAAAAGGCTGGTCATATTTGGATAGTAAATCAAAAAGGAGACAAGGAACTTATAGAAAAAGCATATCAAGATTTGTTAGAAGTGGTTAATTATTGATGGTACAAAATATGGAATAAGAATAATATGAAAATTGAAAAATATATTTTATATTAAAATTATTAATAAGTAAACGAATTAAATTTAATAAAATCATAAAAAATTAAAATAAGAAGGTTTATAATGAAAAAAGAAGAAAATAGATTATCTTGGAGAAGGCTAGATAATTCTGCAAAAATTTTTCCAATTTCTGCTGGAAAAAAATATAGTACAGTATTTAGATTTTCTGCTGTAATGAAAGAAAAAGTTCACCCTAAAAAGTTAGAAAAAGCTGTAATAAAAACACTAGAAGAATATAAGTCATTTAAAGTAAGGATGAAAGCAGGATTTTTTTGGTATTATTTTGAAGAAAATCCAAAAAAGCCAATAATAGAAAAAGAAAAAGAATATCCATGTAAATATATAAATCCAAGAACAAACAATAATTACCAATTTAAAGTAACATATTTTGAAAACAAAATAAATATAGACATATTCCATTCTTTAACAGATGGAAATAGTGGAATGACATTTTTTAAAGAAATAATATATAACTATTTAGAAATACTACATCCAGAAGAGTTTAATGATGAAAGAACACTTAGAAAAATTGAATATGATACAGAAGATAGTTATATGAAAAATTATGATAAAAAATCAAAATCAAATGCATCATCACAAAAAGCATATGAATTAAAAGGTAGAAAAATAGGCTTGGGAGCTATATCTGCTATTCATGAAATTATTAATTTAGAGCAATTAAAACAAGAATGTAAAAAATATGAAGCAACAATTACACAATATTTAACATCAGTTTTAATATATTCTATTTATGAAGAAAATTACAAAAAATATAATGGAAAAAAGCCAATAAAAGTATGCATACCAGTTAATTTAAAAAAATATTTTCAATCAAAAACAATGGCAAATTTCTTTTCATATATCACATTAATAGCTAAAAAGGAAAATATGGAAGCATTTGATAAAATAGTAGAATTTGTGAAAAATGATTTTAAACAAAGACTAACAGAAGAAGAAATAATGAAAACAATGTCTGCTAATGTCAAATTAGGAAATAATATAGCAGTAAAAGTGGTCCCATTATTTTTGAAAAAGATATTAGTAAGATTAAGTTATTTAGAAATAAGAAAATATACAACAATAACATATTCAAATATAGGAAGAATAGGAATTATAGGTAAATACCAAGATTATATTGATTACTTCTTAATGTTAATTGCTCCAGAACCAGTAGAAAAAATAAAATGTTCAAGTTGTACATTTGAAAATAAAATGGTATTTACATTTACATCAATATTAAAAGATAATAGTATTGAAAAAAGATTTTATCAATTCTTACAAGAAAGGAGAATTGATGTAACAATAGAAAGCAATGGTGTTTTAGATGATATATCCAAAGAAATTAAGTAGTAAAAAAAGTGATATGATATTAAAAATATGTATGTTAGCCTCTGTTTTAATTGCCATATTATTAGTTGTAATAAACAGACTTACAACTCCAGGAATACCATGGGCAGCATTAACAAATGCGGGAATATTGTATATATGGATAACAGTAATGTATGCCATAAATAAAAATATAAATATTGCAGGCCATGTATTACTACAAACAATTGCAATATCAATTTTAGCAGTATATATAGATTACAATTTGAAATTTCGTGGTTGGTCAGTTAATATAGCAATTCCAATCTTAATAATAATTGCTAATATAACAATGTTTGTATTAACAATTGTAAGTCATAAAAAATATATAAAATATGCAATATATCAATTATTAATAGTGATATTTAGTATAATGCCAGTTGTATTCATACATGAAAATTTAATACATGATAAAACACTTAGTATAGTTGCAGTGGCTGTATCAGTAATGAATTTAATTGTAACACTTGCATTATGTGCAAAAGATGTAAAAGAAGCGGTCATAAGAAAGTTCCATTTATAAGGAGTAAACAGATAAATCTAGTAATAATATAAAAGCCTAGGATACATGGAATAAGAGAGGATTGAAGTAAAAATTGAAAAATATAAAAGATTATAATTTACCAGAATTAAAAAAAGAACTAGAAAACATGGGAGAAAAGCCATTTAGAGCAGAGCAAATATTCAAATGGATATTTCAAGAAAAAGTAAAATCATTTGATGAAATGACTAATATATCTTTGGAACTAAGAGAGAAACTAAAACAAAATTATACAATATGTAATTTTGAGATATTAAGAAAACAAGAATCAAAAGATGGAACAATAAAGTATTTATTCGATGTACTAGATGGAAATGCAATAGAAACAGTACTTATGAGTTATCATCATGGATATAGTATATGTGTATCATCTCAAATTGGATGTAAAATGGGATGCAAATTTTGTGCATCAACAGGAATAAATTTTGTAAGAAGTTTAACATCAGGAGAGATAGTTGAACAAATATTAGCAGTAGAACAAGATACAGGTGTTAGAATATCAAATGTAGTATTTATGGGAATTGGTGAACCACTAGACAATTATGATAATGTGATAAATGCAATACATATAATAAATAATCCTAAAGGATTAAATATTGGAGCAAGACATATAAGTGTTTCTACAAGTGGACTTGTACCTAAAATATATGAATTAGCAAAAGAAAATATTCCTTGTACACTTTCAATTTCATTACATGCAACAAATAATGAAAAAAGAAGTAGTATGATGCCAGTAAATAACGCATATCCAATAGAAGAACTAATTCAAGCATGTAAGGATTATATTGAATCAACAAACCGCAGAATATCATTTGAATATGCTTTAGCAAAAGACAATAATGATAATTTAGAAGATGCAAAACAGCTAGTTAAATTGTTAAAAGGAATGTTATGTCATGTTAACTTAATACCAATTAACAAAATAGAAAATGGAGCATATACAAAAAGTTCAAATGATAATATAATGAAATTTAGAGATTATTTAAATGACCATGGAATTGTTGCAACAATAAGAAGAGAATTAGGCTCAGATATTGATGCAGCTTGTGGGCAATTACGTAGAAAAAACCTAAAACAATAGGAGGAAAAAGATGATATTAGACGATATAAAAGAAAAATTACCATTTATGAAAAAAATAAAAGTCTATGCTTTTGTAGGTCCATCTGGAACTGGAAAAAGTTATAGAGCACAAATGGTAGCAGGAGAAAAAGGAACACATTTTATAATAGATGATGGATTATTAATAAAAGATAATGAGGTAGTAGCAGGAGAATCTGCCAAGAAGGCTGAAACAAAAGTTGCAACAGTAAAACATGCATTATTTTATGAAGATAGTGAAAAAGAGACAATAACAAAAGCATTAAAAAAATATAAACCAGACAGCATTTTAATATTAGGAACATCTGATGGAATGGTACAAAAAATCGCTGCAAACCTTGGGTTGCCTCCTGTATCTGATACAACATATATTACAGATGTTGCAACACAAAAAGAAATGGAAACAGCTAGAAGAATAAGAGTTACAGAAGGAAAACACGTAATACCTGTACCAACATTTGAAATAAAAAAAGATTTTTCAGGATATTTGTTAGACCCATTACAAATATTTAAATCAAATGGAAAAGGGCAAAAACCATATATATCAGAAAAATCAATAATAAGACCAACATTTAGTTATATGGGGAAATTCACAATATCAGATTTAGTATTTAGACAAATATTAGAATATCTAGCAGCACAAAGTCCTGCAATCCATAAAATATTAAAAACAAGAGTTGACAACTTTGGGGAAGGTGCAAGATTATATATGGAAGTAAGCATTGTTTATGGATATAATGTTGTAGATGGACTTACAGAATTTAAGAAAAAAGCCAAAAAAGAAATTGAAAAATTAACAGCAATGAATGTTGTGGAATTAGAAGTTGTGGCAAAAAATATATATGTACCAAAAGATGAGGAGGAAGAGTAAAATGATAGTTGCAATTGATGGACCAGCTGGAAGCGGAAAAGGAACAATAACAGAAATAGTTAGTAAAGAATTAAATTTAGTAAATATAAGTTCAGGTGGAGCATATAGATGTGTTGCTTTGTTGGCAATACAAAACAATTTAGAAGTAGCACAAAAAGAAGAGATACTTAATATTTTAAATAATTCAAAAATAGAGTTTAAAAATGAAAATGGAAAAGATTTAGTATATTTAAATGGAGAAGATGTAACAGATAGAATAAGAGAAAAAGATGTTGCAAAAATAGTATCACAAATATCATCAATAAAAGAAGTAAGGTTTAAATTAAACGAAATATTTAGACAATGTGCAAAAGATAAAAATGTCATTATGGAAGGAAGAGATATAGGAACATATGTATTTCCAAATGCAGAGGTTAAGTTTTATTTAGATGCAAGTGAAGAAATACGAGCCAAAAGACGTGTTAGACAAAACAAAGAACAAGGCATAGAAATGACATATGAAGAAGTTTTAGAAAATATAAAAATAAGAGATAAAAACGATAAGGAAAAAGAGATAGGAGCATTGAAACAGGCAGAAGATGCTATATATATAAATTCAGATAATATGACTCCACAACAAGAAGCAGAAGAAGTTATAAAAATTATAAAAAACAAAATGAAAGGATTATAGAAAAATGAAAAAGATAAAACAAGGTATAAGAGTTGTATTAAGAGGAATAGTCAAAGGAGCACTTTTTGCATTTTTTAAAGTAGTATATAGAGCAAAAATAGTTGGAACTGAAAATATTCCTAAAGATGGAGCATTAATATTTTGTGGAAACCATAGAAGTTATTTAGATCCACCTCTAATAGAAGCAACAGGAAAAAGAAATATGAGATTTTTAGCAAAAGAAGAATTATATAGTAATAAATTTCTTGCATTTTTAGGCTGGGTATTTGAAGCAATCCCAGTAAAAAGAGATGAAAAAGATGTTGCAGCAATAAAAACATCATTAAAAGAACTAAAAGATGGAAAATGTATAGCATTATTCCCAGAAGGAACTAGAAATGGCATAGAAAAAGGCCAAAAAGTAAAAGATGGAGTTGCATTTTTTGCAGTAAGAAGTGGAGCTAAAGTAATCCCTTGTGGTATAAAAGGTGGAACAAAAGGAGATTGGAAAATGACAATTACATATGGAAAACCTTTAGATTACAGCGAATATAAATCACAAGCAAAAGACAAAGAAGTACTTGACAAAGTGACAAATGAAATAATGAATAATATATTAGAATTAGCAAAATAAATAACAAGATATAGGTGATATAATGTTAGAAAAAATAAAATCATCTGAGGATGTAAAAAAATTATCAAAACAAGAAAAAATCGAGTTAGCAGAAGAAATAAGGAAATACATATTAGAAGTAGTATCAGAAAACGGAGGCCATTTGGCCTCTAATTTGGGCGTGGTAGAACTTACAATCGCCTTACACAGTGTATTTGATATGTCAAAAGATAAAATTATATGGGATGTAGGACACCAAAGTTATGTACATAAAATTTTAACAGGAAGAAAAGAACAATTAAAAACATTAAGAAAATTAGATGGTATAGCAGGCTTTCCTAAAACTAACGAATGTGAAGCAGATTGTTTTAATACTGGTCATAGTAGCACATCAATATCAGCAGCATTAGGAATGGCAAGAGCTAGAGACATAAAAAAAGAAAACAATTCTGTTATTGCAGTAATAGGTGATGGAGCTTTAACAGGTGGAATGGCATTTGAAGCTCTAAATGATGCAGGATGTAATAAAACAAAACTAACAGTAATTTTAAATGATAATGAAATGAGCATTTCGAAAAATACTGGTGGTTTAAGTATGATGCTAAGTAAAATTAGAACTAGAAAAAGCTATACAAAACCTAATATATCTGCTAAAAAAGTAATTCTTAAAATTCCAGTAGTGGGTAAACCAGTAGTAAAAATTGTACAAAAATTCAAAGGAAGTATAAAGCAATTAGTAATACCTAAAATGTTTTTAGAAGATATAGGGTTTAGATATTTAGGACCAGTAGATGGACATAATGAAGCAGAATTAGAAAGAATGCTAAATATTACAAAACAACTAGATGGACCTGTGTTATTACATGTAATAACTAAAAAAGGAAAAGGATATAAAATAGCAGAAGAAAATCCAGATAAATTCCATGCAACAGGACCATTTGAAATTGATACAGGAAAAAGTAAAAAGAAAAAATCTAAAGACTATTCAAAAGTATTAGGGGATAAATTAGTAGAATTAGCTCAAAATGATGATAAAATTGTGGCAATTACAGCAGCAATGAAAGATGGGACAGGTTTAACAGAATTTGCAAATAAATTTCCAGATAGATTTTTTGATGTTGGAATAGCAGAGCAACACGCATTATGTATGGCTGCAGGAATGGCAAAAGAAGGAATGAAACCAGTTGTACCAATATATTCATCATTTTATCAAAGAGGATATGATCAAGTAATTCATGACATAGCAATACAAAAGTTGCCAGTAGTTATGTGTGTAGATAGAGCAGGAATAGTTGGAGCAGATGGAGAAACACATCAAGGGCTATTAGATATGGCATTTTTTAGAATAGTTCCTAATTTAACAATTATGGCACCAAAAGATTTTGTAGAATTTGAAAACATGATAGAATTTGCAATAAAACTAGGAAAACCAGTTGTAATAAGATATCCACGAGGTGGAGAAGACAAATATAAATTTAATAAAGAAGAAAAAATAGAATTAGGAAAAGCAGAAACTTTGACATATGGAAAAAACGCAACAATAATTGCAATAGGTAAAACTGTATCTAAAGCAGTGAAAATAGCAGAAAAATTAGAAAAAGTAGAAGTAATAAATGCAAGATTTTTAAAACCATTAGATGTGGAGAAAATAAAGGAATCAATAACAAAAACAAAAAACGTAATAGTAATAGAAGATGGAACATCAGTAGGAGGACTTACAACAGCCATAAAAGAATTAATTGTAGATGAAAATTTGAAAAATATTAAATTTAAATCTTTTGCATATCCAGATAAGTTTATTGAACACGGAAGTGTAGAAGAATTAGAAAATAGATATAAAGTAGATGAAAATACAATAAAGCAGTATTTAGAATTGCAAATAAGAGAAAAGGAGGGAGAAAACTAATATGGATAAACAACAATTATTACGAGACTATAAAAAACAAGAAGACAAGATGTGTTTAGCACAAATAATCGATAAAATAGAAATGTCTAAGACTAGAGGAAAAATAGAATGTACAGATTTTTTGGATATGTATCAAGTGTCACTTGCAGAAAGTTTTTTGAAGAAAAATCAAATTCAAAACTATAAATTATATGGCGGATATCCAGATAGCGAAAGAAAAATTTTAATAGCATACCCAGAAAATTATACAGAAGAAATGATTGCAAAAAATTATTCTAAATTCTTAAAAGTAGTTAAAATTGGACTATCAGAAGAAGATAAAGGAAAATTTACACATAGAAATTATTTGGGTGGAATAGTAAAACTTGGCTTAAAAAGAGAAAAAGTTGGAGACATAGTAGTGGCAGAAGATGGTGCAGATATTATAGTAGTATCTGAATTTGCAGAAATATTAAAAAAAGAATTACCAACACTTACAAGATTTGAAAATGCAACAATTACAATTAATGAAATTACAGAAATAAGAAAAAAAGAGATAAAAATAGAGAATATAGAAATAATAGTACCTTCACTAAGAATGGATAATATAGTATCAGACTTAGCAAGAACTTCAAGAAGTAAAGCTGCACAAATAATAGCACAAGAAAGAGTATTTATAAATGGTCAAAATGAAACCAAAGTATCTAAACAAATAAAATTGGGTGATATTATAACAATAAGAGGAAAAGGAAGATTTATAATAAAAGAATTTAAGGGAACAACAAGAAGCGGAAGAACAGTAATTTTAATAGAAAAATATGTTTAAAGCTTTTATAAGTACAGAAAAAATTAAGGATATGAAACATTTATAAATTGAAATAATTACCAAAATAAGAAGTTTGGTAGTATAATGAAAGGAAAATTTAGATAAATGAATAACATAAAATATGAATATACCAAAACACCACTAGATTACCAAATAACAGAATATGATTGTGGAACTACTACACTTTTAAATGCTCTAAGGTATTTGTTTAAAAGAAGTGAAATTTCTCCAGAGATATATAAATATATAATGCAATATACATTGGATCAAACTAATAGTTTTGGAGAAGTTGGAAAAGGTGGCACTTCAGTTAATGCAATGCGATTTTTATGTGAGTGGTTAAATATAAATGCCAATAGTATGGGAATGAATATAAAATGTACAAGTATTCAAAGAAATGATATTTCTATATATAATTTAAAACTACAAGAGAAGATAAACAAGGGTGCAGTTGCGATAGTTAGGGTATTTCAGGATTGCGAACACTATTGCTTATTAACAAAAATAGATGAAGATTATGCATATCTATTTGATCCATATTATTTAAATATAAATTATTATGATTATGATAAAGATGTTGAGATAATAAAGGATAAACCATTTGAATTTAATAGAAAAGTAAGAAAAGAAAGAATGGAAGAAAATACAAAAAAAGATTTTACATTGGTAAAGAATGAGCATAGTGAAATTATAATAATTGAAAATTATAATAAGAGATGAATATAGAAAAATTATTTAGAAATAGTGAGATTTGGATCGTAAGTCTACAAGAAATAAAACAGTTACTAAAATATGATATTATTTCTTTCTTAGTAACTGTTTTAATAGATATTTCTATATAAAAATATATTATTTTAAATGGGTTCTATATTACGAAAAATACAAATAAAATATTTTGCTGAAAGGAAATAATTATTTTAATTCAACAACAGTAACTCCCATTTCACCTTCTCCATATGTTCCCATTCTAAAAGACTTAACATGTGGATTAGTTTTTAAAAATCTGTGAATTCCATCTTTCAATTTTCCTGTACCTTTACCATGAACAATGCGTACAGTTTGTAACTTTGATAAACTTGCATCATCTAAAAATTTATCAACAACAAAATTTGCTTCTTCTACATTATATCCAATAACATTGATTTCAGTTTTTACAGTTTTAGCTTTTGAAATACTAGAAAATGTAGAATTTAGAGAGTTGCTGTGTTTGGAAACATTTTCTGTAGCTGATTTTGAGGTGTTAGCATTATTAACTTTTTCTAAATCATTTATAGAAACATTTAATTTTAATGCACCTATTTGAACTTGAACTTCATTTGATTTAGAAATATGTGATACGATTATTCCGTTTTTATTAAATGATTTTATAAATACTTCTGTATTAGGTTTAATATCAGCTTTATCTAATTTGTTAACATTATTATCAGAAGGTGATGCTTTTTCATTATTTTCTAAAGTAATATCTTTAATTTTTTTATTCAATTTATTTCTGAAATTATTTGCCTGTGATGTAGAATTATTTTCTAATTCGTTTAAATTTTTAATAATTTCATTTGCATCTTCTTTAGCATCTAATAAAATATTTCTAGCTTTTATTTTTGCATTATTTATTATTTCGGCCTCTTGTTTTTTTAGATTTTCATTATCAAAAACTAAAGATTTTTCTAATTCTGATATATGTTGTAATTTCTTATCAATTTCAGTTTTTTCATTTTCTATAATACTTTTTTGGTCATAAATATTTTTTAATAATTCCTCAATATTTACTTGTTCTTCTGACATCATAGATTTTGCACGATTTATAATAGAAACAGGTAATCCAAGATTTTTGCTAATTGCAAAAGCATTGCTTTTTCCAGGTATTCCAACTAATAATTTATATGTTGGTTTTAATGTATCTACATTAAATTCAACAGAAGCATTCTCAAAACCATCTGTAACAAGTGCATAGTTTTTTAATTCTGGATAATGTGTAGTTACAATTGTTAAAACGTCTAAAGAATGTAGTGTTTCCAAAATACTAATAGCTAAATTGGCACCTTCAATAGGATCTGTTCCTGAACCTAATTCGTCAATTAATACTAATGAATTTGTTGTAGCATTTTTTATAATTGACACAATATTTAACATATGAGAAGAGAAAGTACTTAAAGAACTTAAAATACTTTGGTCATCTCCAATATCAGCAAATATCTGGTCAAAAACAAAAATACTAGAGTTTTCTTTTGCTGGTATATTTAAACCACTACAAGCCATTGCAGTAAGTAACCCAACTGTTTTTAAAGTTACAGTTTTTCCACCAGTATTAGGCCCTGTAATTAATAAAGTCGAAAAATCTGAACCTAAATTTATAGACATAGGAACAACTTGGCTTTTATCAATTAAAGGATGTCTTGCAGAAATTAAATTGATAAATTTGTTTTCATTTATTTTTGGAGTAATACCATTAATCAATTTAGAATATCTGGCTTTAGCAAAAATAAAATCTAATTTACTAATAATTTCAGTATCTAATATTAATTCATCTGTATATGGTTCAAATAAAAATGATAATTTTTGTAGAATTTTTTCAATTTCAATTTCTTCTTTAGATTTTAATTCAGCTATTTTATTATTCATTTCAAAAATAGAAATAGGTTCAATAAATAATGTAGAACCAGCATTAGAAACGTCGTGGACAAATCCCTTTATTTGAGAGCGATACTCTTCTTTTACAGGTATAACAAACCTATCATTTCTAATAGTAATGATATTATCTTGTAAATATTTTGAATTACTAGAATGAATAATATTATTTAAAGTTTTACGAATATCTTGTTCTAAAGATTTTTGCTTTCTTCGAATTGATTTTAATTCTGGAGAAGCATCATCAGAAATGGTAAATTCGTCAATAATAGATTTATCAATAGTTTCGATAATATTTATATTAGAATATAAACTATTAAATAATTCTGCCAAAATAGGATATTCTGTTATATCAATAAAATCTTTGTTAAAATAATTTTTTAGTTCATTTGCTGTTTTTAATATGGTATTCAAATTTAAAATAGCAGGACAATTTAGAGTTGAACCGTTTTGCAAGCTTTTTATAGAATATGAAATATCAGAAAATTCATAAAAAGAAGGAAAAGAGTTCCTATAACTTAAGTTTACAGCTTCTTCAGTTTCTGCTAATAATTTTTTTACTTCCATAGAACTATTGCTAGGCAATAATTCAAGTGCTAATTTTTTACCATTATCAGTTACACAAAAAGAGCTTAATATATCTAAAATTTTATTAAATTCTAATTTTTGTAAATTGTTATTCATTTTAAAGTCCTTTCAATATATATTACGTATAAATTAAAATATACATAATAAATTATACTGCCAAAGCCTAGTAAAGTCAATGAAAACTGTAAATTGAAATGGCTATATTTTGTTGACGAAAAAATAAAATATAAAAATTCTATGAAATAGTAAGAGCTTGCAAAATGTAATTAAATGTAGTATTATATTTATACTTTTTTCAAACTCGTTTAAATCTAAAAAATCATGGCAATTCTGCCAAAATTCATGAATAAGAAAATAAAAAAGGAGAAGTGATACAAAATAAAAATACAAGAAGAAAGCGAATTATTAAATCCTAAAATAGATTATGTTTTTAAAAGAATATTTGGATATCAAGGAAATGAAACAATAACCAAAAGTTTTATCAGCGCAGTTTTAAATCAAAATATTACAGAAGTTGTTTTAGAAAATAACTTAACACTACCTAAAGATATGTTAGATGATAAAGTAGGAATTCTAGACGTAAAGGCCAAAATAGATAATAAAATAAATTGTGATATAGAGATGCAAGTAATAGACGAAAAAAATGTAGAAAAACGAATTTTGTTCTATTCTAGTAAGATGTATATTCAAACTATAACAGAAGGAAAAGATTACTCAGAGTTGCAAAAATGTATAGCAATTTTAATAACAGATTATGAAATTTCTGGACTAAGAGATATAGAAAAATATATGACTAAATGGAATATCAGAGAAGAAGATTATGGAAATGTAATCTTGACAGACGTTATAGAAATTTATATAATAGAATTGCCTAAGGTAGAGAAATACAAAAATGGAAAACCACTAGACCTATGGGTAGAATTTATAAAAAATCCGAAGGTGATAGATATGTCTAATGGAGAAATAAAAAAAGCTAAAGAAATTTTAGAAAAAATTAGCCAAGATAAAAATGAGAGATATTTAGCAGAGTTAAGAGAAAAATACATAATGGATCAAAAGGCTATAGAAGGTGCTGGATATGATAAAGGATTAAATGATGGTGTTAAACAAGGACGAAAACAAGGCGAAGAAAAGAAGACTATAGAACTTGCTAAAAAAATGAAACAACAAGGCATAGATATAGAAGTAATAAAAAAAATAACAGGATTATCTTTAGATAAAATAAACGAACTATGATAACAAAAACGAGTTTGAAAAAGGAATTAATAAAAAATTATTAATTCTTTTTTATATTGTAAAATATAAATACGCATAGTATAAATATACAAAAACTAATTGCAAAAAACAATAAGATGTGGTATAAATGATATAGTTAAAAATAGTATATAAAAAAGCGGAAAGAGGTGAATTCATGATAAAAGCATATGCAAAGTCAGATGTTGGAAAAGTAAGAGAAATAAATGAAGATGCTTTTTATATATCTAATTCACTAGATGAAGTACAATTATATATGTTAGCAGACGGAATGGGAGGATACAACGGAGGAGAAATAGCAAGTAAATTAGCAATACAATCAGCAAAAAACTATATAGAAAACAATTTCAAAGAAATAGAAAAAGATAAAGACAGTATTATACAACTAATAGGAAGTAGTATTGAATATGCAAATATGGTAGTATATGAAAAAGCAAAAGAAAATAAAGAATTATCAGGAATGGGTACTACTTTAGAAGTTTGTTTAATATATAATAATAGAGCTTTTATAGGACATGTAGGTGATAGTAGAATTTACAGAATAAGAAAAGAGTTTATGAGAAAATTAACTCAAGACCATAGTTATGTGCAAAAATTAGTAAAAGATGGAACAATAACTCAAGAAGAAGCAGCACATCATCCACAAAAAAATATGTTAATGAAAGCACTTGGATGTAATGCTTTTGTTGAGCCAGATGTAATGGTAAAAGGATTTTTAAAAGATGATATATTAATCATGAATTCAGATGGTTTAACAAATTTAGTGTCACAAGAAGAAATATTTAAAGAGGCAAAGAAAAATATAGAACAAGCAACTAAAAACTTAGTTCAAATGGCTAATGATAATGGCGGATATGACAATATAACAGTAATAATAATAAAAAATATATAGGCATTTTACAAGGTTACATTATTTAAGGAGAGAGAAATTATGAATTTAGAGGGTAAGCTATTAGGAAATCGATATGAAATAATTGAAAAAGTTGGAAATGGCGGAATGGCTACTGTATATAAAGCAACAGATAAAGTTTTAAAAAGATATGTTGCTGTAAAAATATTAAGGGATGAATTTACCACAGATGAAGAATTTATAAAAAGATTTGAAGTAGAAGCACAATCAGCAGCAAGATTAGCACACCCTAACATTGTGTCAATTTATGATGTAGGGGTAGATGGAAACTTATATTATATAGTAATGGAACTTATACAAGGAAAAACTTTAAAAGAAATTATATTAGAAGAAAAAGGACCATTACCTTGGAAATGGTCTGTAAATGTAGCAATTCAAATAGCTTCAGCACTAGAAATGGCTCATAAAAATAATATTATACATAGAGATATAAAACCACATAATATAATAATAACAGAAGATGGAGTTGCGAAAGTAACAGATTTTGGAATAGCAAAAGCAGTTTCAAATTCAACAATAACAGCATTTGGAACAACAATAGGTTCAGTACATTACTTTTCACCAGAACACGCACGTGGTGGTTTTACAGATGCAAAATCTGATTTATATTCTTTAGGTGTGGTAATGTATGAAATGGTTACTGGTAGAGTACCTTTTGATGCAGATACACCAGTATCTGTGGCATTAAAACATATGCAAGAACAACCAGAAGAACCAATAGAAGTAAATCCAAATGTGCCAATAGCAATCAACAAAATAATAATGAGAGCATTGCAAAAAGATACAACATTAAGATATCAAAATGCAACAGAAATGCTAACAGATTTAAGAAAAGCATTAAAAAATCCGAATGGAGATTTTGTTGATGATAAAGAATATGATCCAACAGCAGCAACACAGATTATAAATACAGAAATGTATAATAATGTAAAAAATAGAGACAATGAAGACCAAGCTGAGAATGGAAAAAAGGAGAATAAATTAAAAAGATTTATAAAAAACCATAAAAAATTAAGTATATTTATAGGATTAATTTTATTATTCTCATTAAGCTTGGGAGGAACTATATTGGCCTTAAATATAACTAATCCACCAGAAGTAAACATTCCAAATGTTGTTGGAATGGCAAAAGATGAGGCACAAAGAGAAGTTGAAAATGAAAAATTAAAATTCTCAATAGAAAAAGAAGAGTATAACAAAGATGTACCAGAAGGATTTGTAATTTCACAAAAAGTTGATGGAGATACAATAGGAGATTTTACAACAACACCTTCAACAGATAGAAAGGTAAAAGAAGGAACTACAATAAAAGTTATTGTAAGTAAAGGACAAGAAAAAACTACAGTACCTAAAGTTATTGGTATGAAACAAGATGAAGCAATAAAAGCTTTAGAAGATGCAAATTTAAAAGCAGAAGTAATAGAAGAAACAAGCAAGAAAGTTGAAGAAGGTTACGTAATAAGCCAAGAAACAGATGCAAATGCAGAAGCATATGCAGGTGATACAGTAAAAATTCACGTAAGCACAGGAACAGGAATAAAACAAGTAACTGTAGTTAGTGTAATTGGGCAAGATGAGGCAGCTGCTAAAAAGACATTAACAGATTTAGGGCTAAAAGTAAATATAACTTATGCAGATAGCACATCAGATAATGGAAAAGTTGCAAAACAAAGTTTAGATGCAGGAAAAGTTGTAGATGAAGGAACAACAATAACATTAACAGTGAATAAAGTAGCTGAAAGCAAAAATGTAACTGTAAATATAAATGTAAAAGCAATTACAGGTGGATACACAGAAAGTGCAAACGAAACTGAAACAACAAGTAAAAAAGTTAATATAAAAGTAAACAATGAAACAAGAACAGGAATAGATAAAAATAAATCTGATTTTTCTATAACATTATCAGGTAAAGACGGAGAAAGTGGACAAATAACTGTAGTAATTACAGACCCAACAAGTGGAGCAACACTATATTCTTCAAGCAAAACAATAACATATGGTTCACAAGATGCAGTTTCATTTAATTAAAAAATAGTAAGAAAAACTTAAATCTGAAAGTATATCAGATTTAAGTTTTTCTTGACTTTTTTAAAAGAATGTAATATAAAAGGTTTGGAGTGATGTTTTATGAACCCAAAAGCTATAGATGTAAAAGTTTTAAAAGACTATAAATTAGAAATAATATTTGATAATGATGAAAAAAGAATATTTGATGTAAAACCATATTTCAAATTCAAAATTTTTAAAGAATTACAAGAAAAAAATAAATTTGATACTGTAAAGGTATCAGGATTATCAATTGAATGGGAAAATGGTGCAGATATTTGCCCTGACGAATTGTATAATAATAGCCATTTGGAGGAAGAATGAAAGGAAAAATAATAGAAAACATATCAAATTTATATAAAGTAGAAGCAAATAAAGAAATCTATGAAGCAACAGCAAGAGGAAAATTCAAAAAAGACGAAATAACACCTGTAGTTGGTGATAATGTAGAAATAGAAATAATAGATGAACAAGAAAGAAAGGCAGTTATAAATAAGATAGAGGAAAGAAGTGTATATGTAAAAAGACCTAAAATGGCTAATATAACGCAAATAGTATTAGTTGTTTCAAGTAAGCATCCAAAACCAGATTTATTAATGTTGGATAAGCAATTAGCATTTGCGGAGCTGTTATGTATAAAAGCTATAATTGTTTTAAATAAAACAGATTTGGATAAAGAGCAAAGTTTTAAAACAATAAAAAATGTATATGAAAATATAGGATATACAGTAATAGAAACAGAAGCAAAAACTCAAAAAGGAGTAATAGAACTAATAGAACAACTAAAAGATAATATAAATGCATTCTCAGGAAATTCAGGGGTAGGAAAATCGACATTAATAAATGCTATATTTGATAATGAAATGACACAAGAAGGAGAAATTAGCAAAAAAAATAAAAGAGGAAAAAACACAACAACATCAACCAAATTATATGAAATAGATAAAAACACATATATAGCGGATACACCAGGATTTTCAACATTTGATATATCAGAAATAGAGAGCAAAGATTTAGCAATGTATTTTAAAGAATTTGAGCAATATATACCTGAATGTGAGTTTGTTGGATGTACACATATAAAAGAGCAAAGTTGTGGAATAAAAAAGGCGGTAAAAGAGGGAAAAATAGAACAAGAAAGATATAATAGATTTTGTAAAATATATGAAGAATTAAAGCAAAAGGAGGAAAGAAAAAAATGGTAGAAGTTTCAACATCAATACTTGGAACAAAAAAAGGAGAAGAATCAAAAATATTTTTTGCATTAGAAGTTGCAAAAACAGATTATTTTCATATAGATGTAATGGATGGAAAATTTGTTAAAAATAATACATATCAAAAGATGTTTGAAAATGCATCATATATAAAAAGAATATCAAATTTACCACTAGATATTCATTTGATGGTAGAAGATGTAAAAGATGCAATTGACGACTTCTCAGCAGTAGAACCCAATATAATAACATTTCATTATGAGGTATGTAAAAGTAAAGAAGAAGTATATAAAAATATAAGATATATAAAAGAATGCAATTGTAAGGTTGGATTAGCTGTAAAACCAGAAACAAAAATAGAAGAAATATACGAATTCTTACCATATATTCATATGTGTTTAGTTATGACAGTTGAGCCAGGAAAAGGTGGGCAAACACTTATAGAAGAAACTTTAGAAAAAGTTGCAAAATTAAAAGAATATGTTAAAAATAATGATATTGAAATAGACATAGAAGTTGATGGTGGAATCAATTTAGCTACTGCTCCAAAAGCTAAAGAAGCTGGAGCAAATGTGTTAGTTGCAGGTAGTGCAATACTAATGGCAAAAGATTATAAAGTTATTATTGATGAATTAAAACAATAATTATATAAAAAAGATACAAATACTAATTATTAATATTTGTATCTTTTTTAGTGTGTGTATAAAATAATTTAATTACATTTTGTTTTATTTTTTAATTTCTTCTTTTTTTGAATTTTTATTAGATTTTTCTTTTTCAGGAATAATTGCAGTTACTAAAATTCCTAAACCAATAATCATAATAACAAAGTTTAATATACTTCCAACAACAGGAATTAGTTCAAGTAACCAAATTACAGCTGATGTTATAATTAAAACACCAAATGTTGTTGTGTTTTTAGATATATTAAATTTTTTACAAACTAGATTATTAATTGCTATAACAAAAGTTGAATTGCTAATCATTAATAAAACAGCAAATAACATTGTACCAATTATAGCAATATTTGATGTTAGACCTAATATAAGTAACAATACAAATGCTATAACAAAAATGATAGGTGTTAAAATTCCTGATCCGATAACTGGCAATAATTTTTTAGACAATAAAGCTCCAGTATTTTCTAGGAATTTTGGTGCTAACCATAAATATAATAGCCATATAACTAAAACAGTTACGATAAATCTACCTAAAGCTAAAATATAACTAGAAATAGATTTTGACTTTGTTGAAGTTGTTATAGGTGAATAATTAACACTTCCAGTAACTGTACCTTCAGGAATAGAAGCTTCTGAACTAGAAGAATAATTTAAATCACCATAAATAGTAGCTTTATTTGTTACTGAACTTTGACCGTCAGAATTTGATGAAATTTCAATATTTTTTGAAGATACATAAGCATTTCTTCCAATCACGCCAGAAAAGTTTAAAGTGTCAGAAGATGTTCTAATATCACGATAAACATAACCATTAATATTTAGAGTATTGGCAGTAGTATATAAGTCATATACAACACCAGAAATATTTACTTCATTTGCAGCAGCAAATAAATTGCTATAAATATATCCTTCTTTTTCTACGTTGATAGTTTTTGCACAAATAAATGCATCTCCACCAATTTGAGAACTGATAGTAACAGTATTAGCTAAAATAAAAAGATTACCATCTACGATATAATCAACTTTAACGTCATCACCTGTTAAATATACATCACTTTTTTTCATTGAATTATCAGTAGATTGAGTAGTTTCAGATGTAGTCTCATTACCTTGAGTTGTTTCTACTGCCTTTTCTTGTGAGTTATCACTAATAGGTTCTGCTTCATTATCATCAGCTCTTACAATAGGAACTAAAAGAGATAAAGCAAGTAATAAAATCAAAGTGATTTTTGTAATTTTGTTTTTTAACATTTAAAATACCTCCTACATGTTATAATATATTTTATACACTCAAAATATATATCTTTATAATAATTTTGTCAATTGAATGTCTTTATTTTTGTAATATTTACAAAAATCTTTTATAGGGCAGATATCACATTTAGGATGTCTTGCAATACAAGTATTTCTACCATGCCATACAAATAGATGATTTATATCCTTTATATCATTTTTGGAAAAGATTTTTAATAAATCTTGTTCTATTTTTAAAGGATCTTTTTCATCAGACAAACCAACTAAATTTGAAATTCTTTTAGCATGAGTATCTACAGCAATACCTTGAGCAATTCCAAATACTTCTAACATAATAACATTAGCACTTTTTCTACCAACTCCAGCAAGTGAAGTCAATTCTTCCATAGTATGTGGAACTATGCCATTAAAATTATTTAAAACTTGAGAAGCACATAATTTTATATTTTTAGCTTTATTTTTATAAAAACCACAAGGATGAATGATTCTTTCAAGTTCAGAAATATCAATATTTGCAAAGTCTTCAATAGTCTTGCATCTATTAAATAATTCAGGAGTAGTTTTATTTACTCTTTCATCAGTACATTGAGCAGAAAGCATAACAGCAATTACTAATTCAAAAGGAGTAGAAAAATCTAAACTACAAGTAGCATCTGGATAAGCTGTTCTTAAATTTTGTACTATTTTTGTTGCATCACTTTTTTTCATTATTATATATAATTTAATAATTTAAATTCAAAATTATTAAATAATCTCCTTTCATTAAATATGTTAACAATTACATTTTACAAGAAAATACAGAGATAGTCAAACAAAATAAACATAAAAAGGAACAGATAAAATCAAGTTACATATTATATAAAAAGGGGGAGTAGTAGAATGAAGCATTTATTTAAAAAGACATTAGGTGTATGTTTAATAGGACTAGGATTAGGAATTCTAATGGTTTTATTACTTCCTATAACAGGTTGGCTATTTATTATAGGATTAGGAGTTGTTTGTGTTGGTTTTATTTGGCTTGCATGTTGAAGAAAGGGGGATACATATATGACAGTTGTAGTAAAAAAAGTTCCTAAATTTTTAAGGGGATTTGTTAAATTAATATTTGGAATTAAGGATGAGAAATAAAAAGTAAACATAAAACTTGAAAAAAGTAACTAGATGTGCTATAATTAAAATTGATAGTAAAAAACTAGTAAAGCACAAAGGAGGATATATTATGTGTACAGACAAAAATATTTCAAAGAAAATGCGGGAAGGAATCTTAATTGATGCACCGTTTCCAAAAAACATGTTACTTGCTGATGAAATCTTAAAACGTGAAGGCTTTAGGCCAAGTATTGATTATCTTAATATTCAAACACAGTATGAACATCAATACACTGAAGTTAAGTATCGGAAGTCTATTTTTGAAATGGATGCAGAGGATAAAAATACAGGAAACAAGTTAAAATGTTTCATGTTAATTATTCCAGACCGCTATGTTCCAAAGAAAGAAGAACAACAAGGAGTCATTAGAAATAATGAAGACATAAACACATTATATTCTAAAAAAGAGGAGTCCCAATAATTGAAGTGAACCCAAATTATTAGACAAAAAAGTTTAATAAGGAGGGTTCATTTTATGTCTAAATATTCAAATGAATTT
>CAJMJN010000017.1 GCA_905213875.1 uncultured Clostridium sp.
GTATTAGAAGAACTAAGTGCAGACAAAGAAGCATGGAATCTATATGAAGCCCGAGATAGAGCAATGAGAGACTATAACTCAGGAATGAGGTATGCAAAAGAACAAGGCTGGAATGAAGGTATGGAAAGTGGAATAAAAAGAGGTGAGAACATAGGTATAAAAAAAGGACTGGAAAAAGGAATACAGAAAGGTAAAATAGAAAAGGCAGTAGAAATTGCTAAAAAAATGATTGAAAAAGGAATACCTATTGAGAACATCTGTGAAATAACAAATTTGACAAAAGAAGAGATAGAAAAAATAACAAAATGAAATAAAAATAGCAAGTTTTAAGCTTGCTATTTTTGTAGTTCTATTATAAAATTTGTATGCGAACAAATTTACTAAAATTTAGAAGCTGTTCAAGCAAAATAGTTATAAGTATGACGAGGAGGTAATGAAAGCAAAAATGGGATTAAGAATTATATATGGAAAATCTGGAAGTGGAAAAAGTGAATATTGTTTTTCAGAAATTTCGAAAATAATAGAAAAGGAAAAGAAAATATATATAATTACACCAGAACAATTTTCATTTACAGCCGAAAGAAAATTAATGGATATATTAAAAGAACAAGCAACTATTAATGCAGAAGTAATAACATTAAGTAGAATGGCTTATCGTGTGATGTCAGAAATTGGAGGAAATAACCAAACACATTTATCAAAATGTGGAAAATCAATGTTAATATATTCAATTTTAAATACATATAAAAAAGAATTTAAATTCTTAGGAAAAACAGACGAAAACATAGATTTAAGTATGAGGACAATAACAGAATTTAAAAAGCATAATGTGACAATAGAAGATTTAAAAGAAGAAACTACAAAGACAGAAGACGAATACTTAAAAAACAAATTAAAAGATATGTTGTTTATATATGAAAAATTTGAAGAAAAAATCCAAGATAATTATATAGAAGAAACAGATTTGTTAACAATCCTTGCAGAAAATTTAGATAAAGTTGATTTAGTAAAAGATAGTATAATTTATATTGACGAATTTGCAGGATTTACAACACAAGAATATGATGTAATAAAACAAATGATAAACCTAGCAAAACAAGTAAATATAACAATTTGCGTGGATGATTTAGATACAAATACTAATCCAGATACAGATATATATTATTCAAACAAAATAACTGTAAGAAAATTGCAAGATTTAGCAGAAGAAAATAATTTTGATATAGAAGAAATAGAACTAAAAAATGTATATAGATTTAAAACCAAAGAATTAAAACACCTAAGTGAAAATTTATATAATATAAAATCCACAAAGTATGCAGAAAATGTGGAAAACATTCAGCTTTTCTTAGCTCAAAATGAATATTCAGAAGTAGAAGAAGTTGCAAAAAAAATAAATAAATTAGTTAGAGAAGAAAACAAAAAATATAAGCAAATATCAATTATTACACAAAATATGGATAATTATTCTTCATTAGTAAGAGTAATTTTTGACCAATATAATATACCAGTTTTTATAGACGAAAAAAGGGATTTGAATCAAAATGTAATTGTTCAATATTTATTGTCTATATTAGATGTTTTAAATAGGAATTTTACAAGTGAAACTGTATTTTCTTACATAAAACTAGGCTTTTCAGAAATCGAAGATGAGGAAATCTTTAAACTTGAAAATTATTGTACTAAATGGGGAATAAAGCTAAATAAGTGGAAAACAGACTTTAAATATGAATTAGATGATGAAAACAAGAAAAATGATGTAATCAGATTAAATGAAATAAGAAAGCAAATAATAGAGCCATTAGTAAATTTGCAAAAGAAAATTAGAGGAGAAAAGACAGCAAAAAACATCACAAGATTGCTATATGAATTTATTCAAAATCAAAATGTAGAAGAAAAAATTAATCAAAAAATGAATGAATTACAAGCAATTGGAAAAATAGATTTGATGAATGAATACAAAGAAAGTTATCAAATTATATTAGATGTTTTAGACGAAATAGTATTAATATTTGGAGAAGATAAAGTAACAATAGACCAATATCAAAAAATATTAAAAACAGGATTGAAAAATAGTGGATTAGGCAAAATTCCTGGAACAGCTGACCAAGTAATATTAGGAGATGTAGATAGGTCAAGAAGCCATAAAGTAGATGTTGTATTTATAATAGGGTTAAATGACGGAGTGTTTCCTAGAGTAAACAAAGACGAAGGATTTCTAAATGACGAAGATAGAGAATTTTTAAAACAAGACGGAATTGAACTTGCAAAAGGAACAATAGAGCAATTATATGAAGACAAATTCAATATTTATAAAGCATTTACAACTGCAGAAAAACAATTATATTTATCATATAGTTCGTCAGATAAAGATGGAAAATCACTAAGACCATCAATCTTAATAAATCAGATTAAAAAATTATATCCAAAATTACAAGAAAAAAGTGATATAATACAAAAAAATTATGAAATAATAAACAAAACAATTACATATCAAGAATTAATAGAAAATATTGCTAAACTAAAGAAAAATGAGGATATACCTAAAATTTGGTATGAAATATATAAATATTATAAAAGTCAAGAAAAATGGAATACGATATTAGAACAAGATTTAGAAGGAATAAATTACACTAACATACCACAAGAAATTGAAAAGCAAAATATAGATAAACTATATGGAAATAATCTAAAAACAAGTATTTCAAAATTAGAAACATATAGAAGATGCCCATTTTCTTACTATTTACAATATGGACTAAAATTAAAAGAAAAAGAAGAACTAAAAATTCAAACTTTTAATACTGGTTCTTTAATGCATGAAACAATTGACCAATTTTTTGAATATGTAAGAAGTGAAGGGCTAGAATTGGCTGATATTACTGAAGAACAGATATTAGAAATCGTATCAAATATAATAGATGAAAATCTAAATTTGAGTAAAAATTTCATTTTTACAGCAACAGCTAAATATAAAGTTCTTGTAAAAAGGTTGAAAAAAATTGTATCAAAAGCATTAAAATACATAATTCAAACCATAATATATAGTGATTTTTCAATCGAAGGAACAGAAGTAGAGTTTGCAGAAAAAGGAAAATACAAACCAATTATATTAGAACTAGAAGATGGCAAAAAGATTGAGATAACTGGTAAAATAGATAGAATAGATACATCTAAAAAAGAAGATGGAAAATATTTAAGAATAATAGATTATAAATCATCTGCTAAAAATATAGATTTAAACGAAGTCTATGCAGGACTACAAATACAGCTTTTAACATACACAGATGCAATTTGTAAGCAAGAAGATATAATACCTGCAGGAATATTCTATTTTTCGCTATTAGAGCAAATGGTAAAAGCAGATAAAAGAATTGACGAAGACGAAATAGAAGAAATAATAAGAAAAAACTTTAAAATGAAAGGCCTAATTGTAGCAGATGTAAAAATAATTAAAATGAATGACAATTCGCTACAATCAGGAAGTTCTAAAATAGTTCCTGCAGCAATTACGGCATCTGGTGGAGTAAATGAAAAATGGACCAATGGTGTGAAACAAGAAGAATTTAAAATTTTACAAGACTATATTTATAAAACTATAAGAGACATTTCAAAAGAGATTTTAAAAGGAAGAATTGATTTAAAACCATATTATAAAAAAGGAAAAACGCCTTGTGAATATTGTAATTACAAAGCAATATGTGGATTTAACCCAAGATTAAAAGACAATAATTATAATTATATAGACCAAAAGAGTAAAGACGATATTTTAATAAAAATGAAGAAAAATTTGCAAGATAATGTTTTATAAAAAATAGAATATAAGTTTTTATATTATTTTCCGGATTTATAGGTAACGTTTTATAAAAAAGGTATTAACCAAGAATGCTTAAATTTTGTAACAAATTCAGAATAAGGAGGTAAGAGATAAAATGGACTTATCAAATGAAAATGTAATCTATGTTGAAAAACAAGGAATACAATATTTACAATTTAGAAAGTTACTAAAATACAGTGACATAATAACACATGGGTATTCTTTAGGAATAGATAAAAATTTTAGAACAGCAAGGGCGAATAAACAAAAATTGCCAGAACAAGAAGCAAAAAAAGCAATTAAAGATTACGAAAACTTAGGAAAATGTATTGATATCAAATTAAACAAAATGGTAAAGCCTAATCAAGCTCATACAGACAAAATACAAATAGTAGAAAAACATATATTAGAAAATGAGCCAGACTTTAATTTAGAAGTATATGATAAAACAGATGGATTAATAACAAATAAAAAAGATATAGCATTAGCAACAACAAATGCTGACTGTATTTTATTATTGTTTTTTGACCCAGTAAATAAAGTAATTGCAAATGTACATTCAGGCTGGAGAGGAACTATACAAAGAATCTCAGTAAAAACTGTTCAAAAAATGGTAAATAAATTTAACTGCAAACCAGAAAATATTATTTGCTGTATATGCCCAAGTATTAGAAAATGTCATTTTGAAGTTGAAAATGATGTTAAAGAAATATTTGAAAAAGAATTTAAAGATTTAAAAATAGAACAAAATAATGATATAATGGAAAAACAAAAAGATAAAGAAAAATGGAACATTGATACTGTTTTAATAAATAAAATTTTATTGAAACAAGAAGGACTAAAACAAGAAAATATTATAGATAGCGGTATTTTTAGTGTTTGTAATTCAGATCTAATTCATTCATATAGAGTTGAAAGACAAGGATATGGACTAGCTACTGCATTAATAAAAATAAATGATAAGGGTTTATAGGTAAATCCAATTCAAAAACCTAAATATATGAAAAAGGTAAATGAACGATGATAATACCAAAAAAATTAAAAAAAGGTGATACAATAGGAGTTGTGGCACCATCAAATCCAATAATTGGAGAAAATATAGAAGAACTAGAAAAAGCTAAAAAGATGCTCGAAAGAGATGGATATAAAGTAGTTTTTTCAAAAAATATCTTTTCAAATGCAAATGAATATAGTGCAACAGCAAAAGAAAAAGCAGATGATATAAATGAAATGTTTGCAAATAAAGATATAGATATGATATGGTGTGCCAAAGGCGGAGAAAATTCAAATAGTGTATTTGATTATTTAGATTTTGAAATAATTAAAAATAATCCTAAAATAATCGCAGGTTTTAGTGACATTACTTCAATAATTAATGTGATTGCAAATAAAACTGGGTTAGTTACATTTAGTGCAACTAATTTTAAAACCGTTGCAACAGATGAAACAGACTATAGCTATAAACAAGCAATTGCAAGAATTTCTGGCGAAAATGCAACCTTTGATGTCGCAAAAAAAGATTGTTATAAAACTATAAAAGAAGGAACAGCAGAAGGAGAACTAATAGGCGGAAATCTTACTTTAACAACAGGTTTAGTAGCAGGGAAATATAAAATTAATTTTAAAAATAAAATATTATTTTTAGAAGAATTAGGATATGAATCAGATCCATCAGTAGTTAGTAGAAATTTATATTTTATGAAACAAAACGGTGTGTTTGATGAAATAAATGGATTATGGATTGGAAATTATGAACATATAAGTGAAATATCACTAGAAAAAATCGTAACAGATGTAATAGGAAATGAATATAATTTTCCAATTATTAAATCAAATAATTTTGGACATAATGAAACCAAAATAGCAATCCCAATAGGAGTTAAAGCAAAAATAGATACAAATAAACAAATAAAAATAGAATTATTAGAGAAATGTGTTAAATAAAAGGATGGAACAAAATGTTTGAAAATTGGGAAGAATTAGAAGAATCAATTAAAAAGTGCAATAAATGTAAATTATATTCAACAAGACAAAATATTGTTTTTGGTGTAGGAAACAAAAATGCCAGATTAATGTTTATAGGTGAAGGACCAGGAGCAGACGAAGATAGGTTAGGAGAACCATTTGTTGGAAGAGCTGGACAACTTATGAATAAAGCTTTTCAAATGTTAGGAATTAAAAGGGAAGAAGTATATATAGCTAATATTGTAAAATGCAGACCACCAAATAACAGAAATCCAGAAGAAGACGAATGTGAAGCTTGTATGAATTACTTAAGAAACCAAGTAATATTAGTAAAACCAGAAATAATTGTATTATTAGGAAGTGTGGCATTAAAACATATTTTAGGAAAAGAATATGGAATTACAGCTTCAAGAGGAAAATGGATAGAGAAAAAGGGGATAAAATATATGCCAACCTGGCACCCAGCAGCATTACTTAGAGATGAAGGTAAAAAAATTGATTTTATAAAAGACTTACAATTAGTTGAAAGAGAATTAAACAAGTAAGTCAGTATGATTGACGAGTAAAAGCTAATAAGATAAAATTAACAAAATATAATTTTTAGAGTAATATTAATCATTTTAAGGATATTAAAACTTTTAATTAGGTTTGAAAATTATAATAAAAGTCAACATACATTGAAAGGAATGGAAAAATTGAAAGAAATAGAAGAAAAAGCTAAATACTGCCTTCATTGTAAAACAAAACCATGTTCAATAAAAGGTTGCCCATTACATAATAATATACCAGAATTTATTCAGGAAGTTAAAGAAAAAAATTATCAAAAAGCATATGAAATTTTAAGTGAAACAACAGTACTTTCTGGTGTATGTGGAAGAATATGTCCACATCAAAAACAATGTCAAAGTTCATGTGTAAGAGGAATAAAAGGAGAACCTGTTTCAATAGGAGAACTAGAGGCATTTGTATTTGATAATGTAGTAAAAGATGAAACAGCTTTAAAAAAAGTATGGGAAGCAGAATTACAAAATAAAAAGAACAAAAAAGTAGCTGTAATAGGAGGAGGACCATCGGGTCTAACAACTGCAGCATTTTTAGCTAAAAATGGGATAGAAGTAACAATATATGAAAAATATAATTATTTAGGTGGTTTATTAGTACATGGAATACCAGAATTTAGACTAGGCAAAGATATAGTGCAAAAAACTGTAGAAAATATATTGAATCTAGGAATTAAAGTTAAATACAATAGTGAATTAGGAAAAGACATTTCAATACAAGAATTAGAACAAGAATATGACAAAATTTTTCTTGCATTTGGCGCAAATTGTTCTTCAAAAATGGGAGTAGAAGGAGAAAATTTAACTGGAGTATATGGTGGAAACGAATTACTAGAATATAATAGCCATCCAGATTACAAAGAAAAAACAGTAATTGTTGTAGGTGGCGGAAATGTAGCAATGGACTGCGCAAGAACAATTAAAAAACTTGGAGCTAAAGAAGTAAAAGTTGTGTATAGAAGAGCAAGAGAGCAGATGCCAGCTGAAGATAAAGAAATTGAATCAGCAATAAATGAAAAAATAGAATTTTTATTCCAAAATAACATTGTGAAAATAATTGGAAATGAAAAAGTAGAAAAAATTGAACTAATAAAAACTAAATTAGTTCAAAAAGAAGGTGAAAATAGATTATCACCTGTAAATATTGAAGGAAGTAATTATATAATAAATGCAGATTATATTATTATGGCATTAGGCTCAAACCCAGATAAAATTGTAAACACATTAGGATTAGAATTAGATAAATGGAATAATATAAAAATCAATGAAAATTATCAAACATCAAAAGAAAATATATATGCAGCCGGAGATTTGGCAGGAGTAAGAGGAACAGTAGCTTGGGCAGCATTTTCTGGAAGAGAAGTTGCAAAATCAATTATAAAAGCATTAAATAAATAATAAAAAGAAACTAAATATATAGTTAAATTAATTGTTATTAGGTTAATATATTTTTTATGAGTAACAATTCGGGGGGACCAACAAGTTACAGACTGTTATGTAATTACAGGCTGTATGCAGTTGGGAGTTATGAAGAAAAAATATATTAACCTAGAAAAATAATTTATAAAGTAAATACTATATATTTAGTTTCTTTTTAATCATCAATATTTCTTTCACCATATTTGGCAGGGCCGAATAATAATTTTCTGATAGCTGCAATAAAACGTCTAAACATATTTTCTTTTTTGGAAATGACTCTAATAGCTCTTTCAATAGGAATATTTTCGCCTCTTTCTAAAGCATTATATTTTTCCTCTAATTGCATCATTTTATCTACATAGTAATCATTGAAAAATGAATATCCTTCCATAGAGCCAAGATAATCTTTAAAAGAATATAGTTTTCTTCTATAATTTTCAACTTCTTCTAAATTACTTATAAAATTAAATGCATTATCAAAATAACTAGAGATAATTAAATTTTGAGTTCTCATAAATGTTAAAGAAATTTCACTTTTTAATTCATCAATTTTTTTAAGCATTCCATCAACACGTTTATTTCTATCATCAACATTAGCAATTTTATTGTTTAATTTTATTATTTCCTCTTCAGCATTTAATATATCATCAAAAGCATTTTGTATAGCCATAAATGTTTTAGGAGAAGTTAAAGATGCAAATTCTTCTTTAAATTTGTCATTACTATTTAAAGTGCTTTCAAATAAAACATCTTCACCAACTAAATATGCTAATTGACTAGCAAGGCAACATTCCAAAGGATAATATGAAGGACTTGTAGTTTCAAAACTAATTCCAAAATATTTAACATATTCTTTAGGAATACCATTAACTTTAGATGCCATAAGTTGAACAGAAGCCTCATTTAATCCTAATCCATAAATCTTAAATTCAGTATAATCACATAATCCCATTTTAATTAGATAATTCTTCTTATCTTTTACTTCTTGCAAATAATGAATACATTCATGAATCGCAAATTCTTCTAAGTCATCATCTTGAATATGTTCATTAAAATAAATAGAAGAATTTTTATAAAAGTAATTAGCCTCAGCCATACCTTCTGGCATCTTGGCTTTATACATATCTAATCTAGACAATTTTATAAATAAATAATTACTATCAAGACCATAATTAGGAAAGGTTTCACATAATTTTATAGAAATATTCCTTGCTATTGAGTTTATTTTCAAAGTATCAAGTTTTTCGACAACTTCAATGCCGTCTTTTTTTAAATCAGATTCTATACTCATTAAAATTCAATTCCTTTCTAAATTTATTAGAAAATATATAGTAATAAAAGTTTTGATTTTATTAAAACTAATTTTTTCTATAATAACCTAACAATATTATACAATAAAAAGGATATTCAAATGTGTCGACAGTATTAAATGTTAGTTACATTTTAATTACAATAAAATTTAAAAAAATATTATAAAAAATAATGAAAAATAGAGATAAAAAGACTAAATTATATAAATTTGACTAATTAAGCAATTATTTTCACTTTGACCAATAATATTTTTTAAAATATAATAGCCACATCAATTAAAAATTGAAATATAAATTGAAAGGAGGAAAGATAATGAGCTTAAGTAAAATTGAAAGTATACTAGAGAAAATTCAAGTACACGTTCTGAATATTGAAACACAAGTTGGAAACTTACAAAACCAAGTAAACAATTTAGAAAAGAGAATGGACAGCATGGAAAGCAAAATGGACAGTATGGAAAAGAGAATGGACAGCATGGAGAAGAGAATGGACGGCATGGAAAGCAGAATGGACAGTCTTGAAAAAAATATGGACGAAAGATTCAAAGAAACAAATGAAGAACTAAGAAAAATAAGTAAAACAGTAGCAAAAATAGAAGTAGAACACGGAGAAAAATTACAAATATTATTTGATGCTTTTAAAATACATGATGAAAAAATAGACAAAATAATGAAAAGATTAGAATTGCACGAAAAAATACTAAATAAGCATAGTGACGAAATATATTACATCAAAGAAAGATTAGAAAAAATAGGATAAAGCCTATAGATAAATAATATATTTAACCATAGGCTTTTAAATTTTAATATCTTAATTTATTTATTCATAACTTTTAAAAAACTATAATATTTAATATGATTTTAATTCTTCTAAATTCAAATTTATTTTACAACAATATTATATATTTTATTTCTTACATAAATTTCTTTCACAATAGTTTTACCCTCAAGTTTTGAATCTATAACATTATGAACTTTTTCTTTAACAGAACTCTCATCTTCATCTAAATCAATTTGAACAGTACCTTTTAACTTACCATTAAATTGAATTGGCAAAGTTATTTCATCAGCAATCGTTTTTGCTTCATCATATTCAGGCCATTTCATATATGCAAAATCTTCTTTTCCATCAAGTACTGTATGCAATAATTCTTCTGTCATATGTGGCGCAAATGGATTTAACAATTGTAATAAAGTTTTAAATTCAGCTCTATTTATTGCTTTTACTTTATAGAATTCATTAACCATTGTCATAAGAGTAGAGATAGCTGTATTAAATTTCATATCTTCAATATCATAAGAAACTTTTTTAATTGCTCGATGCATCATTTTTTCAAATTTAGCAGAATATTCATTTCCATCTACTAAAAGTGTTTGTAAGTTCCAAACTCTATCTAAGAATTTTGCACAACCTCTAATACTTTCCATAGACCAAGGTGCTGTTTGATCAAATGGTCCCATAAACATTTCATAAACTCTAAAAGCATCTGCCCCAAATTCTTCAACAATGTCATCAGGATTTACAACATTACCTTTAGATTTAGACATTTTTTCACCATTTCCACCTAAAATCATACCATGTGAAGTTCTTTTTTGATATGGTTCTTTAGTTGGAACAACACCAATATCATATAAAAATTTATGCCAAAATCTTGAATATAATAAGTGAAGTGTAGTATGTTCCATTCCACCATTATACCAATCAACAGGTGACCAGTATTTTAAAGCTTCTTTTGATGCTAAAGCAGTATTATTATGTGGATCCATATATCTTAAATAATACCAAGATGAACCAGCCCATTGAGGCATTGTATCTGTTTCTCTTGTTGCATGACCACCACAGTGAGGACAAGTTGTGTTTATCCATTCTGTATGTTTAGCAAGTGGAGATTCTCCATTTTCACCTGGTTCATAATCTTCAATATCAGGTAATCTTAAAGGTAAATCTTTTTCGTCAATTGGAACCCAACCACATTTATCACAATGAACCATTGGGATTGGTTCACCCCAATAACGTTGTCTAGAAAATACCCAATCACGTAATTTATAATTTACTTTTTTCTCACCAATTTTATTTTCTTCTAAGTATTCAATTACCTTCTTTTTAGCATCTGTTACAGATAAATCATTTAAAAATCCAGAGTTTATTAAAACACCAGTAGCAACATCAGTAAAAGCTTCTTTTTCAATATCAACTTCTTCTCCAGAATTTGACTTTATAACTTGAATAATTGGTAAATTGAATTTTTTTGCAAAATCATGGTCACGAGTATCATGAGCTGGAACAGCCATAATAGCACCAGTACCATATGTTATTAAAACATAATCAGAAATCCAAATTGGAATTTCTTTTCCTGTTAAAGGATTTATTGCTTTAATTCCTTTAATTTCACAACCAGTTTTTTCTTTGTTTAATTCAGCTCTTTCAAAATCAGATTTTAAAGAAGCTTTATATTTGTAATCATTTATATCATCCATATTTGTGATTTGATCTTTTAATTCTTCAATAATATGATGTTCAGGAGCAACTACCATATATGTAGCACCAAATAATGTATCAGGTCTTGTAGTATAAACTGTTAAAGTTTTATCTGTTCCTGAAATTTTAAATTCAACTTCTGCACCTTCACTACGTCCAATCCAGTTACGTTGTTGAGCTTTTATTTTATCAAGATAATCAACATCGTCTAAATCATCAATTAATCTTTGAGCATATTCAGTAATTTTTAACATCCATTGTGATTTTTCTTTTTGAACAACAGGGCTACCACATCTTTCACAAACACCATTAACAACTTCTTCATTTGCAAGTCCAACTTTACAACCTGTACAGAAATTAATTGGCATTGTTGTTTTATATGCTAAACCATGTTTATATAATTGAATAAAAATCCATTGAGTCCATTTATAATAATTGGGGTCTGTTGTGTTTATTTCTCTTGACCAATCAAAAGAAAAACCAATTGATTTTAATTGTTCTTTAAAATGATTAATATTTTTTTCAGTTGTGATTTTAGGATGTATATGATTTTTAATTGCATAATTTTCAGCAGGTAAACCAAATGCATCAAAACCTATAGGGAAAAGTACATTGTAACCTTGCATTCTTCTTTTTCTAGCAATAATGTCTAAAGCAGTGTAACTTCTTGGATGACCAACATGCAATCCTTGTCCAGATGGATATGGGAATTCTATTAATCCATACCACTTTTTCATTGTATAATCATCTTTTGCATTAAAAGTACCCTCGCTATACCATTTTTCTTGCCATTTTTTTTCTATATCCTTAAAATTATAAGCCATAAAAAAAGCCTCCTTAAAAAGTATTATTTTGCTGTATTATATAACAAAAAGGTACATAAATCAAGGCTTGCATAAAAAGTCTAAAAATGATAAAATCTGCCAAGAGGTGTTTAAAATGATTGATTTAGAAAAATGCAAAGATGAATTTTTAAAATATACAGAAAAATATGATTTGAATAACGATAATTTAAAAAGAAGACAATTACATTCTTTACGAGTTATGAAAAAAAGTAGAATAATAGCACAATCACTAAAATTAAGCGAAGAGGAAATCCAAATAGCTACACTAATAGGATTACTCCACGATATAGGAAGATTTGAACAATATACTAAATATAATACTTTTAGTGATCATAATAGTATAGATCATGCAAATTTAGGTGTAGACATATTGCAAGAAAATAATTATATAAAAAATTATATAGAAGACGAAAATTGGATAAATATAATATTAACAGCAATAAAAAATCATAATAAATATAAAATGGAAAATGGATTAAATAAGAAAAAAGAACTATTTTGCAAAATAATAAGAGATGCGGACAAAGCGGATATTATGTATGAAGGTGCAAATGTATTTTGGAATACAGAAAGTGAAAAGTCAGATTTGGAAAATGCAAAAGTAAAACAAGAAGAGATAGATGCAATAAAAAAACATACATTAATAGATAGAAGAAAAATGAAAAGAGAATCAGAATTAGATGGGATGTTAATAATGTTATGTTTTATATTTGATATTAATTATCCAGCAACATTTGAAATAATTGATAAAGATGAAGTTGTAGAAACAATCTTTAAAAGATTTAATTTTAAAGATGAAGAGACAAAAGAAAAAATGAAAGAAATAAGAAAAGAACTAAAAGAATATATAAATAAAAATAAAGGATGAGAAAATGGGCAAAAAGCTATTAATAACAGAAAAGCCATCTGTTGCAATGGAGTTTGCAAAAGCATTAAAAATAACAACAAAAAGAAAAGATGGATATCTAGAAAGTGACGGATGGATAATAACCTGGTGTGTAGGACATTTGGTAACAATGAGTTATCCGGAAAAATATGATGAAAAATTAAAATATTGGAGATTAGATACATTACCATTTATACCAGAAGAATGGAAATATGAAATTATTCCACAAGTTGCAAAACAATTTAATATTGTACAAGGCTTGTTACAAAGAGAAGATGTAGAAGAAATTTATAATGCAGGTGACTCTGGAAGAGAGGGAGAATACATACAAAGATTAGTATTTATGATGGCAAAACCAAACCCAAAAGCTAAAATGAAAAGAGTATGGATAGATTCACAAACAGAGGAAGAAGTACAAAGAGGAATAAGAGAAGCAAAAGATATGTCAGAATATGATAGCTTATCAGATAGTGCATATTTAAGAGCAAAAGAGGATTATTTAATAGGAATTAATTTTTCAAGATTATTATCAATAATATATGGAAGAAGTTTAGCAAATAAAATCAATGAAGATAAAGCATCAATATCAGTAGGAAGAGTAATGACTTGTGTATTGGGAATGGTTGTCTCAAGAGAAAGAGAAATAAGAAACTTTGTAAAAACAAAATATTATAAAATAGTAGGAATGTTTGGAAATTCAGATTCACAATTTAAAGCTGAATGGAAAGTGAATGAAAAATCAAAAATGTATAATTCTCCGCAATTATACAATGATACAGGATTTAGAAAAGAAGAAGATGCTAAAAAATTTATATTAAGCTTGCAGGGAAAAAAAGCTAAAGTTACAGAACTAAAAAAATCAAAACAAAAAGAAAATGCACCATTATTATTTAATCTTGCAGAAATTCAAAACCAATGTACAAAAAGATTTAAAATAAAACCTGATGAAACATTAGAAGTAATTCAAAATTTATATGAAAAAAAATTAGTAACATATCCAAGAACAGATGCAAGGGTGCTTTCAACAGCAGTTGCTAAAGAAATTACAAAAAATTTGAATGGAATTGCTAGAGGATATAAAGATGAAGACATACAAGGATATATAAAGAAAATGGTAGAGGAAAAATATTCTACAAATTTGGTAAAAACTAAATATGTAAATGATAGTAAAATAACAGACCATTATGCAATAATTCCAACAGGTCAGGGATATGAAAATTATAACGGACTACCAGATTTGCATAAAAAAGTATATAAAGTTATAGTAGAAAGATTTTTATCAATATTCTATCCACCAGCTGAATATCAAAAAATCCAAGTAACACTAGAAATAGAAAATGAAGATAAAACAGTAGAAATATTTAATTGTAGTGAAAAAGTATGTTTAAATAAAGGATTTTTAGAGATATTAAAACCAGCTGAAAAAGGAAAAAGTAAAACAAGTACAAATAAAAATCTAGAAGAACAAGATGCAAATGCTGAAAATAAAGATGAAGAAGAGACAGAAAAAGAACAAGAAAGCAACCTGGAGATTTTAAAAAAGCTTAAAAAAGGTCAAGAAATTGAAACACAAAATTTTGAATTAAAAGAAGCGGAAACATCACCACCAAGTAGATATAATTCAGGTTCAATAATTTTGGCAATGGAAAATGCAGGCAAATTAATTGAAGATGAGGAATTAAGAGAGCAAATAAAAGGTGCTGGAATAGGAACAAGTGCTACAAGGGCAGAGATTATAAAAAAACTAGAAAAGATTAAATATATTGATATAAATGGAAAAACACAAATAATAACACCAACACTAAAAGGTGAAACAATTTATGATATAGTTATGAATTCAATGCCAGATATGCTAAATCCTAAATTGACAGCAAGCTGGGAAAAGGGCTTAGATATGGTTGCTAAAAAAGAGATAGAGCCAGAAGAGTTTATGGTTAAGCTAAAAAATTATATTAATTCGAAATTTAATAAATTAGTTATAAAAATGTAATAGAAAAAGTTAGTCTAAAAATAAGTTGCAATAAAAAAGTATCTATGGTTCCATTCATAAATTAAAAGTTTCTAAATATAATTTGATATAATAACTAAAACTCAATATATATTATTTTCTTTATGCCTTGTGTGTCGCAATCTCCATTTATAAACTGTACTAGTATGTCGATTGCTCTAATCGCACTCGCATAGCTCGTTTGGTCGCTTACGCGGCATCACATAAAATAATATATATTGAGTTTCATTTACTAATTAACCTTTCAATGAATAAATTTTATCAACTAATTTTCTAGAGTAATCTCTTAAAATATTTTTATCATTTAAAACCTCTTGAGGTATAAAAATTGGCTCGCCAAAGGTTACATTGACTTTAGAGAAAAATGAAGGTCGTCTAGTAATATAAGCTGGGATAATTGGGATGTTTACTTTAGCAGCAATAAAAGTAGCACCATTACGAGCTTTTTTACCAATTTCATTTTCGTCTTTTACGACTTTACCTTCTGGAAAAATTAATAATTGATTAGGTTCATTGTTCTCAAAAATAGATAAAGCCTGAAACAAACTTTTACTATCAACTTTAGTTCTATCTACGGGAAAAACATTATAATGTTTTATAATCCTAGAGAAAATAGGATATTTAAAAATTTCTGCTTTTGCCATAATAAACAAATTTCTAGAGGGTGGATATATAAAAAATGGATCAAATATACAAGAATGGTTAGGACAAATTAAGTATTGGTCATATTTGTTTAAATTATCGAGACCACTATAAGAAACTTTAAATAAAAAACTATCAAAAAATATTTTTACAAATTTTTTCATACTCATAAAATCACTTCCAAATAAATTATATAAGCAATAAAAATGAATGTCAACAATTGACAATGTTAAACAAATTTGGTATAACATTTATAGTGATTATACAAAAGAAAGGAATAGTTGAAAAAATAATTTAATTCTTTTACAACTAAATTATGCCTTTGGAAAGGAAGAAAAAACAATGGATAAAAAAAGATACAAATCAGTAATAGCACTTTGGGGAATAATATTTATATGTTTACAAGCAATAACAATAGTAAATGTATTTGGAATAAACCCAGGAGGGTATACAGAAGTAGCTAAAGCAATTAACTCAATAACAGCAGTAATAATTGTTGTACTAACAATAATATTTATGGTATTATCATTAAAATTTAAAAAATCAGGACCAATTATAGGAATGATAATCGGAGCTGTATATATTGTAGCTTCATTCAACGTTGGATATATGATAGTTGGAATATTATTTATATTCTCTTGTGCAGATTTATTACAAGAATTAAACAAAGGACAAAATGATAAAGAAACTAAAAAAGTAGAAGAAAAAATCGAAAAATAATTATTAGTTTGTCAGCATAAATTATATTAAATACAAGTAAAATGTATATAAATATAATTCTAGGAGATGTATAATGAATACAATATTAGGAGAACTAGGAAAGAATTCAAAATTTATAGAATTACTAAAAAATGTAGAAAATAAACAAAGCCCGATAGTGATATCGGGCTTAAATGACGTTGGAATGATACAACTTGGAACAGCAATAAATGAATTTGGAAAAAAGCCAATATGTATATTAACATATAACGAGATTCAAGCTAAAAAAATATATGAAGATATAAAATATTTTACAGATAAAGTAGTATTATTTCCTAAAAAAGAAGTAGTAACTTATGATTATATTGCAGAAAGCAAAGACATTCCATACCAAAGAATAGAAGCATTAAACAAAATAGCTACTAAGAAAAATTTAGTAGTAATAACAACAATAGAAGCGGCAACACAAAAATTACCTGAAAAAAATGTGTTATATAAAAATAAATTACATTTTAAAACAGGAGAAAGTTATAATTTAGAAGAATTAAAACAAAAATTAGTAAGTTTAGGATATTCTAGATATGACTTAATAGAAGGAAGAGGACAATTCAGTGTAAGAGGTGGAATTGTAGATATAGCAACAAACGAAAAAGTAGGAATAAGAATAGAATTTTGGGGAGATGACATAGATTCTATAAGAGAATTTAATATAGAAACACAGAGGTCAATAAAAAATATAGAAACAGCTACAATATACCCAGCACATGAATATATATTAGATGAACCTGCTGAAAAAACTTGCAAAAAAATAAAAGAAAAATATAAAAGTTCTAAAAAACAAGATATAATAGAAGAAGATATAGAGCAAATAAAAACAGGAAATTATATAAGTAAAATAGATAAATATTTTGATTGTTTTTATGAAAAACAAGAAACAATATTAGATTATCTAAATAAAGATTATGTAGTATTTTTAGACGAAATAAACAAAATAGAAACAAGAAGTACAAATATAAAAGAAGACAGAAAAAACTTAGAGAGAAGTTTAATAGAAAAAGAAAGACAAATACCAGAAGCAATAACAAATATACTTGAATTTGAACAAATACAAGAAATATTAGATAAAAAACAAGTAATATATATTCAAAAACAAGACACACAAATTAAAGTACAAGGCGAAAAATATAATTTCAATTATAGAACTGTAAATTATTATAAAAGTGAAACAACAACATTTATAGAAGACTTAAAAAAAGCAGTAAAAGAAAAGAAAACAATATATATTCTAACCGAAAATAAGGAAAAAGCTAAAAAGATAAAATTAATGCTAGAAGAACAAGAAATCATATGCAAAATAGAGGAAAAACTAGACCAAACAATAATTGTAAAATCAAGAGAAAACATAGTTACAATATCAATTGGAAAAATATCAACAGGATTTGAAAATTATGATTTAAATCAATTAGTAATTTCAGCAGATGATTTAATAAATGGAGAAAAAAAGAAAAGAAGAGTTACACATACAGCTTTTAAAGAAGGAGAAAAAGTTGTATTTGATGAATTGAAAATTGGAGATTATGTAGTACATAGAAAATATGGAATAGGGATATATATTGGTGTAAATACAATAAAAGCAGATGGAACAATAAAAGATTATATAAAAATAAAATATAGAGATGATGATGTCTTATATATACCAACAACAGATTTAGACATAATTAGAAAATATACTGGAGGAGACAAATTAAAGCCTAAAATAAATAAACTAGGAACCAAAGAATGGGAAAAAACAACAGCAAAAGTAAAAAATAATTTACGTGAAATTGCTAAAGAATTAATTGAGCTATATGCCAAAAGAGAAAAGATACAAGGATATGCCTTTGGCAAAGACACCCCTTGGCAAAAAGAATTTGAAGACAAATTTCCATATCAAGAAACAGACGACCAATTAAGATGTATAGAAGAAGTAAAAAAAGATATGGAAACACCTAAACCAATGGATAGGCTATTATGTGGAGATGTAGGTTATGGAAAAACAGAAGTAGCAATGAGGGCAGCTTTTAAAGCAGCAATTGACGGAAAACAGGTTGCATATTTAGCACCAACAACAGTACTTGCAGAACAACAATACCAAGAATTTAAAGAAAGAATGAAAGACTATCCAATTAGAATAGAAATATTAAATAGATTTAAAACTAAAAAATATCAAAATGAAGTTATAAAAAAATTACAACTAGGTGAAGTAGATATTTTATTGGGAACCCACAGAATACTAAGTAAAGATGTTGAATTTAAAAATCTAGGATTATTGATAATTGACGAAGAACACAGATTTGGAGTAAAAGACAAAGAAAAAATAAAACAACTAAAAGCCAATATTGATGTTTTAACAATGACAGCAACACCAATACCTAGAACAATGCATATGTCAATTGTAGGAATAAGAGATATGTCAGTAATATATGAGCCACCATATAACAGAAAGCCAGTTCAAACTTATGTATTAGAATATGACGAAGAAATTATAAAAGAGGCAATAACAAAAGAGTTAGAAAGAGGAGGGCAAATATTTTACTTATTCAATAATGTTCAAAATATTCAACAAAAAGCAAGTCAAATAAGTAATTTAGTGCCAGAAGCAAATGTGGTATATGCACATGGTCAAATGCCTGGAAAACAAATTGAAGATATAATGCAAGAATTTGTAGAACAAAAAACAAATGTATTAGTATGTACAACAATATTAGAATCAGGAATAGATATACCAAATGCCAACACAATAATAGTAGAAAATGCAGACAGAATGGGATTAGCACAGTTATATCAAATTCGTGGTAGAGTAGGTAGGTCAGATAGACAAGCATATGCATATATAACATATAAAAGGGATAAATTATTATCAGAAGTAGCAGATAAAAGATTAAAAGCTATAAAAGAATTTACTGAATTTGGTTCAGGATTTAAAATAGCAATGAGGGATTTAGAAATCCGTGGAGCTGGAAGCTTGCTAGGAGAAATCCAATCAGGGCATTTAGAACAAGTAGGATATGATACTTATTGTAAATTACTTGACGAAGTAGTAAAAGAAATGAAAGGTATAAAAGTAACAGAAGAAGCGGATGTACAAGTAGACTTAAATGTTACTTGTTATATACCAGATAACTATATAGAAGATAGTGGTCAAAAAATCGAAGTATATCAAAAAATTGCATTATGCAGGACAGAAGAAGATATACAAAATGTTATAGACGAGGTAATTGATAGATATGGAAATATGCCAAAAGAACTAGAAAATTTACTAGAAGTAGCACGAATAAAACAACTTGCGAAAGAACAAAATATAGTAAAAGTAGAAAATAAACAAAATGGAGTTGTATTTATATTTGCTTCAAGTGAAAATATCAAATATGATATAGCAGAACTTGTAAGAAAATATGGAAATAAAATAAAATTTTCAGCAGGTATAAAACCAATGATTACTTACAAAACAGATAATGTAAAAGAACAAGAATTACTAAAACAAGTAAAAGAATTTTTAGAAATAAATTAAAAGGTAGGAGATTTTATGGAATTTATAAAAAAGATTGGAAAAAGTGAAAATGGTTCTATAACTGTATATGTATTATCAACATTAATGGTAGTTTTATTAGTAACAACAACAATATACGTAGGATTAAGAAACAAAACAACGACACAAATAAAACAAATGGATAAGATTAATAAAGAATATAATGTAACAGAAAACGATATGCAAGAAGCATATGATAAAGCAATTTTGGAAACACTTGAATCAGTAAAAGGAACAGAAACAACAAATACAACAGTAAAAGATAATTTAGGAAATAAAGTAGTTGTACCTGCAGGATTTAAAGTAATAAATCCAACAGAAAATGTAACAAATGGAATAGTAGTAGAAGATGTAACACATGAAGCAACAAAAGGAAGCCAATTTGTATGGATACCAGTAGGAGATGTAATAAAAGATAGTGCTGGAAATAAAGAAACAATAACATTAAGAAGATATGTATTTAATGCAGATGGATCTGTAAATACTGAATTATCAAAAACAGAGCCAGGGGATCAATTAAAAACAAGCTCTGGATATTCATATTATTTCACAGAAGGATTAAAAGATAGTACAACATCAAATACACATGCAAAAGATATAGAAGATTTTAAAAATAAAGTAAATAATATAACACATGGATATTATATAGGAAGATATGAGGCAAGAGATAAAGATGCAACAAAAACTAGAACAAGGTCAAGTAGTAAAACAAATCAAGTAGTGTGTACAGCTAATAATTATGTGTATAATTATATAACACAATATCAAGCGGCAGAATTAAGTAGAGGAATGTATAATGATAGAAACTTTGAAAGTGATTTAATGAATAGTTATGCATGGGATACAGCAATAGTATTTTTACAAAAATTTGATAATAGAGCAAATAAAGCTAGTCTAAAACCATATTCTCAACAAACTAGTTTAAACACAGGAAGTTTAGCAAATCAAGGAACAAATAATTTAAGTGATGCAAGTAAACAAGATGTAATATGTAATGTATATGATATGGCTAGTAATTGTATGGAATGGACAACAGAGACCTGTAGCATTTCCAGCAGTCCTTGTGCTTACAGGGGAGGCCTATACAGCAACAGCGGCCGCTACACGAGCTGTCGCAACTGCTACGGTACGAGCATTAGCAGTGCCTCTATTTCTTTTAGGTCACTTTTATATATGTAGAACTGAATGCTAAAGCCGAGGACAAAGATATTGGAGAGAGGTATTTTAAAAGTAAGTAATTGAATACAAGGAGAGAACAATGCAAGTAATTTCAAGTAAAGATAATGAAATCATAAAATCCATAAAAAAATTAAAAGACAAAAAATATAGAGACATAGAAAACGCATATATAATAGAAGGAATAAAACTATTAAAAGAAGCAATTGCAGAAAAAGCAGACATTAAACAAATAATAATATGTGATGACTGTGAAAAAACAGAAGAAATATCAAAAGAACTAATGTATGAAATAGCAAAATACGAATGTAGTTATGTAACAAGCAAAGTCTTTAAATATTTAACAGAAGTAAAAACACCACAAGGAATTTTAGCAGTAATAGGAAAAACACCAAAAGATCAAGAAATAGACTATACACAAGACATTATAGTTGCATTAGATGACATTCAAGATCCAGGAAATTTAGGAACAATATTAAGAACAGTTGATAGCATAGGATTAAATCAAATATTAGTATCAAAAGAAACAGCAGACAGTTTTAATCCAAAAGTTGTACGCTCTACAATGGGAGCAATATTCAGAGTCAAAGTAATTGAATGTGGCAATCTTACAGAAAAATTAAAAGAAGCAAGAAAACATAAATATAAAGTTGTAGTATCATCATTACAAACTAATAATAGCGTATATGATATAGACTACAAGAAAAAATTAATAGTAATTGGAAATGAAGCAAATGGTGTAAAAAAAGAAATACAAGAAATGGCAGATGAAAAAATAAAAATACCAATGTTAGGAAAAACAGAAAGTCTAAATGCATCAGTTGCAACAGGAATCATATTATATGAATATGTAAGGCAAAAAATAGCAAAGTAGAAGGCAAAGATTTAATAAACTATAATTATAACAAGTAATAAAAACATAGAAATATAGAAAGAAGGAAAAAACTTGAAACTAAACATAGTAATGGTAGAACCAGAAATACCACAAAATACAGGAAACATAGCTAGAACATGTGCAATAACAGGAGCTAAATTACATTTAGTACATCCATTAGGTTTTAAAATAGATGATAAAACAGTTAAAAGAGCTGGGCTAGATTATTGGGACAAATTAGAAATAGAAGAACACAAATCCTTAAAAGCATTTTTAGAAAAATATAAACCAGAAGAACACAATATGTTTTTTTCTACAACTAAAGGAAAAACAAAATACACAGATATAAACTATTCAAACATGGATGAAATATTTGTATTATATGGAAAAGAAACAAAAGGATTACCAGAAGATTTATTAGAAAAATATCTAAATACAAAAACCATAAGAATTCCAATGCTTCCAACACTTAGATCATTAAATTTATCAAATTCAGTTGCAATAATAACTTATGAAATCTTAAGACAACACAATTTTGAAACATTAGAAGGTATAAGCAGTTACTTTGACTAAAAGATATAACAAGTAATAGTAGTATATATATAAATCTATACAATAATAAATAACATTTTTGTCGAATATAGCAGATATTATAAAAAGAAAAATAAGGAAAAGCTTGGCTTTTCCTTATTTTTATGGAATACTTGAGATACAGGTTATTTCATAAAATTTAAGTCTAGATTTTTTAAAATCTTAAAAATACAATCCAATATAAAAAATAAAGAAAAAAAGAGCAAAACAGTTAAATTTATCATTATATGATATTATTTACGATTAAATAAACTTTGACTTTGAAATAAATAGACTATATAATAAGGAGGAAGTTAGTGAAAGTATTTACATACAAGGACTACATAAGAAGCATACATCAATTACGTCTAAATGCAGTTATGGAATTAGCAGAAGAAAAAAATAATTATGTAAAAACAAGAAATACACATGATAAATTAGCAAAAATAGTAATAAAAGATAAAGATGAAGTAATAAAATTTATAAATAATTTTATAAAGCCAAAAGAAAAACTAGAATGCAATGATTTAATAAAATATACAAATAGTTTTATAAATAGAAAATACAGATATAAAGAAGCAGACTTAGTATATAAAATTAAGAATAAAAATGTTTTCTTTTTAATAGAACATCAGTCAACCGTAGATGGTACAATGTTAACTAGACTAATAAATTATTGTATTGACATTATATATGAATGGAGTAGAACAGCAAGTAATTTCAAAGGAAAAGTTGAATATCCAATTGTTGTTCCAATAGTAATATATACAGGAAAAGAAAAGTGGAATATACCACGAAACTTTGAACAAAAACAAACAGAAGATAACACATATAATAATTATAAAATAAGTATGAACTATAATCTTATAGAAATACATAAAATATCAATCAATAAATTACTAAACGAAAATAGTTTATTTGGATATGGAATGATATTAGAAAAATCTAAAAATTATGAAGAACTAACAAAAAATGTAGAACTAATATTAAATAGTAAAATAGATTCAAAAATGTTAGCAAAACTTAAAGAAATATTTATATATTTATTAAAAAACTCAATGGAAGACAGTTTTAAAGAAGAAATTATTGAAAAAATAGATTTAAAATTAAAAGAAGGAGTTGATGAAAATATGAGTTGTTTACAAGAAAGGTTAGTACAAGAATTTAGACAAGAAATAAGAAATGAATTTAAAGAAGGATACAAAGCAATTTTCAGACCATTAATACTAAATAAAGTACCAGATGAATTAATGTTACAAAGTAAAAAAATAACAAAAAAACAACTAGAAGAAATAAAAAAAGAAGTCTTTGAAGAAGAAAATAAAAAGGCAAAACAAAAAAATAAATAATAAAATAAAACTACTATTATTAAAAGTAATTCAAATTATTAAGCAAAAAGTTTAATAATGAGATTTTACCTTGAAAATAGTAGTTTTTTAATTATTATGATGCTCAAAGTTTGAACTACTAATAAAAACTAAACATAAAATATACTAATAAACAATAAGGTGTAAAGTCTAAAAATAGATAAAGAGTAAAATGATTTTTAGAAAATAAACCTTAAGAAAGGATGCAAAAATTATGGAAGAAATATTAAAAGTAAGCAACCTTAGTAAAAAATACCAAAATAAAGAGGGGGAAGTATTAGCATTAAAAAACGTAAATTTTCGAATAAAACAAGGAGAATTTGTAAGCATAATAGGACCAAGTGGATGTGGAAAATCAACATTACTTTCAATAATCGCAGGATTAGAAGAAAAAACAACAGGAAAAATTTTTTTAGAAAACAAAGAAATAACAGGAATACCACCAGAAATAGGATATATGTTACAAAAAGACTGTTTGTTAGAATGGAGAAATATATTAAGTAATACAATGTTTGGGCTAGAAATAAAAGGAATAAAAAATAAAGAAAATCAAAAATATGTAGAAAATTTATTGAAAAAATATGATTTATATGAATTTAGAAACAAATATCCATCAGAACTCTCAGGAGGTATGAGGCAAAGGGTGGCATTAATAAGAACATTAGCAACAAAACCTAAAATATTGTTATTAGATGAAGCATTTTCTGCATTAGATTATCAAACCAGAATAATGGTAACAAATGATATTTATAAAATCTTAAAAAAGGAAAAAATAACAGCATTAATAGTAACACATGATATATCTGAAGGTAGATTTCAAAGTAGACAGTATGCGTGATAAAACAATTTGAATTTAATAGAAATACCTAAATTTCAGAATTTGAAAAAATTTTGAAATTTATTTTTAACCATTGACAAAAACAAATGTTTGATATAAAATTGAGAAAAATATAAATTTTGTAGGTTTATGGAAAAGTTTTAAATATTATGATATAAATAGAATAATTAATGTAACTTATAATAATAAAAAGGGGATTGATAATTCTATGGAAGAAAAAAGATGTTTATTATGCAATAAACCATACGATTATAAATATAAAATGTTTGGAAGAGGATGCCTTGATAACATATATGGAGTATTAGATTTTCATAAACCACCCAAATTTATATGGAACAAAGAAGTATATTTATGCACTAAAATTGCTTGGAGAAATCATAAATATTTCTTAATAAAAAAGAAAAATATGACTTAGCACAAAAATATATAGCATTTAATTATTTAGAAAAAATGAATTTGGAAGCCTTAAATAATGAAAAGACGAGGTTAACAAATGATATAAATAACATAACTACATTTTCTAAAAGTAGGACAGAATTAATGTCATTTACATTAAATGATATATATAAATTATATAACTATTATCAAAAATTTGAAAAAATTATAAAAGATTTTCAAAATATAGATTGGGAAAAGGTAGATAAAGAAACAGCAAAGAAACTTATAAAAAGTATAAGTTTTATATTTGATATAACCAAAAAATCAAATCCAATATCATATGCAGTCTTTTATTCAATGCAATATATATTTTGGCAAGTTGTTGTTGTAGGTGGCATATTGTGTAAAATGAAACTGTCTGCTAAATTATTAAGTAATGCTTTATCTTTATTTGAAAAAGAACCCAATAATTTATTTATAGAAGATAATGATATAATTGAGTTGATAACAGAAAATGAAATGTTTAAAGATAAAATGAAACAATTGATACAAAAATATGGAGAAGGAAAAAATGAATTTATTGTAGATGATAGTGCACCTGCTGAAGATATTTCTATAACATTTGATAGTAAGGATTTACTCTTTGCACTACATAATGCTACAGTATTTGTTAAAGCACAAAAGAATGAAGATGATATATGGGAAATGGAGGTACAAATAAAAGATACATATGACTTTACTGACTTTAAAAATTTGAAAGAATATGCAGATAATAAAGATGGAATATTAGAAGATATTTTGTCAACAACATTAAATAATTTAGCTGTAGTATCAAGTGAATATGGAGTTATAAAAATATATGACTTGGAAATAAGATTTAGAACAAAAGAAGGAAAATATTAAGTTTTATAAGAAGGTGTTCATATTGGAAAAAACAGAAATAACTAAAACAACTGCTTTGATAATGTGTACTGTTATTATATTAGGTTTAATTATGTATATTTTTATAATAAAAGAATTTGCAAAGAAGGATAATGACTATAAAAAATTAGGACTAGAAATAAAAGAATCAAATATAGAATATAGTACAATTTATGACTATGATATGTTGTATAAATATAAAGTGTACAAAATAAAAAATTATAATAATAATATGGAAAAGTTTAAAAAGCAATTAGAGGATAATGATGATTGGAGTAAAAATAAATTTTATGAGTATATAATGTCAAAGTTTTGTGAAATTAAAGATGATGAAAAGATTAAAATTGACAGAGAAAATCTATATTATTATTATAAAGATGGAGTATATGCTATTTTTGATTTGAAGAATGTAAAATTATATTGTTTTGAAAATAGTATTTGGAATACCCATAAAGAGTATAGTAATATTTTAGGTATAGAAACAAAAAAATATAATACAAGAGAAATATACAGTGTAAGAGGCGGACCACAAAATGATGGCCTTGATTACTATGTATATGAATTTTCAAAAGAATGTGGACAAGATATAATAAAGAACTTAGATAATAATTCAGAATGGAGTAGTGACAGATTAGATGATAAAATATTAAATAACTTTATATATAATAAAGAAGTGCTTGAAATAAAAAATGGATATTACCATTGTGAATTATTATGTAGAACAAGTGATGAAAACAAAAAACATAATTTTACAAAAGAAGAAGCAACAGGTTGGGAAATAGGTGTTTATGATGCTGACAAGAATATCTTATATTATTATTGGCAAAGTAGATAATAAAGATTTATTGGATGATGATTATAATACAGATATTCAAAAGCTAAAAAACGAGATAAAATCGATAAATATAATATTAAGTTCTGGAGGAAGAATAATAAATGAAATATGATAATAGAAAAAAAGCAGATAAATTAATTCGTTCAAGTGCTGCTGAGTATTTAACATATGTAGCAGCTACTGGAGAAAATGGAGTAGAACTTAGATATGAAGATGAAAATATTTGGTTAACTCAAAAAATGTTATCAGCATTATATGGTGTATCAATATCTGCAATTAATCAACATATAAAAAAGATATATGAAGATAAGGAATTAGAAGAAAAATCAACTATTAAGAATTTCTTAATAGTTCAAGATGAGGGAAATAGAAAAATTTCAAGAAATGTAATACATTATAATCTTCAAATGATTATAGCGGTAGGATTTAAAGTAGATAATGAAAGAGCTATACAATTTAGAAAATGGGCAAACCAAATAGTAAAGGATTTTACTATTAAAGGATGGGTAATGGATGATGAAAGATTAAAAAATGATGGTTCAATTTTAACTAAGAAGTATTTTGAAGAGCAATTAGAAAGAATACGAGAAATTAGAATGTCTGAAAGAAAATTTTATCAAAAAATTACAGATATTTATGCAACGTCTATTGACTATGATAAAACAGCAAAAGCGACAATTAGATTTTTTTCATCTGTCCAAAACAAATTACATTATGCTGTTTCTGGAAACACTGCTGCAGAAATTATATATAATAGAGCAGATAGCCAAAAAGAAAATATGGGACTAACAACGTGGAAAGGAGCCCCTGATAGTAAAATTCATAAATATGATGTAGTAATTGCAAAAAATTATTTATCAGAAAAAGAAATTGGACAATTAGAGAGAATGGTATCTGCATATTTGGATTTGGCTGAAATGCAAGCAATGAGACATATTCCTATGACAATGGAAGATTGGGAAGAAAGATTAAATGGATTTTTAACATTATGGGATCATGATGTATTAAAGGATAATGGTAAAATATCTGCTGAAATGGCAAAAATACATGCAGAAACAGAATTTGAAAAATATAGAATAGTACAAGATAAAATATATGTTTCTGATTTTGATGAATTATTATTAAAGAGTAAAAATATTAAAGATGAGAAATAATTTTAAAGGAAATAAGGAATATAATGCTTTTTTTAAGATACTGTAAAATAATGACATTTTAATTGGGTTGACAAAAATGAAATGTTTAAAGATAAAGTACATCAATTAATAAAAAATATGGAGAAGAAAAATAGTAAGTTATATGGGAGGTAAAAAATGAGAAAAAAGAGCATAATAATTATGATAATCATACTTTTAATAATGGGTGTATTAATTATATTGATTCATAAGAATAGCAAATATATTATTCCAGATAATTATATAAAAAAAATAGAAAAACATATGTCCTATTTGGATGGTACTGATGAAGATATATATGTTTATAATGATAAAATAATAGTTGAGGAAAATTCATATTTTCCTATTGGTCAATATTCATATACTCATTGTAAAATTATTACGATTTATAAAGGAATTAATGATCCAGAAAAAATAAAAGAAGAAAAAGGAAAAATTGTTTTAAAAGAATTTGAGTAACAACTTACAATTATTGTTGCTAAAACTAAATTTTAAAATAAAAAATTTTTGTAAGAATATTACACAAAAACAAAATATTTCATTACTTTTTATGAAATTACGTATAAACTAAAAATGTCCAAATTTTTGAGTAAAATAAACTCCTAAATTGGACATTTTTTATAATCAGGAAAATCAGCAATACCAATACTTTTGAACAAAATAGATGACATATTTTACTAATTAGGGTAGGTGTGTGATAGTGAAAACTATCGCATAGCTACCCTTAAACTATTTATAAGCAAATGTGGACATATTAAAAAATAAAATTTAAAATAAGAGAGAATTTTTATAAGAAAACAGATGTATATATAGTATAAGGAGAGTGAATTAATATGAGTGAAACTTTCAAAATCAATATATACTTCGACGAAAAAGGTGAAGAATTAGAAGAATTAATAAAACACTTAATAATTAATATCTTAAAGAAAGATATTTTTGAGCGTTAAAATTTTGTCTTAAATAAGATATAATAAAATTTAAATTCAAATTGTTTTTATCAAGCATAGAAAGGAGGAAAAATGCTTGAACAAATAGAAAAAACAATATACAAGGTAGCAATTTATATAAGGCTATCAAAAGAAGATGTAGATAGAGGATATGATGAAAGTGAAAGTATAAAAAATCAAAG
>CAJMJN010000018.1 GCA_905213875.1 uncultured Clostridium sp.
CGAATGTTACAGAAGCAACAGCTTTCATTCTGTTCTCTGAATTTACTTTTCTTAAACGTACATCTGTGATTTGCATTGTATAATGCACCTGCCTTCCTTGTGTTAAATATTTGTACATATATTTTTTGTTATGTACAATTATATTATTCTCCACAAAAAATTTTTTTCCTTCTTTTTTTTACATTTTTTTATTTTTATTTTTATTTTTTCAACATTTTTTATTTTTTTCATATAATATTATATAAATTAATTCAAACTATTGAAATTTTACAAATAAAATTATATAATGTTACATTATACAGAGGAGCGTGTTTTTTATGCCAAATATAGAACATATTAAAAAATATAAAAATGTACATATGATTGGAATTGGTGGAATTAGTATGAGTGGAATTGCAGCAATTCTAAAAAATTGGGGATTTAATGTTACAGGTTCTGACGCATCTGATTCAGAAGCAGTTCAACTATTAAGAAGTAAAGGAATAAAAGTTGTTATAGGTCATAGTCTTGAAGATGTCGCAAAGGCTGATGTTGTAGTTTATTCTGCTGCAATAAAACAAACAGACCCTGAGATTGTAGAAGCACATAGACTTAAGATTCCTACAATCGAAAGAGCAGATTTCCTTGGTGAAATTACTCGTTGCTATAATGACACTATTTGTATTTCAGGTACACATGGTAAAACAACTACTACTTCTATGGTATCTTTATGTTTCCTAGATGCTCTAACAGATCCTAGTATTCAAGTAGGCGCAATGCTAAAACCTTTAAACGGAAATTATAGAGTTGGAAATAGTGAACATTTTATTATTGAAGCTTGTGAATATGTAGAAAGTTTTTTGAAGTTTAGTCCTAAAGCAGAAATTATTCTTGATATTGATAATGATCATTTAGATTATTTTAAAACTTTTGACAATATAAAAAATGCATTTATAAAATATGTTAAATTATTACCTGATAATGGTTTACTAATTGTTAATGGTGATGATAAAAACTGTTTAGATTTATGCCAATATACTAATGCAAAAAAAGTCACTTATGGTATTGATAATACTAAAGCAAATTTTGTTGCTAAAAATATTGTTTTTGATAATGATGGATTCCCTGAATTTGATGTTTATTATAATGATGAGTTTTTTATGAATTTAAAATTATCTGTACCTGGTATTCACAATGTATTAAATGCATTAGCTTGTACTGCAATATCAACAGAATATGGAATTTCTAAAAAAGATATTCAAGATGCATTAATAAAATTCACAGGTGCTCATAGAAGATTTGAATTTAAAGGAAAAATAAATAACAATGTAAGTGTATATGATGATTATGCTCATCATCCAACTGAAATAAAAGCAACTTATAATTCTTTAAAAAATAAAAAATACAATAAATCTTGGGCAATATTTCAACCACATACATATAGTAGAACAAAATTATTATTAGATGATTTTGCCGAAGCTTTACAAAATTTTGATAATGTTATTATTTTAGATATTTATGCAGCAAGAGAAACTAATACATATAATATTTCTTCTAAAGATTTAGCAGATAAAATTACTTCTTTAGGTAAAAAAGCTTTATATATGTCTGATTTTGATAATTGTGTTAAATATATAAAAGATAATATTGAAAAAGATGATATTGTTATAACCATAGGTGCTGGAACAGTTACAGAAATTGGACCTATGTTAGTTGATTAAGATATATTATTTTATAAAAGAAAAACCGGCTATACTTTCGTAAGCCGGTTTTTTTGGAGACTATCTACAGCTATCCTGTTCTTCTACTTTTCTATCCCACTCTTTTATCAGTCTCTTATTTTCTTTTTCATACATCATTCTCAAACTATACATTTTTTCAGCATAGTTCTGACCTGCTCGCATTATTGCTTTCATATCGCCTTTACTTTTTTCTAACTGGGTACCTAACTCTTTTTCAATCTCTTCTTCCCTAGCTTTAAGATTGCTCATAAGCTTTTGTACGCTCCGGATATACCAATTTGTAGGATTTTCTTTTTCACAGTCTTTGTCTTTAAGTGTTTCTAACATTTATTTTGCCTCCTTATACTCTTGTTGCACCATTGCAACTAACTTTATTATACCATATTTCCTATAATGTTGCAAATTCAATCCAATTTTTTAAATTGCATATTTTTATATACTTATTATCAATGCTTATCTTACTCAATTTCTTTTGATTTTTTTAACATTATATCTGCAAATACTCCATATCCCTCTAATGGATTATTTACCATTACATGTGTTACTGCTCCAACAAATTTTCCATTTTGGAGTATAGGTGAACCTGACATTCCCTGTATTATCCCTCCTGTCTTTTCAATTAATCTATTATCTGTTACTTTTATTTGCATACTTTTATTATCATAGTTATTTTCTTTATAAACTTTTTCTATTTCTACTTCATACATTTGTGGCATATCATTATCTAAATTACATAAAATTTGTGCTTTTCCTGTTTTGATTTCATCTCTTAATGCCACTTCCATTTCTTTTGATTTATCTATATTTAAACTAGATATATTGTCTACTTTTCCATATATTCCAAACTTTGTATTTTTACTTATTGTTCCTATATTTTTTTGATTATCTATTGTTCCTTGTATTTTTCCAGGTGTTCCACTTTCACCTTTTGTTATATTTAATATTCTAGTTGTTATAAATTCTCCTGATGATATATTTATTAGCTCATTTGTATCTATATCTGTTATCCCATGTCCTAAGGCTCCAAATGTTTTTGTATCTGGTTCATAAAATGTTACTGTTCCAACTCCTGCCGCACTATCTCGTACCCATAATCCTAGTTTATATTCACTTTTATTTGTTTCTACTGGAATTATGCTACATTCTTTTGTTTCTTGTTCATGAATATAGTTTATTTTTATATTTTTTCCATTTGACTTATTAACATTTTCAATAAGTTCATCAGTTGAATTTATTTGAACATTATTTATTTTTACAATTGTATCCCCTTCTTTTATTCCAGTATTTTCATATGGCTTATATTTTTTATTATCTATTCCTTCAATTTCTGACATTCCTACTACCAATACTCCATTTGTATATAATTTTACTCCTGCTATATTTCCTAATGGTATTACTTTTGTTTTTGGTATTACACTTACATCTACATTTTTTAGAGTAATATTTTCAAACAAACTTACTTGTAAATTTTGCTTATATCCCGAATTTGAAGATGCTTCCACAGTTTCTAATCCTTCATCTTCTATTTTTATCCCTAATATTGTCTTTAATTCCATTTTTTCTCCTTCAAACAAGGTTATTTTACTTGGAATTTTTTCAATTACTAACACATATACAAATATTATTAATAAAAAAAATACTAATAATAGCATCTTAAGAAATTTTTTCATTTAAATTCTCCTTAATTTTACTATTATTAGTATTTACTTTTTTAAAAATTTTATTCTCTTATTTATTCTTTATGTTATTATGCTTAATTTAACATTTTCTTTATCTGTTCTGTTGAATTATTATTAGTCTTATACATGCTCCATCTTTCTCTTCCTAATGTAGTATAATATTGTTGAGCAACTTTGCTATTATTTCCTAATGATTGCATATACTTATAGATACTTCCATTATAATCTGTATCTATGTCTACCACATCATTTTGCATTACTATAGATTTATAACTTGCAGATTCATTATGTGGATAAAAATATGTTGTTGAATTATCTCCTGCAATTGACTTTCTCTCAAAATCAGTATTTAAATATGCTCCTGTAATATTTTTTTCATTTAGTCCATTTTCTGTGGCTCTATGATATTCTCCATCACCTGTTATTATATATATAGAATCAGTATTTACAACTTCTTCTGTTTTTGTATTTGTAACAATTGAATATCCATTATATATTTTTCCACCTATACTTAATCCTTGCATAAAGCTTATTACAGAAACATTATTTAATATTTTATCCCACTCATCTTCCTGTAATTTAGGCATTTGGAAATTTGTTGTTACCCCTGAATAATTATTATAATTAGCTATTGCTATTGATAGATTTTTTTCAATTGTATATCTAATTACTGCTAATCTATGTTGATTAAAATTAGAATCTGGATCTTCTATATCAGTATTTCCATTATTTAATTGAAATATTTTATAATTAAAATTAAATTTCTCTGAACTTATACTATTATTAGCTAGTGAATTCCCATCTTCATCAACAGCATTAATTGGTTTTAGATCCATTAATCCTGTTGAGTTTAACCAATCTGTAAACTCTTTTGCTTCTTTATAATATAGTTGTCCTGCATTATTGATCGTTTTGTATTTTGTATTTTGTTGTTCATATTTTGTTCCATTTAAAATTGAAAACCAACTATTTCCATCATTATTAGTATAATATTTTACTCCATTAATTTTAGTATATGTATAATTAGCTGTATCTGCTGCTTGATTATTAGAATTAGTATATAATGCATTAATTTCTGTTAATGTTTCTGTTGGTATTTCAACATTTCTATAATATACTTTTCCATTTGATTCAGTAATATTATTTAATACATATCCTGATTTATTTACAGCCTTTCCATTTACTATTCCTTGTACAGTTATATAATTATCTAAAGAATATGTAATAACAACATTTGTATCACTACCTAATTTGTATCTACAACTATAATGTATATATGGTTTTAAATCTGTTACTCTGTCACCATTTTTGTATGTTTCTCCTTCATCTTCTGAATCCAATTTATTAGTAAATGGTGAATATATATAAAATCCATCATACATTGTATATACAAGTGCTGGTACATATGTCTTTAATACATCTTTATTATACCCAGATAAATTAAATTGTGTTGCAACCGAATTAAAAAATGTATTTACAGATGCTTTTATATCTCTTAGTTTTGAGTTAGCTAAATCTGATGTACTACTATTTACAGTATTTAATTGAAATGCTTTAACTGCATCATATGTTGCTGTTGTTAATTTTGTATCATAATTCATTTGCAATTCTAGTGTTTTTACCTGATTTTGTACATATGCAGTTAAAATTAATGAAATTGGTAATATTATTATTATAAATATTACTGCTAGATTTTGTATTTTCATAATTCACTTTCCTTCGTATATAATAAAAGCTTGTAATATACATATTACAAGCTAATAAGTCTATATTTTAATTTCCACTTCCATTTGCAGTAACTATTCCACCATGTTCTGCTGCAATTGTATATGTATCATTTCCTGTTACAGAATAAAAGAAATTCTTTAATTGTTGTGATAATGTTGAGTTTGTGTTTTTAACACTTGCTGTAAACATATCTCCTTCTTTTAATGCTAAAGTTTTAGTTACCCCATTACTTGGATTTATTGTATCTAAAATTTGTGAAGTATACATTGTATAATATACATTTTCACCGATTTTTGTTTTTTCAGCTTGTGTTGTTTTCTTTCCAGGGTTTTCATCTAAAACATTAAGTTCCATTTCTACATCATAACTATTTCCTGTTGCAGAAATATTTTCAACAAATTTGCTATACTTGTCCATTGTTAACTTTCCAGTTGTACGTACATCATCCACAAAATCAGTTGTTGCTGTTTCTACTGATAGTTGTGATACATCATCTGTTCTATCTGACATTGTCATTAGCGGAAAAACAAACATTAAAACAGCTGCTAATACTATTGCTATTACAGTAATTAATGTATCTCCCATAATTTCCTCCTTTAGATATTACATATCTTTTTTATTTATATTGAAGTATAAGTTATTACTCTTTTTTCAGTTTTATTTGCATCTGGTACATTAGATTCTGCCGTACCTCCTCCTGCGTTTCCACTTTCTTCTTGATAATAAATTCCTATACTCTCTTTAACTTTCCCATTTATTCTACCATAAATTCCATTTTCATTCAAGACTATTTTTAAATTCTTCTCAAAAGCTGTCTTTACAGTAGAAAAATCAGAATATTTACTTCCATACAATATTGCCATTATAAATTGTTCTTTTTGAGTATCACTACCCAATACCTCTTTTTGCAAATCTATTGAATAAACTGCTTCTTTTATGCCTGTTTCACTATTTATTTTCTCATATACTCCGTCATTACCTAATATGCTAGCATCAAATATAACTTTATAATTTTCTTTATATGCTTTATAAATAGTTGGAATTATACTTTCTAGACCTACTAGTCTCTCTGTTGTACCATTATCTTCTACATATGTATAATCATATTCTTTGTCTTTATTATTTAATATGGTTGTAGCTGCAATTCTAGTTTCAGTAAAAGAGTTGATAGTTATGGAAAGTGCCATAACAAATACCAAAACCGCTGCAGCCATTTTTAATGCATCTGCTGCATTTTCCATAATATCACCTCCTCTAAATTACAATGCTACTATGTATTTTCAGTTATTTTTATTTTACTTATTAAGCCACCTTTTGTGTTTTCTACTACTTCAACTTTATATGTTGAACCTGTTTTGTAATTTTTAGCATTATCAGTTTGAGCTTTTGTTTGTCCATCTAATTTTACTTTTTTAGAATCATCGTCTTGTGACATATTATTTGTATTTATTGTATTTATAAGTGCGTTTACTTGTGCCCCTCTTACATTTGCTCCTAAATATTGTTCAAATTTTGAGTTAAATGTTGAAACATCTACCTCTGTCATTGAATTATTGTTTACAACTCCTGATGCTTGTTGATAAATCATTATTCCTAATGATATAATTAATATTGCTAATAATATTGCACCTGCAATAATTAGCGCTTTTGACGCGTTTTCCATATATCTTTCCTCCTATAAAACTCTTTATTATGTATTTTCTACTATTGTTATTTCACTAATTAATCCACCTTTTGTATTTTTAGTTACTGTAACTTTATATGTTGAACCTGTTTTATAATCTTTTTTATAATCTGTTGCTTGTGCTGTATTTGTTGTATTTCCTTTAATTGTTACTTTTTTAGAATCATCGTCTTGTGACATATTATTTGTGTTTACAGTATTTATAAGTGCATTTACTTGTGCTCCTCTTACATTTGAACCTAAATATTGTTCAAATTTTGAGTTAAATGTTGAAACATCTACCTCTGTCATTGAATTATTGTTTACAACTCCTGATGCTTGTTGATAAATCATTATACCTAATGATATAATTAATATTGCAAGTAATATTGCACCTGCAATAATTAACGCTTTTGATGCATTCTCCATAATTATTTCCTCCTTAATTTTTACTTTTGTTTATACTATATTCCAAACTTATTAGATTGGAAATCTTAATAACTAATTTACATTTTATTGTGTTACTTGTTCTATAAGCATATATTTAACTTTTCCTGTTGATTTATGATATTCTATTTTTGTACATTTAAATGTTATTTGACTATAATATTTTACAAACTTGTCCATTCCACCTGAATATAAAGTTTCCATATCATAAGTCTTGTCAGTATCTAACATTTTTATATCTATTTTTATTGAATTAGTATCATTTTCTATAAATTTACCTTTTTCATTTCTTTCAATATTTCCAGTTAAATTGTTATCATATGCTTTATTCACCAATGTTGCAATTACTGTACCTTTAAATTCCTTATTATAATAGCTTGAAAATTGTTCATTTCCCTTTTTTGCACTATAATAGTTTGATTTATAATTCATGTACATATATGACATTCCTACTATTATAATAATTATTATTAAAAAAAACACTGCTATTTTTTTCATTATTTTCCTCTATATATTTATTACATTTTTTTAAATGTTACTGTTTGCACTCTTTGAGTTGTCGTATTTATTATTGTTGTACATGTGTATTTTTGCAATGAAATCTGTTGTTCTCCATTACTATCTGTATAATATTTCAAATTATTTGAATCATTTTTTATCAATTCATTTACTTTATCATTATCTATTTTACTTGTTGTAGTATTTAATAAATATTTTTGTAAATTTTGTTGACCTGATTGGATATTAACCGTAATGTAATAATTATTACCAGTTTGTGCTGTTAAAGAATAATTTGTATTGTTATCAATTGCTAGATTAGCTACTGATATTATATCATGTATCGTGCATTCTTTTCCTTCATATGAAGTAAATTGTGTATTAAATTTATTTATTTCATTCATATCTTTTTGCTTATGTATTTCTGCTGATGCTGTACCAAAGTTTGCAAATAAATATACTGCTAATGATAATATTAGAACACCTATTAATACTCCTGCAGCCATAAGCAATGCTTTTGATGCATTCTCCATATTACAATTTACTCCTTATTAATTAAATTTTCCTGTAAATTCAAATTCCATTTTTGTAATTCTGCCTGTTTGCCTATTGTATGTTGTACCTGTACATTTAAAATATGCTCTTTTAAATTGTATATACTCATAATATTTATATATATCATTCCTTATTGTACTACCTGATTTTATATCATCCCATTTTGTAGCTTTTACTTTTTTAGATGCTGAATTAAATTTGCTTACTGCCGTTTCTTGATCACTTGTACTTCTGGAATCAATAAATATTCCTGACATTCCTGTTGTCAAATTTGTTAGTGAATCTTGTCCATATTTTTTTTCAATTCTATCAACTTCACTTTTTATCGAGTTTTCAAATGTATTTGAATTTTTATTTATTGTATATGTATTTCCATTTGCCTTTGTAAATAATCTATTTGCTTGATTATCTGCTGTTAGTTTTGAAACATCAATTTTAAATATTATTGTCATTTGTTCATATGAAACTGTTTGGCCTTTATCAGACCAACCAGTTCCCTCTGTTGATTCTCTTCTGTTATAATCTATAACTTTATTTAATAATGAATATAATTCACTACCTCTTACATCTTGTCTATTGTATGTTTCGTATTGATTATTAAATTCTACTATTTGTGATTCTCTTGTTGTTTCTGTATTTGTTTTTTGATATGCTGTTAAATTACTAAACATTAATACTAACGCACTTATTATTAGTAATCCTATTAATAAACTTCCTGCAATAATTAATGCTTTTGATGCATTTTCCATAGAGTTTCCTCCTTATTATTTTGCTTTTGTTGCAGTCATTGAACTAAATGATGATGACATACTTGTTAATCCTATAAATACTAGTGGTATAATTAAGTATCCTACAAATAAACATACCATTGGAGCAAAACCTATAACTTTTCCTATCATACCTTTTCTTTTTATTAATCTTTCATTTGATTCTTTTCTTTTTGCTTGATAATATTCTCTTTCTGAATCTAGTTCATCAAATGCATCTTTAATTGGTATCTTTTCTACTGCTGCTTGCAAGCTTTCAATTATTCTAATTAAAGGTAAATATGTAACTTCATCTTTCATAGCCTCTAAGGCTTCCCATGCACCAGCTTCATAGTTATTCACACATTTTGTAATTGAAGGTCTAAATATATTAGAATATCTTTCTAACCATTCTAGAATTATTTCAACATTAACTCTTTCTATTCTCATTAGCATTAATATAATTGTTTGGAATTGCATTACTTCATCTTCCATTTCTAACTGCCTCATTTTTACTTGGAAGAATAAAAGTCCCATTGGTCCCATGTATCCTACTAATGCAAATACAAAGGCAAGTAATAATTCGAACCATTTCATATATTCACTATTTACAATCTGTAATTTATTATATATTCTTTCTGTTGCAATTTCAATTTCACTATCTTCTGCATCTCTGTAATATTTTGAACTTGAAAGTGCATTTTTTATTTGTGCCTCTGTAGTATTTGTTTTTCCTCTAAATCTATCCAAAAATATATTATCTTGCTCTGTTAATTCCATTGCCTTTTTTTCGTCTTTTTCTGAAAGTCCACCAATAATATCATAATCTGTTGTTGGTTCTGTATAAACATAATTTATAGCAACTTGATGTAATTGTGCAAACAATATAATCGAAGCAAAAAATGTAACAACTGCAATTGTAATCCTATTTATATATAACCACTCCATTTTCAATGGTGAAGCAGAATCTTTTAACATTTGTTGTACTTTTCTATATTCTTTTGTTCCTACTTTAGGTATAAATAGATCTACAACCTTTTTTATTGGTTTTTTCTTATATAATCTTGCTTGCCAAGGATTTTCTGTATTTTTAGTATTCATAGCTGTTGAGCCATTATCTTTTAACTTTCTTACTAAAATATATGATACAAAAGTTATCAATAATATTAACATTTGTACTATCATTCCTGGCTTTCCATTATACCAACTTGCAGTAAATGAGAAGTTACTTACTGCCCAATTTTTTAATGGTTCTAACATCAATACTGGAGCAATTGCTATAACAGATAAACTTTGAAATACATAATTCAATTTATCTCTTTTTAAGATTTCTAATTGCATTTCTTGTGTAATATTATTTACATTTTTTAAGTATAATGATGCTCCATCTACTTTCCTATCACCAAATTCTTTTGTTAGATATGATACCCCTGCAAATTCTTTCAAGAAGTTATTTGGTGCTATATCATAATATTTTTCTAACTCATTTTCTGGATCATCTGATATTAATATTTCATATATCTTTTCACCTTGTCTAGAAACATCTTTTTCATCATCTTGCGATACTTGGTATATAGCTTCTTCAACCATGTTATATTCATGATAAGCATGTCTTATTTCTGAGAAAAAGTCTATTTGTTCTTTTAAAATATTATTATCAATTTTATCTACTGAACCGTCTATAAATGTATCTATCATAAATAGTTCAAAAATAAGTAATATTGTCATTAATAAGATATTTTGTGATGTCATTACAATTGTAATAATTATTATAGGAATTATTATTGCAAATGTTTTTGTTAAAATCTTTGCTGTTCCTTTTCTTGTATTATACTCATCATCTATATTAATAATTTCCAATCTTCTTCTGATTTTCAAAACATATCTTTTTATAAATGGTATTTTTATGTATGTTAAATATAATTTTTGAAATAACACCTCCGTAGAAAAGGATTTTTCTTTAGTTCCCTCTTGTAATCTTTGAATTTTTTTGTATTCAGAAGTTTGCATCTTTTTTGATAGTACATAATATATTAGTGCAATTATTACAAAAGCTCCTGCTGCTCCACCCATTATATAGTATATAAATGTATTGTCCACTTTAAATTAGCACCTCCTCCTTATATTTAGTACTTAAACTTCTGTTTTCTTTTTTCTTCCTCTTTTTTTAGGTTTTTCTTCTGTTTCTGCTGATACAGTTACTGTTTCTTTTTTAGCTAATTGATTTCCCCAGTGTTTCTCAACAAATTTGTCAAATTGTTCTACATCTGCTGCATCCATGTTGTTTCTCATATCTCTTAAGTTTTGTTCTGAAATTGGGTTTGTTATTACATATTCTCCATCTATGTATTCCATAATGTTTCTATATGTATATAATTTTTTATCTGTTGATTTTTCAAAATATCTTGTTGCATTATCGAAAAATTTATCAAATTTTCCTTCTAATGTTTTTTCTTTTCTATGGTCAAAATTGTATTCACTTTTACTTTCAATTGGAATACATTCTGTAATTCTTTCTATATATCTTTTTCCTCTAAAGTCTTTAATTTGATGTATATCAAAGTTTAAAACTTGTACAACTTGCTCTTCTGCAGTTTTTTCATCTGTAAACACTCCTGTTCTTAACATTGAGTTTCTTAATGCTGTTACTAAGTTTGGAAATGTTTTAGCATGGTGAGTAAATAATGTGAATTTAGAAGCAACTTGAGCTGCTTGTATCATCCAAGATGCTACGGGGTCTGTTGCAACCTCACCAATGATGTTAACAGAACCATCTGTTTTCTTTTGAACATCCAAACCTTCTTGTCCAGATATTGTATCTGTTTCACGGAATGTTAAAATATTTCTTGTTGGGTATATTTTTCTTAAATGAAGCTCGAATGCAGTTTCTTGAACCCTTATATTCATTGTTTCATAAATATTTTCAATCATACCCATAAGTAATGTTGTTTTACCAGAACCTTGCTCACCAGTAATCGCTGTGATTCTTGCTCCTTTTACTAGATATTTTAATAATTCTATTGCATCTTCTTTTCCTGGATCTCTAACTAGTTGTTCTAGTGTTGCTCTCTTTACGTCAAATTTTCTTACGAAAAATGCCCATGTTTCAGAGAAACTTGGTCTTACAACAACGACACGAGAACCGTCTTTCATTTCATTGATTTTGTAACCATTTGTGTCTGATAATTGTCCTGGGTTATTGTATTTATAAATATTTTGACATACTCTTTTTAATTCTGCTTCTGTTCCAAATGATAAAAATGCTAGTCTTATTGATTTACCTTGGAAGAATATCCATATACTGTCACAAGCTCTTGGAACTTTGTGTTCAGCTACTTGATTTAAGTAGTCTCCATCTGTTTGTGCGACTTGGCTTAAAAAGCTTTCTGGTAAACCAGATACACCACCAGATACACCATCTATATTCATATCTCTTACTTCATCTATTGCGCTATATCCTTTATAATGTTGATATATTCTTTGTACTACAACACTTAATTTGTCTGAAAATGTTAAGACTATATTTTCTTTTTCATATATATCTTCTATTTCTGTTGGAGTTATAACATAAGAAGGTTTTGTTTCTCCTTCTACATATTTTAAATCTCCTAAATTATATTTCTTTATTAACTCTGTTAAAGCTTCATATCCAAATTCTTTTTTAAATGCATAAAGTAAAATATCAAATTTGTCTTGTGCTGTAAGTAATGATGGAATATCAAATGGTATTGCTTTTGATATATTTGTTTCACTTACTCCATATTCTTTTTCTAATAAATCAAATATTAATTCTTTAACATATTTTTTATCATTTACATCACCATATGTACAACCTTTTAAAGCTTTTTTCAATTCATATTTTTTATTTTTTCTTCTTTTTAATTCTTCTTCTGAAAGTCCGATATCATATAAATTGATTTTTGTAATTTCATCAAGTCTTTTCTTTACAAATTCAGTCATCATATCTATTGTATATGTTTTATCATCTACATTTAAAGCTGTTTCTACTGGTGCTTCTTTTTTCTTTTTAATGCTATAGTATATTACATATCCTGCAACAGCTATAACAACTAGTATTAGAACAATATTAGTTATTGTCATGGTCTAGTTAACCTCCTTACATTTTCATTGCTAAATCTTGTAGTCTATATATAATTGCATCTGATGCCCTTTTTACTTCTTGTATAAATATATAATTTCTATCTTCTTCATCAATGCTTCTTCTAAGTCTTAAAAACAAGTCTGGTACTTTTGCTTCCTCACACGCTTCAAAAAATAATGTATTATACGGTATTGTTAATACTTTATTTTTTTCTCCCATATATCTCGTAATATTTTTTATTGTATATTTTGAAAATTTGTCATATCTATTTATTAACAACAATATCTTTTTAGAATTAAACATTGGTTGTTCTTCCCTTAATTCCATAAATTTATTTATGCTGACTAATCTTTGACTTAAATTTGCAATAACCAAATTTGAGTTTTGCAATATTTGTTCTGTAATCGCTTCTCCTAATTCTGCATCTAAATCGACAAACACTAAGTCATAATATTTATTAGCTAAATTTATGATTTCCGGATAATTTTGCTTTATTTCTTCATATTCTAGTTTTTCACCCTTAAAAGATGGCAATATTTCTAGTCTATCTTTAAAAACTATTTTTGTATAATTTGTTATATTTTCTGGTTGTAATTTTCCACTTCTCATAATAGTTTCGATTCCAACTATTCCGTCTTCCATAGCTGTATCAGTATTTGGTCCAAACAATCCACGGTTTTTCTTTTTTTTCTTTTCTTCCCAAAAGCATCTATCTAAAGTTGTATCTTTATGTCCTGTTGAAATAACAAGAATTTTATAATTATGTTCTATTGACATATGTGTTGTAATAGCTGTAATCGATAATGTTTTTCCAGTTTGTTCTTTTCCACTATTCCAAAATGTAATTACTGACATTTTTATACTCCTTTTTCTATTGTCTTTATAGCTCTTCTAACTCTGTTTTCATTAGAATCTCCCAAAATCTCTTCTGTAATATATGCTAAGCCATCTTTATATTGAATACTTAATTTCTTAAACTTAACTTTGGCTACTCTTTGATTTTCATAAATTACACTTAAATCGCCATTTTCCATTGGAAAATATATTCTGTATTCATTCCAAATAACTTTATATCCTAATGATAAAAAGTTTAAGTAATCATCTTCTTCCTTTAGCATTTCTCTTGAAAATAATACCTTTGTCATGCTAATTGGTTCTTCAATTGTATTTATTATTTCTAATCCTTTTTTTAACGAAAACGCATCAAAAGATGTTACAAAGTAATTTTTAATTGCTTCATTTAATTTAAATCCTTCAAAACCTATGTAGCTGTCTGTGTCTATTAGTATAATGTCATATTCTAATTCTTGTTCTTCTGAAAGTCCAATATATCTTTTTATTCCTTCAACATTTTGAAATCCAACTGCTATATCTATATCTTCATATTCTGTCACATACTCAGTTGTAGGGTTTATAACAGGTACAACATATCTAGCTTTTTGATTTATTGTTGCATCTATTACTAATACTTTTTGATTTAATACAGTAAGTATTTTAGCTATATATATAATCAAATCTGTTTTGTCGTAGGCTCCTATAAACCCTATCTTTTTCATAAGTATCTCTCCTTTTTATATTTTTTAGTTTGATGTTGATGTTGTTGTTGTTGAAGTTTCTCCTGATAATCCTTCTAAGTAATCTTTTCTTGTTGTTTTTGAATTTGTTATACTTTCACTCATATTTGTTTCTAAGTTTGTTTGAGCTTGATCTCCTTGACTATTTAAAGCATTTTCTCTATATGTATTCATTGTTCCTGTATCTATTGCATTATATCTTGCTCTTAATGTTTCCATTGCACTTGATAATATATTTGGATCTGCTTGTAATTCTTTAGAAACTGCATCTCTTACAACATAGTTTGGAGTTGATGCCTCTTGAATTCCCGCATCTGTATATTTTGTAGCATAAAGTTTAGCTCCATTTAAGCTTGCTGCATCTACTATTGCAGAACTCATATGTAAGATCTCATCTTCTGATAAGTTAACATTTAAAGTGTCTGAAGAATCTGTTCCTCCTACTACTGGAATTGTAACTTCTTTTTTAGATACTACTATAAAATCTTGTCCATTTGGTAACATAAGTCTTATATCTATATAATCTCCTGTCACTAAATCCATTGGCATTACTACAACATTATATTCTTGTTGTCTTATATCATTTTTTACTGTTCCTTGTGCTAATAAATCTGTTGTAATTAAAGTGTTTTTCTTCATATTTACTTTAGCTATTAATGGTGCTGTAACTAAATCCAAATATTCTTTTTGTCCATTTTTTGTTATATAATAACTATCTGTTTCGTCCTCTTTTTTTACTTCATATTTAGTATTATCCAGTGTTATATACATTGTTGATACAGTTTCTCCATTAGAATTACGATATTCAGTTGATACTGCATTTCCTTCTTTATCTTTTAAAGAATAATTTTGTATAACACTTAAATCACTTGTTGCATTACTTGGTACTAATGCTTTATTTACTGTTTGTTGTGTAAACATATCTTCTGTTATTGTTTGGCCTGCTTTTACATCTTTATTTAATACATATGCTGTATAACTATTTGACTTTTCCTCTTGTTCTTTTTTCATTTTATTCATCAATTGCATGAATAATAATGCTATTATAACTCCTGAAATTAATAACATTACTAACATTCCTAATAAAAATGAGTTTCTTGCTTTTCTTTGCATTGGATTTGTTGCCATCACAAATTCCTCCCTTAAAATTTATTTTTCTCTTATTTTTTTACAAAATAATCATTTATTTTATTTTACCGCAAACACTATGTAAAATCAATTAAATTACATAGTGTTATTAAAAGTTAATATTTTTGTAATGTTTTTGTAATATTTTTGCTACGCCTTCATCATTATTGCCTGCTGTTACTTCGTTTGCAATATTTACAACTACTGGTGTGCTGTTAGCCATTACTACTCCTAAACCTGCTTTTTCAATCATTTCTTTGTCGTTTATATTATCACCTATTGCCATAATTTCATCTTGGTTTATTCCCATTTTTTCTGCTAAAAACTCTATTGCATTCCATTTATCTACATTTGCTCTAGAAATTTCTGTATAGAAATATTCTACCGAAAATTCTTCAGTTCCTTGTCTTATCATTTTTTTTGCCATATGTGACACTTCCAAAACTTCTATATCTCGAATTTCTTTTAATTTTCTAATTATAGAATTAAAAACAAATTTATTTTCATCACATACTGTTATTTTCAAAAATCGTGAATTTTCGTCATTTTCTATATATTCATACATATTATTAATAATACTTATTTTTGTTTTTTTGTCTTCTGGCTTTTTCAAATTTTCTTTATGATAATATAAAACATTGTATTTTAAAGATGTTGTTAATATTTCTTTTTCTGTATATACATTATATCCAATACTATTTTCCTCACAAATTTTTATAATATCTAAAACTTTTTGTTTAGGTAAACATTTTTCGTATATAATTTCTTTTTTTTTCATATCATAAACTATAGCACCATTTCCAGCTATAAAATATTTATCACTACCTATTTCGTTCGCTATTGTCATTATTGAATCAATAGGTCGTCCTGATGCTATTATTACATTTGCTCCTTGTTCTTCTACTTTTTTTATTGCATTTTTTGTATTTTCAGTAACAGCTCCATAACTATTTAACAATGTTCCATCTAAATCTACTGCTATTAATTTGTACATTTTACTTTTTCAAAAGATTATTATCTTTTTTCTCCTTACTTTTGTATTTAGATTTTTATAACGGTTTTACCTATAAACCTATTTTTTATATTAATATATTTTTAATTTTTTTAGTATTTTATGCATATGCTTTTTTGCAATCCCCATTATACAAATATCTTTTTTTATTTGCAATATTTTTTCTAAAAATTTCCTGATTATTTTTTCTATTTTTGCAAATGATAGTAGTAGAAAAACAAAAGTTTTTTCTAGTTGTAATATCACAGGAGGTGAAAAAACAATGGCAAACTATTCAAATAAAAAGTTAGTACCAGAAGCTATGACTGCTTTAGATAAATTCAAATATGAAGTAGCTAGTGATGTGTGTGTTAAAAAATTATTTATAAAAAATAAAAGCACATCAGTAGCAACTTCATATTTAAAAAATTATATTCCATATTATTTAGTCTTTTTATTTCTTTTGTTAACCGTTTTACATTGTTCCATTTTATTTTCTTTCATTTGACTTATCTCTGTCAATTCTTTAAATTTAAAATATATTGTTATAATATTATCTTCTGATATAGTTACCTTATCAATAAGTCTACTTAGTAATTCTTTTGTTGGTTTTTTTAATGAAACAAATTCTTTGGCAACTTTTTCTATTTCTTCCTTATTATTATTATCATTTTTTAAATTTGTAGATAATTTCAAAAGTTCTTCTTTTTCATTTATAAGTTTATCTCTTTCTTGTGTAAAATTTTTTGATAACTCTATATAATCTTTTTCTGTTATTACATTCTTTACCTTATCCATATATAAGTTTCTAATGCACAAATTCAAGTCCTCTATTTTAGTTTCTATATTATCTATCTTCTTATTATATTCTTGCTCAAGTACATTTCTTTTATTTTCTTTTTCAACCATTTCAATCAATTCTTTTTCCAAATCACGATTTAAATAAGCATTGCATACCTTTTTTATATTTTCTATAAGAATCTTTTCTAATATTGGTATGCTATTTGAATGTCTACTACATTGATTATAATACTTTGAATAAGTATAACATACAGTTGTGTATCGATATTCTCCATATTTTTTATAAGCATAATCTGAATAAGTTAAATATAACTTTGCACCACAATCAGCACAATATAAAAATCCTTTAAATAAATAATCATGTTTTGTTGATTTACTAAATGCTTTATTCTCTGTTATGATTTTTTGTACTTCATCAAAATCTTCCTTCTTTATTATAGGTTCGTGTGTATTATAACAAATCACACGATCTTCTTTAGGTACTGTTACTCTTTTTTTTGATTTGTAATTTACTTTTTTTCTTTTAAACTGCTCTAAATTTCCAATATAAACAGGATTTTTTAATATTCTGCTAATTGTTGTTTGTTTCCAACAATTATATAATTTGGTTTTTCTTGTAGTTCCTATATTTCGTGATATACCAGGAACAGGAATTTCTTCCTCAGTCAATATTTTAGCAATTTTTGTTAGCCCATTTCCTTGTAGATATAGCCTAAAAATATATCTTACCACTTTTGCCTCTTCTTCATTTATAACTAATTGATATTTATTTTCAGGATTTTTTTTGTATCCGTATGGTGCAGTAACTGCTAAAAAATTCCCTGCTGTTTTTCTTTCTTTTAATGCACTTGTAATTTTCTTTGATATGTCCTTGACATACATATCATTTATAACAGATTTGAAAGGTGCAATATCATTCATTCCTGCATCTTCTAATGTATCAATTCCATCTAGTAATGCAATGTATCTTACTCTGTTTTCAGGAAAATATCTTTGAACATATCTCCCTGTGTCAATGTAATCTCTCCCAAGTCTTGACAAGTCTTTTGTAATTACTGTATTTATTTTTCCTTTTTCAATATCTTTTATCATTCTTTGAAATGCTGGTCTATTAAAGTTTGTACCTGTATATCCATCATCAACATATTCATCAACAATAATAAAGTTATCATTTTCATTTATAAATCTTGTAATAATATTTCTTTGGTTTGTAACACTTGAACTTTCTTCTTTATCTCCATCCTCTCTTGATAATCTTATATACATAGCAACCTTAAAAATCATATTATTTTTTATTTTTGCTAATGTTTGATTACTCATTAGTGCATAATTGTCCATTTCTAATCATCTCCTAAGAAGTAATCATTCTATGTTGATTATACTATATTTTGGTATAAATCTCAAACCCAATTTTATCCACTTTATATAGAATGATTTACTATAATATTTTTATCTCTAACTTCATTTATAAAACATTCCTTTAATATTTCATTTACATCATTTTCTGACTTATTATCAAAGACAAATTTTATTACATATTCACTTGCATTTTGGGGAATTTTACTATTTGTCTTCTTTTCCAATTTTGATCCCTCCTAATAAAAAAATAAAGAGAATGCTATTTTCATTCTCCATTTTCTTCTATATTTAAAGTCCATTTTTTCTCTTTTCCTTATTATTTACTTATTCTCATTTTTTATACATTAAAACCTTGTTTGCTTTTTCTACTATTTCATCTTGTCTGTATAATTTCATAATTGTAAGTATTTCACTTGCTAACTCCTTTTCAGTTATTTCATTTGGACTTGCTTTTAATGTATGGTATGCAACAACTGCATAACCTATTGCTTGATTTCTAGTTACTGCTTTTGGTAATTCATTATGATTCATTTTTTAATATCCTCCATTCTTCTAAAAATCTAGTTACAAGTGAATTTAGTATCATTCACATAGGCATTTCAGCCTCTCCGTTTCCACCGAGCTATTCCTCAACATTTGTTAAGCCAAATAGAAGTATCATTATCCCTAATATAATCATCGCCAACACAAACTTACCATTGTTTGCTTTTTCCCTCATTATAGTCGCTATTTATTTTTTTAATAACATTCGCCTTCTTGGAGCTTATATATTAGTTAAAGTCTTGTAACTAATATATTCACTTGTCAATGTGCATAGCAATTTTTGTCTTGCTACACACATAGGCGAAAAAATCATTAAAAATCTTACTAAAATTTTAAAATTTTTTAAAATTTTTTAAATTTCTTTATTTGTTTTAATAATTTGTCTACAATATAGTCTTTACATTCTTGGTTAACTATTCCATTTATCATAGATTCTTTATTTATTAAATCTTCAAATTCTAAAATAATCTTAAATGTTGCTTCAATGTCATTTTCTTTTGCTTTCATAATTAAATCTACCAATTCTCTATTTTTCATTATTATTTTCTCCAATCTTTCTTTTAATTTTTGATTTAATACTAGATAAATGATTATCTTTAATTCTCATTATTCTTCTTATTTCATAATCAGAATAATCTTTTAATACCAATTCCAAATATTCTTTTTCTCTTTTAGTTAATTTAATATCGATTTTTAGTATTTTCATTACTTCTTCTAAATTTTTTTCTTCAAACGGCAAGAAGGTATCATCATCAAACACTGATAATGATACCTTCTCATCTACAAGATCACTATATAAAATCTCTTTATATTTATTTTTTTTAGACATTCTCCAAAAATCAATAGCAGAATGTTTTACTATTTTTTTTATATAAAGTTTAAATGCCTTAACAATTTCAACAATTTCTTCATCTGAATATTCTCTATTCATAAAAAAACTCTCCAATCTAGGACAGACTTGTCCATTGACTGGAGATAGCAATATATTTCTATCTTTTTATTTTTAAATTACATTTATTTATATTCTTCCATATCTTAATCACTCCTAAAATACACTAATAAAAAAAGAATAGCCATAAAATTATATAGTAGTTTTTAATCATCATTGGTACTTCTTTTACTTTTGTTTACTACCTCTTTTATGGACTATGTCCTGCAACTATAATACTGAAATCAAAGGTATTTTTCACTAAAAGTGCTAGAAGTTGCTAAAAAGTGCTATTTTTTGCTAGAAAATTTGTCGAATTATGGAAGTTTTTGCCTTTTTTATTGTGTTTACATAAAAAAAGTGATACAATATGAACTAGATAAAATTTTTTAAGACATACATATTCATTACTTTATTATCAGTCGGAGGTATATGATATGATACAAGTTATGATTGCTGATGACAATCTTGATTTAAACAATTTATGTTGCAATATTTTATCAAAAGACAAAGATATACAAATAATTAGTAGTACATTAGATGGAGAATCTACATTAAAAGATTATATGCAATTAAAACCTGATGTTTTATTATTAGATTTAGATTTGCCAAAAATGAATGGCATTGACATCATAAACAATATTTGTTTAGATGAAACAGAAAAGAAAAAAAATAATATTATTATAATATCAGGTAACACTGAGTTACGATATAACTTATTTAATACTTCTAAAATATTCAGAATAATGCCTAAACCTGTTGATTTTAACGATGTTATATCTACAATAAAAGAAATAGTTACTGAAAATAATTATATTCCTATTGTAGAAAAAGAAATTCGTAACTTCTTATTTTCTTTAAATTTTAATTTGTATGCCGATGGTACTAGATATTTAATTGATGCAATAAAACTCGGTTCTGAAAATATAAAACTTGTACGAAATATTAAAACTTTATATGATGAAGTTGCTGAACTTCATTCTACTTCTTCAAATACTATAAAATGGGGAATTAGAAATGCAATAGAAACAATGAATCATAATACAACTAAACATGAAATAAATAAGATTTTTCATATAAATTATGATAAAAAGATGACACCTAAGTATTTTATTCCTTTGGTTATTTCTTATTTTGATAAGTAAAAAGCAGAAGATCATTCTTCTGCTTTTATCAATTTTATATTTTTTAAATGTTCACTTTTTATTATATTTTCTATTTCCTCTATATCTTTTTGTTCACAATTCTTTCCAAATTCAATTCTGATTTCTTTTAATTTTTCAAAATTAAGTGGCACATATAAATAGTTAATTTTTTCTGCTAGTAATAGTTTTATTTGATATACTAATATCTATCAATCCAAAAAATTTTCCACTTAATAATTTTATGTTTTCTATCTTTTACATCGCATATATATTCTCAGTTTCCATTATTTCTTCACATTTTTTTAACAAAGAATTTAAGGTTTCTCTACTTACACCTGTTCCATTAAGTTCTTTACAATTTTTCTTTTCCTCTTCTGATAATTCTTCATCCTCAGGCACATAATATGGTAATAAGCCATAATAATATAAATTATCAAATTCAAAAGCAGTATAAATGTCATCTTTTATTTTTATTCCTAATTTTCTAAAATAATTAAATTCTTCTATAGAAAAATATTTTTTTAAATCTACAATTTTATTTGTTTTATACTTTTTATGCCATTTTTCAAAACTAAAATTTTCTTGCATACTTTTTTCTCCTATTAAATTCATATTTTTATACTTTTAACAAAAGCATTTAGGCTAAGAATTTAGCCTATTATCGTAAAAAAAATTGCTATACTATTCTCAGATTATATGTAAAGGAGTGATTGTTGTGAAATTATCTGATGCAATTTATCAAAGAGTTAAATATTATATGAGTAAAAACAATTTGATTACTTTATGGGATTTGTATAAAGCAACAGGTGTTCCTAAGGCAACTTTAAATTCTGTATTTAGCACACGAAAGACAAAAGTTCCAAGACTTACAACTCTTGCTCAAATATGTGATGGCTTAAATACAAATTTACAGGAATTTTTCAATGATCCAATTTTTAGTAACCTAGATGATGATTCCTATTACAAAGACTAGACTTCAACAAATGATATTCTAGCCTTTTTTATATGCAATAATCTTCTCTTATCGTATTACAAATATTCCAAATTCTTTTTATTTCATTATATGCTATTCCCATCTTTTTTAATAGTTCTTTTTGTTTATAAAATGCTATCAAATCCATTTCTAAGCATTCAAATTCATATTCAGTATATACTTTGTCACTTAATACAATGTTTAATTTTTTTATGATTTCCTTGTCCTTAGTCGTAAAATATTGAGATAAGTCTACCAATGGCTTTTTATCATATTCCTTTTGCCATTTACTTATTTCTTCACAAATATTTTTTTTCATTTATTTTCCTACCTTTTTTATAGAGTATAAATATAATACTATATTTTGTTAAGAAACTCAATATTTTTTTCTATTTATGTTACAGATATACGATCATACATATTTTTTATTTCAAATTTACTCAATATTATTTCTTTTAATTTTTTGTTTTCTTCTTTTGATATTCTATTATTTATTGTTGCAACATTTATCATTAAGCATATATGCATGTAATCTTCTCCGTCAATTATATCCTCTATTACATAGTCTGGTATTGATATTTCTGTGTTAAGCATTGATATAATTTTTTCCTTTAATATTTTTCTTCGTTCTATTTCATTTTTTAATCTTATTATTTCAAGTTCCTTTTCTTCAATGTATTGGTTTATATTCAACACCTCCGTTCTATTTTATATTTTTTCTAGTAAAAATATAATTATTCATTGTATATACAAATATAAATTTTCTCATAATAAAAGCAAAACTCTTGTACTTACTATTATAGCACATTTGCTCATTCAAGTGAACAATTTGGAGTATTTTTGCTCATTTTGATGAACAGGTTGCGTTTATATGTTTGCTAAAATGTTCTCGAAAGGGGCGATTCAAGTGGATTTTTCGGATTTAATTGCAACAAAAATAAAAGAAATAATGCAAGAAAAAAACATAAATTCTAGCCAATTATCCAAACTAACAGGTATATATCGTTCTACTTTAACAATGTATTTAACTAGAAAAAATAGAACCATTAGACTAGAAAACTTACTTTATATTTGTGAGGCTTTTGATATGAAGTTATCAGAATTTTTTTCAGATAAAAGATTTGATGATGCTGAAGCAAATGACTGGAAAAATAAAATAGATTAGAAACTGGAGAGAATTTCTCTCTTTTTTTGCTTTTTCGACAAATTATAACATTTTTTTCATTTTTATTATGCTATACTTATATTATGGAGGTACTATGGTACTATGAATATAATATTAAAAGTTATGCTAAGTTATAATAGAAATAAATTACATAGGCTCATCGAAAAAAAGGTATCTTATAACAAAATTCTTCAGCAAAGTCAAAAACTTGATAAATTAATTTTAAAAGCAATGAAAAAAATAAATAGAGAGTTAGTATAACTAGCTCTTTATTTATTTCATATTGCACAGATAACTTGTAATTTGTAGAGATGATTATAACATAAAAAATTACAAAATTTCAAATAATTCACACTAAATAAGAGTTACTATTTTGAAGTAACTCTTTAAAATAAAAGGGGATGTTTGTGCTAACTGCTTGTTCTACAGTTAGCACTTTTCTTATAATGTATTAATCCAATTATCAATTTCATCTAATGAAGTAATCAATTTTCTTGTTCTATAATCTCCTGCGTCATACAAAATATTTAATCCATCTTCTACTTTTGAATTAGGACATAATTTCTTAATTTCTATAAAAGTTCTTCCAATCCAACCTGCATTTGTTGCAAAAGGTTTTATTGTTTTTCCTGATAAGTCATTTTGACTTAAAAATGTTCTTATGGCTGGAGCTGGTCTATACCACCATACAGGAGTGCCTAATATTATTTCATCATATTTGCTTAAATCAACATTAATAGCTTGAATCTTTGGTAAGTGATTACTTGCCTCGCTATTTTGCTCATCATCTACAACTTTATTGTAATCTTCTGAATATGGAATAACTGTTTTAATTTCTAAAATATCACAATTTATCTTTTCTTTAATTCTATTTGCTATTTCTTTTGTGTGATTCGTATATGAAAAGTAAACTATTAATTTATTCATTTTCATTTTTCTCCTTATAATTTAATTATTTTTGTCCATCAAGATCTGGTTTCACTTGAGCATAACTTGCAACTTTTTCTGGTGTTCCCTCATAATATCTTTTATTTTTATTGATAGCTGCTATTTGTTTCATTTCATCTTCTGTTAGTTCAAAGTTAAAAATATCAATATTAGCCTTTATATGTTCTTCTAGTCTTGCACCAGGTATAACAATATTATTTTCTTGAATGTGCCATCTTAATATAATTTGAACATTGCTTTTTCCATATTTTTCTGCTAGTTTTCTAAATATTGGTTCATTTATTAAGTTACTATCCCCATGTCCTAATGGATACCATGCTTGTATTTTTATATTATTTTTTGCTAGAAATTTCTTCATTTCTGTTTGTGGGTAATAAGGGTGTGCTTCTGTTTGCAAAACTGTTGGTTTGATTTCACAATTATCTAATATTTCTTGTATTTGTGTTTCATTAAAATTAGATAATCCTATTGCTTTTACTTTTCCATCCTTAACTGCCTTTTCCATTAATTTATAAGCATACATATAATTTCCTGATGGTTGATGTAGTAATAATAAATCAATATAGTTTGTACCTAATCTTTCTAGTGTTTTATCTATTTGGTCATCTTCTTCATAAAAGGCAGGCCATAGCTTTGTTTCTATAAAGATTTCTTCTCTTGCTATGCCAGACTTTTTTATTCCTCTACCAACTGCTTTTTCATTAACATAGGCATTTGCTGTATCTATTAATCTATATCCATTTTTTAAGGCATGATATACTGAATTTTCAGCCTCATCTGGTGTAAGCATAAATGTTCCTATTCCTAACTTTGGCATTTCAATACCATTATTTAATTTTACTTTTTCCATTATAAATTACCCTCTTTCTTATTTTATACTATCTGTCCAATTTTTAATTGTAGAATCTGATGGTCTTTCATTAAATCTTTGTCCGTTTTTCCAATCTCCACCATTTGCTTCTCGTTCAAGTAATTTTCCACTTTGTCCTAGACCACTTGATGCAGAAGTGCAAAATGGAATTACTGTTTTTCCATTAAAGTCATTTGCTTTTACAAAAGTGTCTACTGGCCATGCAGCTATTCCCCACCATATTGGATAACCAATTAGTACTGTATCATAATCACTCCAATTATCTACTGTGTCCTTTTTTAATTTAATATCTCTTAATGATTCATCATCATGTTCTTTTGAAACTCTTGAATTTCTATTAGTCCAATTCAAATCTTCTTCTGAATATTTTTCCTCTGGCTCTATTTCAAAAATATCTGCATTTAAGTTTTGTGCAACTTTTTCTGCAACTGCCTTTGTATGATTTTGTGCTGAATAATATACAACTAATGTTTTACTTCCACTTTTTGTAGTATTTTTTTCTTGTTCGCTGTTTGTCATATCTTCCTCATTTTCTTTTTGCTCATTCTCTCCTACGAGCATATTATCATTTTCACTACCATTCATAGCTGATAGAACATTATTTTTTGTATTGTGATGGCTGATTATAATAACTCCTGCAACAACTGCAATAATTGCTAATACTGCAACTATAATTCCTATTAATACTTTTTTATTCATTTTCAAATCTCTCCTTTTATATATTTTTACCAATTACTGTTTCCAAAAGCATATAACCATTGAAAACTATGTGTTAATGTATAAATAAAGTAAACTGTAATTCCTATAACAATGAATATATATATTATATAAATTGCTTTCTTAAATTTTTCATTCTTTACTTTTTTGAATATTCTATCTAAATGTAATCCTAGATGAATAAACATTGTTATAATTGCTAATCTTCCTAAAATTAGATGTGTAAGTACAAGACCTAAACTACTACTCATGTGGAAATTAAATACTTCATTTGCTATTAATATTCCACAAATAATTGTTACTAAATATATTATCATTATAAGAATATCTATTATATACATGATTTTAGTTTTTGTATTGGTCTTTTTAAAATTTTTTGTTACTTGCTTTATCCATTTAAAGTTTAATAAAATATGAATTATAATAAGGATAGCCAAAGCAATTCCTAATATTTCGTGCATTAGATTTCCTATTAGTCCTATATTGAATAAAGCAATCGTAATTATAAATAATAAAATATCAATTATTATTTTTAATTTCTTCATTTTTCCCCCTTTCCTTATTATTATAAATATTTTGCATAAAATTCTTTTAATTTATTAGAATGAATATTTACTTTTCCAATCTCATTTTCTGTAATTGCTCCATCATAGACTAAGCCAAATTGGTTTTCTTCTTCTTTACTCATTTTAAGTACCTCCCATTATTTTTATAGTTTCAATTACTATATTTTAATTTTTTCTTTTGCTTGACTAATTAATTTTTTTGTTTTACAATGGAATTATATCAGTCGGTAGTTACTGTCGGTCAATAGTTTTTTAAAAATTTTTTAATTTTTTTGGAGGTATAGATATGTATTCAATGAAAGAAACCTGTGAAAAGGTTGGTATGACTTATGAAACACTAAAATATTATTGCAATGAGGGATTAATTCCTAATGTAAAAAGGGATAAAAATAATTATAGAATTTTTGATGACAATAATATTTCCTGGATTAAAAGTTTAACTTGTTTAAAAAAATGCAATATGAGTATTGAAGAAATGAAAGAATATCTTGCTTTATGTTTAAAAGGAGAATCTACTATCCCTAAAAGACAAGCTATTTTAGCTGTAAAAAAAGAACAGCTTTTGAAAAAAATGTCTGACTTGCAAGAGAGCATTGACTTTTTAAATTGGAAAGAAAATTTTTATAATGATGTACTTTCTGGAAAAATTGAATATTTTAGTTACTTAATTGATACTAACCAAAAGTAGTAAAAAAAATCAGTCTGTATTTTGCACAAACTGATTTCTTTTTTTTATTTATTTCATATCTAATCCATCTTTAAAAGCATTTCCTACAACATCTCCTAATACTCTATAAGTATTACTTACCATGTCAAATGCTATTATTTGCATTTTTTCCACATCAATTTTTCCGTTCTCATCTAAATAATTTTCATCAATAGAAGTGTTTACTAGCTTACCTACTAAAATACCATCTTCAAATGATTCCATTTCACATTCCAAAGTTAATGGATATTCTTCAATAATTGGTGCATCTACAAAATTTGATTTTGTTATATGAACTCCTGCTTTTGCTATTTTATCTTCTTTATTTCCTGATACAACTCCAAAATAATCTGAAATAACTTCTGTTTCTTTTGTTGCAAAACTAACTGTAAATGCTTTTTTTAGTTTTAAATTATCTGTTGTTTTGTGTTGTGATAAAGATACATAGATTCTTCCGTAATCTTGTATTCCTCCCCATGCTGCATTCATTGCATTTGCATTTCCATTTTCATCATAAGTTCCAATAATTAAAACTGGAAGTGGCAGAAAATTCATTTTACTTCCTAAATCTTTTCTCATCTAAATCCCTCCATTTAATATTTTATATATGACCTTATTTTATCATAACTCTTATTAATTTATAATCTATTTTACCAATTTTTCTTATCTTTATTATGGTCTTGATTTTCTCTCCTTGATTTTACTGTTTCATCAAACCATTTTACCATTTCTGGATCATAGTGATTAAAGAAACTACTTGTTTTTGTATCTAATTTTGCAATTTCTTCCATATCTTCTTTTGAAAGTTTAAAATCAAATATATTAATGTTTTCTTTTATTCTTTCCATTAAGGTTGATTTTGATAGCACTACTACATTTCTTTGTGTTAGCCATCTTAATATTACTTGTGCTATTGATTTGTTGTATTTATCTCCAATTTTCTTTAATGTTTCATTTTGGAACATATTGTTTCTACCTTCTGCAAACGGAGCCCATGCTTCTATTTGTACTCCAAATTGTTCCATGTTTTTCTGTGCCTCAAATTGTGCATTAAATACATTTGTTTCTACTTGATTTACTTGTGGAATAGTTTTTCTTTCAAATAAGCAAATATCACTTAATCTATCTGGATAAAAGTTACTTACTCCTATCGCTTTTAGCTTTCCTTCTTCATATAATTCTTCTAATGCTCTATAAGCTCCATAATAATCTGCAAAAGGCTGATGCAATAGCATTAAATCTAAATAATCTACTTTTAGTTTTTCCATTGATTTTAAAACTGATTCTTTGCACTTTTCATATCCATAGTTATCTATCCAAACTTTTGAAGTAATAAATAATTCTTCTCTTTTTACAAGTCCATCATTTATAGCTTTTTGAATAGCATTTCCTACTTCTTCTTCATTAAAATAACTTTGTGCTGTATCAATCAGTCTATATCCTGCTTTTATAGCATCCATTACAACTCTTTCACATTCTTCTTTATTTACTTGATACACTCCAAAACCTGCTTTTGGCATTTTAACTCCATTATTTAAAGTTATATATTCCATCTTTTCATCTCTCCTTTAATTTATTTTTTTGTTTTACTAATTTGAATTATATCAGTCGGTTGTAACTATCGGTCAATAGTTTTTTTGAAATTTACAAAAAAAGAAGAAATAAAAACTTCCTCTTGGATTAAAATCAGATAATTTTCTCAAATTATTTGCTCTAAAAATTACTATCTTGTGTTTAGATTATATAACAATAGGCAGATAAGTTTTAACTGAATTACCTGCCCTACTTATTGTAATTTATCTAACAAGTTTCTCTATCGAATTGTATTCATCTCCACTTATTTGATATATACCATTATATG
>CAJMJN010000019.1 GCA_905213875.1 uncultured Clostridium sp.
AATTCATTTGAATATTTAGACATAAAATGAACCCTCCTTATTAAACTTTTTTGTCTAATAATTTGGGTTCACTTCATAATAGCTACCTTTTAATTATACTTTATTTACTTGATTTTTTCTTTTTTAGCTCATAAATTCCTGCACAAGTCATTCCTATTCCAGAAGCAGCAAGTATAGTAATCCACATTGCTAATTTACTTTCATCTGATGTTTTTGGAGTTTCAATCAATTGGTTATAAAATTCTACCTCTGCTGTTTTATCATTTCCAACAATTATTTTTTGACTATCTGGAATAACATACCCAACATTTATATCTCCTAATAATTCTTCAATAGTATATTCTCCTGCTAAAACCTCATCAATAAAAATTTCTCCATTTTCATTTGTTTTATATATAGCTTCAAAGTTTTCTCCTGTCAGACTTGTTCCAGTAATTTTAAATTCTATCCCTTCTATATTGTTACCATCTGATGAAACTTTCTTTATCTTTATTGATCCTTTTTCTTTATAATTATCAAATTTTATGCTTGTTATCTCATTTTCCTTTAATTCAATAGTTTGTATTTCTGAAGATAATATATATCCCTTCTTTGTACTTTCTTCAAAAATTGTATATTTTTCGTCAATTGCAAGTTTCTTTGAAATAGCCTCTCCATTTTTATCTGTTATAATTTTATCTACTTCATTTCCTTTCGAATCTTTTACCACAAAAGTTATTCCCTCTAATGGATAATTAGTTTCTCCATCTGTTTTTATAACTTTTATTTGACCTTTTTTCTTCTCATTTTCAAAAGTGATAGTTGTTACTTGGTCTTCCTTTAATGTTACTTTTTGTGTTTCTTCATTTAATACATAATATTTACCAGTTATAGTTTCTTTTACAATATAATTTTTATCAATTGGTAAATCCCTCGAAATTGCCTTTCCATCTTCATTTGTTACAATAGTATCAACTTTATTATTTTGTTCATCATAAATTTCAAATGTTACATTTGGAATTTTTACCTCTTTGTTATCTTTATCAACTTTTATAATTTCAACTTTTCCTTTTTTCTTTTCATTTTTAAATGTTATTGTTGTTATTTGATTTTCTTTTAGTTCTACTTCTATTGGTGTATCATTCAATTTATAATATTCATTTGTCTTAGTCTCATGAATAAATAAATTTTGATAATCTCTTATTGCATATTTTTTTGTATATGCTTCTCCGTTGCTATCTGTTTTTATTGTTTCTAAAACATTTCCATTTTTATCAATAACTTCAAATTCAACATTTTCAAGCCTTACCTTGTTATTCTCACTATCTTCTTTTATAACTTTTATTCTACCTTTTTTTAATTCGTTTTCTATTGTAGTTTCTGTCGTTTTATTCCATTCAATTTTTATTTCTGTATTTTCAGACAGATCATACCATTTTCCAGTATTTTTTTCTATTAAGCTATAATCTCCTGTTCTTAAATTTTCAATATATATTTCTCCGTTTACATCTGTTACATAAGTTCCAATAACTTTGTTTAATTCCTTACTAAATAAATCGAATTTTACATTTCCTAATGCAATCTTATGATTGTCTTTATCTACTTTATAAATTTTTAGATTTCCCTTTTTATGTTCATTTTCAACATCTAAAGTTGTCGTTTTGTTATATTCAACATTGCAATTAAATTCAACTTTATTTAAAACATAATTTGAATTTGTAGATATTTCTTTTAATGCATAATTATTTTGATATAAATTATTGAAAACTGCAACTCCATCTTCTCCAGTTGTAGCTCTTGCAATCTCCGTTCCATCTTTCTTATATAGTCCAAAGACTACTCCTTTTATAGGTTTATGTGTTTCATCATCTGTTTTATTTACTTTGACTTTTCCTGTGTTAGTAGTAATATTTAACTTCGTTCTTCCTGCCACATCTCCAAATGGATCATAAGTTATCAAATAATCTTGAGTTCCCTCAATTCTTGTTTTTCCATAAAAAACTGGATATACTTTACATTTGGCTTTTATTGAAATTGTTACATCAACATTTGATGATAACTGATTTTTAGGTATTCTTATTTTAAATTGTTCATTTCCTCCAAAAGTATCTTTTTCATTTCCATCTAAACTTGTTATTTTTGCTCCATTTGGCATTCCTATAGTATTTAAGATAGAATATTGTGAAATTTCAACTGGCGCTTTTACTCTATAATTTTGAGAATAATATTCTCCATCCTCATAAAAGCCTCCATCTTTGTAAACTTCAACATCAGTATTATATCTTGTTTGGCTACCATTTCTTCCTATATCAACAAGTCTTGAAATTGCATTTTTTATTGCAACCCCTCTACTATCAGCACCATTGTAGTAACTCTCTACATCAGTACCATATATTATTGAATATATGGCTTGTTTTGTAGCAACAAATGCGTCATATTTATTTTCCACTCCCATTGCTTCTGGTGTTTGATATGGATATCCATTTATAGCAACTCTCCAAATTCTTTCATCATCAATTACAGAATCTATGTCTACACCATATTCTCCCACTTCACTACCAACTCCGTGGTACATCACGATTTAAACAATATGCTGGATATTCTATACCATTTTCTTCATGTGTAACAAATGTTGTAATTATATAATACCATCTATTATTATGCCAATATTGTAAATGTCTACCACATTCTCCGCCGTCATGTAATTCTGCTGACGATATTTCAGTCGTTGCAAATGCAATATTTGAAAATGATGAAAAAATTGTTAAAAGTAACATCAATACCGCTACTATTTTTTTTGATTTAATTTTCACTATTTAATTCCTCCCTTATTTTTGCATAAAAAAATAGACACAATTTGTGCCTATTATCATTTAATATATATAACATTCCGTCATAATTAAGCTTTCCCCAGAGTAATAATCTTCTGCATATATTCTTATTGCTCCAAATGAATATTTTATATTGCTTATCACTCTTTTTTCTGAAAAAGTAAACTGATTTGTTTTTTCTTTTATTGAACTATCAACTATAATTGTATAGCCATATTTCTTCATATCTTCAGTAATATTATTTTCTATTGTACTCTTTATCTTTTGAATCATAGTATCATTTCTAATATATTTCTTTTTAGCTTCTTTAGTTGTTACATTTTCTATTTTATTTTCAATAATTTCGGTTTGTTTATTCAATTTGTCTTCTTTTGAAACTTTACTTGCTGGTTGTTCAGCATTTTGTTCAATAGTTTCTTCACTTTTTTCAGGTATTACAACTTTCTCTTTTTTACTTGACTCATGTTCATCATTATTATCAAATTTTTTGTTTGAACTATTTTCCATCTTATTTAAGACATTATTTTTAGTTATTTTTTGATCCTCTTTTTCTAAATTTATTATTTGCTGTTCTTCAATTATTTCTGTACTTTCCTCTTGGTACATGTTATCATCAAATTCTGTATTGGTATTTTCACTAATCTTTTTTTCTTCTTCATTATTCGTTTCTAAAATGCTATTTTCAATACTGCTAATATTAGCCTTATTGTGCCTGAGACACACCTTCATTCCAACACCTATTATAATCATTACAATTGATATTATTATCCCTAAAATCTTAAAAATTTTCATAACTAATCATCTCCTTTGTGCATATTTTATTATGTTTATATCTTTTTAGCAAATGTACAAATTTTCTTTTTTGTAAAAAATCCTACATTTTTCTATGATTAAGTTTATAAAAATTTTATAAATGTACTCCCATAAATTTTACCTAGAATTTCTATCTCTTATTTTGTTTTTCCATCTCATTTGATATTCTTGTAATAATTTTGTTATTACATCTTCCATTTGTTTTATTGTATAATCCTTTGGAAAATAATTCTTAACGCTATCGACTTTAAATTTTAATTGTTCCTTTTGATTTGATTTTTCAATAGACATTATTCTATCAATCTCATCTGTTGTAAGTTTATTCTCTGAGCTTAGTTTTCTCATTTGTCTTGCCTGAGGATGTGATGGAAAAACATCTGTGTATTTTATAGTTTCATATAAATATTCTTGCTTTTCTTTTTTTAAGTAAGAAATTTCAACAGCTGGTCTTAATTTCATTTTTTCTTCATCTACTAATTGCAATATTTCTGGAATCAATTCAGTTAAACGAATATACCTATACACATTATCCTTTCCCTCTCCAAATTCTTCTCCAACTATTTCTGCCGTTATTGTTCCATTTAACTTTGTCGCCACTGGCGAAGAAGTTATTAAATCATTCCTTTTTCCCTGTTTTTTTATAGCTTCTAGTTTCATTTTATAAGCAAATGCTTTTTCACTTGGCAATATTTTTTCTCTCTGTTTATTACTATCCACCATTTGTATTATAGCTTGTTCATCTGTTAATTCTCTAACAATTGCTTTAATTTCTTTTATGCCCGCAAGCTGACAAGCTCTTTTTCGTCTATGTCCTGAAATCATCTCATAAGTCCCCTCTTTTAAAGGTCTTACAATAACTGGCATTACAACACCATTTGCTTTAATATTTTCAGCAAACTCTCGCATTTCATCATTATCTTTTACTTGATATGGGTGATTAGGAAAATCCTCAATTTTATCTATTGGAATCATAATAGCCGTCTCAGCTTTCCCATTATTAGTGCTTAATTTAAACAAATCATCTACACTGGGAATTTCTATCTCGAGATTTTTCATTACTGCTCAGTACCTCCTTCACAAATTCTTCATAGGCTTTTGCTGGTTTGCTATTCTTGTCATAAGCGTATAGACTTTTTCCCTCAATTGCACATTCAGCCGTACGAACTCCCATCGGAATAACAGAATCATAGATCTTTATATGTCTTCCATAATTTTTTCTTAAAGTTTCTATCGTTACCTTTGTTAAATTAGTTCTCATATCTGCAATAGTGAGCAATATTCCTTCGATTTTTAAATTTGGATTTATTTGCATTTTTGTTTTATCAATTGCTTGTAATAATTGTGTCATTCCTTTTAATGGCAAATATTGTGCTTGAACTGGTATTATTACACTATCCGCTGTTGCTAAAGCATTTATAGTCAATAACCCTAAACTTGGTCTACAATCTATTAAAATATAATCATATTCATCTTTTATCTGCTCTACAAATTGTTTTAATATGTTTTCCTTATTTATATATCTAATCATAGATATTTCTAGTGCCTCCAATTCAATATTAGCTGGTATGAAACTTACTCCCTCTTTGTTTTGTAATATTCCATAATCTAATTTTATAGGATTTCCTTGTATTGTTTCTTCTAAAAAAGTTCTAATTGTCTTGTTCAAACCATCTTGATTTTTTACACCTAAAGATGTAGTTAAATCTCCGTTGTGGATCTAAGTCAATCATTAGCACCTTTTTTCCTTGTCTTGATAGTCCATTGCCTAGATTTACTACTGTCGTTGTTTTTCCAACACCACCTTTTTGATTTGCAATTGCGATTACTTTACACTTTGACATTTCTTCCCTCCTTTCACTTAAAATTTAGCTTTTAAAAATTTTAAAAGCTATGTAAAAAAAGCAAATCATTTAATTAGATTTGCTTTGTAATTTCATCTGCTACTTTCTCTTTCCTTATTCTCATATTTCTTCTTTAAAATTTTTAGTCTTTGCTTTAATCTTTGATTATAGCCCTCTGCTCCAAAAATCATTACCTGTTTTGTAGCCTCTATTTTTGTTTTTATATTCTCTTTTTGAGTTTCATAATTGTATTCTTCTAACATGTTTTTTATTTGTATTTCAGATGTGATATTAGTAAATATAATATGCCCTGACTTTATTTCAAAATCATAATTTTTCTTTAGTAAATAACTTAAAAAATATCTTTGTCCCTCCGAATCATATTGTTGCAAAATCGGAGAATTAAATAAATTTTCCTTATTATATTTCAGTTGTTCGTTCATCTTATTTTTCCTTTTCTCTTTTCTTTTAATTTTGCAACTTGCATATATATTTCAGTTGCCTTATCTTCATCAAATTCCTTATTTACTGATATATTCTTTTTTTGAATAAAGTTCTTTGAAAATGCAAATTGATTATCTCCTAAAAAAACAAATCTTCCGTCATCATCTTTTCCAATGTACATTGCTGTAATTGGTTTTATCTCATCTTTAAATAGTGGTAAGTTTATTGTACAAAACATTCCTTTTTGCAAATTATCTAAAAATTCAATTGTTTTTTCTGCTTCCATCTTATCCCTCCTTTCTTTTTTTAGACAATGAAAAAAGCCAATCTTTCGATCAGCTTTTTATGTATTTATTTATTATAATTTCATAAAATATATTGATTAGGAGCCAAATTCAAATAAACTTTGACCTCTACATTAGAATATTCATTTCTTATTTTCTCTACTCTCACATGGTTTTCAAGAGTTTTACGCAAGTCGAACGCATTTCCTACTAATAACAAATGCTATTAATGTTATTCCGTTTTGTGCTTCTTTTTGGTTTATTATTGCTTTTTCCATAATAAAACATTCTCCTTCCTTTTTCTTATGTTTTTTCTTTTTTTGCTTTTGTTTTAATTATTCCCATTCTAATAAATAGTTATAATTTTAACATTTATATTTTATCTATTCTTTTGAATTAAGTCAATATATCATAGTAATTAATTCTTTTTATTTGTTATAAATAACTTTATATTCTTTATTCATAAACTTATATTAATACTTTCTTTTATATTATTTGTAGTACAAATTGTTGTATTGTTTTATTTTTGCCCTATTGACAGTTCGTTCTTTTTTAACCTTGGAATTGATATACTTTTTGTATTATAGGTAAAGGAGGCACTAAAATGAACAATACAGAAAGTGAATTAAGAAAAAGTATTGGAAAAAAAATTAAAATAGCTAGATTAAAGGCTGAATATACTCAAGAACAATTGGCTGAAAAATTATCTTTATCTACAAGATATATTAGTCAATTAGAACGTGGTATTGCATTTGGTAGTGCTAGTACTATTATTAGTGTTTGCAAAGCTTTAAATATTAATGCTAACTTTTTATTCGCAGATGTTATTAATGTAACAGATTCCCCTTCAGTTAATGATTTAGTAGGACAAAATTTTATAGAAAATTATTTAAAACTTGATGATTATAATAAATTAATAGTAAATGCTCTTACTAATGAATTAGTAAAAATTCAAAAATCTACAAAAGCAAAAAAAGAAGCTTAATGCTTCTTTTTTTCTATAATAGGAAAGTTCTTTGAATTTCTTTTTATAGAAATATATTAATCTATATTTTAATTTATAGTCGTACCTGTTGCACCTGTTCCAACAACCGCTTCTTGTAATGAATTCCATGTATTACATCCTACAATTCCATCTACTTGTAACCCGACTTTTGCTTGGTAATTTCTTACAGCTGTTTGGGTTGCAGATCCAAAAATTCCATCTAATCCATTAGTTCTATACCCCAATGTATTTAAATCATCTTGTGCTATTAGTACATAATTACTTACGCTTCCCCTTTTTAAAGTTGGATATCCTCCATATGAACACGCAGGTGTTCCAAATCTTTTATCGAAATGTACCCATGTAGGTGTTACAGAAATTGGCTCAACATATGACCACACTCCTGAATTTCTTGCTGAATTCCATAATTGTCTTCTTCGTGTATCTGATAATGTTTGGCCTACATCAAATGCGGTTCCGGCATAATGTTGACTTTGATTACCGATGTCCACCTTCATATGGTCTTTTAAATGCAAAACCAACTGGAATTGGACCTCCAAAAATATATCTTTGACTATTCCAACTTTGCATAGTTCTTTTTGTTGTCCATAAGATATTACTTTTACTAGAACCTCTAAACTCCCTAACTTTTAAAGTTGAATTTGTATTATATGGCATTGGATCTGCTTCATTTCTATAATATGTTTCCATTCTATCTGTGTCATTATTAAAAACAATTATTTTTGCCATTACACTCTCATTCCTTCACATTTTTATTATATACTATGAGTTATATACATTAACTGTTACTAGATTTTCATTAACACTAAAAAAACCTAAATTATTAAACTATATTCTTAATAATTTAGATTTTCTTAAATTCTTTATCTTATCGTTATTAAATTTTATAATGCTCTTGCTTTTACTATTACCCTTAATTTACTATCATTTGTACATGTTATTAATGTAACTTCTTTTTTATCATTTGTATTTTGGTCTATACAACTTATATCATTTGGATCTACTTCATATTTACTATATACACTATATCTTAAAGTTTTATTATTGCTATCTGTAATTTCTATGATATCACCATTTTTCAAATTTGGTACTTTACTAAAGAATTTTGAATTCCTATAATTATGACCAACTACACAAAAATTTCCAACTGTATTTGGATCTGGTCCCCAAAATTTTGTTGGTGAAATTTTTAGTAATGCATCTGTTTCTTCTACAGAGTCTGTCTCACCATCAATTATTGAGTAATTTACATTTATTTTTGGAATATTAATACTTGCTATTGTTGAATATGTATATCCATTATCTGTTTTAACTTTTTTATTTTTATTTATAGCACTTTGATTCTTTTGTGTTGTTGTACTATCTGAATTTGTTCCTTCATCAGTTCCATCTAATACTGCCACTAATATATTTTTCTTATTTGCTAATTCTGCATTTTCTTGATTAAAATCTTCTAGTAAAGATGCTGAAGCTTCTTCACTTTTATTTCTATCATATTCTGCATATATATATACTGATATTAATATACATATCAAAAAAACTGATAAAAAGAAATATGCTTTATATGCTTTCTTTTTTTTCTTCAATTCTGGTGTGATATACAATTTTTTTGTTACTAATATTTGGTTCATATATCTCTCCTTTTTTATTCTGTTTTATTATAACACAAAACTCACTCTATTTAAATAGTTTTTGAACAAATCATATTAGTAATATCTGCAAAATTTTGTAAAGTTAATTTTTCTGCTCTTATATTTTCATTTAAGCCGATTTCTTTTAGAATTTTAATTCCTTCTTCTTTGTTTAAAAATATTTTTGAATTTGTTAATGCATTTACTAATGTTTTTCTTCTTTGCATAAATGCATTTTTTATTATTTTAAACATAAGTTTTTTATCACTTACTTCAATTGGTTCTTTTTTTCTTATGTTTAATTTTATAACTTCTGATGTAACTTCTGGTTCTGGTATAAATGAATTATTTGGTACTTCTAATATTTTTTGTGATTCAGCATAATAGTAAACTGTATATGTTATTGCTCCTGTTTCTTTATCTCCTGGTATTGCAATTAGCCTATCTCCTACTTCTTTTTGCACCATTACTGTTATAGATTCCAAATCTAATTGTTCTTCTAATAGTTTCATTATAATTGGTGTGGTTATATAGTATGGTAAATTTGCTACAACTTTAACATTTTTTATTTTTGAGTTTTCTTTTTCATGTTTTATTAATTGTTGTAAATCTACTTTTAAAACATCTTTATTTATAATTTCAAAATTGTCATATAATTTAAATCTATCATTTAAAATATTTATCATTCTTTCATCTAGTTCTATACATATAACTTTTTGTGCTTTTTCTAATAAAAATTCTGTAAGTGTTCCTAATCCTGGTCCAATTTCTATAATTAGATCTTCTTTATTTACATTACTTCCTTCTACTATTTCGTTTACAACATTATCATCTATTAAAAAGTTTTGACCTAATGATTTGTTTGCACGTATTTTATATTTGTCCATTATAAATTTAGTTTCTTCTAATATATTTTTCAAAATTAATCTTCCTTCTTTATTTTTAAAATAATTTTCTGTTATAATATTGTATTATAATTATGTGATTTTTTCAAGATTTTGTTGCTTTTTTAATTTTTTTAATATAAAATATTTTTGTAAAATTTTAACTAAAGAGGCGGTAATGTGAATAACAAAAAAAATCCACATAAAGGATCTAATAATAAGAAAAAAGATAATATTATAAAAATAAAAACACCTTTTGAATCTGGCAATTTTATTCAAAGTAAAAAGTTAAAGATTGCCTTAATTTCTACAATTTTAATTTTCACTTTACTTATTGGTAGAATTGGCTTTTTGCAATTTGTTCAAGGAAATTATTTAAAAGAACAAGCTTATAATCAGCAAGCAATTAACCAAATTATAAGTCCAAAACGTGGAAACATTTATGATTCAACTGGAAAAGCTTTAGCTATAAGTGCTCAAGTTGATACTATTACTATAAATCCTTCAAAACTTGTTGAAAAAACTAATGAAGCAACTACTACTTTAAAAGAAACAGTTGCAAAAGGTCTTTCTGAAATTTTTGAACTAGATTATAACGAAACATTGAATAAAGTTAATAGTTCATCTCAAGTTGAAACTATTGCCAAAAAGGTTGACCAAACTAAAGTTGCAACTTTAAAAAATTGGATGAAGGAAAATAATGTTTCAGTTGGAATTAATATAGATGAAGATAATAAGAGATATTATCCTTACAATAATTTAGCTTCACAAGTAATTGGATTTTGTGGAAATGATAATCAAGGTTTAAGTGGAATTGAATCTACTTGGGATACTATTTTAACAGGAACTCCTGGAAAAATAGTAAGTTCTAAAGGTAGTGATCAACAAGAAATTCCTGATTCAGAAGAAACTTATATTTCTGCTGAAAATGGTAGTGATTTAACTCTTTCTATTGATGTTAATATTCAAACTATTGTTGAAAAATATTTAAAACAAGCTGTTGATGAAAACAATTGTAAAAAAGGTGGAAATGTTATTGTTATGAATCCTAAAACTGGTGATATTTTAGCAATGGCATCATATCCAGACTATAATTTAAATGAACCTTATACACCTAATGAAACTTTGGCCCAAACATATAATTCTCTTTCTACTGAAGAAAAAAGTGAAGCTTTATACAAAATGTGGACAAATAAATCTGTTGCAGAAACTTATGAACCTGGTTCTGTTTTTAAAGTTATAACTTCTTCTGTTGCATTAGAAGAAAATATCACAACAACAGATAAAGCAAATGATTTTTACTGTAAAGGTTATGAGGAATTTGAAGATACCTCTTCTGGAACATTAAAAATCAAATGTTGGTCTGCTACTCCTCATGGTTCTCAAACATTAAGGAAAGCTCTTGGTAATTCTTGTAACCCTGCATTTATGCAATTAGGTAAAAGAATTGGAGCTTCTACATTGTACAAATATTATAATGCTTTTGGACTATTTGAATCTACTCATTCAGGATTATATGGAGAACAAAGTAGTATATTCCAAAAATTAGAAAATGTAGGACCAGTTGAACTTGCAACAATGTCATTTGGTCAAAGGCTTAATATCACACCATTACAAATGATTACAGCTATTTCATCTATTGCAAATGATGGAGTTCTTTTACAACCTAGAATTGTTAAACAATATACAAATACTGATACTGGTGCAGTTACCAAAGTTCCTGTAACTAAAGTTAGACAAGTAGTTTCAGCTGAAACAGCTAAAGAAGTTAGAAGTTTGATGGAATCTGTTGTTACAGATGGATCTGGTAGACATGCTGCAGTTCAAGGTTATTCAATTGGTGGAAAGACTGGTACTTCTGAACCAATATATACTCAAAAAGATAATGGTTATGTTGCTTCTTATTGTGCTATTGCTCCTGTTGAAGATACCCAAGTTACTTTATTATTAACACTTTATGATCCACCTGCAAATAATCACCAAGGTGGTACATTAGCAGGACCTGTAGTTTCACAAATGTTAAGTGAAATTCTTCCATATTTAGGAATTCCATCTAGTGAAACTGCTGACAGTAATTCTTCTGACGCAATTACAGTTCCTAATGTTAAAGAAAAAACTGTTACAGAAGCTAAGAAAACTTTAGAAGATGCTGGATTTACAGTAAAAACATATGTAAAAGGTGATCCAAATAGTATATTAGTTTCAGAACAAAATCCAAAACCTGGTTCACAATTATCCAAAGATTCAATTGTTGTACTTTATGGTTCAGATAGTAATGTTGCTACATCTATTTCTGTTCCAGATTTAAAAGGCTTAACCGCTTCTCAGGCAAAAACCACATTAAGAGATAAAAACTTAAATATAAATATTGAAGGTTCAGGCTATGTAAGTACACAAGAATATTCTAAAGATGAACAAGTTCCAGAAGGTACAATTATAAAAGTTACATTAAAACCAAAATTGACAAGTGGTGGTCAATAATATATAGACAAAAAGAAAGAATTTAAAAATAATTTAAATTCTTTCTTTTATATTTTCTATTATTCAAATTACTAAATAAAATTTTAAATTTTTTAACATACTTAATTTTCTTTAATTATAACTCTTCTATCTTTTCTACTACTTTTTCTATTTCTTTTTGTGGTGTAGATGCTCCTGCCATTATTCCGATTTTGTCATATCTAGATACTTCTTTTATTGGCAATTCCTCTACTGTTTCTATACATATACTATTTTTACAATTTTGTTTACTTATTTCATATAATTTTTTAGTATTTGAACTATTAGCTCCACCTATTATTATCATCATATCTACTTTTTTTGATATTTCCTCTGTTTCCTTTTGTCTTAGTTCTGTTGCTTTACATATAGTATTTTTTATTTCTAATTCTATATTTCGTGGTAATTCATTTCTTATTATTTCTTCTATAATATAAAATTTTTCTAGGCTATATGTAGTTTGTGATATTACTAATATTTTTTTTATTCCTGTTTTCTCTAATTTTTCTAATGCTTTAAATGTATCATTTTCTTTTTCTATTACATACACATTTTCTCCACAATAACTTATTGTTCCTAAATTTTCTGGGTGTGTTTTACTTCCACACAAAAATATAAAATAACCATTATCTGCATATTCTTTTGCAACTTTATGTATTTTTAAAACATTTGGACATGTACAATCAATTATTTCTATATTTTTTTGTTTTGCTTTTTCATAAACTTCTTTTGGAATACCATGTGCTCTTATTATTGTTTTATTATTTGCCTCATCTATATTTTCAACAAATTTTATTCCCTTTTCTTTTAGCTCATTTACAACTTGTTTATTATGTACAATTTCTCCTAAACAACAAACTTGTTCTTCTGAGTTATTAATTTCATTTTCTGCACTTTTAACTGCTCTTTTTACTCCATAACAAAAACCTGCTGTTCTTCCTACTATTATTTCCATCATTTTCCCCACTTTCATGAAAATACTTATCTATTTTTCTACCATTTCTAAGATTTCTTTTTTTAATTCTTCTACTATTTGGTCTTGTGGTATTTTTCTGATTATCTCACCTTTTTTAAATAATAAGCCTTCTTTTATTCCTCCTGCAATTCCTATGTCTGCTTCTCTAGCTTCACCAGGTCCATTAACAGCACATCCCATAACTGCAACAGTGATATTAGAATCTATTGTTTGTAAAAATTCTTCCATTTCCTTTGCTATTGGAATTAAGTCAATTTGTGTTCTGCCACATGTAGGACAAGCTACTAATGTTGGCAAATTCCTATATAAATTACAGTCTTTTAATATTTCTTTAGCAACTTTTATTTCTTTTACAGGATCATCTGATAGTGATACTCTAATCGTATCACCTATTCCATTTCTTAACATATATCCTAAACCAATACTTGATTTTATTGTTCCGCTAAATTCTGTTCCGCTTTCAGTTATTCCTAAATGTAATGGACATTTAAATGTTTTTGCTGCTTCTTCATATGCTTCTATACATAAATCCAAATTACTAGCCTTTAATGACAATAAATAATCATGGAAATCTAATTCTTCTAAAATATCTATATGTCTTTTTGCACTTTCAACCATAGCTTTTGCTGTTGGTTTACCATATTTTTCTAACAAGTCTTTTTCTAGTGATCCTCCATTTACTCCTATTCTTATTGGAATATTTTTTTCTTTACATTTATCAACAACAGCTTTTACTCTATCTTTGCTTCCTATATTTCCTGGATTTATACGAACCTTATCAACTCCTGATTCAATAGCTTGTAATGCTATTTTATAATCAAAATGTATGTCAGCAACAATTGGAATATGAATTTTCTCTTTAATTTGTCTTATAGCTTTTGCATCCTCCATATCTAAACATGCTACTCTTATTATTTCACACCCTGCTTTTTCTAACTCTAAAATTTGTTTTACAGTTTCATCTACATCTTTTGTCTTTGTATTACACATTGATTGTATTACCACTCTATTTTGTCCACCAATTTGAACATTTCCTACCATAATTTTTCTTGTTTCATTTCTATCCATTATTCTTCAACCTTTTTTATTTAATTATCTATATTACGACTTAATTTAATATATTTTTTTACGCAGTAACAATTCGGGGGGACCAACAAGCTACAGACTGTTATAAATTTACAGTCTGTGTGTAGTTGGGAGTTACAAGTAAAAAACATATATTAAATTATTGTCATGAATTATGTATAAAAAATGTCATAAAATAGATTAACCTATTTTACGACATTCTTCCTTTTATATTAATCTATATTGTTCTATTTCGCAGCAATATAGTATCCTACACCTCTTTTAGTAATCAATATTTTTGGTGCTGAAGTATCTTTTTCTATCTTTTCCCTTATTCTTCTTACTGTTACATCAACAGTTCTAATATCACCATAATATTCATATCCCCATACTTTTTCTAACAAAGTTTCCCTTGTTATTACTTGTTCTGGTTGTGATGCTAGGAATTTTAATACTTCAAATTCTCTTAAAGTTAAGTCTATTATTTCTCCTCTTACTTTAACCTCAAATTTATCTAAATCTAATTCTAGGTCTCCAACTGAAATTTTGCTATCTTTTTTCTTTTCTTCTTTTTGCATATTATTTATACTATTATTTGATACTACTTCTACTTTTCTTAAATTTGCCTTTACTCTTGCAATTAATTCTCTTACACTAAATGGTTTTGTAATATAATCATCAGCTCCTAATTCAAGACCTAATATTTTATCTATTTCACCATCTTTTGCTGTTAACATTATTATTGGAACATTGAAAGAATTTTTTATTCTTTTACATACAGAAAGTCCATCTAATTTTGGAAGCATTATATCTAATAATATTAGATCTGGTCTTTTTTCAGTAGCTAATTCAACTGCTGTTAGTCCATCTCCAGCTTCTATTGTTTTATATCCTTCTTTTTGTAAATTATATACTAAGATATCTACAATTGGTTGTTCATCATCAACAATCAAGATTGTCTTTGCATCATTTTCTAACTCTTCGTCCACAAAAATTCCGCCTTTCTTTAATTAGCTTTATTTTTATAGTATATTTATATCATACTTAAAGTATGAATACAAGTTTTTCTTGCAAATTATTTAATTATAAATTTACTACTTCAATTTTATATGTACATCATCTAATTGTTGCTCACTAACTCTAGATGGTGCTCTCATCAATAAATCTCTTGCTCTTTTATTTTTAGGGAATGCTATTATTTCTCTAATATTTTGAGAATCTGCTATAAGCATAACCATTCTGTCAATTCCAGGTGCTGCACCTGCATGTGGAGGAGCTCCATACTGAAACGCATTATATAGTGCACCAAATCTACTTTTTACATCATCTTCTTTATATCCTGCAATTTCAAATGCTTTTACCATAACTTCTGGATTATGATTTCTTACTGCTCCTGATGCCATTTCATATCCATTACATACTAAATCATATTGATATGCTAATATATCTAATGGATCTTTATTTTCTAATGCTTCTAATCCACCTTGTGGCATAGAAAATGGATTATGATTAAAGTCTATTGTTCCTTCATCTGATAATTCATACATTGGAAAATCCACTATAAAGCAAAATCTATATGTGTTTTTTTCTAATAAGTCTAACCTTTTTCCTAATTCTATTCTAACTAATCCTGCTATTTTTTGTGCCTTTTTAAATTCGTCTGCTATAAAGAAAATAGCTGATTTATCTGTTACTCCATATTTTTCTTTTAATTCTTTAAACATTTCTGGTGTAATGAATTTAGCAATTCCACCTTGTGGTTCTTCATTTTCTATTTTAGTCCAAGCAAGTCCTTTTGCTCCAACTTCTTCTGTTGTTGCAAAATCTGTCATTTTGTCAAAGAATTTTCTTCCTTGTTCTGCACCATTTGGAACAACTATAATTTTTATTGTTTTTCCTTCAAATGCTTTAAAATCTGAATTTTTAAATACTTCTGTTACATCTTGAATTATTAATGGGTTTCTTAAATCTGGTTTATCTATTCCGTATTTTTCCATTGCTTCTCTGTATGGGATACGTATAAATGGCCCTTCGTCAACTTTCCAGTCTGTAAATTTCTTAAATGTATATGGCACAACTTCTTCCATTACTGCTAATACATCATCTTGTTCTGCAAAACTCATTTCATAATCTAATTGATAAAATTCTCCTGGTGCTCTATCTGCTCTAGGGTCTTCATCTCTAAAACAAGGTGCTACTTGGTAATATTTATTAAATCCTGATAACATTAATAATTGTTTAAATTGTTGAGGCGCTTGTGGTAATGCATAAAATTCTCCTGGATTTAACCTACTTGGTACTAAATAATCTCTTGCTCCTTCTGGTGAAGAGTTTGCAAGTATTGGTGTTTGAACTTCTGTAAAACCTAATTCATCCATTTTATCTCTTAATGTTTTTAATATTTTAGAACGTAATAAAATATTGTTATGTAATTTTTCATTTCTTAAATCTAAAAATCTATATTCTAACCTTAAGTCTTCTCTTACTTCTTGGTCTGTATTTATTTCAAATGGTAAAACATTTTTACATTTTCCTAGCATTTCTATTTTGTTTGCAACAACTTCTATTTCGCCTGTTGATATTTTATTATTTTTGCTAGTTCTTTCTACTACTTTTCCCTCTACTTGTATGCAACTTTCAGTAGCATATGATTTTATTTGTTCTTCTAATTTTTCGTCATTTATTACAATTTGTGTGATTCCAAATTCATCTCTTAAATCTATAAATATCATTCCACCTAAGTTTCTAATTTTTTGTATCCATCCACTTAGTGTTACTTTTTCATCAACATTTTTTATATTTAATTCTCCACATGTTTTTGTTCTATACAATTTTATCTCATTCCTTCCTATTAAATTGCTTTTATATGATATCACATTTTCTGTTAAATATCAATTATTTTTACTCTTGTATTTTTAGCTTTTTAATGATATTATTATTTTAAATTTTTTTAAGGAGTTTACAAATGAATAGTCAAACATTTGATTTTTATGATAGAACAAATTTAAAATCTTACAATTTGGATGAAAGTATGAGATACCAATTAAATATGCTTGGTAATCTTGATGTTTTTACCAGAAAACATTGTGAAAATGTTGGAGATTTAACTTGTAGATTATGCCAAAAATTACATTGTTCAAAAGGATTTACTGAATATTGTACTATATGTGGATATTTACACGATCTTGGTAAACAGTTCATTCCTCCAGAAGTTTTGCAAAAACCTGGAAAATTAACAGATGAAGAATTTGAAATAATGAAAACACATACTACAATTGGTTATAAAATGTGCATGGACGACTTAAAGTTAAGGCCATATGCAGCTGGTGCATATTATCATCATGAGGCACTAAATGGTTCAGGATATCCACAAGGACTTATAAAAAAGGACATCCCATATGAAGCTCAAATTATTCGTGTTGCTGACGAATATGATGCTATTACAAGTAAACGTCAATATAAAAGCCATATTGGTATTTCAGACACTTTAAAAATACTTATTGAAAATACAAAACCAACTCCTGATAATCCAAAATCCAAAGATCCTAAAGTTGGTAAAAACAATCCACTTATTGTAAAACAATTAATAAAATTAGTTATTGAGGATACTGAATATGAAATTTACCTTACACAAAGTTATCTTAAAAATCTACAAGCAGAATTAAAAAGATTAAAACAAGTTGAAAAATATGAAATTGCAATGAATAAAGCTAAAAGTGATAAAAATAAAAATTATTATTTAGAAGGCATGAAGATGCTTCTTGTTAATAATGAAACACCTGAAAATTACAAATCAAGATATGAAGAATATCAAAAAGCTTACGAAACTAGAAAAGCTATTATTGATAATTTGTATAATGAGATTAAAATAATTAAGAAATTAAAAGTTTAAAAACCGAATTTAAATTTCGCACATGAACAAAGACGCGGACTTCAAAATGTTTTAATAAATACAAAAATTATTAATGTCCGCTTTTGTTCTTTTAAATCCAGTCTATAATCCAAAGCTTACTCCTAATGCATTATTTACTTTATCTATAATTTTTTCGTCATCAATATGACCTATTCTCTCTCTTAACCTACTTTTGTCTATTGTTCTTATTTGTTCCGCTAAAACAACCGAATTGTTTTTTAAACCACATAAAGAAGAATCTATTTCTATATGTGTAGGCAATTTGTTTTTTCCTGTTTGAGATGTTATTGCAGCAGCTATAACTGTTGGACTATATTTATTTCCTAAGTCATTTTGAATAATTAGAACTGGTCTAATTCCTCCTTGTTCTGAACCGACTACCGGACTTAAATCTGCATAAAACATATCGCCTCTTTTTATTTGCATATTATTCACTCCTAATATTACTGTATTGCCAAGTATGGTTTATTTCTATTTTTGAAGTAAAAAATCTTAATTTTTAAAACTTACTTCTCTATATAATATGTAAACAGCAATATTTTTGTTAGCATCTTGTATTTCCATTTTGATTGGTTTATTAGTCTTTTTATCTATGTATAATGTTTTATTTTTTACTTTCATAATTAGTTTCTCTTTTTCTGTTTTATAAATTTTGTTATTATCATTTTTATATTCTTCAATAAATGTTATTAAATCTAAATTATTATCTGAAATATAATTATAATTTTCATAAATAGATTTTAAGTCTAAATTTGTATTTTCTATAATTAATTTGTTATTTTGTTTTATAATTTTAACTCCTGCAATATTACTTGGTTCTAGCACTTCTTGTTCAGTTTCTATATTATTTTCTTTTTCATTTTTTTGATATTTTTGTTTTATTACATATTTGTTTTGATTTTTATTACTTTTTATTTCTATATCTGCAATTAGTTCATAATAGTTAGTATTTAAAATATTACTTTCCATCTCTTGACTATTTATATTATTTCCAATTTTATTTTTTTTATTAACCAATATAAAAATAATTAATATCATTAATGTCAAAATTATAAAAATTGAAATTTTTATTATTTTTTTCTTATCCAAAAAAATTCACTCTCCAAAATAAATTATATTAAAATTTATTCTAAAAAGTGAATTTTATTCTTTTTAATTTTATTATTAACTATTAATCTAGAGTTTTAAAATATTCTTCTAATTTACTTATTAGCTCTTCTTTTTTCTCTACTTTATTTATTGAGTTTCTAAACTCACTTGAATTTTTCAAGTTTTTTGTATACCAGGCTATATGCTTTCTAAGTTCTTTTATTGCTACATCTTCGCCCTTTTCTTTTACTGCTAGTTCTATATGTTTTTCCATTACTTCTAGTTTTTCATTATTTGTTGGTTGAGGTAATTTTTCTCCTGTTTCTAAATAATGTTTTATATTTCTAAAAATCCATGGATTTCCAAAGCTTCCTCTTCCAATCATTATACCATCTACACCTGTTTGTTCAAACATTTGCAATGCTGATTCTTCATCAACTATATCTCCATTGCCTATAACAGGAATATTTACACTTTGTTTTACTTTTTTTATTATATCCCAATCTGCTTTTCCTGTATAAAATTCACTTCTTGTTCTTCCATGAATTGTAACAGCTGATGCTCCTGCTTGTTCTGCTATTTGTGCAATATTTACTGCAACAATATTTTCCTTATCCCAACCTTTTCTAAATTTTACTGTTACTGGAACTTTGGAGTTTTTTACTGCTGTTTCTATGATTTCTTGTGCCTTTTTTAAATCTAACAATAATTTACTTCCATCTCCATTTTTTACGACTTTAGGAGCAGGACATCCCATATTGATATCTATTATATCTGCAAAATCACTCATGTATTTTACAGCATATGCCATACTTTCTAATTCACTACCAAATACTTGAAAACTTATTGGTCTTTTTTCTCCTTCTGTGTTAAATAATCTTTTAGTTTTTTGGTCATTATGAAACATGGCTTTTGCACTTGCCATTTCTGTACATACCATACCTGCTCCATAATCTTTACATACAATTCTAAAAGGCAGGTTTGTAACACCTGCCATTGGAGCTAATATCAAATTATTTTCTAATTCTACGTTTCCTATTTTTAATTTATGTAGGTACATTTGCTCTCCTTATTTTACAAATATAGTTTTTTGTCTTTTACTACTTATATTTAAAAGTAATCCTATACATATAAAGTTTGTTATTAATGAACTTCCACCATAACTAATAAATGGAAGTGGAACTCCAGTAATAGGTAATAATCCCATTACCATCCCTATATTTTCTATCATGTGAAATATAAATATTCCTGTTATTCCTGTAGCTATTAATGAACCAACTTCATCTTTCGCTGTTTTAGCTACATATAAACATTTAGTTATTAATACTACATATACAATTATTATAGCTCCAGCTACTACAAATCCCATTTCTTCACCAATTACAGCATAAATAAAGTCTGTTGTTTTTGGATATAAAAATCCTAATTGTGTTTGGTTCCCTTTTAATAGCCCCATTCCTGTTAGTCCACCTGCACCAATTGCTAGTTTCGATTGTATTATATTATACCCTGCTCCCCTTGGATCTGATTCTGGATTTAAAAATATATCTATTCTGCTTTTTGCGTGTTCTGGTAATACAAATTGATATATTAATGGTGCTGCTATACAAATTAGTGCAATTGTTCCTATTATGTATTTTTTATCTAATCCTGCTGTAATCAACATTAATGCTGCAGCTACTATAAATGCCATTCCTGTTCCAAAGTCTGGTTGTTTTATTATTAATAATATTGGTACTCCCAATATTGCCATTAATATTAATAATCTCGTAGGTCTATTTATTTCTGCTTTTCCTCGTTCTTGTATTTTGGTAATTGCCATTGCAAAAAATAGTATTACAAATACTTTGGCGAATTCACCTGGTTGGAAAGAAAAAAATCCTATATCAAACCAGCTTGTAGCACCATTTATTTCGGGTGTGAATAATACTCCTATTAATAATATAATAAAGAGTCCATAAAATACTGGTGATATTTTTACTAATGTTTGATAATCAATTATCATTACTCCTATCATTATTACTAAACTAACTGCAAGCCATATACATTGTTTGTTAAATTCATCATGTTCTGTACTTTGAGTTGCAGAAAATAATGCTACTAATCCTATTACACTTAAAATAAGTGCACAAATCAATATGCTCCACTCTACATTTTTTAATTCTCTTTTTCTCATTAAACCACTCTTTTTCTATTTATTTTCTGATTTAACTTCCTATTTTACTTCTGTTTCTTCACTTTTTTCTTCTGTTTTCTTTTTTGTGTTAGCTTGTTTTTTATCTTTTTTGTTTTCTTCTTTTTCTGCTTTTACTTCTTCAATTATTTCCTCAGCTTGTTCCACTTTTTCAGCAACTTTCTCTGAGTTTTGTTTGTTTTTTGTTTTTATTTCGTCTTTTTTAGCTATTTTTTCTATTTTATCATTTTTAGCTTGTTTTTCTTCATCTTCTGTTCCAATTTTTCTTGCTTCATTTTTTATATTTAAGATGGGAATATTGGCATATAAAGCTGGTGCTCCATTTGTGCCATCACCATTTTCTTTATTTGTTAGTCTTACATCTATTGCACTTTCATCTACATCTATATATTTTTTTATTACTTCAATAATTTCTTGTTTCATCAATTCTAAGAAATCTGCTGATACATTTGCTCTATCTTGCATTAAAACTAAATGTAATCTTTCTTTTGCTGCATCTTTTGAACTTGCTATTGATTTATCATTCTTTTTATTCCAGTTTTTAAAAAAATTCATTATGTTTTCAAACATTATTACTACCTACTCCTTAAATTTTATTGTTTACCGAATAGTCTTTTTAATCTTGCAAAAAATCCCTTTTCCCTACCTGGAATAGTTACTTCTATTTTTTCTCCTAATACTCTTTTGGCTATTTCTAAATATGCTTTTCCTGATGGTGCTTTCTTGTTTTGAATAACTGGTTCTCCTTTATTTGTTTGTGTGATAATATATTCATCATCTGGAACTACACCAATTAAATCAATTGATAGTAAATCTACAATGTCATCTACATCCATCATTTCACCTTTTTTTACCATATTAGGTCTGATTCTATTTATAACTAATTCTGGATTTTTAATTTCTGATGATTCTAAAAGTCCTATAATTCTATCTGCATCTCTAATAGCTGATATTTCTGCAGTTGTAACTACAATTGCTCTATCAGCTCCTGCAATAGCATTTTTAAATCCTTGCTCAATTCCTGCTGGGCAGTCTATTAGTATATAATCAAATTCTTGTTTTAATTTTTCAACTAATGTTCTCATTTGTTCTTCATTTACTGCGCTTTTATCTCTAGTTTGAGCTGCTGGTAATAGGTATAATTCTTTGAATCTTTTATCTTTTATTAAAGCTTGTCTTAATTTACATTTTTCCTCTACAACATCTACAATGTCATAAACTATTCTATTTTCTAATCCCATTACAACATCTAGATTACGAAGTCCAATATCTGTATCTATTAATGCTACTTTTTTTCCTTCTAATGCTAAACTTGAACCTAAATTTGCTGTTGTTGTTGTTTTACCTACTCCACCTTTTCCTGATGTAATAACAATTACTTCTCCCATAATTTTCCTCCTTAGGATTTTAAAAACACATTTTCAATAGCTATATGATATAACGAAAACGGCAAAAAGTCAATTCATTTTAAGCTAAAATAACAAAAATATTTCTAAATTATTACAAAATCTTTACATTTTGTAATAAAGAACAAAATAGGAAGTTCAAAGAACTTTCCTATAATATAAAAGATATAGGGATTTCGCTATTCCCTATATCTTAATATAAAAATTTCATATGCATTTTTAATTTACATATAATGTTATTCTTGTATTATTGCCTACCCCTGTTTGATCTGGTAGTAAATTATTATTGCTATAACGATTTGCAGGTGAATATATTCCATCATAAACACCTCCACGAGTTGAACGTTGGTTATTTAAATTTCCCTCTATTGTCCATTCTTTATGTGCTCCATACAAGTCATAAATGTTATTTAATACATCTGTAATATATTTTCCTGTTATTTCAGTTTTATTGGTTTTATTCTCATTTTTGCTTCCAACATCTATTCCTTGTTTTGCCATCCAATTCATTACAGCATCATATTGACTTCCCCATATCATACTACTTGTTACATTTTCTTTACTATATGTTTTACATGTTTTATACAATCCATACCATCTATATGTATTACTATTATTAGCTGTTGCAGTTTTTACATTTGAATTCGAATTTGCATTTTTACTTACGGGAGTATTATTTTCTAACCCTAGTTCATATCTTGCTATATAAAATCCCCCATATTTTGAAACACTTTTTACCATTGAATTGTATTGATTTTGTAAATCTTTTCCATATGCCTGTGCTGTGTTGTATCCCAATATTGTATTATAATATCCTGCACTTGCATCATAAGCACTTCCTGCTATGTTGCTTAATATTGCACTTGTATCACTATTATTTCCTGTAATTAGAGTTGGTTCTCTATAATTTGTTGAACCTACTTTATAACTACTTTGATATTTTGATGTTGTTCCATCAAATTCATATAGCATTCCTTGATAATTTTCTGTTGAGCCTGATTGTAATTCAGTCATTGGTGTATAACTTTGACTAATAGTTGCTCCTGAATTATATAAAACATCTTCTACTGGAATCCACACAAATTCACTTCCATCTGGTGCTTGAACAACTAATCCATTTGCCACAGCTGTTTCATTAGGTTTTCTACTTACTTTAAACCCCTTTGGTATTATAGCTGTATCTTGATTTTTGTCTGTATATGTTGATGTTTTATCATATGCAGATGACCAGCTTTCTCTTGGTTTTACATATAATATAAAACGGTAATTATTTCCTGATGAATTTGTTTTTATATAATTACTGGCTAAATCCCATTGAATTTCTGAGCATAATGAACTTTTTACTGAATCATTGTTTATAAATTTTTTAACATTTGTTTTTACTGTATTCACAGAAACCGTATTTGTTATAATTGTTGCACCTTTTTTAGTAACAACATTTCCATTTTCATTTCCTACTTCAAATCTAGAAATATAATATCCATGTGCATCTATAACTGCTTGTTTTTCAACTGTTGCATTATTTTCAGCATTGTCTTCTTGAACCATATCATCTGGTAAATATCCAGTTGTTGCCGTTATTGATGATGAATTAATTTTATTATTTCTTGTATAATCACTTTCCTTTTCTACTGGTACCCAGACAAATTGATTTCCTTTTTTAGAGTTTTCAAGATCATCACCTTGAACGTCTGAAATGACTAATCCCGTTTCTTTTTTTCCTCCAACATAGTAAAATCCATCTGGAATCTCTACACTGTCATAATATTTTAATTCAACCGCTTTTTTATCTATATCTTCTGATGTGTAATTTGTATAATAGATTGCGTCATCCATTGTTATACCTTCTACATAAAAGATATTTTGACTTGTCTCATTTATTATATAAATATTAGTTAAATTATTTATTTGTGAAGCCGTTGTTGCTTCTCCATTCTTTATTTTTTCATAATCTTGTCCATAGCTTAGTGTTAAATTCTCTAATGCAGATAAATCTACTACATAGAATTTTCCTGTATCAACAGCAGAGCTAATAACACCTGCATTTTTAATTCTATCAATATTTGTATATTCTGTGTCAGTTTTTGCAGGTATCTTACCATATTGAGCATAATAGCTTAAAACTTTATCTTTTATATTTTCTATATCATTTTGCATATTTTTTAATTTTGCTATTTTTATATTTCCTTTTGCATTATATAAAATTATACTTGTCAAAATTAGGATAACAATTACTGCAACTGACAAAGAAATTAGATTGACACCTTTTTGTTCTTTTAAAAATCTTCTCATCTTTAGTCTCCTTATATTTATCATTAGCTCTAGTTTACTATTAATCCACATTATTTTCAATAGTTTTTTCTATTAAATCATAAATTTTAATCTTCTTTTTATATGTAATATCTTCTTTTATATATATCAACCATAAACATATTATTATTAAAAATATGGCCATATTTTCAAAGTAAAATGTTGCTACACTTCCCATAAAAGTAACAATAATTAAAAAAATAAAAGATATATTATTTGTATATTTTTCTGCTTTTTTCTTTCCTAAAAACAAATATATTAAACTTTTAACTATTCTTCCTCCATCTAGTGGATACATTGGTATTAAGTTAAATATTATTAACAATATATTAGAATATATTATTAACAAGCTTGTAAATATATTTAATCTTAAATTTAGAGTTATTATAATTATTATCAAATTGGTAACTGGTCCGGCACATGCAACTATTGCTTTTTTTAGTTCTAATAAATTTCCTTTTGCTATCTTTTTATTATAATCATTTGGATTTATTTTGAATGAAATACTTATTCCATACGGTTTTAATTCTAATTTTGCTGGCTTCATTCCTAGTATTATTCCTGCTAATAGATGTCCTAATTCATGAACAAATGCCAAAATTAGTATTACCGCATATTCTCCTAACTGTCCTGTTATATAAAACAATATTAAAAATAAAAAAATTTTCAAATCAACTTTAAATTGCATAATGCTAGTCTCCTTATAATTCTAAAATATTTTGTGGGTTTACAGTTCTTTCTGAGTATCTAATTTCAAAATGTAAATGTGGTCCGTGTTGAATTTCCAGTTGTTCCAACTTCTGCAATTTCTTGTCCTTGTTTTATTTGTTCTCCTTGTTTTACATATAAATTATTACAATGTGCATATATTATACTTACTTCTCCAATTTGAATCTTTAAATGTTTTCCATAATCTCCTTCTTCTGATGCTAGCACCACTTCTCCATCTGTTGCAGATTTTATCTTTGTACCCAAATTTGCACCTATATCTGTACCTGTATGATTTTTTGGTACCCTCCCTGTTGCTGTATCTCTTTGTCCAAATTCTGATGTTATTGTTCCATCAATAGGTTTTATAAAACTTGTTGTATTTTTTATATTAGCTATGTCTTGCTCTTCTTGTGATAAATTTTGCTTATCTGCTTCATCTTCATTTGCTCCACCTATTGCATTAGTCTCTTGATTTTCTTGATTGCTGTCTGTGTTATTTTTATTACCATTTTCTTGATTATTTTCACTATTTTCTTTATTTATTATGGAATTATTTGTGAAAATTTTGTTTACTATATCTTGAACTTTGTCTTTTGAAATGTTATATAATTCTATAAAATTAGTATCATATGATAAAATTTCATTTATTTTATTTGTAAAGTCTTCTGAAAACACATATCTATTGCTTTGTATTATATAAATAACACAATAAATTAGAGCACTTACCAATATCTGAATAATCATTTTTCTTAATAATCGTATATCTTTTTTGTTATTTTTAGAAATATTTATTGTTTCTATTGGTTTGTCTATTCCTTGTTTTCTTCTTTCATATATTTGCTCTGCTCGTCTTATTTTTTCTTCTACTGTCATTGTTCTTTCCATAAAAAATACACCTCTTCCTTAGTTTCTTTATAAACTATATGATAGGATTTGGTGTTTTATTCATTAGTTATGTTGTCGATTATATTGAGGTTTTATCGTTAGTTTTGTTATCGATTATATTGAGGTTTTATCGTTAGCTATGTTATCAATTATCTTAAGGTTTTGTCGTTAGCTATGTTATCGATTATATTGAGGTTTTATCGTTAGTTTTGTTATTAATTATATTGAGGTTTTATTTATTACTTAATTGCAATTATAACTACTGCTTCTATACATATAATTATGGTTGATAGTATTGAATATATTTTTACATTTTTATATTTCTTACTATGTTTTAGTTTTTCTATGTTTCTATTTCGTTTCTTTTCTTCTATTTTTGTAATATATTCAGAAACTAGTAGTTCTGCCTCTTTAATTGCATAATTTTCTTTATTATTTGTACTATTTTTTATTTCTGCTTTTCCTTTTTTATCTTTTACTATTTCATTTACGATTTTTTTGTTTTTAAATACTATTATTGCTTCTTCAATTAAGTTTGATGGTAAATTTTTTAATACTATTGTATTTTTAGTTCTTGATTCTTCCATAAAAAAATCATTCCTTTCGTTCTTAGCTTTCATAACAAAAACGGACATTTATAACATTTGTATCTATTAAAATATTTTGAAGGTTGCTTTTTTGTTTGCACTCGAAATTTGTTAAAGGTAGTTTTGTTGTTTGTTTATAAAATTTGTTAACGCACGTGTTGTTGTTTATGCATAAAATTATTGAAGGCCACGTTTTTGTTTGCTTGCTCGCAAAATTTACAAAGTGACATAGTTTTCCTTTGTTCTTATCAAATTTGAATTTTTGTCTAAAATGAGAAAATTTCCAATGGTTATTAACTATGTTTTTTATATATCTATATTTTTTCCAGTTATATGGATTTTATACAAAATTTACTATTTATAAAATTAGATTTTTTTCTACTTATGTCTTAATGTTTAACAAATATTAAAGTTTTCTCAGTTTATGAATAATATTCTACTAGCTTTTTATTAAATATTCTCCTTTTGTTATTACTGTCTTTAAAGTATTGTTTATGCTCGATGACTTGTTTTTTTGTCTTCTGTTAATGAGTTTTTCTGTTTCTGGTTTTATTTGATTTTTTTGGTAATTGACCTTCGGGTTATGAGGGTTACATAACATATTTTATTAGATGTGTTGAATTGTATTGTATGCTAGTGATATTAGTACT
>CAJMJN010000020.1 GCA_905213875.1 uncultured Clostridium sp.
TTGTAATTTGTCTTTTTTATTTTCTTTAATATTTTCTTTACAATACTCTTTTATTCTATTTATTTTATTTTCACTCAAATTTGTACTCCCTTTAATATAATGTAATTTTATATTTTGTTTGTAATTATAATATGTTACATATATTTTTGATTTATATGATTTTAATTTATTTTAAGCCTATAATATAGTTGTTTATTTTTTCAGATTGTTCCTGAATATCTGCAATGTATTTATCAAATATATCTGTTCTTATATTACATTTAGACTTTTTTTCTAAAATTTTTCTTAATAGTTCAAATGAGTCTATGATATGATGCCTAAATTCATAACTATCTTCTATTCTATTAAACTCTAATGATTCTATAATCGCAAAAGATTTATCAAATGCATCTAATATTTCGTTCAAGAGTTCTTGGCTTATTTGAGAGTTGTTACTTTTGTAGTAAATGCTTAAATACATTCTATATTTTGAATATACTTCATCAAAGTTTAGACTAATATTTTCTTTGTCTAAAATAACTTTGGCAATATGAATGTAAAATGCTTTTATAAAAACATAAGTTAATGTTTTATCAATGTTTTGGTTTTCATTAAATTCCTCTAATATGTTATAAATACTATCTTCACTTAAGTCAAATAGCTCACTTGCAAAATCATTTGTTAAAATATTCTTCATTTCTATCTCTCCCTTATAACTAACCATTCTCATAACTTAAATTATGAGTACCTAATTTTCCCATTCTCCTGAACTTTCTTTTTAGCAAAGTAAAATATTTTCTAAAATTAATTTTATTTATAATATATCCTAATACACATCCAAATATAATTAATAAAATTCTCAATTCTATTGCAGTACTTGTATCAAATAAAGCCGAAGCAGAACTAATTGCATTTACAGTAATAAATATTACTTGATACTTATAATCATTTATAAACGTATAAATATAATTTAAAATTATTGTAACAATCACATCATATTTTTCTGGTACCAATGCTTGGAATAATATAGCAAAAACAATTGAACCAATTATTGTTGAAATTATTCTACTTATAAATCTTTTTTGAGTATTAGAAAAATCAATTTGTGTTAAAGACATAACAGACATTGAAATCCACATAGTCTTTTTAACACCAAACAATGTACCAATCAACATCGCAATACTTACACCAATAGCCATCTTTAAAGCTATAATAAACCTATTTGATGTTATACTCATACTCTTAAATGCTTGCTTAATTGTATCATGCTCCTTATTTGAATTTTTATTTTTAAAATAATATACTAATGACACTATTACTCCACCTATAAGCAAACTTAACATTCTAGTTACAAAATCATGACCCTCTGCGGGATTTGACTGATTAAAAATGTAACATAAAAGAAATGGCATATACGCCTTATATTCTGGTTTTGCTGATGGAATGTACATAATTAAGAATATTGTAATAAAGTTTACAATCAAACCTATTACTGGATTTATTTGAGCCAACTTATTTGAAAATCCTATTTGTAAAAACATCAAAACAATAACAAATGGTGCTTGTTTTATATTAATTCCTATATCCATATACCAATACATCATAGTTCCAATTAATACACATACCCATGTCAAAGAATTATTTGTACCAAATATTTGTGAAAATACGCCTACAAATAATGTAATAAAAACCAACTTTAATAAATTAGAAAATATACTTTTACGTGTTATTTTTTGCATAAAATACCTTCTTTCTCGCAAAAATTATGGCTAATATTTACAAAAAAATTAGCACTCTGTAAAAACGACTGCTAATATTTTATACCTATTTTTAGCAGTTGTCAATTCAAAGTGCTAAATATTCACATAAATTTCACATTTAACTTTTCTATTTTCCCATTCACCATTAACATATCTTTCCATATTATTGATTAATCAAATTTATCCCTTTGATTGTTGGATACAGTAACTTTATAAAATCTGTTGCATCTTGTTTTGAGCCAACAACACTCCCATAATGAACTGGTATAGCAAATTTAGGTTTTATAATATTTATTAATTGTGCTGCCTCTTTAAAATCCATTGTATATGTCCCACCAACTGGAACAAATGCAACATCACATTTTACTTTTTTATTTTCTTCAGTAATATCAGTATCTCCTGCTATATAATACCTAACACCCTTTATTTCTATAATATAGCCTAGCCAATTATTTTCTTTTGGGTGAAAAGGCTTATTTGTATTATATGCTGGAACTGCCTCAACTTTTATTCCATCAATAATTTCTGTATCTCCTGAATCAAGCGTAAAAATGTTTTCTTGATTTATTCCTTTTTCAAGTAATTTAGGTAATAAATCATCAGGAATAACAAAAATAGAATTAAATTTTCTTACTTTATCTATATCATCTTCAGAATAATGGTCATAATGGTCATGTGTTATAAAAATTATATCTGCATCATTATAATTTTTATCTATATGATATGGATCTATATAAATAATTTTTTCTTTATTTATTTTTATACAACTATGGTATAAAACCTCTATATTATCAAGAATATTTATCATTTCTACTACCTCCATTTTTAGATATTATAATATAAATAAATATACAAAACAAATTATTCTTCTTTTATAGCTATTATCAATTCATTTGGTTGTACCATCATATTTGCATTTTTATATGTAAATCTTGCATGAGAAAAATAAACTTTATAATTTTTATTTTCTAATTTAGTACGTGTCAAAGATAAAAATTTATCAGTATCTTGTTCAGATAAATTATTTTTTACTCTTATTGAGTTTGATAATTCTATTCTTTTAAAATTTGCTTCTTTTAATTTTCCCAGTTGTTTCTCTGTCTTTTCTAAATTTTCTGATATTGGATAAACTGGTGTAAGAACGCAATTACCTTCTAAAGCCAATTTTCTGCTACTATCATCATTTCTTTTTGAAATTTTAAACTTCCACATATTGTTATTACTTTCATTTTTTATATCTTCCCTACAACTTACTATTTTTTATTTTCTGCCATTTTTTATTCCTACATAATATATTTTTTCTGTATAATTTTCTTTAAATTCTATTGATTCATTCTCATTCATGCTACTTACCTCCATTTCTAATCGTTCAATCGTTCAACCTTATTATAAATTATACAAGATATATTTTAAAATTTTGCTTTTAATTGGTCGTATTGCTTTGGTTTTGTGCAATTATGTAGAGGAAATCTTTTTATATTCTATTTTCAAAGCTCTCCTCTTTCCTTTTAACTATATTCTATATTTTAAATTATTGGACATATTTTATTATGTATTCTTTTACTTTTTTTGAAGCTAATTCGTAATATTCTTTAGCATCATTCATAGTATAAAAATAATTAATATTATTAAATTCATAGTCTTTCCAAATTTCTTTTATCTTTTCTTTAACACTTTTGTTATTTATTAGATCTTCATTTTTTCAATTCATTAATTTAACTGATTTTACGTCTAGTACATTCATATTATCAAATAGTATTTTACTTATATCTTCAGTTTTTATTTTCAATTTTTTATACATATAATTGTCTATAAAAGCATAATCATTATAGAGTCTATCATCAGAATAAATTTCTAATTTTCTATATCTATTCATGTATAATTCAAACCAAATCTTATCTTCAATTAAATGAGCATAATATCCTAAAACTATCTCATTAAAATTATCTTGTAAGAGAAGAAACTTATTTAAGTCTATATTTTGGTCAATTTCAAAATGTGATAATTTTCTTTCATGTAAAATTAATTTTAGTACATCTGGTAAAATCGATCCTACAAGAAATAAATCTCCTAATTGTAATTCTTCTTTAACCTTTTTAGAAATTGCAATGTGCATTTTCAAAGAACTCATTATTATTGTCACCTCCTAATCTATATAACTCAATATTGTATTCAAATATATAAAAATTATCAATTTAAAAGAAGCTAATTTATTTTTAATTTAAACTAGCTTCCATGTATTTATAAATAAGCTTTTAATATTAATATTTTTTAGTCAAAATTCAATTATTTAAATCTTATTAAATATTCATCCATTTTTTCAACAAACTCTTCATTGTTTTTTGTTTGAGTCATTTGACTAATTACTTGTTCTGTTACATCAGCAACTGGCATACTATTCATTGCTTTTCTTAATGCAAATACAGTATCTTTTTCTTGTTTTGTCAATAATAGGTCTTCCCTTCTTGTTCCTGATTTATTTATATCTATTGCTGGGAAAATACGTTTTTCAGATAATTTTCTGTCTAAATGTACTTCCATATTACCAGTACCTTTAAATTCTTCGAATATAACATCATCCATTCTGCTACCAGTTTCTATTAATGCTGTAGCTAATATTGTTAAACTGCCTCCAAATTCAATATTTCTAGCAGCTCCAAAGAATTTCTTTGGTTTATGTAATGCTGCTGGATCAATACCACCTGATAAAGTTCTTCCTGATGATGGAATTACTAAGTTATAAGCTCTTGTTAATCTAGTTATGCTATCTAATAATATAACAACATCTTTTCCATGTTCTACGAGTCTTTTTGCTCTTTCTAATACCATTTCTGCAACTTTTACATGATGATCTGGTAATTCATCAAAAGTTGAATGTATTACTTGACCTTTTATTGATCTTTTCATATCTGTAACTTCTTCTGGTCTTTCATCAATTAGTAAAACAATTAATTCTACTTCTGGATTGTTCAGACTTATACTATTAGCAACTTTTTTCAAAAGAGTTGTTTTCCCTACTTTAGGTGGAGCAACAATCATACCTCTTTGTCCTTTTCCTATTGGGCACATTAAATCTATTATTCTAGTTGCGTATTCATTAGAAGTTGTTTCTAATCTTAATTTTTGGTTAGGATATATCGGAGTAAGCTCATCAAATCTTTTTCTTCTCATTGCTTTTTCAGGATGTTCGCCATTTACTTCACCGACAAAAATTAATGATGGAAATTTTTCGCCTTCTCTATATCTTGAAATTCCTTTTATGATATCTCCTGTATCTAGTTTAAATCTACGAATTTGAACCATAGATACATATACATCTTTATCACTTGATAAGAAGTTATCACCTCTTAAGAAGCCATATCCATCAGGTAAAATATCAAGAATTCCTTCAGCTATTGCATCACCATCATTTGTTAATTTATAATCAACAATTGGTTCTCCATTAGAATCATAGTGTTTTTCTACATTTTCTTCTTTTGATTTAGAATTACTAATATTTTCAAGTTTTTCTTCTTTTTTAGAAGATATTATTACTTTATTTAAAATTTCAATTAATTCATCTTTTTTTAGTTTTGAAATATTCTTTATATTATTTTCTTTAGCTAGTGCTTTTAGTTCTACTAATGTCATTTTTTCTAATTCAGACATAAAATACCTCCTATTTTCTAGTTTTTATATATTAATTATTATTATATTGTTTCTGGGAATTTTTTACGAATAAAATTATAACAAAGTAATTATAACATAATTATAAAATAAATACAAGGAATGCATTATAATTACATTCCTTGATCCATATATACTTTTTCATTTGGGTAATACATATCTAATTTTTCTCTAGCTGTTTGTTCTATAAATTCTAATGAGTTAACATCATCTTTCTTTTTAGCTAATTCTTCTTTTGTTTCTTTTTCTTGTGATATTTGTTCATTTAATTTTTGATTTTGATCATTATATTGATTTAAAGTTTTTTGTTGGTTCACTAATGTAACCACTGTATATATAGTTACTCCTAATATTATTAACTTTTTATATATTTTTTTATTTTTTTTCATCAGTTATTCTCTCCAATTCTAATGTAAAATTCCTTACGGACACTATAATTATATTATTCTACATTTTTCTAAAAAACCCTTGTTATATTTCAATTTTTTTTGAATTATTTTTAACTTTTTTATTTTTTTTCATCAATAAATTTATATTTTTGTAGCAATTTGTAAAATTTTTTCTGATATTGATAAAAATAAATGAAATTGGTTTGAAAAATATTTTACATATAAATTTATATAAATATTTAAATGGGAATATAATTATAGATATTATTTTTATTATAATGTTTTTTAAAAATAAAATAATATTAACAGAAATTTTTACAATATATTTACTTAGTGTAAGTATATAGATTGTAAAACCTAATATAATACTTACAAACATATATATACGAATTTCACCATTATTAAATATAAAAATAAAATATAAGATTAATAAACCTGTTAATAACCAAAAACATACATCTTCAATATATGTCATAAAATCTTTTGTATTAAAAGATTTTCGCAATATTCTAAAAAAATCAAATAATAGACCAATACTAATGCCATTTAGTAAGAAAATTAAAAATAAATGTGCTTGATTTATAACCATTTTTTCACACCTTTACTTCAAATTTATTTGAAAATTTTACTTATAATACTAGTCTTATTTTTATCTGAGTTTTTATTTTCGCTATATGCCATTGAACAAATATCCCCTTCAACAATTGTTTCAGATGTGTCTATATTTAATTTATTAATTCTAAGATTTTCACCTTTTACTGTTAATAACCCTAATTCTGTTTCAATTATTACAACCTGATCATCAAAACTTAATACATCTAAAACTCCTGAAACGTTCAATTTTTCTCGATTTTCTAAAATAAGATTTTGTATCACACTCGTATTGTTATTATTTATTAATTTTCTTTCATCAATAGTCATCTTATAAATCCTCCTTGATAATATATAATTAAACCTGCTATTTATATATATTCAAGGTTTGTCTTATTTAGAACTATCCTCAAAAATTACTTGATGTAGTACATTTAAGAGCTCTTCGCCTAATTCGTTCTTGGAAGTTAATGTCATTTTAGTTTCATCAATTTCAACATTAAGTAATTCTATATTGTTTTCATGTATGAATTTCATAATTTTTTCTATAATTTCATAATTATTTATAATTTTATTTCCTATAATCGAAATTCTAGAAACCTCTTTCTTTACAATACTTTTTATATTGTTATCTTCTATTTTTTTTGAAATTTTTGTTCCTATTTCATTATTAGTTAAGCTAGAAAAAGTAGATTGTGTAACTATTGGTATAGAAAATTTTTCTGCTATTTTTACACATCTATTATGCAAAACTTTAGCACCTTCATTAGAAAGTTCACTCATTTCTTTATATGATATATTTTTTAATCTTTTGGCAGATTTTACTTTATTTGGATCAGCTGTATATACTCCATCAACATCAGAAAATATATAACATTTTTTAGTTTTTAATGCAGCTGCAAGAGCTACAGCAGTAGTATCTGATCCGCCTCTTCCTAAAGTTGTTATATCTCCATTTTTGTTTATTCCTTGAAATCCTGCTATTATAACTATTTTTCCTTTTTCTAATTCTTGTTTAATTTTTTTAGTATCTATATATTTTATATTAGAGTTTTCTGTTTTATCTTCTGTATATATTCCAGCCTGCCATCCAGTTAAAGATATTGACGGATATCCCATATAATTTAATAACATGCTTAATTTTGATATTGATATTTGTTCTCCTGTACTTAGCAATGTTGCTAATTCTCTGGGATATTTTTGCGGAACTAGATTGTTAGTTTCTTGTATCAATTTATCTGTTGTTTTTCCTTGTGCTGATAATACAACAACAACCTTTTTGTTATTATCATATATTTTTATTATTCTTTTAGCTACTAATTCTAGTTTTTCGTTATCTGCAAGTGAACTACCACCAAATTTTAAAACAATAATCTCATTCATTTGTTCACCTCATCTTTTTTATAACAAATAATTTAATTATAAATTACTTCTTTATATTATATGTTTTTAATATTTTGAAGTGATACTTTAAAATAACAGCATAGTAAAATTATTAACAAAAATGAAGGATATATTGTAAGCTTATTAAAATATAAAAAAATGGATTCTGCATTACACAAAATCCATTTTCTAATTAATATTAAATTAAGATTAAATTAAGATTTATTTTTTATATTCATTTTTAGATAACTTTCTATAAAGCCATCAATTTCTCCATTCATAACAGCTTCAACATTTCCAACCTCATAATTAGTTCTATGGTCTTTTACCATTGTATATGGACAAAATATGTATGAACGTATTTGACTTCCCCATGCTATATCTTTTTGTTCTCCTTGTATGTTGTTCATTTTTTCTTGGTGCTCTTTTTCTTTTAAATCAACTAATTTTGACATTAACATTTTCATTGCTGTTTCTCTATTTTGTAATTGTGAACGTTCAGATTGACAAGCTACAACTATATTTGTTGGAATGTGGGTTATTCTTACAGCTGAAGATGTTTTATTTATGTGTTGTCCTCCTGCTCCAGAAGCCCTATAAGTGTCTATTCTTAAATCGTCTGGGTTTATTTCTATTTCAATATTATTCTCAATTTCAGGTAATACGTCAACAGAAGCAAATGATGTATGTCTACGTCCTCCAGCATCAAAAGGTGAGATTCTAACTAATCTATGAATTCCTTTTTCAGATTTCAAATAACCATAAGCATTTTCTCCTATAATTTCAAATGTAACACTTTTTAAGCCTGCCTCTTCTCCATCTAAATAGTCCAGTTCTTTTAATTCAAAATTGTTTTTATTTGCCCATCTTGTATACATTCTGTATAGCATTTCTGCCCAGTCTTGTGATTCTGTTCCACCTGCTCCGGGGTGTATTGTAACAATTGCATTATTGTTATCATATTTTCCTGAAAGCATTGCAGAAACTTCTAGTTTTTCTACTTCCTTTTCAAGTTTTTTCGTGTTTTTCAATAGTTCTTTTGCTAATTCATCATCATTTTCTATTGCTAGAAGTTCAGATAATTCTATTAAATTTTGAACTTCTGTTTCAACACTTTTAAAAGATAAATATTTTGATTTTAATCTTTTAATTTGTGCTAATACTTTAGCAGAATTGTCTGAATTTTCCCAAAAATGTTCTTTTAATGTTTGATTTTCTAAGTCTTTTAACTCATTTTCAGCTTTAGATATGTCAAAGAGATTCACCCAAATCTGTAATTTTTTTATGTATTGTTTCTAATGTTTTAGAATTTTCTTCTAATTCTATCATTTCTATCACTCCCTGTCTTATACATCTTTTATAATATACCGCTTTTTATTAATAGTCAATACTATTGAAAATCTGTAATATCTATCCAATTATCTAAAAATTCTCTTTCTTCTTCTTTGTCATAAGTTTTTCTGACTGCTGCAACTATTGGAATCCAATTTTGAATTTCAATTTTGTTTTCTCCTGTTTTTTTACAATACATATCTACATATTTATTTGCTAAATCTTGCATTCCATGCATAGAAAATATTAAAAATGTATTAGCAATATCTGCTGAACTGTTACCTTGTGTTGCATGTGCCCAATCTATTACTGAATATTCTCCATTTTCTTTTATTATTATATTACTTGGTATAAAATCTCCATGACATAATTTATTATGATTTTTCATTCCTTCTAGTCTTTGCAATATATCATATTTTACATTTTCATCAATACTACTGTCATCTTCTAGTTTTCTTTTATATTTATCTTTTGTTCTATTTAATAATGGAACTTTTTTAGACAATATTTCTAATTGAATATTTACAAATAAATCTAAATATTCTTCTTCTTTTTCAGGATGTTGTTTCATTAATACATCAAGTGGTGTACCATCTATATATTCTGTAACTAAAGCCCATCTATTTTGGACTTTAGTTACTTCTATTAATTTTGATATACTTAAATCTGTATTTTCTTCTACTCTTGATTGAATTAATGCTTCGTTTAAAACATTTGCTTTTGAGTAATTTTCAACAAATAATTTTATTGTTTTGTCCTTATCTCTATATACTGTTTTTGTATTTCTTCCTGCTATTGGATTACTTAAATTAAGTTCCATTATCTTTCACCTCCATAATATGCTTTTAAATATAATTCTTTTATTTCACTAATTAATGGATATCTTGGGTTTGCTCCTGTACATTGGTCATCAAATGCTTTTTCACTCATTTCATCTAATGTAGCTAAAAAGTCTTCTTCGCTTATTCCATATTCTCTAATTGTTTTCTTCATTCCAACTTTTTCTTTTAATTCATCTATTTTTTGAATTAATTTTTCTAATTTCTCTTCGTCATTTTCTCCTTGAATTCCTAAAGCTTCTGCTATTTGCGCATATCTTCTTAAAGTATGTGGATGGTCATATTGTGGGAATGTTCCCATTTTATTTGGAACTTCTGCACTGTTAAATCTCATAACTTCGTCTAATACTAATCCTACTGTTACTCCATGTGCTAAATGATGATATGCTCCTAATTTATGTCCCATTGAGTGACATATTCCCAAAAACGCATTTGCAAAAGCCATACCTGCCATTGTTGCAGCATTTGCCATTTTTTCTCTAGCTTCTGGATCGTTTGCACCATTTTTGTATGCTCTTGGTAAATATTCAAAAATTATTTTTATAGCTTCTAAAGCAAGTCCATCTGTAAATTCTGTTGACATCATAGATACATATGCTTCTATTGAATGTACTAAGGCATCTATACCTGAAGCTGATGTTAAACCTTTAGGTGCATTCATCATCATATTACTATCAACTATTGCCATTTTAGGTAATAATTCATAATCTGCTAAAGGATATTTTTGACCTGTTTGTTCATCTGTTATTACTGCAAATGGTGTAACTTCTGAACCAGTACCTGCTGATGTTGGAACAGCTATAAAATAAGCTTTTTCTCCCATTTTAGGGAATGTATAAACTCTTTTTCTTATATCCATAAATCTCATGGCCATATCTAAGAAATCGATTTCTGGGTGTTCATATAATACCCACATGATTTTTGCCGCATCCATCGCAGAACCACCACCAACAGCGATTATACAATCTGGTTTAAATCTATCAATTATTGCAGCTCCCTCTTTTGCACAAGCAAGTGTTGGGTCTGGTGCTACATCTGCAAATGTTTCGTGTTCAATTCCCATTTCATCTAATTTATCTGTTACAACTTTTGTATAACCATTTTCATATAAAAATTTGTCTGTTACTATAAATACTCTCTTTTTATTGAGTACATTTCCTAATTCTTCTAAGGCTACTGGTAAACAACCTTTTTTAATATATACCTTTTCAGGTGCTCTAAACCAAAGCATATTTTCTCTCCTCTCTGCAACTGTTTTTATATTTATTAAATGTTTAATTCCTACATTTTCTGAAACAGAGTTTCCACCCCAAGTTCCACATCCTAATGTTAAAGATGGTGCTAATTTAAAATTGTATATATCCCCTATTCCACCTTGTGATGATGGTGTGTTTAGAAGAACTCTACAAGTTCTCATTTTATTATAAAATTTTTCAATTTTGTCTTGGGCTGTAAGTGGGTTTGCATATAATGAAGATGTATGTCCTATTCCCCCATCTTCTATTAGTTGATAAGCTTTTTCCATTGCATCTTCAAAATTTGTAGCCTTATACATTGCTAATACTGGTGAAAGTTTTTCATGTGCGAATTCTTCTGATAGTTCAACACTTTCTACTTCTCCAATTAATATTTTTGTTTCTTCTGGTACTTCCACATCTGCTAGTTTTGCTATTGTATATGCTGATTGTCCAACTATTTTAGCATTTAAAGCACCATTTATAATAATTGTTTTACGTACTTTTTCTGTTTCTTCTGGAGTTAATATATAACATCCTCTTTTAACAAATTCTTTTTTTACACTATCATAAATTTTCTCACTTACAATTACAGATTGCTCTGATGCACAAATCATTCCATTGTCAAATGTTTTTGAATGTATAATTGAGCTTACTGCAAGTACAATATCTGCACTTTCGTCAATTACTGCTGGTGTATTTCCTGCACCAACTCCTAATGCTGGTTTCCCACTTGAATATGCTGATTTTACCATTCCTGGTCCACCTGTTGCCAAAATAATATCTGCTGATTGCATTAATAAATTTGTAAGTTCTAATGAAGGAACATCTATCCAGCTTATTATTCCTTCTGGTGCACCTGCTTTTACTGCTGCTTCTAGAACTATTTTCGCTGCTTCAATTGTAGATTTTTTTGCTCTTGGATGTGGGCTTATTATAATTCCATTTCTTGTTTTTAAAGAAATTAAAGTTTTAAATATTGCTGTAGATGTTGGGTTTGTTGTAGGAATTACAGCTGCAATTACACCAACAGGTTCAGCTATTTTCTTTATGCCATAACTTTTATCTTCTTCTATTATTCCACATGTTTTTTCATTTTTATATTTATTATATACATATTCTGCTGCATAATGATTTTTTATTACTTTATCTTCTACTATTCCCATTCCAGTTTCTTGAACTGCCATTTTAGCAAGTGGTATTCTTGATTGGTTTGCTGCTATTGCTGCTGCTTGAAAAATTTTATCTACTTGTTCTTGAGAATATTTTGCAAATTCTGTTTGGGCTTTTTTTACTTGTTTTATTGTTTTTTCAAGCATTTCAACACTATCAACAATCTCGTGTTTTTCTTCCATTTACACTTCCTCCTTATGTGTTTTTGATGTAATCATCATATCAAAAAGCAAACAAATTTACAACAGTTATTCTAAAATAAATAAAATTATATGAGAAAACTTTTCTTATACTTGTGTTATACAATAAATTGTTATATAATATATTTTGTATAACTTGTAGGTATATATTCAAATAAACAAAGGAGGACATTATTATGTCAGGTTTATGTCTAAACACAGGTGCTGAATTAGCATATTTCTCAAGATTAAGAAATGAGGAATTTTACTCTAATTCAGAAGCTTGTGATATTATTCTTTTAATTAGACAAGAATATGAAAACAACATGGATGAATATCCATTAAAAGATGATCCTATAGCTTTAGGATTTTTTGATGAAGACGCAGATTAGTAATATAACTGCAAAAATAAAAAGGTGTGTTTTTTATAAACACGCCTTTTTATTTGCTAATTCACAAATCAAATCTGCTGCACTTTCTATTCCTATTGAATCACTATTAATACAAATATCATAATTTGCAGGATCTTTCCATTCTTTTTCTGTGTAATATTTATAATGATTTGCTCTTAATTTATTTATTCTAGTAATTTCTTTTTCAGCTTTATTTTTATCTAATTTATAATACTCTGTAGCTCTGTTTATTTTATCTTGAATACTACTATCTATAAATATTTTTAAGACATTTTCCTTATCTTTTAATATAAAATCTGCGCATCTTCCTACAATTACACATGATTCATTATTTGCAACTTCTTCGATAAGTTCAGATTCTTTTATGAATAAATCATCTGAATTGTTAAGTCCTGAATAATATCCGTTATTAAGTATCTCTAAAAATGTTCTTTTTTGCTCATTGTCTTCAATATATTTTTCAGATAATCCAGTATCTTCAGCTAATTTTTCTACAAATTCTTTATCATATAATTTTATACCTAATTTTTCTGCTACTAATTTACCTATATATCTACCACCAGATCCATATTCTCTTGAAATTGTGATTACTATATTTTTATCTAAATGGTTATTAGTTATTACATCTTGTTTTGATGAGATGTCTTCTGCATTACCATTTTTTAAATTTCTAATTTCTTTTATTAAGAAAATAGTTGCTAAAATAAATGCCAATCCATCTGCTACTGGCCCTGCAAATAAAACACCTGTAATTCCAAAAATATGGCTAAGTATTATCATTGCAGGTATTAAAATAACAATTTGTCTTGAAAGTGATAATATCGCACTTTTTCCACTTTTTCCAATTGCTTGGAAAAATATACCAGAAGGAATTTGAATTCCATTAAATATACATAATAATAGATATGTTCTAAATGCTAAGCAAGCAAATTCCATATAATTTTCATCACCACTACCAAATATTAAGATTAATTTATCTGGTATTGTTTGGAATAATATAAATGCAATAGTACTAATTATAACACTTGAACCTAATACAATCTTTAATGCTTTTTTTACTCTATCATATTTTCTCGCACCATAATTATAACCAAATATTGGTTGGCTACCTGCTGCAATTCCTATAATCATACTATTTAAAATTTGATTTATCTTCATAACAATTCCTAATACTGTTATAGGAATTTCCGCACCATATTTGCTGTTTGCACCATATTTTCCTAATAAATTATTTTCAGCAGTCATAACACATACAAAACTCATTTGTGTTATGAAGCTACTTATTCCTAATGTAGAAATTTTTCCACATACATTAGCTTCTAATTTTAAATTTTCTTTTGTTATTTTTATAGATTTAAATCTTTTTATATATGCCATATTTAAAACAAATGTTAATATTTGGCTTATAACTGTAGCTATAGCTGCACCCTCAACACCTTTGTGAAAAACAAAGATAAATATTGGGTCTAATATTGTATTTAATATTGCTCCACTTACCATTGTAACCATTGAATATTTAGGGCTACCATCAGCTCTAATTATTGAATTTAAAGTTGTTCCTATCATTGAAAAAGGAAGACCTATTGCAATTATTCTACCATATGCAATTGCATATTCCTTTAAATTTTCTGTACAGCCAAATAATTTTAAAAATTGTGGTAAAAATGCTAATGTAATTAAACAAAATAAAATTGATATTATTGCTGAAAGCATTATACCATTTCCAATACCTGTTTCAGCTTCTTTTTTCTTTTTTTCTCCAAGTTTTAAACTCAAATATGCTGAAGCCCCATCTCCTAATAATAATGAAAAAGCTAATCCAATCATTACTAATGGAAATACAACATTTGTGGCTCCATTTCCTAAATATCCTACTCCCTGACCTATAAATATTTGGTCTACAATATTATATAATGAATTTACTAACATTGATATAATACATGGGATTGAAAATTTTCTAATTAATTTTCCTATTTTTTCTGTTCCTAAAATGTTTTCAGTTTGTTCCATCTTAATTAAAATTTCTCCTTTCGTATTTTTTTGCAACTATACTATTATATACTTAAAAATCGGCAATGTCAAATATTCAACATATAAAAAATATCAAATCTTAATCATTCTAAGACTTGATATTTAAGCGCTATATAACATTTTTTAAAGCTTTCTAAGAGTTTCATAAATTTTTTTAGTATTCTGTACCAGATTCATTTTTACTTGCATGGCTATTATTATTATCTGTAGTATTTTTTGTACTTGTGTTTGCATCAGAGGAGCTATTAGTGTCATTTTTCTTATTTGTATTCAAAGAATTTGTTGTATTTTTATAAGTATTATTATTTGTATTAATATGTGTTGTATTTGTTGTATTATTCTGGTTATTAGTGTTTGTTTTATGTTTATTTTCATTTGTTGTAACATTATTAGTTATTGTAGTGTTAGTTGGTTCTGTTGTTCGTGCAGGTTCTTTTTCGTCTATTTCATTTGTAATTCCTTTTATAATTTCTGTTACATTTTTATTTGTATCAGTTGTTGTATTTGATTGTAGTTCACTTCCTGAATGTTTATCACATGTACCAGGAGCTGTAAACCATAAGAAATATTCTGTATATGTTGTTTTACATCCAGTTGTTGCCTTTTGACCTGTTTCTGCACATATTGTTGCTGTTGTAATTCCTGTAGGTTTCTCAAATTGTGCTGTTTTCAAACCTGAATGTATCCTTGACATTACATTTGCCCAAATTAAGCCTGCTGGATTTCTTTGATTAAAATTAACACTTTCATTTTGATCATATCCAAACCAAGTTACAGCTGTATAATATGGTGTAAATCCACAAAGCCATCTATCATAATTTTCATCTGTTGTACCTGTTTTTGCTGCAACATCTACTCCATTTATTTTACAATATGTAGCTGTTCCATTATCTCCTAAAACAGGTTGTGTTAATAATTCTTTAACTATATATGCAACTTCTTTAGAAAATACTCTTTTCTTCTTTTGATTTGTTTTTATTATTGTTGTACCATTTGATGTATTTATTTTTGTATAAAATGTTGGTTCTATATATTCTCCATCATTTGCTATTGTTGAATATGCGCCTGCCATCTGCAATGGACTGATACCTTTTTCAAGTCCTCCTAGCGAAAGAGGTAAACTATTATCCTTGTTTGTTAAAGTTGTTACTCCCATCTTTTCCATATATTTTATTGAAGTTTTTGGCTTTATCTTTTCCATCATTTCAACAAATGGTATATTTTGTGAAGATTCTACTGCTCTTCTAACTGTAATATTTCCAAGACTTTTACTATAATCTACTGGATGATATGAATTTTCAAAATCTTGCTCAGTATCATCAAAGATTGTTGATGCTGTAAATATTTTTTTATCAATTCCAGGAACTAATACAGCTATTGGTTTTATTGCAGATCCTGTTTGCCTTACACTTTGTGTTGCTCTATTAAAAGTTCTAGGTTCTGTCTTTTTTCCTAATCCACCTGTACATGCTAAAACTTGTCCCGTTTTATGGTCCATTACTACCATAGCAGCTTGTGATGTGTCTTTTCCATTTTGTGAAGCCAATATATATTTTTTCTTTGTTGATTCTTTTTCTGTTTCATCTTGGATATTACTATCTTGTGTACTATATATAGTAAGTCCAGCCATATTTATATAATTACTTGCAAATGTATCTGAAATTTTATATTTATTTTTTATATCATTTGCTATTTCTGTAATCATTGCATCTGTATGGTAAGAATATACTCCATCACTAATTGCTGTTACTTCTCCATTTTTAAATTTTAAACCATTTTCTACTTCTTGAATTGCACTGTTATATTCATCATCTGAAATATATTTTAACTCTTTCATTTTACTTAATACTGTTTTGGTTCTAGTTTTTATCTTATCTGTATTATCCTTATCTACAAATGGATTGTAAGAATTTGGTGAATGATTTATGCCTGCTAAAAATGCACATTCTGCTATATCTAAATTAGAAACATGTTCATCAAAATAGTATTTTGCTCCATTTTCGACTCCATATATACTAGGTCCAGTATATATAACATTTAAATAACTTGTAATTATTTCGTCTTTTGAAAGTGCAGTTTCTAATATCCATGCTTTCCACCATTCTTTCACTTTTCTTGTAATACTATCTGTTGAGTCACCAGTTATATTTTTAACTAATTGTTGTGTTATAGTACTTCCTCCAAATGATGATGATCCAAAATGTATAATATAAGAAAATATTGCTGATGCCGTTCTTTTTGTATCAATTCCACTATGTTTGTAAAATCTTTCATCTTCTATAGAAATATATGCATTTTTTAAGTTTTTCGGTATTTCCTCTGATGTCACATTTTTCTTTTTTCTTTCATCTCCAAGTTTAGCAATAGTTTGACCATCTTTATCAACAACTGTTGAACTTTCATTTTTTACCATCTCTACCGATAATTTTTTCCATGTGTTTGCAGATATTCCTAGTGATATTCCTAATATTAATATAACAATTATAATTAAACTTATAATTACTTTTTTAAATTTATTTTTCTTATTTTTAGTCTTCTTTATATTTTCGCTATTTTTGTCTTTATTATTTTTCTTCATATTTCTAAGTGCCTTAGGAATTTCATCATCTTCTGAATGCTTACTTTTTCTTTTTTTCATCATATCACTTCTTTCTTTTAAAAGCATTTTTAGTATATCATAAAAATATTAAAAATCAAAGTATATCATTTATTATATTTTATTGCGCAAAATTTAAAATTCATATTGTATTGCTTCTTTGTTTGATATATAATTACAAAAACAAAGGAGATTGATACATATGATAAACAGAAATGATAATCCAGACTTTTTAAATGCTTTTTTAGATTATTCTACTATAATTCTAAATAAGTCACCTAACAGTGTAAAAGAATATAATTACGATTTAGCTATGTTTTTAAAATTTATAAAGATACATTTTAAATTAACTAATGAAACTGACTTTAAAAATATCAAAATTGATGATTTAACAATTAATAATATAAATAAAATTAAAATTGATGATATTCATTCATTTTTGGGGTATTTAACTACTGAATACCACAGTAAAGCCTCTACACGTGCAAGAAAAATATCAACAATACGTATATTTTTTAAATATTTATCTCAAGAAGCTAGTAAAGAATTTACTATTGATCATAATCCTGCCTTAACTTTAAAAACTCCTAAAAAGGAAAAAAGATTACCAAAATATTTATCACTTGCTGATAGTAGAAAATTACTTGATGCATCTGGAAATGAAGACAATCCAAATTATGAAAGAGATTTTGCTATTATTACTTTATTTTTAAATTGTGGTATGCGTCTTTCTGAATTAGTTGGGATTAATCTTACAGATATTGACTTAAAAGATTGTAAACTTACAGTAATTGGAAAAGGAAACAAAGAAAGAACAATATATTTAAATAAAGCTTGTTTAAAAGCTATTTCTGAATATTTAGAAGTTAGACCTAAACAACGGAGTTCAACATGATAGTAAACATTCTGAAAATGCACTATTTTTAAGCAAAAGAAAAACTAGAATTAGTAATAGAACTGTTCAATACATTGTAAACCAAGAATTAAAACGTGCTGGTCTTGACTCTAATAAGTATTCTGTTCATAAATTAAGACATACAGCTGCTACTTTAATGTATCAATATGGTCAAGTTGATATACGTGCTTTGCAAGAAATCCTTGGTCATGAAAGTATTTCTACAACTGAAATTTATACACATGTTAGTAACGAACAAGCTCGTGATGCATTAGATAGAAATCCTTTAGCTACTTACTAATTTATATATTAATTATTCATATATAAGTCAAAAAGAAAAACGAAAATTTAATAAATTTCCGTTTTTCTTTTAAATTTATAATGACGTTTTACCCTATCATTCTACTATTAATCTTTTTTCCAATAATATGATTTTGCTTCTGGCAATAAATCTTTTAAATATATAACATTTTCATCTTTATCTTTAATTTTCATATTTGGAAAAGTTAGTACCATTTTTTCATCATTACCACAAATTTGAATAATTTTAGCTAGTACTTTATTTTGTTTTACATAGTCATATTGCTTTTTATATTTATTATAATCTCTTTCACTTACATTAATATTATTGTCAATTACCATTCTTGCTATAAATTGTTCTTGTGCAAATATTGTAGCAACACAGTCAATACATAAAAATGTCATTATTATTGCAGTTACAATTTTTAATATTTTTCTTGAAATTTTATTTTGTATTTTTGTGCATAATTTGTCTATTTTAGGATTTACTAATTTTACTAAAAATACTGTTAAAATCCCCCAAAATATTGAATATAATAAGCAAACTCTTCCATTAATATTTAATATTTTGTCAGAATAATCCCACCATCTTGTTCCTATTAAAATCTCTGTTCCAAAGCTTACAATATATTCAGTTACTGACCCAATTACACATCCTCCCAAAAATAATAAAAAATTATTCTTTTTAAAATACTGTGAAAATACAATTATACAAACTGCTCCAATACCATATACGCCTAAAAATGGTCCATATAAGAAACTCTGTCTACATTCCCATACACCCATAGTTGCTAATGCAAATAAAGTTTCTACTACATATCCTGCAAAACCATAAATAATAAAATACACAAACAGTTTCCATATACTTATTCCTAAAATTTTAATTTCATTATGTTTATTTTCACTCATGATAAGCTCCCTTTAAAAATATTTTTTCAAATGAATGATAACACAAAAAACATATACTTGCAAGAAATATATCATAATAATATTGGGCTTATTTGATCTCCTTCTAATGCAAATTCAATTGTTTTTATTAGATAGTTTTCATCAAAAACTATTGATTTTGGTTTCGTAATTGGGTTGTCTTGCCTAAATGGTACAAAATAATAATTTCTTCTGTTTAATAATTTACCTATGTTTTCTGCATTTCCACTCAAACCATTGTTAGTTGATGGTGCTATTATTAAAGGTCTATCATTTCTCAAATGTGATTTTGCTGCCATAGTCACAGGTGTGTCTATTATATCTACTGCAAGTTTAGACATTGTATTCCCCGAACATGGTGCAATAATCATTATATCTGTTAACTTTTTTGGACCTATTGGCTCTGCTCCTTGTATTGTATGAATAATTTCTTTGCCTGTTATTTCTTTCAATTTATCTATAAATTCTTGTGCCTTTCCAAATTTTGTATCTAATTTATAACTATTATATGACATTATTGGTATTACTTCTGCTCCTTTATTTATCAATTCTTGAATTTTAGGAATTGTCTTTTTAAATGTACAAAATGAACCTGTTAATGCAAATCCTATTTTTATTTTATTTAATTCCAATTTTGTTAGTCCCTCCCTTCTATTTTGCTTTATATATAATATGAATTTATGTAAAGTTTTGAGTTGGTTTTGTCTAAAAACATTTCATATATTTTAGTATTTAGTCATAAAATTAAAGGGTGATATTGTGAAAAAATTTATAATGAATGGACTTATATTAACTATAACTTCTATTATAATGAGAACTGTTTCAATGGCTTTTAACATATATGTATCAAATAAAATTGGGGCAGAAGCTATTGGCCTATTTGGCCTGGTTATGTCTGTATATTTATTTTTTATAACAATTGCTACATCTGGTTTAAGCCTTGCGTGTACATACTTAGTTTCAGAACACTTTGCTAAAAAGCAGTATTTACAAGGCTTAAAAATCTCTAAAACTTGCATATACTTTGGATTAGTTTTAGGTTTAATTAGTAGTTGTATATTGTTAGTTCTTTCAAATACAATCTCACGGCAATTGGCTTAATAATAGAGTATCCCCTACCCCATTTTATTTGATTGCTATTGGTTTGCCTTGTATTGCAATCTCATCTGTTATTAATGGTTATTTTACAGCTGTTAGAAAAGCATACAAAAGTGCAATATCACAAGTATTAGAATTATTCATAAAAATTTTATTAAGTATCATTTTATTAAAATATTCCCCTATAAAAAATGTAGAATTAGTTTGTATTTACTTAATTTTAGCTGATATTATCTCTGAAATATTTTCAGTATCATTTTTATTTATTTTGTACAAAATTGATATTTCAAAATATTTAAAGAGAATGTCAATAAAAACTGATTTCAAAAATATTATTTTAAGAATTAGTTTACCAGTTGCTATTACTTCTTATATACGTTCTGGCTTATCCACTTTAAAACAATTTATTGTTCCTAACAGATTACTTATGTTTGGTTTACCATATACTATCGCATTAGCCGAATATGGAAAAATCACAGGTATGGCTTTACCTGTGATTATGTTTCCAACCGTATTTATTGGATCTTTTAGCAATCTAATTGTACCAGAATTTTCTAGTTTACTTGCTAAAGGTTATAAAAAAAGAATTGTAACAATAATAAAAAAAATATTTATAATATCTTCTATTTTTTCAATTATCATAACAATACTTTTAATTGTATTTTCAAACAGTTTAAGTTTATATATTTTTCAAAATATTGATTGTGGTATATATATACAAATACTTTCTCCTTTAATAATTTTTATGTATATTGATAATATCATTGATAATATGCTAAAAGGATTAAACCAGCAATTTAAAGTGATGGTTTGTAATATTATAGATTTAATTATTTCTATTAGTATCCTTTATATATTATTGCCCAAAATTGGAATAACTGGTTTTATTATTGCAATATATGTTAGCGAAATTTTCAATTTTACAGTAAGTTACATTACTCTTAAAAAAACAACAGGTTTTAAATTTTTTTAATAGATTAGAACAAAAACGGACATTTATAACATTTGTAATTATTAAAACATCTTGAAGTCCGCGTTTTTGTTCGTATGTAAAAATTAAGGCTATTTTTATTATTTATAAATTCAATTTTTACTATTTTCTAATAATTCTTTATTATATTTATATCTTTTTTCTTTCCTAGCTAGTTTTCTTTTGTTTAATTTAATTTGATACATCAAAATAAATATCAATATAATCAATAAGCATATTAGTGTTAACTTATCTTTTAATAGTTCAACAAAATTTCCCAATCCTTTTATTTTAAAAATATATTTTCCTTCTACTTTGGAATAGGCGACTAAATTTCTGTCATTTCTTTTATTATTGTCACCTTTTGTTCTATATTCAGTATTCCCATTCTCATCTATAATTTCTACTATTCTGTGTGTATTAACAAATCCATCATCTTGAAAAGAAATAATATCTCCTACTTTTAATTCATCTTTAGATACATTTTTAACAAAAATTGCATCATTAGGCATAATTGTTGGTTCCATGCTTTCTGATATTATAACTAAACTTTTCATTCCTAAAAAACTTGGAATTTTATTAGGATTTATCATAGATTTTGCCATCAAAACTATATTATAAATAATAATTGGAATTATTATTATGGCACAAAATATACTTAGTATTTTTAGTATTTTATGTACGTTTTCAGCTGATTCATCAAACTTTTTTATTTTATACACTTTTTTAACTCCTTTGCTTTAGTACATTTACAATATACCATATAGAAAAATCCTTTTCAATATGATTTTATTATGTTACATAAATGTAATATTTTTTTCACACATTATTATTTACTTATACACTATTTATATATATAATAAATTATAAAGTTATTTATAGGAGGACTTTAATGGATCGTAATATTTTATTGGTTTCTGAACAAGATCAAAAAGCTTATTTGCCATATAAATATGAAGATATAGAATACATATATAAAACTTATGATAAAGAATTTTCTTCTATTCAGGATGTAATAAAAAAATTTTACATTCTTCCATTATCCCGTTTTAAAAATGCTCCTATATCCAGATTTAGGGAAACACTTAATCTTGTAAAGAACAAAGAAAAATTGTCTTTAATTAAGGCTTTAGACTTAGGAATTGAATTAATGTTCAATTATAAATTAAATCCCATTATAATTGCAGCTTGTAGAAATCTTGATGAACTAGATATATACTTAGATTGCTTAGAAGAAAATCAATTATTTGATTTTAAGTGTTTTGAAATTAAATTTGAGGTAACTCCAGATATTTATTCTAAACATGCTAAAGTTTTTTATCAGTAATTTTTTAATATAAATGTAAAAAGAACTAAAATTATAACAATCAATAATTTTAGTTCTTTTATGTCTATAAATCTTATTTTTCTTTTCTATATTTAACTGGTTGATATGTACTATATTTCAAATCTTCTTTTGAGTATTGATCAGGTTTTAACCCTACTCTATCTTTCATTTTATCTAATATTAACACTGCCGCAATTGTCATTATACAGCCTATAATTATAAATGTATTTGCCGTTGTTGTAAATTTCAATAAAAATGCACATGTTAATGATATACAAGCTGTAAATAAATTAAGTGTTAATTTACTTAATGCTGTAATTTTAGGTCTAATTGTTTTATTTGTGAAATTATTTAAGTATCGTGTCATTAACGCATTATATGGCCCTTTAAATGCATATTGAACTAAATATAATAAAAAGATTAATACTAGTGATGATTTTGACAATGGATCAGTTCCTATAAATCCAATTATTATACAAGATATTGTTACAGGAAATGTCAAAAATCCAAGCACTTTATTTCTTAAAGCTTTATGAAAACGTTCACTATTTCTAGCTGTAATTGCTGCTGAAAATTGTAATAATGCAAATATAATTCCAAAATAAATTTCTGGAACTTGCATTTCGCTAAGCATACTACTTCTTAAATTAACTATTCCAAGTATCAATCCCATAAATATAGCATTTAATAATATTAATAATCGTATTCTGTCAGATTTTTTGAAAAATTTCATTGAATCTTTTAATTGTTTAAAATATTTTTTTAGACTAATAGGTTTTACTTTTTCTTCTTTAATTACTGTATGTCTAAATTTAAATGATATTATTGTTGATGCTACACAACATATAAAACATAATACCATTGGTATATATCCATTAATAGCAAATGCAAAGCCTGCTATTATAGAAGATATTCCATCAAATATATAAAAATATGATGAAGATTTTCCATCTATTGCTGCAAAAACCTTTCCCCTCTTTTTACTTGCTGGCAACGAATCATATAATATGTTTGATTCACATATTCCTTTTATTGAATACCCTAATGCATAAATAAATTGTATCAATAACAATTCATAAAAATCTTTCATAAATATCATTGCTAATATGCTTAAAGTGTACAAAATATTACCAATAATAAGGCAATTTTTCTTTCCAATTCTATCTACTAAACTAGTAATAGGTAATTGCCAAAATGTATTAGCTAATGTATAAAATGCATCTGCAAATAAAACTTCAGCTGGTGTTAGTCCTTTTATTTGTGTTAAAAATAGAAAAATAATTGGGAAATAAAACAATAGATCCCAAGAAACAGTTTTATATATTGGAAAAATCCTGACATTTTTTCTCTTTTTTCTTCTTATCGTTTCTTTTGTTTTTGCCATTACATACTCCTTAATTTTATATTTTTATAATAACAAAATTCTAAGATTTTGACAAGTTTTTTATTATATTTTTTAAGAATTTACATACACTATTATAGCTATGAATCAAATATTAGTTACTAAAAATAATAAAAAAGTAAAATTAAATAAAAGTTTCTTTAAATTGCAGTTTTTATTTTCTTTTATGATATCTGTTCTTTTAATTTGCAGTATAATTTACACCCTATATTCTATAAAAGAATCTGAAAAAGAATCTGCTAAATTAGTCGGAAATTACAATATATACAAACTATATAGTGACTTCTCATATTTTCAAGATAATACAGAAATATCCACTAATATATTTGGAACTATTGAAATTCCAAAATTAGATATATCTTATCCGATTTTTTCAAGTTTATCTGAAGAAAATTTGAAATTGTCTCCTTGTAAATTTTATGGCCCATCACTTACTGAAAATGGTAATATATGTATTGCTGGACATAATTATGACAATAATAAATTTTTTAGCAATTTAGATTCTTTAAATCTTTTAGATAACATAATTATATATGACAATAACAAAATTAGATATTTATATAAAATATTTGATATTTATGAAGTTAAAGAAAATGACTTGTCACCTATTTTTAGCTATGATTTAAATGCTAAGACACTAACGTTGATTACATGCAATAATTTAAATAAAAATAGGCTTATTATTAAATCAACTCAATTAAAATAGCTTTATTACTTTTATATTCACAAATAAAAACCTTTGAATATCAAAGGTTTTTATCTATAAATATCTAATTATAACTGACATTAAATGTTTCTATAATCTTTTACTTTTTTATAAGCATATACTGCTGATATACCAAATATAACAACTAATGCAGCTATTGGTAATGAACTTGCTACACCTGTTTTTGGTAAATTTGTATTATTATAAACACTTGAATTATTAGATTTGTTTGTGTTTTTTGCTGTATTATTTGTTAATGAATTATTTGTTGCATTATTTGTATTTGCAGTATTATTAGCAGAATTAGTATTTGCATTATTACTGCTATTGTTTGATAATAATGTACCAGATAAATCATTATATCCTGTATTATTATCTGCAGCATTAACTATTGAACACATTAAAACTAGCATAACACTTAAAATTAAAACTGAAAATGTTTTGATTAAATTTGATTTCTTCATATTAATATCTCCTCTACTTTTTGATTTTTTATTATTATAATTACAATCATTCTTAATTATACTACTTTTATATATATATTTCAAGAAAAAATCGCAATAAATAATAAAATACTCTTTTCTTGTGTTTCTATAAATTTATTTTATACTTAAAAATATTATTAGTCAATATTATTTATCCATTTTTTCTTTACAGTTTCATTACAAAACTATTACATATTTTACACTTTTAAAATTAGACAAAATTGATTATACATTAAATTTAAACAACACAATGTCTCCATCTTGCATTATATATTCTTTACCTTCTTGACGTACTAGTCCTTTTTCTTTTGCTTGAACCATTCCGCCTGATGATATTAAATCATCAAAAGAAACAACTTCTGCTTTTATAAATCCTCTTTCTATATCTGAATGAATTTTTCCAGCTGCTTGAGGTGCTTTAGTACCTTTCTTTATTGTCCAAGCTCTAACTTCTGGCTCTCCTGCTGTTAAAAATGACATTAATCCTAATAAATCATAACTTCTTTTTATAACCTTGTCTAATCCTGATTCTTCTAATCCCATTGCCTCTAGCATTTCTTTTTTGTCATCATCTTCTAAGCCTGATAATTCTTCCTCAATTTTAACACATAGCGGAATCACTTCTGCATTTTCTTGTGCTGCATATTCTTTTACTTTTAAAACTAATGGATCATTTTCAGCATTATCTATTTGACTTTCTGAAATATTTGCAACATATAATATTGGTTTTGTGGTTAATAAAAATGTTTCTTTTACTATTGGAAGTTCATCTTCATTGAAGTCCAATGTTCTTGCAGATTTTCCTTCTTCTAATGTTTTCTTTATTTTTTCAAATAAATCAATTTCTGTTTGATATTTTTTATCAGCTTTCAAATTTTTTCTTGCTTTATCTAATCTTTTATTTACCATCTCTAAATCTGCAAATATTAATTCTAAATTAATTGTTTCAATATCTCTAATTGGGTCTACGCTTCCATCTACATGTACCACATTTCCATCTTCAAAACATCTTACAACTTCTACAATTGCATCTGTTTCTCTAATATGTGATAAAAATTTATTTCCAAGACCTTCACCTTTGCTTGCCCCCTTAACTAATCCAGCTATGTCAACAAATTCAATTACAGCATGTGTTGTTTTTTGCGGATTGTACATTTCAGTTAATTTATCTAATCTCTCATCTGGTACAGGTACAACTCCTACATTTGGTTCTATTGTGCAGAATGGATAGTTTGCACATTCTGCACCTGCTTTTGTTATACTATTAAATAATGTACTCTTCCCCACATTTGGAAGTCCTACAATTCCTAATTTCATTATAATTCCTCTTTCTTTTTATTTACTTTTATTTTCTACTTCTTCTTTAATTTTAGCTACAAATTCGTCTGCATTTATTGTTTCATTTTCTGCATTTCCTCTTGAACGAACAGCCACTGTATTTTCTTCAACTTCTTTATTTCCTACAACTAACATATATGGAACTTTTTCAAGTTGTGCTTCACGAATTTTGTATCCAACTTTTTCGTTTCTATCATCAATGACAACACGAATACCTACTTTATGAAGTTTTTCTTCAATTTGTTTAGCATATTCTAATTGCGAATCTGCAATTGGTAATATTTTTACTTGTGTTGGTGAAAGCCACAATGGGAATGCACCTTTTGTTTCTTCTATTAAGAAACACATAAATCTATCAAATGTACCAAGTATTGCTCTGTGAATAACAACAGGTCTATGTTTTTCTCCATCTTCTCCAATATATTCTAATTTGAATCTTTCAGGTAATAAAAAGTCTAATTGGCATGTAGATACTGTTACATCATGTCCAACAGCAGATTTTAATTGAACATCTAATTTAGGTCCATAAAAAGCTGCTTCTCCTTCTGCCTCATAGAATGGAACTCCAAGTTCTGTTAATATTTCTCTTAATTGTCCTTCAGCTTTTTCCCACATTTCGTCATCATCAAAATACTTCTCTTTGTTGTTTTTGTCTCTTAAAGATAGTCTAAATTCATAATCTTCAAATCCAAAATCTTTATATACAGATAAAATTAATTGAACTACTTTTCCAAATTCTTCTTTTATTTGATCTGGTCTTACAAATAAATGTGCATCATTTTGACACATTTCACGTACTCTTTCTAGGCCACAAACACTTCCACTATCTTCATATCTAAAGTCATGTGCTAATTCTCCAATTCTTATTGGTAAATCTCTATATGAA
>CAJMJN010000021.1 GCA_905213875.1 uncultured Clostridium sp.
CACCAAAATTTGATTATATCATAAATGGAATTTTAATGAGATATGAGAATGAACCAGATTTGATTAGATTCCTAAGAGAAAATACTAGACTAATAATAAATACATTTGAAAGAAGCGGAACCAGAAATTTAAGAATATTAAAACATGCATTAAATGATTTCAAAAAAGTATTTGATATGGTAAATAAAAGTTATCCTAACACAAGTCATAGAGTAATGCAAACAATGTTAATATTTACAATAGCAATATCTTTTGAAATAAAAGCAGGAAAGGTAACAAAGGATAAATTTATAAATATTAAAGATAATGAAGAATATAAATCAATATTAGTATCATCAAGAATTCTTATGGATAACAGACAATTTTATATAAAAGAATTTGATAATAACTATTATTACAATTTTAAATCTGAATATCGTTTCTTTAAATTTATAGAATATTATGTAAGAACACGTATATTTGATATGAAATTATTTAAAGAAAATATGGAAACAATAAGAAATACAGTAGATACAGAAAATTTACCAGCATATAAAAGACTACTTACAGAAGAATATTGGAAAATTTCTGATGATCAATTTGAAAGTGTAATAAAAGAAATAATTGAAGATGTAAAAAAAGGAAAACTGCGATTAATAGACATGGTAAAAATGTTTGCATATTTTAGTTATTTTTCAAGAAAAAATTTAATTGATTATGATTTAAAAACTTTAAAAAGTGTATTTTTTAATGGAATGAATATAGCATCATTATCTTCTGAATATTGTCCAAATGTAAAAGAAGAATTAGGAAAAATAGCAATAGAAGAAGTTGCAGAAGATATGGAAGATATATTAAAACATTTTAATATGTTAAATGAACAATTATTAGAAAAAATGAATAAAGAAAAAGCAGAAGATATAATGAAATGTATACCAATGAAAATGGAACAATTTTATGAAAAATTTGACAAAAATTGTATGGATATGCCAATATTTAAATATTATGATCCATTCCAATTATTCCAAAGAATATCGTGTGCAAGCAATGAAGACATTGTATTAATCAAGGAAAAATTGATAGACAGAGTAGATAAAAATGCTAAGAAAATTGAGCCAGAGATGAAAAATATTAAACAGCTAAAACAAATAATAGACGATTATCTAAAAGGAAAAGAACCAAGTATAAAATATGTTATGTTAAAGGAATTTGCAGAAAGCTTAGAATATATATTGAGCAAATATAAAACTAGTTTTTTACCTAAAAAGCAAGAAATAACAGAAACAACAGTTTTGCCAGGAATAGAATAATATAAAAATAGGAAGTTGAAATATGGAAAAAAGTTATGACAAAAAGAAATACTTAACATTATTAAGTAAAGAGTATAAAAATATAAATGAAGTAACTGAAGAAATAATTAATTTACAGGCTATTTTAAATTTGCCTAAAGGAACAGAAATGTTTTTAAGTGACATATATGGAGAATATGCTCCATTTGAGCATATTCTTAATAATGGTGCTGGTATAATAAAAAGTAAAATAGACTATATTTTTGGAAACACTATAAGTAAAAAAGAAAGAGCTACGCTTGCAACTTTAATATATTATCCAGAAGAAAAACTTAAACTAATAAAAAAAGAAGAAAAAGAATTAAATGAATGGTATAATTTAACATTATATAGATTAATTGAAGTTGCAAAAAAAGTAAGTTCAAAATATACAAGATCAAAGGTTAGAAAAGCAATAACAAACGGATTTGAATATGTAATAGATGAATTATTAAACTCACAAGCAGGTAATGAAGAAGATAAAGAAAGATATTATAAAGCAATAATAAATACAATAATAAGGTTAAATCAATCTGAAAAATTTATAATAGCAATATCTAATTTAATAAAAAGGATGGCAATAGATCATTTACATATAATTGGTGATATATATGATAGAGGACCAAAGCCAGATTTAGTAATAGAAAAATTAGAAAAATTCCATAGTATAGATATCCAATGGGGAAACCATGATATCTTGTGGATGGGTGCAACATGTGGAAATGAAGCTAGTATAGCAACAGTAATTAGAAATTGTGCTAGATACAATAATATGAGCATATTAGAAGACTCATATGGAATAAATATAAGACCATTATCAACTTTTGCAATGGAAATGTATAAAGATGATGATTGTAAAAACTTTTATCCAAAAGTTTTTGATGAAACAAGATATGATAATAGTGATAAAATGAATATTGCAAAAATTCATAAAGCAATTACAATAATTCAATTTAAATTAGAAGGACAAATGATAAAAAGACATCCAGAATATAATTTAAATAATAGACTTTTATTAGACAAAATGAATTTAAAAAAGGGTTATGTTTTAATAGATGGAAAAAAATATGAAATAAATGATAAAAATTTTCCAACTTTATTAGAAGATGATGTATATGAATTAATCCCTGAAGAAAAAGAAATTATGGAAAGACTTAGTGAATCATTTAAAAAGAGTGAAAAATTAAATGAACATATAGGCTTTTTATATAAAAAAGGCCAACTATATACAAAGTTTAACTCAAATTTACTTTTTCATGCATGTATTCCTATGACTGAGAATGGAGAATTTAAAAAAGTAGAATTTCTAGGTGAACAATTAAGTGGAAAAGAATATTTGGATGCTGTAAATGAGGCAATAAATAAAATTTGGATATCAAAAGAAAATATAGAAAAAGAAAAAATTGATTTAATGTGGTATTTATGGATTTCACCTAATTCACCATTTTTTGGAAAAGATAAAATGGCAACTTTTGAAAGTTATTTTGTAAAAGATAAAGAAATGAGTAAAGAAACAAAAAATCCATATTATACATTAACAAATAAAGAGGAAATTTGTGACAAAATTTTGAAAGAATTTGGATTAGATGAAAAGGAATCTCATATAGTAAATGGACATATGCCGGTAAAAGCAAAAGATGGAGAAAGTCCAATTAGAGGAAATGGAAAGCTCCTAGTTATAGACGGAGGATTTGCAAAAAGCTATCAACAAAAAACAGGAAATGCAGGTTATATATTAACATACAATTCAAATGGATTGTTACTAAGCCAAAACAAACCATTTGAATCTGTGGAAAAAGCCATAGAAGAAGAAAGAGATATAATTTCTGAAATAATAGTAAAGAAAACAGGGATAACTAGAAAGACAGTAAATGATACAGATATAGGCAAAAAATTAAGAGCAGAAATAGCAGATTTAGAAGAATTATTAAAATATTATGAAAATGGTGAAATAAAGTAAAATAAAGAAAAATAAAGAAATTATTAAAATTATGTTAATCAAAGTGACAATAAGACGATTTTATCATGAATAATTTTTTCCTTTTTTGTAATAATAAGAGTATAAAAGCAAAATGAAAACAAGGGAGGAAAATTATGAAAGCAACTGGAGTTGTAAGAAGAATAGATGATTTGGGAAGAGTGGTAATACCAAAAGAAATAAGAAAAACACTTAGAATTAAAGAAGGTGAACCACTAGAAATATTTACAGATAGAGAAGGACAAATAATTTTGAAAAAATATTCACCAATAGGTGAACTTTCAGAATTTGCGTCAGGTTATGCAGAAACATTATCAAAAACAACAGGACATATTGCATGTATAACAGACAAAGATACAATAATAGCTGTATCTGGAGGATCTAAAAAAGAATTTTTAGAACAAGATGTAAGCAAAGAATTAGAACAACTAATGGAAGATAAGGAAATATATACAAGCAAAGATAATAGTAATGTTGCAATGCCTATAACAAAAAATGGAAATAGAGACAAAGAAAATAATGCACAAATTGTATATCCAATAATATCAAATGGAGATACAATAGGAACTGTAATATTAATGTCAAAAGATCCAAACAAGAAAATGACTGAAGTTGAACAAAAAGTGGCACAATCAGCAGCAACTTTTTTGGGAAGTCAGATGGATATTTAAAAAATAAAAAACAAGTTAAAATATAAATTCTAATAGAATAAATACTTAACTTGTTTTTTTATTTTTGCTCATATTTTTTTGGTCAGATAAACCAACAATGTAATCAATAGAAGTACCATAAAATTTTGAGAGTGTAATTAAATGATTTATTGTAATAGTTCTATTTCCATTTTCATATTCTGAATAATATTGCTGAGAAATCCCTAAAAGAGAAGCTATTTCTTTTTGTAGCATATCGTGATCTTCTCTTAAATCTTTAATTCTTTTAAATTTCACTGTAACCTCCTTGTAAACTATAAACTAATATAATTATTTTAACAAAAAAATAAGATATTAAGATATGATACATGACAATTTATGTATTATTACAAATACATTACATTTTAATGACTTTATTGAATAAAAAATTAAAATAAGTTACAATAAATACACAACATCTTGTGTATAGAATACTAATAATATAGTTATTAAATTTTAAAAAACTTAGGATAAATAAAAGTGAATAAATATCAACAGATATTGTATTTACAAAAGAGGAGGAGAGAAAGTGAAGGAAAGTTTTAAAGAAAAGAAAGGAATTACATTAATTGCGTTAGTAATAACAATAATAGTATTACTAATATTAGCAGGAGTAAGTATAGCCATGCTAACAGGACAAAATGGAATATTAACACAAGCACAAAATTCGAAGACAGTAACAGAAAATAAAAGTGCAGAAGAAAAAGTAAAACTAGCAGTAATGGCAGCAAGAACAAGATCAGAAACAGCAGCATTAGAGCTAGATAAATTAAAAGAAGAAATAGCAAATCAAGGAGGAACAGCAACAAATAATGAATTTCCAGTAAATGTAACAATGGATGGAGAGAGTTTTAAAGTAACAAATACGGGAGTAGTAACAGCAGCAGGAAGTTCAACAACAAATCCTAATCCACCAGCATCAACAGATACATTAAAAGCATCTGATATAGCAGCCAAAACAGATAAAACAAAAATATATGGAGCAACAGTAACAGGATATACATTACCAAGTGGGACAACAACAGATGTAAAATGGAAGATATTTTATGCAGACAATAGTAATATATACTTAATAGCAGATAATTATGTAGAGAGAGCAAATTTACCAAATAGTACAAATGGAACAACAGCAACAGCTAATAAGCCAAATGACGGAAGTACTAGTTGTGCAAGAGCAGCATATTTTAGTAATATATTAGAAGATTATAAAGATGGTTCATCAAGAATAACAGAAAATAGATTAAAAGCATTAAATAATGATTATTTTAATACAAAAGGATATACAAGTACAAATAGTAATATGAAATCAGTAGCATATATGATGGATACAACAGCATGGAATAGTAAATTTAGAGATACAAGTAAAGCAGAATATGTAGTAGGTGGCCCAACAGTAGAATTATTATTCAAATCATATAATGAAAAATATAAAACAGCATATGAATCACAAGCATCAAGTGCAACAGGATATCAAATAAGAAAGACATCAAGTGATGATTGGTCTAATAGTATAGGTTCAATGTTAACAACAAGTGATCAATTATATGTAATAACAAAAACATCAGATGCATACGCATATTGGTTGGCCAGTCCTTCTGCCGACCGCCCTAACTGTGTGATGAATGTGTACTGCAACGGCGACGTTAGCTATGACAACTACTCTAACTTTAGCGGCAATGGGTTCCGTCCGCTAGTTTGTCTAAAATCTGATGTCACACTTGAAAAAGTTTCAGACACAGAATATGCAATACAATAATGAAAATAGAAAAAAGAGCTTGTCAAGATTGGTGCTTGAAATTTTATAATATAATTTAATAGCTGGTAATATTTGGTGAAACAAGTATTGCCAGCTATATTTTTTTATTGCAGTTTTATTAAACTATATCTAAAAAATCTTGATTTTTTGCTTGTTTTGAAGTATAATCTTAAAAGCAAGAAAAAGAGAAAGGAAGACATATATGAAAGCAATAGAAATAAGAAATAAATATTTAAACTTTTTTAAAAATCATGGACATGCAGTAATTCCATCTGCACCATTAATACCAGAAAATGATCCATCTGTATTATTTACAACAGCTGGAATGCAACCATTAGTACCATATCTATTAGGTGAACCACATCCAGAAGGAAGAAGATTAACTGATTTTCAAAAATGTGTTAGAACAAACGATATAGACGAAGTAGGAGATAACCGTCATTTAACATATTTTGAAATGCTTGGAAATTGGTCATTAGGAGATTATTTTAAAGAAGAATCAATAGCAATGAGTTTTGAATTCTTAACAAAAGAATTAGGAATTCCAGTAGAAAAATTATCAGTAACAGTATTTGCAGGAGATGAAGACTGTCCTAGAGATGAATTTTCAGCAGAAGCCTGGAAAAAAGCAGGAATATTAGATGGTCATATTTATTATTATGGAAAAGATGATAACTGGTGGATAGCAGGAGAAGAAGGACCATGTGGACCTGACACAGAAATGTTTTATGACACAGGAAAACCAGCATGTGGACCTGATTGTCAACCATCTTGTGACTGTGGAAAATATGTTGAAATATGGAATAATGTATTTATGGAATATTTCAAAGATGAAAAAGGAAAATATACAAAATTAAAACAAAAAAATGTTGATACAGGATTAGGCCTTGAAAGAATGGCAATGTTACTACAAGGAAAAGAAACACCATTTGATACAGAATTATTTGCACCTGTAATGGAAAAACTATCTGAATTGCAAAAAATAGACAATATAGAAAGTAGAAGAATTATAGCAGAACATTTGCGTTCAAGTATGATGATAATTGCTGATGGTGGTAGACCAAGCAACTTAGATAGGGGATATGTTTTAAGAAGATTAATAAGAAGAATGATAAGACATATGAATAAATTACAAATTGACCTAAATGAATTAACAACATTAATAGGAATTTACGTAAAAAACTTAAAAGAAATGTATCCAGAATTAGATCAAAATGAGCAAACAATAAAAACAGTAATAATGGACGAAAAAGATAAATTTGTAAAAACATTAAATAAAGGTGAAAAAGAATTTGAAAAAGTAATAAGCAAAATGGAAGGTAAAACAGTAATTCCAGGTGATGTAGTATTTAAACTATATGACACATATGGATTCCCACCAGAAGTTACAAAAGAACTTGCAAGTGAAAATGGATATGAAATAGATTTAGAACAATTTAACGAATTATTTAAAAAACATCAAGAAAAATCAAGAGCAGGTTCAGAACAAAAATTTAAAGGCGGACTAGCAGAACAAAATGAAATAACAACAGCATATCACACAGCTACACACTTATTAAATGCAGCAATTAAAAAAGTATTAGGAACAGATGCACATCAAAGAGGTTCAAACATAACTGTAGATAGAATGAGATTTGACTTTAACTGTGACCACAAATTAACAGATGAAGAAAAGAAAAAAATAGAAAATTTAGTAAATGAATGGATACAAGAAGGTTTACCTGTAGTAAAACAAGAAATGAAAAAAGAAGATGCAATAAAATCAGGTGCTGAATGTATGTTTATAGAAAAATATCCAGATATAGTAACTGTATATACAATAGGAGATATATCTAAAGAACTATGTGGTGGACCACATGTAGAAAACACAAGTAAATTAGGAACATTTAAAATTAAAAAAGAAGAATCAAGTTCTTCAGGAGTTAGAAGAATAAAAGCAGTTTTAATTAAATAAGCATAGTGTCAAATGAAAATATAAAATTATAAAGAGGTTTATTATGGAAGATTGTTTATTTTGTAAAATAATAAAAGGTGAAATACCTTCAACAAAAGTATATGAAGATGAATTTGTATATGCATTTAAAGATATAAATCCAGAAGCACCAGTTCATATTTTAGTAGTACCTAAAAAACATATTGAATCAGTAAATGGAATAGAAGAAGTAGACGAAAATATAATTGGAAAAATATTTTTAGCAATAAAGAAAATTGCTAAAGAACAAGGTCTTGCAGAGAGAGGATATAGAGTTGTATCAAATTGTGGAAAGGATGCAGGTCAAACTGTAATGCATTTGCACTTCCACATACTTGGTGGTAAAGAACTTGGGGAAAAAGTTTTATAATTAATATAGACTAATAATTGATAAAAAGCTTTATTCGAATTTTACTAAAAAGTAATTCAAAAAAGCTTTTTATTTTTATATAATTTGTAAAATATTAAACTAAAATATTAAAACTAAAACAATTCTCTTTATTTTTATTAATGCATATGTTATAATAATAATAGTTGAAGTTTGTACGGAGGTAAAAGAAATGTTTGAAAGTAGATATAGTAAAGTATTAACAGTTATATTAGTTATAGTAATTATAGCAATAATAGGTTTGCTAGGATTTTTAGGATTTGAATATTATCAAAATTATGTATTATCAAATGATGCAGCTAAAGAAGTAGACAATTTTAATGGTGAAGTTGGAGCAAATGATAATACCACAGAACAAACAAATACAACAAATGATACAAACCCATTTGATCAAATAACAAGTAATACAACAAGTTCAAGTTCAGGAACAAAAAGAACATATAAGGGATTTGGAATGTTAGGAACAATGGAAATACCTGCAACTAAATTTAAATATCCAGTATTAGAAAAAGTAACAAAAAAATCAATTGAAACAGCAGTAGCATTTCAATGGGGAGCTGGATTAAACCAACCAGGAAATTCAGTAATAATAGGACATAATTATAGAAATGGTATGTTTTTCTCTAACAATAAAAAATTAAAAAATGGAGATAAAATATACATAACAGATAATTCAGGAAAAAAATTAACATATACAATATATGATAAATTTGAGACATCTGATACAGATACATCATTCTATCAAAGAGATACAGAAGGAAAGGCAGAAATCACATTATCAACTTGTACAGATGATAGTAAAGCAAGACTAATAATTCTTGCAAAAGCCGAATAAATAATTTTTAGAACAAAGTAAAAAATCATTAAAAGTATAATTTTAAAATAAGAAAAATCAATAAAGGAATTTTTGCAAATTCCTTTATTTTTTTATTAAAATTGTATATAATAAGACCAGTTTTAATAATAAAAAAATAGCAAATTAAGAGGTGCTTAAGATGAAGAAAAATGAAGCTAAACAGCGAATAAAAGAATTAAGAAAAAAAACAGAATATTATGCAGGAAAATATTATGATGATGATAAACCAGAAATATCAGACTTCGAGTATGATATGTTAATGGTAGAATTACGAAATTTGGAAAAAGAATTCCCAGAATTTAAATCTAAAGAATCATTAACTCAAAAAGTTGGTGGACATGTAAAAGAAGGATTTGAAAAAGTAACACATGAAGTACCATTACAAAGTTTACAAGATGTATTCAGTATAGAAGAAGTGGAAGAATATGTTAATAAAATAAACGAAAAAGCAGAAGAAAACGAAATACAAAATAAAACATATGTAGTAGAAACAAAAATAGATGGATTATCAGCAGCATTAGAATATAAAAACGGAAAATTTGTAAGAGGAGCAACAAGAGGAAACGGACTAGTTGGTGAAGACGTAACAGAAAATTTAAAAACAGTAAAAACAATTCCAATGGAAATAAATGAAAATATAGATATAACAGTTAGAGGAGAAGTTTTTATAAGTAAAAAAGATTTTGAAAAAATGAACCAAGAAAGAGAAGAAAATGAAGAAGAATTATTTGCAAATGCAAGAAATGCAGCAGCAGGTTCATTAAGACAATTAGATAGTAAAATAACTAAAAAAAGACCACTAGATATTTATATTTTTAATGTTCAAAAAATAGAAGGAAAAAAATTTAATTCACACTTTGAAGAACTAGAATATTTGGCAAAATTAGGATTTAATGTTAATCCTGTACGTATTGCTTGTCACAGTATGGAAGAAATAGAAAAAGCAATAAAGAAAATAGGAGATGACAGAGAAAACTTGACATTTGGAATAGATGGAGCAGTTGTAAAAGTCGATGACTTGAATTTTAGAGAGATTTTAGGAACAACAGCTAAAACTCCAAGATGGGCAGTTGCATATAAATACCCACCAGAAACTAAAGAAACAATTGTAAAAGATATTATTTGTCAAGTAGGAAGAACAGGTGTAATAACTCCAATGGCAATTTTAGAACCAGTGGTAGTTGCAGGTTCTAAGATATCAAAAACAACATTACACAACGAAGACTTTATAAAAGAAAAAGGTTTAAAAATTGGAGATACAGTAGTAATACAAAAAGCAGGAGATGTAATTCCAGAAATAGTAAAAGTAGTTGTAGAAAAAAGAACAGGAAAAGAAAAAGACTTTGAGATGCAAAAAGTATGTCCTGTGTGTGGTGCAGAGGCTGTAAGAGAAGAAGGAGAAGCTGCGGTTAGATGTACAGGGATAGAATGTCCAGCTAAATTATTTAGAAATTTAGTTCATTTTGTATCAAGAGAAGCAATGAATATAGATGGATTAGGAGAATCTATAATAAAACAATTACTAGATAAAAATTTAATTAGTAATATGGCAGACATATATACTCTACAATTTGAAGAAATTGCATCATTAAAGAAAAATGGTCAAAAATTTGCATCAAATTTGGTAAACAGTATAAATGCAAGTAAGCAAAATGATTTATCAAGATTAATAACAGCTTTTGGAATAAGACATGTAGGAACTAAAGCTGCTAAAATATTGGCTAAGAAATATAAAAATATAGATAACTTAATTAATGCGACTTCAGAAGAATTGGCATTAATAGATGATATAGGACCAATAGTTGCAAATAGTATAAGAGAATTTTTCTTACAAGATCAAACAATAGACTTAATAAATAAGTTAAAAGAAGCGGGAGTAAATATGGAACATGAAGAAGAAATGATAGACAACAGATTTGATGGAAAAATATTTGTATTAACAGGAAGTCTAGAAAACTATACAAGAAAAGAAGCAGGAGATTTAATAGAAAAATTTGGTGGAAAAGTTTCTGGTTCTGTATCTAAAAAAACCGATTATTTGTTAGCTGGAGAAGATGCAGGAAGTAAATTAATAAAAGCGCAAGGCCTTGGAATAACAATACTAACAGAAAATGAATTTAGTGATATGATAAAATAAAGGAGGAAATATGGAAGATTATACTTTTGAAAAAATGTGGGTAGATTTAAGAGATGGATATCAAATATATTACACATATGTTGGAAATAGATACTTATTATTTAAAACAGCAGAAAATTGCTATACACAAAAATTATTATCAGAACACAAAAGAAATCCACAACCACGAATGACAATGCTTACACTAAAAAGAGTAAAAGAAATTTTTCCATTTATGGAAGATATAGAATATAAGATTGCAAATGACTGAAAAGTAAAGGCATGTAAATAGAAAAGTGTTGAAATATCAATTACTTGTCAATATAAAATAAAAGGAATAATGAAATGGATAAAAAAAGAAATATAAATAGAATGATAAAAATTATGATTATAGGTATTATAATTTTAATGATTGCTATATTTAGTTTGAATATTTATGTAGTAAATAGTACAAAAAATGAAATTGTTAAAGAGGAAAATGTTTCGAATATAGAGGGTGTAGACTGTATATTAATATTAGGTGCAGGAATATGGGGAGATAAGCCAAGCCCTATGCTAGAAGATAGACTAAAAGAGGGAATTACATTATATAAGAAAGGAACAACAAAAAAGATTATTATGAGTGGAGATCATAGTAGAGAAGACTATGATGAAGTAAAAATAATGAAAGAATATGCTGAAAGTGAAGGGGTTCCTTCAGAAGATATATTTATGGATCATGCAGGTTTTTCTTCATATGATAGTGTATATAGAGCAAAAGAAATATTTGGAGTACAAAATATGATTATAGTAACACAAAAATATCACTTATATAGGTCATTATATATAGCAAAAAAATTAGGAATAGAAGCATATGGAATTGAGTCAAATCTAAGAATTTATCCAGGACAAGTCTTTAGAGAAATAAGAGAAATTTTAGCAAGAGATAAAGACTATTTTAAGTGTATAATGAAACCAGAAGCAAGCATAATGGGAGAAAAAATATCATTAGATGGAAGCGGAGATATAACTAATGATTAATATTAAAACTGGAAAATATTTTTATAGAGGTAATAGGTTTATAGGTAAATCCTTTATTAAAAACCTAAATATATTATACAAGGAGATATGAAAACTGGTATTATTTGTCAGTATTTCGTAGAGTAACAATGGCTGAAATAATTGATGGTAAAAAATTAGCAAAAAAAATAAGAGAAGAACTAAAAATTAAATGTGATGAATTAAAACAAAAAGGGATATATCCTAAACTAGCAGTTATAATGGTTGGCAATAATCCAGCTTCAAAAGTATATGTACGAAATAAAAGTAATGCATGTGCAGATGTTGGAGTAGAATATGTAGAATATTTATTAGAGGAAAATATAGAACAAGAAGAATTAATAGAACTAATAAAAAAACTAAATGAAGATAAAACAATAAATGGTATCTTATTGCAAAGTCCAATACCTATGCATTTAGATATAAACGAAGCATTTAAAACAATTACATATATAAAAGATGTTGATGGATTTAGTCCAGCAAGTGTAGGAAAATTATGCATAGGAGAAGATACTTTTATTTCATGTACACCATATGGAGTAATGAAAATGCTAGAAGAATATAATATTGACTTAAATGGTAAACATGTGGTAATATTGGGGAGAAGTAATATAGTTGGAAAACCATTAATACAATGTTGTTTACAAAAAAATGCAACTGTAACAATTTGTCATTCAAAGACACAAAAGCTAGAAGAAATAACAAAACAAGCAGATGTATTAATATCAGCAATAGGACAACCAGAATTTGTAAAAAATGATATGATAAAAGATAAGGCAGTAGTAATAGATGTTGGAATCAACAGAAATAAAGATGGAAAACTAGTTGGAGATGTTGATTTTGAAAATGTAAAAGAAAAAGCTAGTTATATAACTCCGGTTCCAGGCGGAGTTGGTCCAATGACAATTGCAATGCTGATGAATAATGTAATAAAAGCTGCAGAAGAACAAACAAAGAAAAAATCAAATTTATAAAATATAATAAAATGGGGGCATTATTAATAATGCTCTTTTTTGTGTAAGGAGATAATAAAAATAGAAAATATAGAAGAAAAAAAGTATTGGGTATGGATTACTTTAATAAATGGGTTAGGAATAAAAAAATTAAGGAAATTATTAGAAATATATAAGAAACCTAAAAATATGTTTAATTTGACGAAAAAGGAGCTATTAAATATATCAGGAATAAGTGGAAAAATTGTGGATAACATAATAAATGAGAAAACAAAAAATGAACTAAACAAGCACATAAAATATATGTTGAATAATAATATAGATATAATATCAATACAAGATAGTAAATATCCGCAATTATTAAGGCAAATTTATGATCCGCCTATAGCATTATATATAAAAGGAAATAGAAAAATATTAAATGGAAATAATATTGCAATAATTGGATGTAGAAATGCAAGTGAATATGGCAAAAAAGCATCAAAATACTTTTCATATAATTTGACAAAATGTGGATTAAACATAGTAAGTGGCTTGGCAAAAGGAATTGACAGTTATTCGCATATGGGAAATATATGTGCTTTAACAGAAAAAAGTAATATTGAAATAGAAAAATTAGATGACAAAAGTATAAATAGTTGTAATAATAATTATGGAAAAACAATAGCAGTTGTAGGAAATGGTTTAAATATAGTATATCCAAAAGAAAATCAGATTTTACAAGAGAAAATATTAGAATGTGGAGGATGTATAATATCTGAATATCCATTAGGGACAAAACCAGAAAAAGCAAATTTTCCTGCTAGAAATAGAATAATAAGTGGAATATCTAAAGGAGTTTTAGTAATTGAAGCACAAGAAAAAAGTGGAACATTAATAACTACTGATTTTGCACTAGAACAGGGAAGAGATGTATTTGTAGTACCTGGAAATATAAATTCGATTAATTCGGTGGGAACAAATGAATTGATAAAACAAGGAGCTAAATTAGTAACAAACTATAAAGAAATTGAATATTAATTTTGCAACATATATGTGAATATTATGTCAATGATTTTGGATTATAATAATCTGGAAATAACATTTTAGTTTGTAGTTTGTTCATCACTGCTAATAAGTATTATTGACTTAGAAGATAAAATATGTTAACATAAATACGTAAGCAAATGCACAGCATGGATTCATTTTATAAAATGGAGGAATTTATTATGAAAAAACGGTTGTATTTTGAAATCAAAGTAAAATCGAAAAATTCTGTAGGGACAGGAAGCATTATCTTAGAAAATCATGAATTTGTTGGAAATATTGGATTAGATTACTTAGAAGGAGATTTTGACAATAAAAGTGGTGTTCTATATTTAAAATGCAAAGATGGAATTACAAATGAAGTAAAAGAATATAAAACTTCAATAGATGAATTTGAAATTCCTGAAAAATATTTTCTAAAAAATAATAGAGAAGAAATATTATTGGAAATTTGTAATAAAGTTAATGATATGAATTTACAAAAAATATTTGAAGAAGATATAGAAAATGCTAAAAATCATTTTCCTATAGAATAAGAAAAATCCTCAAAATGAAAAAAGTTTAATTTCTTTTTCATTTTGAGGATTTTTTGTTTGCAATTTTTTGGTAAATTGTAAAAGTTAAATCAAATTTGTAAAACTAAAATAGATTGTAAGATTAAAATAGAAAAAATAACACAATTTTTTATAGAAAAATGAAAAAAAGTATTGACAATTATATTAAAATAGTTTATACTTTAACTTGTCTTAAGCATAGACAAATGCTCCCTTAGCTCAGTTGGTCAGAGCAACCGGCTCATAACCGGTGGGTCCAAGGTTCGAATCCTTGAGGGAGCACCATTTAATTTAATATGGGTAGGTGGCCGAGTGGCTAAAGGCGGCAGACTGTAAATCTGTTCTCATTCGAGTACGAAGGTTCGAATCCTTCCCTGCCCACCATAAAATACAAGAAATTGTATTTTATTTTTCACCACAAAAACGAACAAAAGTTCTAAAAAGGGGCGAAAATGAATTTTAAAACTAATAAGAAAAAAGGCAATTCTGGATTAGCAATGTCAATTGCATATTTTACAACTAATGGTTATACTGTTTCGATACCATTAAATGATACACAAGATTATGATTTAATTATTGAAAAAAATAATGTATTGAGTACTGTACAAGTAAAAACAAGTGGATGTATAAGTAAAAGTAAAAATTATCAAGTTGCTTTAAAAAGTTGTGGAGGAACAAAAGGAAAAACATATAAAACTTTGATAGATACAGATATAGACTATTTGTTTATTTTATTAGAAAATAAAGATATTTATTTAATTCCAAAAGACATAATAAAAAATAAGACAACAATAAATATTTGCGATAAATATAAAAAATTTAAAGTTGAAATTTGATTATATAAAAGATTAATAGCTACAACTTTTTAGTTCTAAAAAAGTTATAACTTAATATAAATGTAATAAATATTTATATTGAGGTGATCTATATGGAAAGCTATAAAGATGACAAACAAGAAATTTTAAAAGCATTAGGAAAAGGACTGTTAATTTCATTTATTATGACAATTTTAATACTATTAATTTTCTCAATTATTTTAACATTTACTAATATTAGTGAAAAAACGATAGTACCTGTAATAATAATAAGTACAGCAATAAGTATATTAATTGGTAGTTCAATTTCAAATATAAGAATCAAGAAAAATGGTATTCTAAATGGAGCATTAATAGGAGGAGGATATATTTTAATATTGTATTTACTTTCAAGCATATTAAATGCAAGATTTAATTTAAATATTCAAAGTATAATAATGATATCTGTTGGAGTAGTGTTTGGAATACTAGGTGGAATAATAGGAGTTAATAAAAGATAGAAAAAATCTATAAATGGTTAAGCAAAATTATACATTTTAAATAAGTAATAAAAAGACTGAAAACATATATTTTTCAGCCTTTTTAGTTTGTGAAAATTTTACATTTGTCATATTTTGTCGATGAAAAATTTGACAAAATACACATAAATAGTTGACAATAATTTAAAATGCTATTATAATGCAATTACATTTTCATAATAATTCTATAATTTTTAATTATATCAAAAAGCCGATTAAAGGCAATTTTAGAATCAGTATTTTAAAGTCTTAAAATCTAGAAAAAATCAAGAAACAACCAATTAAATATCTAATAGAAAGGAGGCAACTTTTTGAGTAAAAAGAAAAAAGTTATCATAGTTTCTAGCATATTAATAATAATGCTATTAGCTTTTATTGGAGGACAAGCATATGCTAAATATATTAGTCAAGTAAGAGGTAATGGTATAGCGGAAATTGCAACATGGAGTTTTAAAGTAAATGGACAAAAAGAACAAGTGCAAGAAATAAAATTAGTTTCAACATATAATAGTGAAACACTTGTAAATAACAAGATTGCTCCAGGTACAAGTGGAAGTTTTAATATCATAGTAGATGCAACAGGTTCAGAAGTAGGAATCAAATATAATATAAAATTTGCAGAAGAATCAAACAAACCACAAAACCTAAAATTTGTATATGGTGGAAAAGAATATGATTCAATAAAACAACTTGGAGATGAATTATCTGGAACTATCGCAGCAAATGAAGAAGACAAAACACGTACAATTAATGTTCAATGGAAATGGAACTATGAAACAGGAAGTAGTGCTGAACAAATAAATGCAAATGATATTATAGACACAAATGATGCGATAAGTATTGCAAATTATACATTTCAAGTGATTGTAACAGGAACACAAGTAGAACCACAAGCATAACAAATTTATAGAATTATGAAAATGAAAGCCTTTATACTGAGTAAGTAAAGGAGGCTAAAAAGTTTCCTTTACTTATGAAATAAAAATGAGGAGGTTATATGAAAAATAAAGTAAAACAAAGAAAAAAACTAATTATAATAATGATAATAGCATTAATAATAATTCTATTTTTTATTGGTTTTAGCTTTGGAAAAACATATTCAAAAACAGATATACAAGGAAGTTCAGAAATTGCAAAACCAATAATGAAAGTAGAAAATTCAAGTAAAATTAATATAACAAATCAAAATCAAGACGGAATATATGAATTTAAAATAAAAAATTTTGAAGATGAAAATAATATAACTAGTGTAGAAATGGAATATTATATTGAAATATTAACAGATATAAGTGATTTAATAGAAATAGAATTATATAAAAATGATCAATTAATAGAAATAGAAAATAATAGAACTAAAACATTTAATATGGCAAAAGACATAGAACAAGAAGATAAGTATAAAATAAAAATAAAATATAATGAAAAATCTAATATCTCAATGGAAGATATAATACAAGAATTACAAATAAAAGTTCATTCTCAGCAAAAACAAAGTTAGTGTATAATTGATTTTTCCTAACCATGTTTAATTGGAAAGGAAGGCATTAAAATGAAAAATTTAAAAGAAGATAGAAGAAAAATATTAACATTAATTTTAATATTTAGTGTAATACTAATTTTTATATATAAAATTGCACAGGACAAAAATTTAAATTCTCAACAAGACATAATTTTTTTCAAATTATTTAATTCAAATTATTCAAAAAAAGACGGTGAAAAATCCAAACAGTACAAAATAAACATAGATAAAGAAAACACATATTATAAAACAACATTAAGTTTATTGCAAACAGTAGATAAAACAACAATGGTAAATGAAAAAATTAAACCAGGTGTAAAAGGAAAATTTTATATTATATTAAGTTCAAATAAAAATTTAAAATATGAAATACAAATTTTAGACAAAAACATAAAACCTAAAAATTTTAATTTTAATATAAAACAAGCAAAAGGATTAATTCTTTTAGGAGAAATCAAAAAAATACCAATAGAGTGGGAATGGATTTACGAAAGTGATGAAAATCAAGATATTCAAGATACAAAAGATGGAGAAAATTTAAGAAAATATGAATTTCAAATTTGTACAATTGGAAGTTAAAACAGAAAGGGATGAAATAAAATTGAGAAAAGTAACAGTCTTTTTTTGTGTTTTTATAGTAATAGTATTAATAAGTTTAAATTGCTATGCTAAATATGTAATAGAAAGTAACATAGAGGTTGCAACCATAAAAATAGATGGAGAAAGACCAATAATAGAATTGGTAGAAATAGAAAATAGTAATAATAAATATCCACAATATGCAAGTGAAAGACATACAATAAAAGCTAAAATAAAAGTAATAGAAAAAAATATACAAAGAAATAATTTTGATAAAAACCGCATAAAAATAATTGTTGGAGAAAACGCAATAGTTCCTCAAATATATCAAATAAGAAGAATACGCAAAGATAGTACAAGCATAACATATGAAATTACATTAAACAAAATATTAGGGGATGGAAGGTTAAAAATAAAAGTACCAGAAAATACTATTATAGATATCGGAAATCAAACAAATGAAGAAATGTTATTTGATACAGGAATAAATATAGATAATACATCGCCAATAACCAGTTTTTACCAAAAACAGATTGATGATGGAAAAATAAGAGCAGAAATAACCACAAGTGAAGAAGTACAGGAATTAAATGCATGGAATATAAATGAAAATAAAAATGTAATTACTAAAGATTTTGAATGTAATGTTACATATCCACTAAAAGTATATGATTATGCAGAAAACTATACAGAGTTAGTGGTAGGAATTACAAAAGCAACAAATATAATTATGAAATATGGAGCAATTAGTGAGAATAAAAATTGGAGTTTTGGACAAGGTAACGGAGACACTGCAGGGAAAGAATCTATTATATACAATCCAAATAATAGAACAGAGGCAATTTCGTTTTATACAGCAGGGAATATCGAAGATGATTTTGTTCAACTTCAGGCATATGCACATACATATTGGGGTGAAGGAACAAAAGGAATATGCTATACATATGAAGTATGTTATAATTCAGGGTATAATCCTAGCTCAAGCGAATATTTTTCATTAAAAAATGGAAATATAATTAATTTAAATGGAAAATATTCACTATTAATTGGGCGGAATGGCAATGAATAGAAAAGGAAACAAGGGGAATACAAGCAATGGGATTCCAGAAGATATATCAAAACAACATCTTTTTGGAATTAGTGCATTAAGAATGAAATTAAAAGATACAAGTTATTATTCTATTGTGTATCAAATATGGGTACAAAACCAAGGATGGTTGGAAGCAAAGTCAGATGATATAGAAACAAAATATTCATATGATAGACCAATTGGTGGATATAGAGTATCTTTAATCCCTAAAACTGAAAAACAATATTTAATAGATTTTTGGAATAGAGACATAGGAAGTGATAATATAAAATAAATTAATAAAAATAGTTGATATTTTTTCCATTTTAATATAAAATCGTAGTTGATTAATTCAAAGGAGGACAAAATGGTTACATTAGAATCAGTTCAAAAGAATACAGAAGTTGAAGCTTTGATATTAGGAGCACAAAAACAACTAGACGGATTGGGCTACACAGAACATAGTCATAGGCATATATCAATAGTATCTAAAAGAGCAGGAGATATACTGGAAAAATTAGGTTATCCAGAAAGAACAGTTGAATTAGCTAGAATTGCAGGGTATTTACATGATATAGGAAATTGCGTTAATAGAACAGATCATGCACATAGTGGAGCTATAATGGCGTTCAATATATTAAAAGATATGGGAATGCCTGTAGAAGAAAGAACAGAAATTATGATGGCAATAGGAAATCATGATGAGTCAACAGGAACAGCTGTTAGTGAAATATCAGCAGCATTAATATTAGCAGATAAGTCAGATGTTCATAGAAATAGGGTAACAAATACTAATTTATCTACTTTTGATATTCATGATAGAGTGAATTATGCAGTAACAAATGCACAATTAGATTTAAATAGTGAAGAAAGAAAAATTATTTTAAACTTAACTATTGATACTAAATTATGTCCAGTATTAGATTATTTTGAGATATTTATGAATAGAACAATGATGAGCAAATATGCAGCTAAATATCTAAAAGTATGGTTTGAATTAGTAATAAATGGAACAAAGCTATTATAATAATCAATAACTTAAAAATGGAGGAAATATTATGAAAAAAGTAAAAATGTTAACAATTGTATTTGCAATTATATTAGTAACTATAGTAGCAGTTTTAGGTATATATATTCCTAAACAAAACAGAATGGAAAATATAGTTAAAGAATATTCTTATGGAATGGACTTAAAAGGTGGTAGGGTTATAACATTAAAACCAGATACATCAAATAAAACAGTAATTAAAGATTCAGAAGGAAAACAAGTAGAAAATGCAACAAATTTATCTGATGAAGAACTAACAGCAAAAGGATATACAAAAGAAGAAGTTGCATATAACTCATCAGATGTATTAACAGAAGAAAATTATGAAAAATCAAAAAGAATATTAGAAGAAAGATTCAAAAGTTTAAATATAGAAAATTATGAAATTAGACTTGATAAACAAAGTGGAAATATGACGATAACAATTCCAGAAAATGATTCTACAGACAATATTGTAAGTAATTTAGGAACTAAAGGAAAATTTGAAATAGTTGATAGTGATACAAATGAAGTATTAATGAATAACGAAGATATCAAAAAATCAAATGTAATGTATGGATCAAATTCAAACTCAAAAACTGCAAGTTCATCTGGAACAATAGTATATTTAAATATTGAATTTACAAAAGATGGTGCAAAAAAAATAGAAGATATTAGCGAAAAATATACAAATACAACAGGAAATACAACAAACACAGAAACAAATGAAGAGAATAATAGCACAACAACAGATAGTACAAGTTCAACAGCTAAAAAGATAACAATGAAAATAGATGATGAAACAATAATGAGTACATCATTTGACGAAACTTTAAAAACAGGAAAATTACAATTATCAGTAGGAAGTAGTTCAACAGATACAAAAACAATTCAAGGTTATATTGCTCAAGCACAAAGTATGGCAACAGTATTAGATTCAGGAAATATGCCTGTAAAATATAGTGTTGATGAAAATCAATATGTATTATCAGATATAACAAAAAATGATATAAATACAGTATTTTATGTAATGAGTGGAATTGTTGCAATAGCACTAATTGTACTAGTTATAAAATATAAAATGCAAGGATTACTTGGAGCGATTTCTTATATTGGATTAGTAGCAATATTCTCATTAATATTAAGATATACAAATGTAGTAATAACAATAGAAGGCATTGCAGGAATAGCAATAACATTAATAATGAGTTATATATTTATAAACAAATTGTTAGCTAAATTAAAAGGAAAAGAATTAAATAAAACAATAATAAATAGTGCAATAAAAGAAACATATAAAGAGTTCTTTATAGCAATAATACCAATTATAATTGCAAGTATAACATTCAGCTTTATTAGTTGGGAACCTATTAGTAGTTTTGGAATGGTAATGTTCTGGGGAATAGTTCTAATTGCTGCGTATAACATTTCTATAAGCAATTTATTATTAAAATTAAAAGCAAGCAATAAATAAGAATTAAATAAAACTAATAATGGGAGGAATTTATAATGGATAAAATAAAAAATATAAATAATAAAACAAAATTAATTTTTACATTAATGATATTAATAATCATAATAGGAATAGCAATTACAGCTACAATAGGATTGAATTTTGACTTAAAATATCAATCTGCACAAAAAATAGAATTATATATAAAAAAAGATTTTGAAATATCAGACATGCAAAAAATAGTAAATGAGGTTATGCCAAAAACTCAAACTATAATCCAAAAAGTAGAAGTTTATGAAGATACTGTATCAATAACAGCCAAAGAAATAACAGATGAACAAAAACAAGAAATAATAACAAAAATAAATGAAAAATATGAATTAGATTTATCAGCAGATAATATAGAAATAACTTCAGTACAAAATTTACAAGGAAGAGATATTGTAAAAAAATATATAATGCCAATTATAATAGCAACAATTATAATATTAATATATATGGTAATTAGATATAATAAATTAGGAAAAATGGCAACAATCTTAAAAACAATAGCTGTTTTAGCTTTAGTAGAATTGATGTTTTTAAGTGTTTTAGCAATAACAAGAATACCAGTATGTGAATTTACAATGCCAACAGCAGTAACTTTATATGTATTGACATTAATAATAATAACAACAACTTTTGAAAAACAGCTAGAAATTAAAAAACTAGAAGAAAACAAAAAATAAAGTTAAAACAAAAAATAAAGAATAGTAGAAATATTATTCTTTATTTTTTATTTTAACTACAAAATATTGACTAAAACGTAAAAAAAGTATAAAATTTCTATATATTGGAGGTATTATGGATAATAGAAAACAACACATTAGAAATTTTAGTATAATAGCACATATAGACCACGGAAAATCAACACTTGCAGATAGAATGATAGAAATGACAGGAGTATTATCTAAAAGAGAAATGGAAAGCCAAGTATTAGATAATATGGAAATAGAAAAAGAAAGAGGAATAACTATCAAATCACAAGCTGTAAGAATGATATATAAAGCAAAAGATGGTCAGGAATATACATTTAATTTAATAGACACACCGGGTCATGTGGATTTTAATTATGAAGTATCAAGAAGCTTAGCTGCATGTGATGGTGCAATTTTGGTAGTAGATAGTAGTCAAGGCGTTGAAGCACAAACACTTGCAAACGTATATTTAGCAATAGACAACAATTTGGAAATATTACCAGTATTAAATAAAGTAGATTTACCAAATGCTAGAGTAGATGAAGTAAAAAAAGAAATAGAAGACATAATAGGGATTCCTGCAGAAGATGCACCATGTATATCAGCTAAAACAGGATTAAATGTAGATGAGGTATTAGAACGAATAGTAACAGATTTACCAGCACCAGAAGGTGATAATAATGCAAAAACTAAATGTCTTATTTTTGATTCGGTATATGATAATTATAAAGGTGCACTAATTTATGTTAGGGTTATAGATGGAAAAATCAAAGTTGGTGACGAAATTAAATTAATGGCGACAAATAAGGAATTCACTGTTGCAGAAGTTGGATATTTTGTACCAGGTTCATATATGCCAACAAAAGAATTACAAGCAGGAGAAGTTGGATATATTGCAGCAAGTATAAAAAGATTATCAGACATTCATGTAGGAGACACTGTAACACTAAAAAATAATCCCTCAGAAGAACCATTAAAAGGTTACAAAAAAGTAACACCTATGGTATATTGTGGGTTATATCCTATGGATGGTAGTCAATATGAGGCTCTAAAAGAAGCGCTTGAAAAATTAGAATTAAATGATGCAGCACTTCAATATGAACCAGAAACTTCAGCAGCACTTGGTTTTGGATTTAGATGTGGATTTTTAGGATTGTTACATTTGGAAATAATAGAAGAAAGATTAGACAGAGAATTTGATTTAGGATTAATAACAACAGCACCATCAGTAATTTATAAAGTACATAAAACAGATGGAGAAATAATTGAATTATATAATCCAGAAGATTTACCTAAATCTCAAGAAGTATCATATATAGAAGAACCATATGTAACAGCAAATATTTTAACACCAAGAGAATATGTCGGAAATATTATGGAACTATGCCAAAAAAGAAGAGGTATTTATATTGACATGAAATACCTAGACGAAAACAGAGTAACATTAATATATGAAATGCCATTAAACGAAATTATATATGACTTTTTTGATAATTTAAAATCAAAAACAAAAGGATATGCTTCACTAGACTACGAATTTAAAGAATATAGAAAGTCAAGCTTGGTAAAACTAGACATATATATAAATGGAGAAATTGTAGATGCATTAAGTTTTATAGTACACCAAGATAGTGCATATGATAGAGGCAAAAAAATGGTAGAAAAATTAAAGACGGTAATACCTAGAAAACTATTTAAAATACCAATTCAAGCAGCAGTTGGAGGAAAAATAATTGCAAGAGAAACAATATCAGCAATGAGAAAAGATGTACTTGCTAAATGCTATGGTGGGGATATTACTAGAAAGAAAAAATTGTTAGAAAAACAAAAAAGAGGTAAAAAGAAAATGCGTGAAATTGGAAATGTAGAAATACCTCAAGAAGCATTTTTATCTGTGTTAAAATTAGACGATGAATAAAAAGGAGAGAAAGCAATAAAATGAAAGAAAAAAATAAAAAGAACAACAAATATTTAAAAGAAATAAAGACTAAACAAAAAACAAACAATTATGTAGCAGAAAAAAGAGAAAAGCCGGAATTTGATGATCAAGTAGAAGGAAGAAATGCGGTGTTGGAATTACTTGAAAGTGGAAAAGATATAAATAAAATATTTGTAGAAAAAGGCGAAAAACATGGTTCAATACATAAAATAATAGCAATGGCAAAAGAAAGAAGAATCATAATAGTAGAAAAAGAAAAAAGACAAATGCAAGAAATGGCCCAAAATCAAAATTATCAAGGTGTAATTGCGATAGTTCCACCTTTTGAATATTGTGAAATAGAAGATATTTTAGAGGAAGCAGAAAAAAGAAACGAAGATCCTTTTGTATTAATATTAGATGGAATAGAAGATCCACATAATTTAGGGTCTATAATAAGAACTGCTGAAACATCTGGTGTTCATGGAATAATAATTCCTAAAAGAAGAGCTGCTGCAGTAAATAGTACTGTTGCCAAAACATCTGCAGGAGCAGTTGAATATATGAAAATAGCAAGAGTTACTAATATTTCTGATGCAATAGATAAACTAAAAAGAGCAGGATTATGGATATGTGGAACTGACATAAATACAGAAAAATATTATTATAATCAAGATTTAACAGGACCAATAGGAATCGTAATTGGGAATGAAGGAAGCGGAATGAGTGAAAAGGTTAGAAAAAATTGCGATTTCCTTGTAAAAATTCCAATGAAAGGTAAAGTAACATCACTAAATGCATCTGTATCAACAGGAATAGTTATTTATGAAGCTTTAAAGCAAAGACTAAATAAAATGAAAGGAGAATAATAGTATGATGACGAAAAAGAAAAGAAGATTATTATTGATCTCAATAATAATTTTAGTAGTTATAATAATAATAGCAGCATTTACCATTATATATTTAAAAACAGATAAATTTAAATCAAATCAAACATTATTCTTTAAATATTTAGGGAAAAATATTGATACTATAAGTCAATTGCAATCAATTCAGACTAATGAAGAAAATAATAATGCTTATAAATCAACGATTGAAGCTAAAATTAATTACACAACAAACTTAGGAAAAACTTCAGAAGATACAAGTAACAGTATAAATCAGTTAAAATTAAAAATAGAAAGTCAAATAGATAAAAATAATCAATATGATTATAAAAAAATGCAATTGCAAAATGGAGAAAATGTAGAAACTACAATTGAATATTTACAAAATCAAAATGTAACAGGAATACGTTTTAGCGATTTGTTTGGACAATATATATCAGCTAATAATACTGGTATAAGTGAGTTAATGGAAAAAATAGGATATAATAATGACGAATTGGCTACAATAATTAATCTTTTAAATATGAAAGAAAATTCATTAAATGAATTTAACTTTTCGGAAGAAGAATTAGAAACAATAAGGCAAACATATATAAAAATAATATCAGATAATGTTAGTTCTTCAAATTTTTCTAAGCAAAGCAATATGTTAATAAAGATAAAGGATAAAAATTTTGCAGTAAATGCATATAGTCTAAATTTGACAAAAGAAGAATTAAATAATATTTATATAAAATTGTTAGAACAAGTAAAACAAGATGAAAACATTTTAAATAAATTAGATAAAATACAAGAAAAGATATCAGCAATAAAGGAAAGTACAAATAGTGATACAAATATTAAGGAAAAATTTATAGAAAAAATAGAAAAAACAATTAAAGAGATCAATTCAAATAATATAGGAAGTGAAACAACAAAAATAATTGTTTATGAAAATAAAAAACAAACAGTTAGAACTGCGATCCAAACACCTGATTATGAAATAGATTTTGATTATACTAATTTGGATGGTGAACAATATGTAAATATCGAAAAATTAATAGAAGAAAAAAATGAGAAAAGTTTTACATTTGACAAAACGGATGAAAAATCAACAATAACAATAGAAAATAATAATAATGAAGAAAATCCAATAACAATTTCATTTGGAAAAACAAATGGTATACAAAACAACAAACAAGTAAAAAAATACTTATTAAAATATGAAGATAAATCTCAAAGAGCAGAACTAAATGCTACTCAAGAAATAGATGAAACCATTAATGATGAAAAAGAAAACTTCACTACTGATAATGCAGTAAATTTATCAAATTTAAATGAAGAACAAGCAAAGCAAATACAAGAAAAAGTGAAAAGTGCTGTAAACGAAAAAAAAGAAAAAGTAAAAGAAAATATAAAAATAGATGATATAGTAAACATGCTAAAAAATATTGGAATAATGAAAGAAGATACTAAATTAAATTCTCAAGGGGCGACAGAAGCAGAAATAAATAGATATAATTCTAAATATGAAATACTACAAGGTGAAAAATTAGATGGTGAAAAAGTGATTACAATGATTGATACAATAAAGGATAATATTTCTGGAATTCAATTGGTATCTGGAGAAGAATTAAGATTAGTAATAAAAGAAAATGAAGGAAATGAACAAGTAGTAGGCACATTAAAAACATACTTTGATAAAAATAAAGATAGACAATACAATGCCAAAGTTGAATATGATGAAAATAAGTTTGTAAAATACATTAATTTAACAATCTTACCTAAAGAAGAATAGAGCAAGAACAAAAAAAGACCTATAATAATTAATTTATTATAGGTCTTTAAAAATAAAAAAGTATGATATATGAAAAAAATATAGTCCTAAAACGGCTTAAAATAAGCGTTTAAAGAAAGAAACAAAAAAAATTGAAAAAAACTTCGAAAAAAGTGTTGACAAAGAATAAAACATAGAGTATAATAAAAATCGTTCCGCAGGGATGGAACAAAAGAACATTGAAAAGTAAACAATAAAATCCTTTAGAGAATAAACCTAAGCGGTACGATTTCGAAAGAAATTAGTACTACAGAAATTCAAAAAAGATTTTTAAAAGTTTTTAGTAAAAAAGTAAGAAGCATTTAAAGAGCTTGAGAAAAACTTTAAGTTTGATTTATATAACTCGAAAGAGTAAAATATAGATACCAAAAACAAGAGAGTTTGATCCTGGCTCAGGATAAACGCTGGCGGCGCACATAAGACATGCAAGTCGAACGGACTTAACCGAAAGTTTACTTTTGGAGCGGTTAGTGGCGGACTGGTGAGTAACACGTAAGCAACCTGCCTATCAGAGGGGAACAACAGTTAGAAATGACTGCTAATACCGCATATGCCTAAGTATCACATGGTACAATAGGGAAAGAAGCAATTCGCTGATAGATGGGCTTGCGTCTGATTAGATAGTTGGTGGGGTAACGGCCTACCAAGTCAACGATCAGTAGCCGGACTGAGAGGTTGAACGGCCACATTGGGACTGAGATACGGCCCAGACTCCTACGGGAGGCAGC
>CAJMJN010000022.1 GCA_905213875.1 uncultured Clostridium sp.
CGGAATCGAACCGGCACGGTTTATTCAACCGCAGGATTTTAAGTCCTGTGCGTCTACCAATTCCGCCACATCTGCATTTATTTTAGAATTGGATTTTTCTCTCCTTACAACAATTGTTATTATAATATGGCAAACACAATTTGTCAATACCTATTTTAATATTTTTAAAATTTTTAGAGGAATATTTTATAGACCTCTAAAAATTTTATTATTTTTTTAATTATTCACCTGTACCTGTTCCATCAAATGGAATAAATTTATTTACTATACTTTCTGGTTGTATATCTTCTGCTCTAAACATTTTAAATGATGTATTTATTTTATTTTCAACTAATTGTTCTACTTCTTCTTGACTTGCATGTTCTGCTAATACTAGCTCACTTACTAATATTTGTTTAGCATTATTTAACATTTTCTTTTCGCCTGTAGATAAACCTTTTTCTTTTTGCTTAAAACTTAAGTTTCTTACTACGTCTGCAATTTCATAAATGTCTCCACTCTTCATTTTATCCATATTATCTCTATATCTTTTGTTCCAATTTTTATCCATTTCAGTTTCATCTTGCTCTAATACACTGATTACCTTTTCTGCTGAACTTTTATCTATAATATTTCTTACTCCAACTTCTTCTGCCTTTGCTGTTGGTACCATTACCTTAACTTCTCCTGGCATCTTTAATATGTAATAAGATTGTTTCTCCCCTAAAATATCTTTTTCTTCTATTGAATCAATTACCCCTGCACCATGCATAGGATAAACTATTTTGTCTCCTACATTAAACATGTAAGTCAACTCCTTTCAGCATTATATATTTTTCGGCGAAAAAAGATAATAAAGTTATTATAAAATTATGTTTTAAAATAACTTTATTGGATTTTTTAACCATATTTATTATACAATAAAAAAGGGCAAAAGTCAAAGCCCTTTTTCTCTATTTTTTATGTATATTGCCATCTAACCCCTTTTGGTTCTAAGCATACATGGATTATAAATTTTTCAAGATTTTTTTATTTATTAGTTGACCCAAATCCTCCTACTCTTTCTCCTTCTGCAACATCATCGTCTGTAACAAAGTATTTTTGGAATATTCCTTGTCCTATTGCATCTCCTTTTTTTACTATTGTATCCTCATCTTTTATATTGTAAAATGCAAACATTATATGTCCATCATTGTCTGGATTTTCATAATAATCTTTATCAACTACTCCTACACTATTAGCTAATATTAGTCCTTTTTTCTTTGGATTAGAGCTTCTATTATATAACATTAAAGCTTCATCATCTTGCATATATGCTTTTATACCTGTTTTTACCAATGTTGGATTCATTCCCTTTTTAAAGCTTGGTATAACTACATCTTCAGCGGCTTCAATATCATATCCTGCTGAATATTTTGTTTTTCTTTTTGGTAGATTAATTCCTTCATTTTCAAATCCTTTTGCAACTTCAAAACCTCTAATTTTTTCCATTTTCTATTTCATCCTTTCTTTTTAGACATAAATTAGATTAAATATTTTTTGTTTAAGTTTATGTCCTTTTTATATAACAAATAGATTTTTTCACAAGTCTAGAAATTTGTCAATAGTAACATTATTTTTTTGACAAAATATAATATATTATATCATTACATTTATTTAAGGTGATTTTATGAATTATAATATAGATAAATTAGCTAATCTTCCTTTAAATATTAAAGGAAGAATTCAAAATATAGATTGTAGCCCTGTTACCAAAAGACGTTTATTAGATTTAGGATTAGTAAAAAATACATTTATTACTCCAATTTTAAATAGTCCTTCTAATGGAATTAAAGCATATTGGTTTAGAAATTCTTTAATATCTATTCGTACTGAAGATGCTTCTAATATTTTTGTTGATTTTTAGTATGTAACATTTTTATGTATTTTTCATATTATAAATAAAAAATTGGAGGTGTTTGTATGAATTTTACAATCACTTTAGCTCGGCAATCCTAATGTTGGAAAATCTACCATTTTTAATAATTTAACAGGAATGCATCAACACACTGGTAATTGGACTCGGAAAAACTGTTGGCAATACCACTGGTATTTGTAACTTTAAAAATAATACTTTTACATTTGTTGACATTCCTGGTACATATTCAATTATATCTAATTCTGAAGAAGAAGAAATTGCTCGTAATCATATTTGTTCTAATAATTCAGATGCTACTGTTGTAGTTGTTGATGCTACTTGTTTAGAAAGAAATTTGAATTTGGTATTTCAAATTATGGAAATAACACCTAATGTTATTCTTTGTGTAAATTTATTAGATGAAGCTAAAAAGAAAAAAATTAAAATTGATTTTAAAAAACTTTCCAAATTACTTGGTATTCCGGTAGTAGGAACTATTGCAAGAAAAAAGCATACACTTGATAATTTAATGAATACCATATTAAAAGTTTGTACAAAGGAAATTATTCCTAATCCAATACCAGTTGATTATTCAGTTGAAACAGATTGCTTATCTAATAAAATAACTGATTTAAAATCTGATATGGATGACAAGTCGATTTTAAATAAAAAAAATGCAAAGTCTGATGTTTCTGGTGAACCAATTTCTGCTAAAGATGATGATGTTGTTATTTCTGCAATTATGAAACATGCTGAAAAAATCTGCAAAGAAGTTTGTACTTTTGAAGATTCTACATATTCAAAAAGAGATAGAAAAATTGATAAGATATTAACATCTAAGATATGGGGATTTCCTATAATGTTACTATTTTTAGGATTAATCTTTTGGATTACAATTGTTGGTGCAAATTATCCTTCTCAGGCATTATTTATGATGTTTAGTTGGATTCAAGAAAAATTAGTATTTGTAGCTAATTATTTGCATTTTCCAAGTTGGCTTTCCAGTATGTGTATAAACGGTATTTATCAAACATTAACATGGATTATTGCTGTAATGCTCCCACCTATGGCTATATTTTTTCCATTGTTTACTTTTATGGAAGATTTAGGGTACTTACCTAGAATTGCCTTTAATATGGATGGATTTTTTAAGAAATGTTGTTGTAATGGAAAACAAGCAATAACTATGTGTATGGGCTTTGGTTGTAATGCTGCTGGTGTAACTGGATGTAGGATTTTTAGCTCTCCTAGGGAAAAATTAATTGCAATTTTAACCAATAACTTTGTTCCTTGTAATGGTAGATTTCCATTTTTAATTTCTGTTGCAACCATATTTATCGCAGGTTCTATGAATGGTATTGGAGCTTCTATTGTATCTACACTTGCAGTTATTTTAGTAATTTTACTCGGAATTTTTTGTACATTATTAGTATCAAAAATTCTTTCTAAAACAATTCTAAAAGGTATGCCTTCTTCGTTTATTTTAGAATTACCACCTTACAGAAAACCTCAATTTGGCAAAATATTTATCCGTTCAATTTTTGATAGAACTATTTTTGTACTTGGCAGAGCCATTTGTGTTGCAGCTCCTGCTGGTCTCATTATTTGGCTATTTGCAAATATTGGAATAGATGGCACAAGTTTGCTTTCAATTGTGGCTAATTTTCTTGAACCTTTAGCCAGACTTATGGGATTAGATGGATATATTTTAACTGCTTTTGTTTTTGGTATTCCCGCAAACGAGATTGTTTTACCTATTATTCTAATGTGTTATCTTGGTGGTACTTCACTAGTAAATTTAGATGATACTTTTTCTATTGGTCAAATTTTAGCTAATAATGGCTGGACTTTATTAACTGCTCTTAATGTTATGATTTTTACTTGTTTACACTTTCCTTGTGCTACTACTTTGCTTACAATAAAAAAAGAAACTGGTAGTTGGAAATGGGTTGGTCTAAGCTTTATCTTGCCTACACTTTGTGGCATCATAATTTGTATGTTTACTACATTAATTTATAATATTATAGTTTGACCTATAGGGCTGTTGGTTCGAGTCCAACAAGAGGAGCCAAATTAAATTTATTTAATAATATGAATAAATATTAATAGTCTTATGCATTTTTTATAACTACATTTTATTAAACAATAAAAAAGCAAAAGTCCGATTTTTTAATCGTATTTCTGCTTTTTATCATTGTTTACGCTGATTATGGTAGATTAAAGTGCAAATAAACTTTTTTCTTTTTATAGCTTAAATCTCTGTTGTGGAAAATTAGTCATTTAATAATATTGTTAATCACATTATCTATATTCTTCCGTTTTCCAAATCCTCTACAAATTTTTCTTTTATCTCTGTTGGTAATAACAATAAATTTTTAATTTCACTTTCTTTTATAATTTCTGGTAAATATTCTCCACTATCTATATATTTAGGATCATTGTTAAATTCTGGTCCATCACCTGTTCCAAATTCTCCTTCTACATATTCACATAAGAAAAATATTTCTTTTTGCTTGAATTTTTCTGATTTCATTTCATATAATTTTTTTATTGGCTTTATTGTTATTCCAAATTCTTCTTTTATTTCTCTTATTACACCCTCTTCTGGAGTTTCCCCTTTTTCTAGTCCTCCTCCTGGGAATGTGTAATATTCTTGATAATCTTTTCTTTTTATTACATTTTTTCTATGCATAAATGCATATCCACCATTTATTTTTATTATTCCTGCAACTCTAACTCTTTCTTCCATTTTTTCTTCATTCCTTTCACGTTTTTCACTTATATATTATCACTATTTTAATTTTTTTTCTATATTTTGTATCATTCTTATTTAATAGTGGTATAATTTTATTGATATTCACAAAAGATTGGAGTTGATAAAATTGGCAAATGCTAAAGAAGAAGTAGATGTCGCAAAAATGTATGGCGAAGAATGTACTTTGCCTAGAGATGAATTTATTAAAAATTATAAGGTTAATCCAAATGGATTATCTGATACTCAAGCAACCAAGAGAATTGAAAAACTTGGATTAAATGAGATTAAGCAAGCAAAACCTAAAAGATGGTACAGCTATTTTCTAGATAGTTTGTTTTCACCATTTAATTGTATTTTATTAGGAATTGTTGCAATTTTATGTTATACAGATGTTTACTTGCCTGAAACACCTAGTTATGCAAACATTATTGTTATAGCTATTTTAGTTACAGCAAGTACATTGTTAGACTTTTTTGAGGAATATCGTTCTAACAAAGCTGCTGAACAATTAAAGCAATTAGTTGCAACAACTACATCTGTAATAAGAAATGGTAAAGAAGTTCAAATACCTATTAAAGAAGTAACTTTAGGTGATATTGTTACTCTTTCAGCTGGTAGTATGATTCCAGCTGATTTAAGAATTATTGAATCCAAAGATTTATATGTTGGTCAATCAGCTTTAACAGGTGAATCTGATAGTGTTAAAAAATCAGTTGAATCTGAACTTTCTATTAATGATTTAGATAGCATATCAGATTTAGATACAATTTGTTTTATGGGCACTAATGTTATTTCTGGAAGTGCAAAAGGTGTTGTTATAAAAACAGCTGATTCTACATATTTTGGAAAAATTGCTCATACACTAACACAAGGAAAACCAAAAACTGCATTTCAAAAAGGAATTGAAAATATTAGTAGATTATTGATTAAATTTATGTTGGTATTGATTCCTATTGTATTTTTACTAACGGCTTGGAAACATAGTGCAATTACTGCATTTACATTTGCTGTTGCAATAGCAATTGGAATTACCCCTTTGCTACTACCTGTTATTTTATCTTCAAGTTTATCAAAAGGTGCTGTACGAATGTCTAAGAAAAAAACTATTGTAAAAAAATTAGACTCTATACAAAACTTTGGTGCTATGAATATTTTATGTACTGATAAAACAGGAACTTTAACAGAAGATAAAATTGTGTTAGAAAAATATTTAAATATTAAAGGTGAAGAAGATTTAAGAGTTTTAAAACATGCCTTTCTTAACGCATTTTTTCAAACAGGTTTAAAGGGAAATATTGATGAAGCTGTTATAAAAAGAGGAATTGAAAATGGTCTAGGAAATTTTAGAGAAACATATAAAAAGGTGGACGAAATTCCTTTTGATTTTGCTCGTAGACGTTTGTCTGTAATTGTTAGTGATGGTTCTAAAAAGCAAATGATTACCAAAGGTGCTGTTGAGGAAATTTTAAATATTTGTACACTTGTTGACAACGATGGTCAAGTTGAACCTATTACAAAATCTATAAAAGACAATATTAGAAAAATTAGTCGTAAATTAAATGAAGATGGCTTAAGAGTTGTAGCTGTTTGTCAAAAAAATGATATTTTGCAAAACGAAACATTTGATGTTAGTGATGAAAAAAATATGGTATTACTTGGTTTTATTGGATTTTTAGATCCTCCAAAAGAATCTGCAAAAGAATCTATCAAAAAATTAAATCAGGCTGGTATTAGAGTTATTGTACTTACAGGTGATAATGCAGAAGTTACAAAATGTATTTGCTCAAAAGTTGGAATAAATTCAAATAAAATAGTTCTTGGAACTCAATTAGATAAACTTTCTGACACTGCTGTACTTAGATTATTGAAGAAAACTAACATTTTTGCTAAATTGTCTCCTATTCAAAAAGCTAGAATTGTAAGACTTTTAAAAGATACAGGAAATATTGTTGGATATATGGGGGATGGTATTAATGATAGTCCTTCACTTACAAATTCAGATGTAGGAATTTCAGTTGATACAGCGGTTGATATTGCCAAAGAATCTGCTGATATAATTCTGTTAGAAAAAGATTTAAATGTTTTATTAGATGGTGTTTCTGAAGGTAGACGTACATTTGTAAACTTAATGAAATATATAAAATTAGCAACAAGCTTTAATTTTGGAGAGGTTATGTCTGTTATTATTGCTAGTGCATTACTTCCATTTTTGCCTGAAACACCTATCCAATTACTTGTTGAAGGTCTATTATATGACTTTGGTCAAATGACTCTACCTTTTGACCATGTTGATAAAGAAGATTTACAAAAACCTAAAAAGTTAGATATAAAAAGTCTAAAACATTTCATGTTTTTCTGGGGACCTTTAAGTTCTTGTTTTGATATGGTTGTTTTTGCTTGTTTATGGTTTTTCTTTAATATACGAGAAGCTGCTTTATTCCAAACAATTTGGTTTAGTTATAGCATAGTTTCTAACTTGGTTGGGATGCATATTATTAGAACTGCAAAATTACCATTTATACAAAGTAATGCACATAGAGCTGTTTATATTTCTTCTATATCTTTGATTATAATTGGTCTATTAGTACCATTTACTGGGTTAGGAGCTATGATAGGTTTAGTGCCTATGCAATTTTCTGATATAGTTCTTATATTTGGTGTTACTTTCTTATATTGTATTGTTGCAATATTTGCTAAAAAAGTTTATCTAAAAAAATATAAAGAATGGATTTAATTATAAAATAATTCATTAATAAAAATTGTTTATATATATTATGTTATAACCCTAAGTATAATTAAATAAATATATTATGAATGTGAATGGAGAATAAATTAGAAAATATTAAAATAGCTAAATGAGGGAACCCAAACTTGTTTTGGGAAGTATCATTTAGCTATTTTTAGATTTTATATTTGTTCGTATTGAACCGAATAATATATATATTTATTTAATTATACTTTGGGTTTCTAATACTAATACAATGAATTTATAAACTCACTTTTTCTTCTCCAACAATTTCTTTTAGCAAATTTAAAATTTCATCTGTCAAATATATTTGTCCACAAGGCTTACATTCTTCACCTACCTGAATTTGAACATTTATGTTGTTTCTATCACCGCAAAAATATCTTAAAAATCCTCTAAGTTTGTCTTTTTCTTCTTCAGTTGCATCTGTAATATTTATTGTTAATATTCTTTGTTTTTGTTCTCCAAAGTCTTTTATATCATTTGCAATAATAGTTGTTCTATCATCTTCTCTGATACTTAATCGTCCTTCTACCATTACAATGTTTTCTTCTACTAGACTTTTTCCTGCTTTTATATAAGCATTTTCAAATACAATTATTTCTGCAACTCCATATAAATCTTCAATTGTTACAAATGCCATTATTTTGTTATTTTTAGTGTATTTCTTTTTAATTGAAGTTATTATTCCAGCATATTTTATTTGTTGGCCATCTTTGTATTTTAACTTTTCAGTTACTTGGCCTTCTTCATTCATATTACTGTTCATTTGGTTATCTATTTTTCTTAATTCCATTGTGTTTATATTTGTTTGTTTTTCAATTTGCTCTCTTAGTTTTTGAAGTGGATGTCCTGATATATAAATTCCTAACATTTCTTTTTCTAATGATAGTAATTCTTTTGTTGGTAATTCATTGTGTTCTTCAAATTTATATTTTATTTCATTTAATTCGTCTTTTTGTTCTTGAGTTCCCATGTCAAACATTGATACTTGACCTGCTAGACCTTTTTTCTTTTCACTTTGAATACTGTCTATTATATTTTCAAATGATGCTAATAGTGTACTTCTTGTTTGTTCAAATTCGTCAAATGTTCCTGCTTTTATTAAACTTTCTACACATTTTTTGTTTACCGCTTCGTCCGCAATTCTCTCACAAAAATCTGTAAATCCTTTGTATTGTCCATTTTTTTCTCTTTCTTCAACTATTTTTTGAACCGGTACTGTTCCAACATTTTTTATACTACCCAAACCAAATCTTATTGCAAATTGAGCCTTTTTATTTAAATCTTTTTCATCATTTTGATTTTTTTCATTATTGTCTAAATTTTTCGAATTTTCTTCTATTTTTTCAACTGTAAATTTGCTGTAACTGTGATTTATATCTGGCTTTAATATTTGTATTCCTAATGATTTGCACTCATCAATATATTGAGGAATTTTATCTAAATTTCCCAAAAAGCTATTTAATGTTGCAGCCATAAATTCTGCTGGATAATATGCTTTCAAATAAGCTGTTCTATATGCTACTACTGCATAACAAGCTGCATGACTTTTGTTAAATGCATATTTTGCAAATTCCGCCATTTCATCAAAAATCTTGTTAGCTGATTCAGCATCTATTCCATTCCTTACACAACCTGGAACTATTACATTTCCATTTTCATCGACTTGACCATTTATAAATACTTCTCTTTCTTTTGCCATTACATCAAGTTTCTTTTTACCCATAGCACGTCTAACTAAATCTGCCCTACCTAATGAATATCCGGCTAAATCACGAACTATTTGCATTACTTGTTCTTGATAAACCATACAACCATAAGTTACATTTAGTATAGGCTCTAGTCTAGGGTGTGTATATTCATTATGACCTGGATTTTGTTTTCCTCTTATATAACGTGGTATCTGGTCCATTGGACCTGGTCTATATAAAGACACACCTGCAATTAAATCTTCCAAACAGTCTGGTTTTAGTTCTTTCATGAAGTTTGTCATACCTTGAGATTCAAATTGGAATATTCCACAAGATTTGCCCTCTTGCCACAATTTATACACTTTTGGATCTGCCATATCTTTGTCAAATTCTACAGTTATTCCCCTATTTCTCTTTACTAAATCCATCGTGTCTTTTATAACTGTTAATGTCCTTAAACCTAAGAAGTCCATTTTTAATAATCCTAACTCTTCTAATGTTGTCATTATATACTGTGTTGATATCTGGTTATCACGCACATACAAGGGAACATACGTATCTACTGGGTCTTTTGTAATAACTATTCCACAAGCGTGTGTTGATGTTTGCCTTGGCATTCCCTCTAGCCCCATTGCTATATCTAAAACTTTTTTTACAGTTTCGTCTGTATCATATTTTTCTTTTAATTCTTTATTTTGTTCTAATGCTTTTTTTATTGTTATATGTAATTCATTTGGTATCATTTTAGCCAACATATCAGCCTCTGAATATGGTACATCAAGGACTCTTGCTACATCTCTTATTACCATTTTAGCTGCCATTGTTCCAAATGTTATAATCTGTGATACATGGTCATGCCCATATTTTCTTGCTACATAATCTATTACATCTTGTCTATGTTCATAACAAAAATCAACATCAAAATCAGGCATACTTATTCTTTCTGGATTTAAAAATCTTTCAAAAAGCAAACCATATTTCATTGGGTCAATATCTGTTATTTCTATTGCATAAGCAATTATTGAACCTGCACCAGAACCACGACCAGGTCCTACTGGTATATCGTGTGTTTTAGCATAAAAGATGAAATCCCACACTATTAGAAAATAGTCTACATATCCCATTTTCTTTATAATTCCTAATTCATATTCTGCTCTTTCTAATACCTCTTTACTTGGATTTTCTCCATATCTTTTTCTTATACCATCATCACAAAGTTTCTTAAAATAATCATAATGTGTTGGATATTCTGGTGGTACTTCATAATTGGGTAATATTGTATGTCCAAATTCAAATTCAACATTGCATTTTTCTGCTATTTTTACAGTATTTTCAATTGCATCTGTAAATGCTTTAAAATAGTCTGACATTTCTTCTGGAGATTTTACATATAACTCGTCTGTATCAAACCTCATTCTGTCAACATCACTCATTCTTTTTCCTGTTTGAATACATAATAAAACTTCGTGATTATATGCATCTTCTCTTTTTAAATAATGTGCATCATTTGTTGCAACTATTGGTATATCTAATTTTCTAGCTAATTGTATCAATTTTTGATTTGCCAATACTTGCTCTTGTAACCCATTATTTTGAATTTCTATATAATAATCTTCTCCAAATACTCTTTTGTGCCATAAAGCAATTTCTTCAGCCTTTTCATTATTTCCATTTAATAATGCTTGATTTACAGCACCTGCTAGACAAGCACTTAAACAAATTAATCCTTCATGATATTTTTCTAATATTTCTAAATCTATACGAGGTTTGTAATAATATCCATCAACAAACCCTAATGATACTAATTTACTTAGGTTTTTATAGCCTTCGTTATTTTTGGCAAGCAAAATCAAGTGATTATATTTATTATCAATACCTGGTTCTTTGTCTAATCTGCTTCGTGGTGCAACATATACCTCACACCCTATAATTGGCTTAATTCCTTCTTTTTTACAAGCCTTATAAAAATCAATTGCTCCATACATAACACCGTGGTCAGTTATTGCCATTGCATCCATTCCAAGTTCTTTTGCTCTTACTGGTAAATCTTTTATTCTATTTGCTCCATCTAATAAACTAAATTCACTATGTATGTGTAAGTGTACAAATTTTGACATCCGCTTCTCCTTCTATATATTTTTATGCTTCTACCCATACTGATGTAGATTTTTCATTTACTTTAAATATTCCATATCCTTCTTCATTTATTGTTACTTCATCTTCACAATTTTCTAAGCTATCTATAAACTTACTTCCTGCAAATTGTGTTCCTATATACATTGTTTTTTCTCCAGCAGAACCATTTGAAATTACTACTGCTAAACCTGATTGAAGATGTTCGTCATCTCCTTCTCTTGTCCAACCAATCATATGTGGATTATCAAAATAATCGTGTTGCTCTCCATAAGATTTCTCTTTTCTTAATTCTATTAAAGTTTGTAATCCTTTCATTGGTTCTATGTTATCATGTGGTATTCCATAAAAATCTCCATAAAATACACAAGGATATCCTGCATTACGTAATAATATCAAGCTATATGCTGCTTGCTTGAACCATTGTGATATAAAACTTGCTAATGCTTGTCCTGGCTGTGTGTCATGATTATCTACAAATGTTACCGCTTTACTTGAATTTTCTTTTGCCAATGTATGTTCAAATATTTGTGTCAAATCATAATTTTCGTCATTTGATGCATTTGATAAATTATAATGTAATGGCACATCAAATAATGAAATTTCTCCTTCTGTTTCTGTTATATATCTATGTAATTTAGAAACATCTCCGCTCCAATATTCTCCAACTGTAAACAATTCTTTTTTAGTATTTTCTCTTAAAGTTTTCAACCATTGTTTATAAAAATCTGCATTTATATGTTTTACAGCATCTAACCTTAAACCATTGATTTTTGTTGTTTCTACATACCATTTTCCCCATTTATTACACTCTTCCACAACTTCTGGGTTTGAAAAATCGATATCTGCTCCCATTAAATAATCATAATTTCCATATTCTTCGTCAACAGCTGCATTCCATTCTTTATTTTGAAATTTAAATATTGCGTGTTCTTTTGATTTTTCGTCATAGTCTATTCCGTCAAAATGTGTCCAGTTCCATTCAAAATCTGAATATTTATGTTTTCTTCCTGGAAAAGTAAATTTTGTTGCTACTCTTACTGTCTCTTGTCCTGATGTTAAAATATTATGATTACCCCAATCTACTTTTGTTGCTGGAATTGTTTGTAACATATCTGCTCCCATTTTGTGATTTAATACTATATCTGCATATGCTTCTATTCCATTTTGATTTAATACTTGAATACAATTTAAGTATTCTTCTTTTGAACCATATTTAGTTTTAATTGTTCCCTTTTGTTCAAACTCTCCTAAGTCATATACATCATATACTCCATAACCAACTTCATCTTTTCCGCCTATTCCTTTAAATGCTGGTGGTAGCCATAATGCTGTTATTCCCATATCTGCTAATTTTTCAGCTTTTTGTGATATTTCGTTCCATAAATTTTGATTGCAATTCATATACCACTCAAAATATTGCATTATTATTCCATTTATTTGTTTCATTTTGTTTATTTCATCTCCAAATTTTTTATAATTATATCACAAAATATTTAATAAACAAACTCTTACTCCACTATTTGACTTATTTTTTTGTTTCTATTATAATTGCGTTGTTACCAGTCAGTTTTACTATGTCTTATACGGAAAAATCAAATAATATATATTGATTTTTTAATAATATGACTAGTAACACTACCTTTAAACATTTAGAAAGAAGTGATTTTTGTGGATTTTAAATTTGAAAGAAAAATAAATTATTATGAAACAGATAGAATGGGAGTTGTGCATCATTCTAATTATATTCGTTTTTTGGAAGAAGCTCGTTGTAGCATGATGGATGCCTATGGAATTCCTTATGCCGAGTTGGAAAAAAGAGGTTTTATGATACCTGTATTAGGTGTAAATGTTAATTTTAAACATCATGTTACTTTTAATGATATTATAATTGTTAAACCATTTGTTAAAGAATTTAATGGTGTTAGATTAACAATTGGATATGATGTAACAGATAAAGCTACTGGAAATGTTGTTTTAACTGGTGAAACTAAACATTGTTTTACAACCAATAGATTAAAACCAGTTAGATTGCAAAAAGTTGCTCCTGATTATTATGAAAAATTTATGGAAATGAAAAAATAGATTTTTTATATAAAGCCTTTTATTTCCCTATATTTTGTGATACAATGTAGGCGATTTTAAGAAAAATTTGTCAAAAGATAAAATAGGAGGAAGAATTATGGAATTTAATAGATGTAGTAGATGTGGAAGTTTTTACGTATCAGCTGGTAATGTATGCCCAAAATGTAGTCAAAAAGATGGTCTTGAATTTTCAACATTTAAATCTTATATTCAAGAAAATGGGTTTGAAAATTCATTAGATACTATTTCTAATCAAACTGGAATATCAATAAAAAACTTAAACCGTTTTGTTGGATATCCCGAATTTAAAGAATATAAAAAAGATTATCAAGCTAACATGAAAAACTTAAATCCAGATATTGGTTTTAATGGAATAACACTTAATTAGGAAAGGATTTTATTTATGAAAAATGTTATAGATTTACTTAACGAAAGAAATTATATTGAACAAATTACACACCCACAAGAGTTAAAGGAATATTTAGAAAATAATAAAGTTTCTTTTTATATTGGTATTGACCCTACTGCTGACAGCCTTCATGTAGGACATTTTGTGTCTTTAATGGTTGCAAGTCATTTACAAAAAGCTGGTCATAGACCAATTATTTTAGTTGGTGGTGGTACAGCAACTATTGGTGATCCTTCTGGAAAAACTGATATGAGAAAAATGCTTTCTCGTGAAGAAATAGATCACAATGTTGAATGTATAAAAGAACAAGTTGCTAAATTTGTTAGTTTTGAAGGTGAAAATGCAGCAATTATTGTTAATAATGCAGATTGGCTTTTAGATTTAAAATTTGTTGAATTTGTTCGTGAAATTGGTAGTTTATTTTCAGTTAACAAAATGCTTGCAGCTGAATGTTATAAACAAAGATTAGAAACAGGTTTAACATTTTTTGAAATGAGCTATATGCTAATGCAATCTTATGACTTCTTATATTTATACAATAAATATGGTTGTAAATTAGAACTTGGTGGTAATGATCAATGGTCTAATATTATAGGTGGAGTTGATTTAATCAGAAAAATTGGAAAAAGTGATTCTTTTGGTTTAACATTTAAACTTCTTACAACTAAAGAAGGTAAAAAAATGGGAAAAACTGAGAAAGGAGCTTTATGGCTATCAGCAGAAAAAACATCTCCATATGAATTTTATCAATATTGGAGAAATGTTGAAGATGAAAGTGTAGAAAATGTATTTAATATGCTTACTTTCCTATCTCCTGATAAAATAAAAGAACTTTGCAATGTAGAAGGTGAAAAAATTAATGAAGCTAAAAAAATACTAGCTTTTGAAATAACTAAATTAATTCATGGAGAAGAAGAAGCTAAAAAGGCTGAAGAAGCTTCAAATGCCTTATTCTCTGGTTCAGGAAATTTAGATAATATGCCTTCAACAAAAATTGAAAATACAAATATTTCTATATTAGATGCTTTACTTTTAGCTGGATTAGTTCCTTCTAAAGGACAAGCTAGAACTTTAATTAATCAAGGTGGTATTTCTTTAAATGACGAAAAAGTTACAGATGTAAATTTTATGCTTTCAGATGATGATTTTAAAGATGGTTATGCTATTTTGAAAAAAGGTAAAAAAGTATTTCATAAATTGGAAAAATAAATCAATAAAATTTTATATTTACAATAAAAGGTCAAGATTATATTCATTTAATCTTGACCTTTTATTGACATATCTTTTTTTAAAACTATTTATTAAAAATATTTTACATTTTATAGTTGATATTGCATAACACAATTACATTTCTGTATTAGATTGCACAGCTATGTTATTAGTAACATTGCTTGTATTACTAGAATTTGTATCTGTATCTTCAACTACAGTATTGTTTGTTGTACTATTTTGTTGTTTCTTTTTATCTTCTTCAGTTTTAGTTTTTTCTAAAGAAGTTATTAAATCTTGAAGTTTTTTAACATCTTTGCCCATCATTTCCCAGTCATTATTTTTATTTGATTCTGTTAAATTTTGGTTTGCTTTTATTATTGCTTCTATTAATCCTTCCATATCGTCTGTGTTTTCAACTTCTACTGCTTCAGCATATTGAGAAACTAGGTTTTCTAATGCTTTTGATATGTTATCACCTATTGCTACTTTATTTCCAGATGCCACTATTACTTTTTTAAGAATTGGTACATCTGATTCATTTAACATTGTTTGATATATTGGTTCAACATATAATAATGTATTATCCATTGGAACTATTATCATTTGTTTTGTTAATTTAGTTCCAGTAACATTTAAGCTATTTATTTCACTGCTAATTGCTTCATTTTCTTCTATTTGTTTGTCTAATTGTATAGCACCTACAATGTTACTATCTGCAGAGAACTTATACATTCTTAATGTGTTGTTTCCATTTTCTGTTGTTCCAACTAAATATGATATTATATTTTGTTTTGAATCTGGTGTATACATTTGAACTAATCCAAATTGTTCACCATTTTTAGTTTTTAACATTGTATAATATGGTTCCATATATGTTCCTTTAGCAGTTGTTTTTGTTGTGTTTGTGTTGTATTTTGCTATATCCCATAAGTCGTCTCCTCTGTATATTACATCTGGTTTTACATTATGATATACTTTTAAAATTTCTGCTTGAACATTATATAAAAATGTTGGATAAACAAAATGTTCTGAAATATCTGTTGGAATTTCTTCGTCTAAATCTTTAAATAAATTTTTATAGATATTTCTATATGCCATTGCAATTGGGTCATTTCTGTCTGTAATATAGAATGACATTGAACCGTCATAGCTATCTATTATTACTTTTACAGAGTTTCTTATATAATTTATATCTTCTTTTATATTATCATGTTCTATTGTTGCATATTCTGAATATGGATAACTTGAAGATACTGTGTATGCATCTAATACCCATACAATTTTTCCATCACTTGTTACCACTGTATATGGATCTTCACCATATATTAAATATGGTAATGCTTTTTTAGCTCTATCAATAATATTTCTATTTATTAATATTTTGCTGTCACTTGTCATTTCACTTGAAAATGCTAGGTTTATATCTCCTTTTGAAATTCCAAGCACAAGTCTATCTAAAAATCCTAATTTTAGTCCAGCTTGTCCATCATATGTTGATGTTTGGTCTTTTCCATTTTCGTCTGTGTAATCATATTCTTGTTTGTTTTTAGCATTTGTTGCTATTGTTTCTTTTGTTTGTAACCCAAAATAAATATTAGGTTGTTCAATATTTATTTTTTCATCTTTTCCTGATACATCTTTTTGAATATATTGCACATTTCCAGCTGCTGTACTTTGTGTTGCAGAAGCTATTACTTCTCCTCTACCATGTGTATATTCATATGTTTTATTGTTATATGTTCTTCCTGAACTTTTTATTTCTCTTGGTGCTAAATATACTAATTGATCAATTCCATCTATTTTATATTTTGCTAAATTTGCTTTTGTATAAGCAAAATATCCTGTTGATGTTTGGTTACTTTGTAAATCTTCTAACACTGCATCTTGGCTTATAATTGGTATGTTATTTATAACATTATCATTTTTTTCTGCTTCTTCTTTAGTTATTGTTCCTGAATTTTCTAGGCTTGTTTCTTCAATATTTATATTATATGCAATTTTAGTATTTTTGATATTTTCAGAAATATATTTTTTCTCTTTATCTAATTCATTTGAATGTACATATGCTAAGTCAAATACTAACATTACAAGGAATAACACAACTAAATATCCTGGTATTACTGCTAAATTTTTTAATACTTTACTTGTATTGCTTGCTTTGAAAGCTTTTAATGCTCTATATGCAAATATTACAATTACAAAGGCAAATATTATATATCCATATAATTGAACTGTTGCTTCTGTCATACCTGCACCATTTATTTCGATGTCATCACCTACTGTTAAGATTTTTCCATACATAATATTTTGTGTATTGATTACTGTTATTAGTGCAACTCCTACTACAACTAACATAATATTTCTCATTAATTTTTTCATAAAAATGCTTTCTTTAAGCATCTTTCCATCTACGCCATCAAAGAAACGGTTAAATACTATTACATAATATAATGCCATGTATAGTGAAAGTCCTACAAATAGTACTACAAAATAGAATAAAAGCATTTCAATTACAGGTTTCTGGAACATATAATAAGCAATATCTAGTCCAAATATTGGGTCTTGATTTCCAAAACTTGTTCCATTAATTATTAACATTATTTTTTGCATAAATGCTGATGATACTACAAAACTTACCACTGCTGAAATTACTAAAGCTAATGATTTATTTAATAATTTTGGCATTGACCTTTTTTCTTTTTCAAAAAATGGTTTTAATCCTTTTTTTATTCCTCTATTAGTAAAATATATTACAATATATAAAAATACAAAATTAATTGCCATTATTGAATATCTATAAATTAAGTTTGTTTTAAATATATCTATATATTGACTTCCTAATTCTAAATATTCTAAGTAGCTTCCTCTTAATTGTACATAACTAACTCCTGAAAATACTAATAAAAATAGAATTACTAGCATCATTCTTAATTTACTATTTTTTCGTTTTTGTTCTTTTTTGTTATTTGCTTTTTCATTAGTTTTTTTATTTTCTTCTACTTGGACGGTTTCATTTGTGTTATTCTTGTTCTTTTCTTCTTTTTCCACCTTTTTACCTCCTACTTTCCTCTATATAATGGCTTTCACAAAATCTTCTGAGTTAAATACTTCCATATCATCAATTTGTTCACCTATTCCAATAAATTTAATTGGAATATTGTTTTCTGCTACAATTCCTATTGCAACTCCACCTTTTGCTGTTCCATCTAGTTTTGTTATAACTAAACCTGTTAAATCTGTTTCTTGCTTAAATGCTTTTACTTGAGAAATTGCATTTTGACCTGTTGCGCCATCTATTACTAGCAATACTTCTTTATCTGCTTCTGGCATTTCTTTATTTATTACTTTTTGTATTTTATTTAGTTCATCCATTAAATATTTTTTATTATGTAGTCTTCCTGCTGTATCAACAATTAATACATCTGCTTGTTTTTCTTTTGTTATTTTCATTGCATCATATACAACAGATGCAGGGTCAACTCCCTCTTCTCTTTTTACTATATCTGCTCCAGACCTATTTGCCCAGATTTCTAATTGTTCAACAGCTGCAGCCCTAAATGTATCAGCTGCTGCAACTACAACTTTTTTACCATCTTTTGCTAATCTATTAGCAATTTTTCCTATTGATGTAGTTTTTCCAACGCCATTTACTCCTACAACTAATATAACTGATGGTTTAGTGTTTAAGTGTAAACTAATATCATTTCCATCTAATATTGCTTGCATCTCTTCTCTTAACGCTTTTTTTACATCTTCTTCATCTTGTATTTTTTCTTTTTTAATTTTTGTTCTTAAATTGTTAATTATTTTTACAGATGTGTCTACACCTATGTCTGACATTATTAGTATTTCTTCTAATTCCTCTAAAAAGTCTTCATCTACTTTTCTAAAACTTTTAAATACATTGTTTATTTTTTCATCAAATGAACTTTTTGTTTTGTTCATTCCATTTTTTAGTTTTTCAAAAAATCCCAATTCAAACTCTCCTTTTTGTTATTTTATATTAATTTATAATATTGTTATCTTTTCTTTAATTACGGTGCTATTATAACATATTTTTTTAGTTCTGTATACAGTTTACTTATTATTAAATTTGCTATTATAGTATTTTTCCACATGCTATTACAGCATTTTTCTAAAGCTGTATTGATTTTTTGATAATTCTATATTATAATTTGCTTATATTATTTGCCGATATAGCTCAGTTGGTAGAGCAACGGATTCGTAACCCGTAGGTCAGCAGTTCGATTCTGCTTTTCGGCACCAAAATTAGAATAACACAGTATAACTAAGCCCCCAATTATTAAAAAAGTTTAATAATTGGGGGCTTAGTTTCAATCTCTAATTATTTCTTATTTTTAGTACATTCCATCCATTCCAGCTGGCATACCACCTTCGTGTCCACCACATTTACATTTTTCTTCTGGTGCATCTGTTACTAAGCTTTCTGTTGTAAGTACCATTGATGCAATAGATGCTGCGTTTTGTAAAGCACTTCTTGTTACTTTTGTTGGATCTACTATTCCAGCTTTTTTCATATCTACATAGTTTTCAGTTGCTGCATCAAATCCAATTCCTTCTTTTTCTGATTTTACTTTTTCAATTATTACAGCTGGTTCTAATCCACTATTTCTAGCTATTTGTTTAGCTGGTTCTTCTAATGCTTTTAATACTATTTCTACACCTAATTTTTCTCCACCTTCAAGTGAATTTACTAATTTTTCTACTGCTGGTATGATATTAAGTAATGCTGTTCCACCACCTGCTACTATACCTTCTTCTACAGCAGCTTTTGTTGCAGATAAAGCATCTTCTATTCTTAGTTTTCTATCTTTCATTTCAACTTCTGTAGCTGCTCCAACTCCAATTACTGCAACTCCTCCAGCAAGTTTAGCTAAACGTTCTTGTAAAGCTTCTTTATCATAATCGCTTTTTGTTTCATTAATTTGAGCTTTTATTTGAGCTACTCTATCAGCTATTTGTTGTTTGTCTCCGCTTCCATCAACAATTATTGTATTTTCTTTTTGTACTTTAACTTGTTTTGCTCTACCTAATTGTTCTATTGTTGTATCTTTTAGTTCAAGTCCTAAATCTGATGTTATAACTTCTCCACCTGTTAATGTTGCAATATCTTGTAACATTGCTTTTCTCTTATCTCCAAATTCAGGAGCTTTTACAGCTACAACATTTAGAACTCCTCTTAATTTATTTAAGATTAATGTTGATAAAGCTTCACCTTCCATATCATCACAGATAATTAATAATTTTCCTGATTCTTGCATTAAGCTTTCTAGTAGTGGTAATATTTCTTGGATATTGCTTATTTTTTTATCTGTTATTAATATATATGGATTATCTAAAACAGCTTCCATTTTTTCTGTATCTGTTGCCATATATGGTGATAAATATCCTTTATCAAATTGCATTCCTTCAACTACATTTAATTCTGTATTTGATGTTTTTGATTCTTCAATTGTTATAACACCATCTTTTGATACTTTTTCCATTGCATCTGCAATTAAGTTTCCAACTTCTTCATTATTAGCTGAAATACTTGCAACTCTTGCGATATCTTCTTTTCCATTTACTGGTGAGCTAACTTCTTTTAATCCTTCAACAGCTGATTTTACAGCTTTGTCAATTCCTCTTTTTATTGCCATTGGGTCTGCACCTGCTGCTACATTTTTAACTCCTTCTTTAATCATACTTTGAGCTAAAACTGTTGCTGTTGTAGTTCCATCTCCTGCAACATCATTTGTTTTTGTAGAAACTTCTTTTACTAAACGAGCTCCCATATTTTCGAATTTATCTTCTAATTCAATTTCTTTTGCTATTGTTACACCATCATTTGTAATTAATGGAGCTCCAAAGCTTTTATCTAATACAACATTTCTTCCTTTTGGTCCTAATGTAACTTTAACTGTATCTGCTAATTTGTTTACACCTTCTAATAAAGATTTTCTGGCATCTTCACCATATTTAATCATTTTTGCCATTTTAAATCCTTCCTTTCAACTCTTTATTTGTTTTGCCAATAATCTTGACATATTCTATAATTTTATATTTATTATTCAACTATTGCTAAAATTTCATCTTGTTTAACTATTATATATTCTGTTCCTTCATATTTTATTTTAGTTCCTGCATATTGGCTTATGATAACATCATCACCTTTTTTTACTTGCATTGTTTCTTGTTTACCTTCAACAATTTCTCCAGGTCCTACTTCTATTACTTCTGCGATTTGTGGTTTTTCTTGAGCTGCTTCTGCTAAGATAATTCCACTTTTAGTTTTTTCTTCGCCTTCTTTCATTTTTAATAAAACTCTACTACCTAATGGTTTAATCATTTTTATTACCTCCTTTTAGTTTAGCACTCTTTGTGTTTGACTGCTAATAATTTATACCCTTTTTTATCAAATGTCAATAGTATTTTTTTAATTTTCACATAAAGTTCACATATTTATTTTATTACCTTAGTTTCTAGAATATTCCTTTTATTATATTGTGTTATTTCTAAATTATGCTATAATATTTACATGAAAAAGTTAATTGTAGATAAAAAATATAATGGAAAAAAATTAGATAAATTTTTAATTGATAATATAAATAATCTTTCTTATAATTTATTTTATAAAACTTTACGAAAAAAAGATATTAAGATTAATGGAAAAAGAACAAATACTAATGTTAATGTTTTTGAAAATGACGAAATATTAGTATTTATTTCTGATGAACTTTTGAAACCTAAAATTTCATTAGATATTATTTTTGAAGATGATAATATTTTAATAATAAATAAACCTTATAGTTTAGAAGTTACTGGTTCTAATAGTTTAACTACTATTGTTAATGAATCTTATAATAATTCAGATTTTAACTATATGCCATGTCATAGAATAGATCGCAATACTACTGGTTTAGTTTTATTTGCTAAAAATCAGATTTCTTTGGATATTTTGTTATCTAAATTTAAAAATCATGAAATTGAAAAGCATTACTTAGCTTTAGTTTATGGTATTCCTAGATCTAAATATAAAAGAAATGAAGCTTACCTTTTTAAAGATTCTAAAAAATCTTATGTTTATATAAGTGACATTTATAAAAAAGGATATCAAAAAATTGTTACTACATATAATGTTTTGAAAAAATATGATAATAATACTTCTCTTTTAGATGTTGAAATAGAAACTGGTAGAACACATCAAATACGTGCACATCTTGCCTATTTGGGTTATCCAATTATTGGTGATGGTAAATATGGAAAAAATGAAATAAATAAGAAATTTAATAAGCATTATCAGATGTTGCAAAGTTATATGTTAAAATTTAATTTTACTACTCCTAGTGGGATTTTAAACTATCTAAATGGCTGTTTTTTCTCTTTAGAAAATAAAGATTAATATTAATTATCAAAATATGTAAGTTTATTGTTTGAAAATGTTTTAATATCATTTCAATATAATAAGTTTACATATTTTATTGTTTTTTTCTTATTTTAGTGGTATAATTTTATTGTTAACATATTAACTTATTTCATTCAAAAGAATTACTTTTGAATACATTATGAAAGGAGTTTATTTATGAGTAATATGAAAACGTTTGTACTTCGGTCTAAGGTAGCTACTAGTTCACAATCTTCACCTTTGAACTTTGGTTCAGAAAATGAAGTAGTTTTACCAATGGCAGTTTATGAAAAATTAAACACAAAGGACATTTCACCAGAGAGGAGAACTAACGCAATTGGTTTGTTGAATTATATAGATAGTTTAACAAAGGGATTAATGCAAAATGTTTATGATCTACATTCTTTTGATAAAGGATTAGTTCAACAAAATGATTCTAATCTTTTTGTTTTAGAGCATTTAAAGCCGATATCTTCGGAAATCAAAAAAATGCATAATCTAACAAATTATGATATGCGCATTTTCCAATTATGTTTGGATTTGAAAGAAAAAAGAAAAAATGTAATTTTAATTTCTAAGAATTCAGTAATTCGTGAACAAGCTTTTCTTTTAGGAATAACAGCTGAACCTTTTAAGGATGAATTAGCACCATCTCTAAAAGAACAATACACTGGAAAAGGTGGTACAATTTATACAGATTTAACCACTTATACAGATTTCACAATGGAATTGAATAAATGTATTCCTATTGATGCATTATTGGAGCCTCCAAAAATTGAGCCTTTAGAAAATATGTTTTTCAAGCTTACGACTCGTGAAGATCCAAAATATGTTATCGTTAGATATACGAAAGGTACTTTTGTTCCTCTCATTTATCTTAAAAAATATTGTCCAGAAGGTTATAAGCCTTTAAATGATGATCAAAAAATGATGATGGAATGCTTATTGGCTCCACCTGAAATCGCACCATTTGTTGTCATAAAAGGCGATGCTGGTTCAGGTAAAACTTATGCGGCTGTTGCTGCTGCTCTTCAGAATATAGATAATTATTCTAGTCAAAACAATTTAAATATTGGTCATTATAGGAATTTTCTAGTTTCTGCACCAGTTGTTGAAATGACTCAAGATCAAAAAATGGGATATCTTCCAGGTGATGTAGAAGAAAAATTCAGTCCTTATACAGGTGGATTTTATGATAATATTCTAAATTACTTTGCAACTCAACATCCAGATTATTCTAATAAACAGCTTAGAAATTCTTTAGCAAAGTTATTTGATAAATCTATCATTAGCTTTGAACCAGCTAACTTCTTAAGAGGTAGAAGTATTTCTAAAGCCTTTTTTATGCTTGATGAAGCACAAAACTTTGACCCATCCATTATACTTGACATTACCACTCGTAGTGGTATGAATAGTAAAACTGTGTTAATGGGAGATCCTATGCAGATAAATGCACCAGACTTAAATGTTCGTCACAATGGTGTCGTATATGCTTCTGAAGCTATGAAAGGAAGTCCATTAGCATGGCAAGTCACATTAAGTGAATCTGTTAGAAGTCCTTTGGCTCGTGAAGCCCTTAGACGTATGAAGAAATAATATTTTCGTTTTTTAATAACTCCAATATCACTTCTAAAACCCGTAAGCTTTTTGCTTACGGGTTTCTTTTTAATAATTTTATTTTTATATGGAGCAATTACGGAGCAGGTATGCGAAAAAATATATATGCACCGAAACGCTCTCTTTTTATATAATTCGATTTATTTGAGTATAATATATCACAAATTTTGTGTTTATTCAATAAATTTCTATATTTTAATAAAAAATTCAAACCCCTACTACTAAAAGTAGCAGGGGTTTGAATGATTGCAAATCAATACACTTTTAAAGATGTGATAACAATGTTGAGTTCTGCAAAAGTTTTCTTGACAAATTTGTCAGTTGTATCAATCCACGCATCTTCTCCTGTGTTGCCGATTGCCAGAACACGACCGTCATCTCCGAAAATAACAGCAACTTTATCGCCATCATAAATATGTGCTTCATTGAAATTTTCTTTAAACTGATTGCAGAAAACTTCTCCTTCTTCTTCAGTGTTTCCAACCTTAATAAATGGAAGATTGTAAAAAAACAAAGTAGAAGTGTCTTCGAACATAATGTCCCAAGCATAATAACAATGATGGTCAAAGTAGTACGGTGGCTTTTTTAAGCCTTTAATCCGAGCGGTTGCAATGTTAACTTTCTGAAATTTCATATCAATTCCTCCTAATAATTGTTTTACGAGAATGTATAACCTGCTATTCTTATTATAGTTCGCATAGCTACGAATATTTTCAAGCATTATTATAACATTATTTACATAATTTTTCAACTTTTAACAAAGTATTAGAGTAAATTCTCTAAAAATGTGATATAATGGCAAAAAACTGAAAGGAATGAGTACAATGCAAATAAAAAAAGCGATAATCGAAAATTTCAAATCAATAACAAATGAAGAAATAGATTTTACACATGATTGTAAAATATTTGTTGGTCTAAGTGAAAGTGGTAAAACTAATTTATTATTAGCATTGAGCGCTTTAGACACAACATTTACTTTAAATAAGACTTTCATAAAAGAAGGAACAAAAACAAGTGAACCATCATTAATAGAATATGATCTTTCTTTAGATAAAAAAGAAAAAGAAACAATTATTCAAGATATTTTAAAAGATATATATTCAACAAATAATAAAAATATTATTTTGCAAGAAGATACTAAAATACCAGTAGAAACTTTTATTAATTATGATATTTGCTATGAAATTGATATAAGAACTAATACAAGAACTTATAAATATTTTTCATATGATAATAGTCATAATTATACTATAAATCCTAACTATGCTTTTGTAAATAGTTCTACTTGGCCAATAAAAGTTACTAATAAAAAAACAAAAGAACAAGTTAGTGTTACAAAAAAAGTACTAATAAATTTAACTGAATTTGATATTCCAGAGACTAATATTAAAACTATAAAAGATGCAGAAGAGTTATATGATTTTTTTGAAAATAAAATATTATCTTTTTCTAAAAATGCTAGTTTACCAAAAACATTGTTTTGGAAATATGATGAAAGTACTATCTTACCTTCAGAAGTATCAATTATTTCATTTTCATCAAATCCTCGTTTTAACCTTCCATTATATTATATTTTTAAATTAAGTAATATAGACAATATTTATACTCAATACAAAGAGTGTAAAGAGATGAGTGAAACAGCTTTTCAGAATATTTTGGATGAAGTTAGTAAAAATTTAAATAAATATTTAAAAAAAGTTTGGAAATCTATGTCTAATGTTAATATTCAACTAGATGAATATGTTGACAAGATAAGAATTAGAATTGTTGATGCAAAAAATAAATATGTATTACAAGACAGAAGTGACGGATTTAAAAGATTAATAACATGTATGATTATGCTATCTATAAAAAATGAAAATAATTTATTAAATAACAATTTAATATTAATAGATGAACCAAATTCTCAAATAGATATTCCAGGACAAAAATATCTAATGAGTGAATTAATTAAAATTGGTAAAAATAACTATGTATTTTATTCAACACATTCTGATTCAATGATTGATACTAATAATATCGAACGACATTATATAGTAAGCAAAGAAAATGAATCAACTACTATAGAAATAGCAACAGAAGAAAACTATGACAATGCTGCAGCACTATATCAAGCATTAGGAATGAACATATACAAAGTAATAAATCCAAACAATTTGGTATTTGAAGGATGGACAGATACTCATTTGTTAGATATTGTTGTTTCGTCTGATAAAACTTATAAAAAGTCTTTTAATTCAATAGGTGTAACTCATGTTGGTGGAGCAAAGAATTTCAAATCATTTGCAAGATATTGGGGACTACTTTCAAGAAATTATATAATTATTGCAGATAATGATGAACCAGCTAACAGAGAGAAGAAAATCTTTGAAGAAGAGCATTATGATGGAAAATGGTTTACATATGCTGATTTTGTATTAACCAAAACTGTTGTTACAGCAGAAGATTTTTTAAAAAATGAATATATTATAAAAATTGCTAATAATTTTTCAAAAGCTAATAATTTTATTAACCAAATTAGTTCAGAAAAGCTTGAGAATGATGGTAAAATGGATACAATTTCTCAATGGATTTCTAGCAATGTTTCGAAAGAAAAAAGTAAAGAATTAGAAAAAGAGTTTAAAAAAATACTGTTTAATTCTTTAATCAAAAAAGATATTGAAATTAAATTATATAAAGAATTTATTTGCAATCTTTTAAAACAATTAGAAAAATAATTTTTAACTCAAGTAAAAAGCCATTATCACGTAAAATGATAATGGCTTTTCGCTTAATTAAGTATCACATATTCAAGATGCATAACATCTTTAATAAGAATGGAGACATGTGTTTTATCTTCCTTCTTTGATACTTCGAGCTTAACAAAGCTTCCATTTACAGTAAGTTGGTTATCAGTAAGAGTTACATTTTTACATTTTACAGGCTGTAAAATGAATTCTTCTGTAAACAACAATACTGCCATAATCAAATCGATACGCCGTATTTCAACGAACTCATCCCAAGAACACATATTCAATCCTTCATACTCTTTGGATTGCTCTTTGGTTATTGTGTCAAAGCGCAGTTCTTCGTGATGAGGGATTAAATTTGCAAGAGCCTGATAAACATATTCCACTTTTTCAAAAACCAAAAACTTAGATTTGTAGAAGTTTGGCTTTTTCAACTTGGCATACATTTTATGAATTGCTTTTGTTGCATTAGGAAAATCTTCTTTGATATTGTCGTACATAGACATCATGTCAGTACCCCACCATTCATAAGTGGACTTAATACATTCTGCCATTGTCCATACATAGAAATCCTTGTCTTTTTTACTCATTCAAATACCTCCTAACAATTGTTTTACGAGATTTAAAACCTGCTATTCTTATTATAGTTCGCATAGCTACGAATGATTACAAATGTTATTTTACCACAATTTACATAATTTTTCAACAAATTAAACTAATTTATGCTATTAAACAAATATAATGCAACTTTATTTTGTTCTGTTGTTTCCATTTCCATAAGTTTAGCCATTGCAAACATTACA
>CAJMJN010000023.1 GCA_905213875.1 uncultured Clostridium sp.
CTTGTTATATATGTTGGATCTCCTGATAAAATGTATCCAACAATTTGATTAATTGGATTATATCCTTTTTCAACTAATGCTTGATATACATCTTTTAGTATTTCTTGGCATTTAGTATTTTCTTCTCTTTCTACTTCAAAACTCATCGTTTTATCAAATTCCATTTGCAATTCCTCCTTTATAATTTATATATTAGTTATATCACTTTCTGTTGGATTAGCATTATCTAAATATTCTTCTAATTTTTTCAATACTTCTTCTAATCCTGTTCCTTTATAATAAGATGATATAACAAAATTTAATTTTGGTGTTGCTTCTTGGCTATTTTCTTCTTGAGTTGCACCTTTTTTAGTAGATTTTCCTTTTACCTTAACATCTAATTTAAATGTTTCTATTTCTTCTTCTGTTAGTTTTATTTTCATATTTTCGACTTTTTCTTTTAAGTCGTTTAGAAAATCTGCAACTGAATTTGCTTCAACTCCTGAAAATGCAATAACAAATTTAGGTCCCATATATCTTACAAATACATATTCTGATGCTAAATTTTCTTTTACATATCTACTTATTTCTGTAATAACTTTATTTCCAAGTTCTCTTGAATGTTCTTTATTTATTTGTTGGATATTAATTATTTTAAACATACATATAGTTGATATTGTATATTGATCTATTACTTTTTTTCCTTCACCATATAAATATTCTTCTGAATACAAACCAGTAAATAAATCTTTTCTAACTATTGTTTCTAATGTTTTTTGATGTACTACTGTTTTTAATACAGATACTATGTTCTCTTTTATTACTTCTAATACTGTTATATCTACATTATCAAAATCGTGTGGTATACCACTTTCTATTATCCAATATCCAATATAAACATTATCAATATATAAAGGGAAAAATATAGCAGATTTAGCTCTACCAAATTCCATTTGTTGATATGGAAGTCTTTCGTTTTCATTGTTTACAGTAACATATTTAGGTGTTGCTGTTTCTATGCTATCTTTAAACATATCAAGTTCATGTAAAGATTTTAATGCATCCCAATGTTTAGAATCTACATTTGATGCTTTTACTTGATATTCTGCACCATCAAATACAACTATAGTAGAATATTTTATTTCATATCTTTCTATTAATATTTCATTAATCTTCTTTATTTTGTCTTCTACTGTAGATGTTTCTCCAATAGCATTCATAAAGTCTTGCACTACATATAAATTTGTGATTTTTTGGTTTAAATTTTTGAATTTTTGTATTTTTTTATGTATTGTTACATTATATACTATAAGTCCAATTACAATTAAAACCAATATTACTACTACTGCTATTATCACTTAATTTTCCTCCTCATATTTGTTAATAATTGTTTTTCATTTGATTTAAAGTTTGAGCCATTCCTGGACTAAAGGTATTTTGACTATTATATCCATTTGCAGTTGGTGGTCTATATGTTGTTCCTCCAACAGAATATATCATATTTCCTAATTCTTTTAATGATTGTAAAAATCCTTTTGAATATCCTTTTAAAGATACATTACATTCAATAACATTTTCTAAATATTTTATATATGTTTCTTCTTCAAATGGTATAGATATATATTTTATTAATGTTCTATCAAATAATTCTGTCATAAATGACATTGCAGGATCATTATAATATGCCATTCCACCTATAATCGTCTTATCTGTTATTCCTCTTATTTTTACAGCTTTATTTAATACTATTCTTAGTTTTCTATCTTCCAATATATTTTTTGATTTCAACTCTCTTAAAAATGCTGTTAATGGTTGAATTGTTAGAACATCTAAACTTTGAACTAAATATATTTCCTGAGCTTGTTCAAAATATCTTGATGGTGTTTTAAAATCTGTGTCAATTAAAATTAAAGTATGTTTCTTTAATAATGTTTCTAATATTTTGTCAGCATGTTCAATTGCTTCATTATCTTCTGGTAAAGATGTATAAACTGTAAGATTTTTATGTACTTCTATTCCACTTGCCATTCCTTTTGAAAGACCTACTATACTTTGTTCTGCTATTTTTCTTAATTCTTCTTCATTTTTTGTATATATATAATAAGAATTTCTATTTTTAGTTGTGTCTAATATTGCTATGTCTATACCTGCTGTTGATAACATTTCTGCAAGGTTATTTACAATAAAAGATGTTCCATTTTTACTAGTTCCTACAAAAGCAGCTATTTTTTTTCTTGATGTTAATAATTCAGAAAGATCTATTTTTTCTATATCAATGCTTTTATTATTTTCCTGTATTTGTGACATTGGATTATATATTGAATTTGTATAATTATTGTTATAATGGTTTGTTGTGATATTTGTATTTATAGCCATATTCTCATTACTTGCCATTCCTATTCCAGGTAATATATTTTCTTCAATTTCATTATCATTATTATCTTTGGCTTCGTTTACATTTTGTTCTGGCATTTGTATATTATTATACAAATTATAATTATTTTTTTCATCTTCTTGGTCATTATCTAAACCTGGAAGTATACTTCCAATAGTTTCTTCTGGTTCTTCAATTGTTTTGGCTGTTACCACGTTTTCTTCTGGTACAGGATTTTTTCTTGGTCTTCCTCTTCTTCTTTTTGGTGGTTCTTCAGTTTTTTCTTCTTCAACTGGAGGTACAGGATTTTTTCTTGGTCTTCCTCTTCCTCTTTTTACTGGTGCAACTGTTTTTGGTTCTTCAGCTCTTTCTTCTTGTTCATCCAATCCGGGCATTACTGCATATTCTTGCATTTCTTGCTTTTGAGCAGAATATGTTGTTATTCTTTCTTGTTGCTCTGGTTTAGTATCTTGTACTATTGTATTTTGAGACATTGGTTTTACTCTTGATAATTTCTTTCCACTATGCATATTAACTGAAGATGGTATTACAACTGGTCCAGACATTATATTTTCTTTATTTTTTGGTTTTAATAATTGTTCACTTGTCCCATCAACTTCTTCTACTTTTGGTTTTCTTATTTTGTCAGAAACTTTATTATTAAATGACATTATTTGTTGATATTTTGGTGATCTTTCCTCTAAAACTGCTCGTACATTTAATGGCAAAAATTTGCTTATTATTCTTAACTGAGTATCATTATATTGAGCTGCAATATTATCAAAACTTTCAAGGTATCTATCTTCATTTTTTCCTAATCTTTTATAATGTGCAAGTATATTTTGTATTTCTACTTCACTTACATCATTTTCATTTTCACTTTGATAATTTACATTTTCTGAATCTATTTGATAATAAGTTTTTGCTTCTTTTTTTGTACGTGGTCTATTTATCAATCTACATACTTCTTCAACACTTCTGTCATTTCCAATTATTGCATTATAAATACCTATTCCAAATAATTTAACAAGCATTTCTTCTGATTTTGCTCTTCTATCTGAGCAAATCAATATAATTGGAATATCTTTTCCTGTTGAACTAGCTGCTTCATCACTTATTCCATCTAATTTTTCAAAAATAAATTTATCTATTTGATCATATTGTGTATGTGTAAATGCTTCTAATTCTTCACTTATAACTATTCTGTCATAAGATTTATCTTTTTGTATTTCTTTTAATATTGCATTAAAGTAATATACATTTTTATAAGAAATAATCTGTTTATATTGTTTTTGATATTTTTTTACAATAGATTCTGAGATTTCTTCATTACTTACAGCAAATAAGACTTTCATTTGTTACCCCCTTCCAAATTTTACAAACACTGCAAATGCTAGTGGTAAGATTTGGCATATAATTAATATTGTTACAAAGCTTACTATTAAAGCCATACCTTTTTCTAATGTATCCAACTTTCTTATACCTATTACATATTGATGTATTGCACCAATGGCAATGCCTAAAAAACATAATGGTATACTATAAATTCTAACCAAATTCAAAATATATGCTACTAAACCATATATATTTGAACCATATTTTTCTTGATAATCAGCAAGTGAACTCGTTGCATTATCTTTTAATTCAATAATTTTACTTTCTGTTGCTTCATCAATTGCTTTTTCTGCTGCATAAATTTTAGTTGTAGCAAAAAACATTCCAATTATTACTATAAATATTGTAAATATTAATAGTGCTTTTTTCATCATTTCAAGCCCCTTTCTTAAGTCTATTTTTGTTAAAATCTCTCAAAGCCTTATACTTCTATATCATACAATAAATTGTAAAAAATAGCAAGATTTTTTTATAATTTATTGTATAAATATTCCATATTTTTATATACTCTATTTGCCCAGTTTTTATCTGTTGCATATTTCTTATTAATACCACTTAATGTTGCACCATTATAATATGTTCCTGCTGCTTTTTCTCCACCATAAATTGATGTACCTTTTTGATTTAAATAATATTTAACAAATACTCTTGAAATTAAATCAATACATTCTGAATAGTCATTAAATTGATATGCACCATTATATGGATTTGAATCATAAGCACCATATCCAAATAAATTATGCTTATTTTGTGCTATTTTTGATGTTCCCCAATTACTTTCATGTATTCCAACTGCTGCAACAAAAAGACCATTTATATTATACTGTTCTTCAATATAATAAAAATATTGTGCATTATCCTTAAAAATCCCATTTTTATCTTTACTGTCTGTTAATACTTTTTTAAACTGTTCTAAACTTAATCCACTTGGTTTGTTTAATTGCATATCAAAACTTAACTTCTGAACATTACTACTTTTAGTAGCTGTACTACTATTTTGATTTGTTTTTTCATCATTTTCTGTATATTTAGTATTTGGATTTAAATATGTGGTATTTTCTATTTTTATATATCCATTTACATTGTTTCCTGTAATTTTATACCAATCCTTTTGGATTTCTACTATTTTCAATTCTGTATTTTTAGTTAATGTAGCTATTTTTTGTGAACTTTCATTAGCTTCTGTCATAATACTTGCTCTATCTGCAGTTATATATATTGTATCTCCCACTTTTACTTTATAGGTATTTTTTGACTTTCCTGTTCCAATTTCTACTATTTTATTTACAGATGCTTTTGTTATTTTACTACTTAATTGTTCTTCTTGAATGATTTCTCCATTTTTATATTTCTTTTTTGTTGTTATCTCTTGTTTACCTTCTCTGCCTTCTTGTATTACCTGAATCATTCCAGTAGGTAACTCAGAATTTTGCTGATATTTTGTTATATATTCTAATTCTTGTTCTTCGGTTATGTATTCTTCTCTTTCATTATTTTTTGTATTTTCATTTATAATATTTTCTATATCTGTTTCATTAGCACTACTAATTTTTACTTGGTTTTGTTCTAAATTTGAAGAAGTTTCTTTTGCAAATACTTCATTTTTTTTCGCATAATAATCATAAATTGCTAATAAAAATAATAAAATAATACTAAAAACTAAAAAAGTTAAAATATTTTTTAGTGTTAATTTTGTATGTTTTTTCATTTTATCTTTTGATTTCATATTATCACCTAATATAATTCTACCTTTTACTATCTTTTTTGTCAATTTAAATTATTGGAAATTTTTATTATTTATATTAAATTATTCCACTTGATTTTATTTCATTTTTATACTATTATATATATGTTTTACAAAGGAGGATTTATGGACAAGAAAAAAGATTTTTTTAAAATAAAAATTAAATCATCTAACTTGTATAATAATCTAAAAAAGTTAAATAAAAAAGACATATTTTTATCTTGCATTTTAGTAATTTTATTTATTACTATTTTTGTATTATCTAATTATATTTTTCAACGTCAACATTTGAAGCGAAAATTTGAAAATGGTGTTATGTTTTTTTCCAACAAAAACGAAAATACTATTTTTCAAATAAAAAATATAACTTTTTTTAGTAGTTGTGATGCAAAAAATAAAAATATTTCTAGCAGTAATTTTACTATTGAAAATTTATATCAATTCACAGATATGGCTTTATTTATTTCTAGTCCATCAACTGAAAAAACTTTAGAAAATACTTTAAACAAAGTTTATATAGATAATATAAATTTTAGTAAGTCACCTTCTTTAGGTACGCCTTCTTTATATTATAAAAACATTGCAAATTTTGCCAAAAGCGATATTATCAGTACAAATTTAATTAATAATAAACTAGATTTTTCTATATCAACTGAAGATCAAGCTAATTTAGATACACCTACACTATACAATAACTTAGCTAATCCCATAGTTTTAAGTTTTGTTAATGAAAATATTAAATCTGATTATACAATAACAGATACTTCAAAACCTATAACTTATGATGGATCATTATTGAAAAAATGTGATGTTTTATTGAATTCTATTAGAACTAACTTTTCTTTTGATATTTATATAACAAATAACTTAAATCAAGAATTTAAATGTACAGTTTATATAGATATTCCATTAGAAACAGAAAATAATTCAATTTATAATGGAAATATAACTTTAAAAAAAGATACAAATTTTATTTTTTATAGATACAAATAACTGTAATTTAGGAGGATTATATGAAAGAAAAATTAAATGTAGCAGAACAACTTAAGAAAAAATATCATAAAACAGAGGAAGTAACAAATTTTAAAGATATGTTATATCGTTCTTGTGATATTTATCGCAACAGAACTGCTTTTAAACTAAAAAATGAGAATGATGAAATAGTTGAAATTAAATATTCAAAACTAAAAGAAGATGTTATTAGTTTAGGTACATCTTTAATTAAAAAAGGATTTTTAAATAAACGTATTTCTGTAATTGGTAAAAATTCTTACAAATGGTGCATTTCTTACCTTGCTGCATCTATTGTTGGTGTTGTTGTACCTATTGACAAGGAACTTCACACAGATGATGTTGCAAACTTTATGAATGTTTCTAAATCTGTTTGTATTTTAGGTGATGAAAAAAATCTTAATAGTTTAAAAGAAAATATTGAAAAATTAGAAAATGCAAATACTTTATTTATAACATTTGAAAACGAATTTGATAATTTATTATCATCTGGTTTACAAACTTATAAAAACGGCTTTACAGATTTTGATAATATAGTAATTAATCCAGACGAATTACGTATTTTACTATTTACTTCTGGAACAACCGGAAGTGCTAAAGGTGTATGTTTATCTCAACGTAATATATGTTCTAATATTTTATCAATTTATGGTATTGTAAAAGTAAAAAGAAGTGATTTATTCTTTTCTATTTTGCCTTTACATCATACATATGAATGTACAATTGGGTTTTTATTACCTCTATATAGTGGTGCTTCTATTTGTCATTGTCAAGGATTACGTTATATTTTAAAAAACATGCAAGAATTTCATCCTTCTATAATTTTATGTGTTCCATTATTATTAGAAAAACTACATAAAAATATAGTTAAAAATATGAATAAATCCTTACCTGATAAATTTACAGCAGAAAATAATGAAAATCCTTACAATAATTTGTCAGCCATTATGAAGAAAATTGTCAGAACAAAAGTAAAAAATACTTTAGGTGGAAGATTACGTGTTTTTATAGTAGGTGCTGCAGCTGTAAATCCATGTATTGCATCTGACTTTAGAAATCTACATCTTAATGTTTTACAGGGATATGGTTTAACTGAATGTTCTCCTCTAGTTGCTGGAAATACAGACTTTTTCCAAAGAGATGATGCAGCTGGTTTACCAATTCCAAATGTTGAATATAAAATTGATAGTCCTAATAGTGAAGGTGTTGGAGAAATTATAGTAAAAGGTCCTAATGTAATGTTGGGTTATTATGAAGATAATGCCAAAACAGCTGAAACAATTATAGATGGTTGGTTCCATACAGGAGATTTGGGAAAAATAGATGAAAATGGTTATTTATTTATTACAGGTAGATGCAAATCTGTTATTGTTACAAAAAATGGAAAAAATATTTATCCAGAAGAAGTTGAATATTATTTAAATGATAACCCTCTTATTTCTGAGTCTTTAGTGCAAGGTATTCAAAAAGAAGATGATGATGAAACATATGTAAATGCTCAAATTTATCCAAATATTGAAGCTATTACAGAATATTTAAAAGGTAGTGTTCCTACAAAAGAAGAAGTTTGGAAAATCATTTCAGATGCTGTTGCTAATGTTAATAGCAAACTTCCTAATTATAAACATATTAAAAATTTTATTATTAGGGATAAAGAATTTGAAAAAACTACTACTCAAAAAATCAAACGCTACGGTGATAATGTTAAAATAAATAAAAAATAAGAAGAAAGTATTTTTACTTTCTTCTTTTTTACTATGCACTATATAATCTCAAGATTATGCAAAGTTGCTTATTGATTTCATTTCTTCTTGCCTTTTAACTTTTTTAGTTGTTGTCTTTATTAATTCTTTATCTGTTAATATCATATTTTGAATATGTTTATAACGAGGGAATCCTTTATTTACTTCTTTTATTTGTTGCCATATTATTTGATATAATTCTTCTTCAGTTTTTTGTGGGTATTTTTCTTTTACAACTTCTTTATCATAAACAATTTTTACTGATAATTTAACATCATTTTTATCTTGTTTATCTGGAAGTCCAAACACCATTGATTCAGATACTAATTCTAGTCTATTTACAATCGTTTCTAATTCTTCTGGGAATATCTTTTTTCCGTTTTTTAAAACAATTAAACTTTTGCTTCTCCCTGTTATGTATAAATATCCTTCCTCATCAACATATCCTAAATCTCCTGTATAAAACCATCCATCTTTTAATACTTCTTTTGTTTTTTCTGGCATTTCATAATATCCTAACATTACATTAGGCCCTTTTACACGTATTTCCCCTATTCCTTCTTCATCTTTATTCACTACCTCTAATTTAACATTACACATTGGAATTCCAATTGAACCATTTTTCATATGTTTATCATCTTCTGCTGCTATTACTGGTGATGTTTCTGTTAAACCATATCCTTGCACAGTTTTGATTCCTAAATTATTAAATCCTTTTGATATTTCTGCATCAGCTGGTGCTCCACCTGATATTACAAATCTTAATTTACCACCAAGTGCATTAATTACCTGTTTAAATAGTTTTCTTCGTATATCAATATGTAATTTTAATAAGAAATTACTAATTTTTAACGCCATATTAATAATTTTAGTTTTACCTTGTTTTTCAACTTCTTTCATTATAGTTTTATATATTGCTTCAACTAATATTGGCACACCAACAAAAATTGTAACTTTATATTCATTTAAGTTTTTCTTTATATATCTTAATCCATCTGGGAATACTGTTTTTACTCCTGAAGCTATCATCATTATTATGCATGTTGATCCAAATATATGATGAAATGGTAAAAATGCAATATTTGTATCTGTATCACGTATATCTTCACATGTTTGCATAGCATAAATATTTGATGCTATATTTTTGTGTGATAACATTACAGCTTTTGATTGTGATGTTGTTCCTGATGTAAATAATAATATTTCCATTGCATTATTATCAATCTTATTTTTTATGTATTCATCATTTTCTATATTTTTACCATTTTCCAGTAATTCTTCAATTGATAAAAATCCTTCTACTTTATCCATACATATGAATTCTCTTAAATTTGTTCTATTAGCACTTTTTATTACTTGCATTTTTTCTGTTAATTTAGAATCAAAAACAATATATTCAGCTTTACTTCTAACAAGTGAATTTTCTAGTTCCTCTATTTGTAAGTCTTTATCTAATGGAACAGATACTATTCCTCCTAGTAAATTAGCTAAATGTGTGATTACCCATTCATATCTGTTTTTTCCAATAATTGCAACTCTTTTACCTTTTGCTCCTAAATTATATAAAGCTTTTCCTAAAGTATTTACATCATTTAATAATTCTGTATATGTTTTATTTTCGTATTCTACTTCTTTTCCATTTTGATGTTTTATTGTAAATGCAATATGATCATTATACTTTTTGGCTGAACTATATAAGATTTCTTTTATGTTATCAAATTCTTGTACTTCTTTTTTCATTTTTATCTTTTTCCCTTTCTTAAGATATATAAAGTATAATTATATACCTCGTTTATTTTCTTCCTATTTATATCATATTTTCTTTAAAAAGTCTTTGCTGCTGACCTAGCAGTATAATTTTCATTACAATTTTTATGACTATTTCTAATATTATGTGATACGATATTTTATTTTCATAAATAATAAGTTATTAAATATTTTCATTTATCGTTTTTTTATATTATTAACAAATACAATTTAATATTGTTTTAGACAACAAAAAAATCAATCAGATTTTATTTTCTAATTGATTTTGTATCATCTGTTCAAATTAAACAAATACGTATTGGTGGCTTCAACTGGAATCGAACCAGTGACACGAGGATTTTCAGTCCTCTGCTCTACCAACTGAGCTATGAAGCCAAAAAAAATGGCGACCTGGAACGGGCTCGAACCGTCGACCTCTAGCGTGACAGGCTAGCGTTCTAACCAACTGAACTACCAGGCCGTATAAAACATGGTGGTCGCTACAGGGCTCGAACCTGTGACCCCCTGCTTGTAAGGCAGATGCTCTCCCAGCTGAGCTAAGCGACCATGTTCTCTCGACGTGTTTAATTATACTAATTATTTTTATTATTGTCAATACTTTTTTAAAATTTTTTAAAGTTTTTTTATAATATTTTTTTATTTGTACTTTTCTAAAAATATCTATCCGATATATTCCTTATTTTTCAACTTCTTCAGAATTTATATTTCCAATAATAAATTTTACAATATAGAAAAAATTTTTTCTATATTGTATTTTTATTATTCTAAAATAAATTTATGCATATGCTTGACGTTTTTTAAAGCTAAGTAAATTAGTAATTTCATTTTCTGTGTTTTTAGCTTTTTGCGTTTTTCTTGCTCTTTCTTGTTCCAATTCTCTTTTTTGTTTTTCAGCCATAGATTGACAAATTGCTTTTTGATATGCAAAGTGTGTATCTTGTGCTATTTTACTCCAGTTATATTCATTTCTAACTTTATTTTTAGCAACTCTTGTTATGTCTGCACATAATTTATGATCATACAATAGTTCTAAGATTGAATCTGCAAATGAATTTGGATTTCCACAATATGCTTTCATTCCATTCTTTTTGTGGTCTACTATTTCATTTAATCCACCTATATCAGAAACCACTATTGGTCTTTCTGACAACATTGCTTCTAATGCTACTATCCCAAATGGTTCATATGTACTTGGGAATACAGCTACATCTGCTGCTTTATACATTCTTTGTACATCTTTACCTTTCATATATCCTGCAAAACATACTTTGTTTTCTATTCCCATTGCTCTTACTTGATTTTTAAGTTCTTCTTCCATTCCACCTTTACCACATATTACAAGTTTGGCATCATGGTAACCTTCTAGTATTTTAGGCATTGCTGCTATTAAATGTTGAATACCTTTTTCGTACACAAGTCTTCCCATAAACATAATTAATTTTTCATTATCCATTGCATATTTTCTTCTAAAGTTATAGTCTCTTTCTATTCCATTAAATAGATTTAAATTAACTCCATTTGGTACAACATTTATCTTGTCATATGGTAATCCAAATAATCTTTGTAATTCATTTTTCATATAATTACTATTTACTATTACTTCTGCTGCTTCATATGTAAGCATCCATTCTGTATCATTTATATAACGTTGTTGTTCATCATGTATACCACTGTTTCTTCCAGCTTCTGTTGCATGTATTGTTGCAACAATTGGTATATTGTAAGAATTTTTTAATGTTTTGGCACTATAAGCTACTAACCAGTCATGGGCATGTATAACGTCAAAATTTCCTTGTTCTTTCATTATTTCATTAGCTTTTGCTATCATATTGAAATTTAATTGTAAAATCCAGTCTATAAAGTTGTTTGGATTTATCATGTAATTATCAACTCTATATACTTTTATTCCTTTGTCATCTTCAAAATATGGTGCATCACCTTCTCTGTATGTAATTACAGTTACATCATGTCCATCTTTATGTAATTTATGTGATAAATCACTTACCACTCTTGCTATTCCACCTACAACTCTTGGTGGATATTCCCATGTCAACATTAGTATCTTCATTTCTTATCTCCCTCTTTTTTATTATATTTTCTTTCGTTTAAAATATTACATTTAAATTTCGACATTTCTGTTCAATATTTTATACAATTTTCAAAAAAAAGTAAATGCTTTTTCAAAAAAACATTCACTTTTTCTAAATTTTTTTATTATTTTTCTAATATAACTATATTATATGTATAATTATGATATTTTGCTTTAAATTTTTTAATTGATATTGTCTTAAATTCATTACTTTCTTTAATTTTATTATATAAAGTTAAATCTCCTGTATCTACAATAATAACTTTTCCATTAGTATTTTCAGTTGCTTGTTCTACAGTTTCTGTAACTCCCATTTGTGGTGCATATGCTTTGTATGCTTCTTCTATTGACCATTTTCCTAAATTAATAAAATATTGTTTATTTTCACTTACTTTTGTTGCTGCTACTCCACCATTTCCCATATCTGAATAAATCATTATATCTTCTGGTTGTAAATTTTCTTTTAAATATCTTATTGGCTCTTCATTTGATTTATCATAATTAGCATTTACGTTTTCTATTAAATTACTAATTGACATCACCATAATTGCTCCACATATTAATCCAATAATAAATTTATTGTTTTCTTTTGATATAAAATAGCAAATTGAAAACATTAATAGTCCTGTTATTGTAAATAAATATCTAGCATATAAAATAGGTGTTATTCTTGAAACTAATGCCATTATAATTATTACTAGTACATATATTCCTAATGGTATTAATCCTTCTTTTATATCTTCTTTTTTTCTTATATTTTTTATTATTATGTATAAAACATATGCATATAATGCTATTGAAAATATTGTTGGTATTAATTGTTCTTGACTTCCTTTATATTGGAAATTTAATATATCAATTAATATTTGTGGAAATTCAATTGTTATCCAAAAACCTGATCCAACTCTTAATGCTTGCATTATAAACACAACTAGCCATGGTAAATATAAAACTACTTGTGCTACTTCTATTATAGCAAATTTCTTTATTATATCTTTTGAAAATTCTTCTCTTTTTAATATTACATATATTATTAATCCTAAATTGATTATTCCAGCTGTCACTAGTGCATAATAATGCATATAACAACTTATTATACTAAATATTCCAAATAATAATGCATTTTTAAAGTCTTTGTTTTTTATAAATCTGCGTAAGTAAATTGCCATTAATGTTACAAAAACAATAGTCCAAGAATACATCCTTATTTCTAATGCATAATTTAACATTGCAGGTAAGAAGAAGCTTAAAAATATAAATAATAAACCTGTTGTTTTTCCAAAATCTTTTTTTATATGTGTTAATCCTATTATTCCTAATGTTACTATTCCTAATACTGAAAATATCCTATACATTATTATATTTTGACCAAATACTACATTTATTACTTTTAACATCCAATAATATAGAATTGGATGAACATCATGTGAACCAATTGTCCAAATTTCACTAAATGAGTGATTTACAATTGCTACGCTGTATGATTCGTCAAACCATATATTGCTGTGAAATGCTGGTATTAATAAAAATATTGTTCCAACTAAAATTATTGCAATAAATAGCCAATTTTCTTTTAAATATTGCATTGTTTTTTCTTTCATTTTTTATTTCGTTCCTTTCTTAATTAAAATTTCTAAAAACTGATTTTGTTGCTTTTAGTTAATATTTATGTGTTCCATATTATACCATTAAATCTTCAAAAAAAATAGAGATTTTTATAATTTTATAAAATCTCTATTTTTAATAATATCTTTAATTTATAATTTAATGTTCTAATCTAGTTTTGACCTTCTTGCATTGTTGGTTCTACTTGTAATCCAGCATCTGCAATTTTAATATCACGAACATGGTTGATTTTCTCCCAAGTTGTTTCTCTTTTAAATAAACATTTAAAGTTTATTAATAACCATGAACCCATAAATAATGGATAACATGCTAATCCTTTTAGCATTGGTTTTATTGGTCTTCTATCTAAATACATTGCAATTACTGCTGTTCCTATTGGTAATAAAAATGTTGGTATAGCAAATCTTAAAATATTTATTATTAATTCTACTTCTGTCATTTCTTTTGCACCATACATTAAGAAGTTTGTTAATAATAAAACTATTGTTATTATAAACATTGGAATACTTCCAACTATATATAATAAACCATCAAAGTTCATCATTGTTTTCTTTTCTTTAGCTGCAACTGCTAATTGTTTAGTATATTCTTTTATACATTGCATATGTCCTACTGTCCATCTACTTCTTTGTGACCAACTTTGTTTAAATCCTACTGGTTGTTCATCATATACTATTGCATCTGTTGCCCAACCTAATTTTTTACCTTTTATTATTCTTTTTAATGAGAATTCAATATCTTCTGTTAATGTTACAGTGTCCCAACCTTGTGGTTTTATAACATCAAATCTTACCATAAAACCTGTACCATTTAATAATGGTGATAATCCTAAATTATACCTTGCTAAATGATAAAATCTGTGCATTGTCCAATAGAATAATGCATATCCGGCTGTAATCCAACTATCTGTTGGATTTTTGATATCTCTATATCCTTGTACAACATCTTCACCTTGACATAGTTTTACATTCATGCTTTTTATAAAGTTTGGATCAACTATATTATCAGCATCAAATACGAAGAATGCATCATATGGGGCATTCTCTTTTATTTTTTGTTGTAAAAACCAATCTAATGCATATCCTTTTGTTTTTTTACTATTATTAAATCTTTCATAAACTATTGCTCCTGCTTCTCTTGCAACTTTTGCAGTATTATCAGTGCAGTTATCAGCAATTACATAAATATCATATAAATCTTTATTATAATTTTGAGCTTTTAAACTTTCTACTAAATTTCCCACAACTGCTTCTTCATTGTGTGCAGGTATTATTGCCATAAATCTGTGATCTTTTTTTACTTTTAATGGTTTGTCTTTAATTTTTACTAATGAACATAAACTTACCAAAACTTGATATAACCAAAATATCGTTATAATCCACACTAATGCTTCTCTTAGTATATATAAATAATCCATTTTTCTACCTCTCTTTATTAATAATATTCTGTTTAATATTATTATACTACATTTCTTATTATACTATCATTGGATAATTAATGCAATATTTTAATCAAAAATTATTGCATTTTTTGTTGTTTTTTGTAATCACTATGTGCTATAATTAGTGGGAAGCGCATAAAATAAATTAGCTTTATTTAAACAAGAGAGGAATTAATTTAATGAATAAATATATAAAAGAGCTTAGTGTAAAAGATATTGAATTTCAACAAATTATAAAGCCTTTAATTTCTAATACTACAGTTCAACAAATGAAAAACTACAGACAACATTATGAAACATCATGTTTTGACCACTGTTACTGTGCCGCATATTACTGTTATTTAATTTGCAAAAAATATAATTTAGATTATAAATCTGCTACTAGAGCTGCAATGTTACATGACTTGTTTTTGTATGATTGGAGAGTACGTCAACCTGATAGAAAAGGTCTACATGCTTTTACTCATGGTAAGGTAGCTTGCAATAATGCTTGTAAATTATTTGACTTAAATGAAAAAGAAAAAGATATTATCATAAAACATATGTGGCCTGTTACAATTGAATTTCCAAAATCAATTGAAGGTTTTATATTAACTTTTGTAGATAAATATTGTGCATTATCTGAATCTTTGGATATCTTAAAATCACGATTATTTACGAAAAAAGCAATTCGTTATACATATGCTTTTATGAGTTTACTTATAATAAAATTATAATCTTAACAAAAATGAACCAAAATATTAGTTTAATAATTTGGTTCATTTTTTTGTTTTCATCAAATCAAGAATAGAAAATTGCTTTTGGCTTTAGAATTATTTTTGAGCCCATCTAAGCATTTTTATGTCTTGATATTTTTTTAATACTTCCCTATATTTTTGATATTCTTCTTCCCACAATTCATTTGGCACATTATCAAATGCTTTAAATATTTTTTCCGCTTCTGCTAAATATATTATCTGTTCTTGTGGTGACATATTTTCATATTGATTTGCAAATCTTGATAATTTGTCTAACATTTGGTTTGCTTCTATAAAAGACCAAAAATCTTTTACTTTCATTCCAAATAACTTTATTTGTAATACTGCATATGCTACTAATGCAAATATAATAAATATTAATATATATATTATTGCTAGTAATGCTGACATTTTTTCACCTCTTAAATCTTGTTTATGTTTTATCTTTTGCTCCTAGCCTCTGGTGCTCTCGGATCTTCTAATTCTTCATCCAATTCTTCTATTATTTGATCTGGTTCTTTTTCCATATTCTCCTCTTGCTCTTTTATATATTTATCTTTAGCACTTTCTATATCTGGATGTCCATTATCATCAAACAATCCCCATCTTACTGCCAATCTTTCAAATGTCATTTTTGTTCCATCTTTTAATGTTACTTCTGTACTATTTTCATGAATATGTGACCTAGTTTGTCTATCCCCATCTATATCTTCTGCTTGTAAATTGTCACAGTTTGGATTTTCTTTCTCATGCTCTTCAGCTTCTTTAATATCTTCTTCTACATTATTTTCCCCATTTGATTCATATTCACCTACAACACTTCTTTGCTCTTTAGATGTTGCAAATAATGTATTTTGGCTTCTTACTTCTTGTGATACAGTTTGTGTAGAATTTCTTGCTTCTTTTCCTATATTTAATTCTACTCTTCCATATTCTTTATTGTCTAATTGAATAATTTTATCACCTATTTCATATTCACTAAGCACAGCGTCTTTTTCCACACTTCCATTTGTTCTTACCTGATAGCTTTCTTCTCTTGGATTATTTCCATCTGCAGTCCTTTGTTTTAATTGTGGAATATATTTTTCCAATGGTTCTACTTGTCCAGATTTACTTATTGTAAGTAATGAATATCTTGTTGTATTTTTCCCACCATATTCTCTCATGTCAGAGCTTTCTACTACACCTATTTTTTCTACATCTTTTGGTATTTTTCCGCCTAGCCATTTTTTTACATCTTGCATATCATTAGCTCTTTCATCTAAATCTATAGTTTGTTTTATTTTAACATCATCTGTAGTAACAATCTTTTCTGTTAATTCACTTTCTTCATTGCTTTTGTCTTTATCTTTATTTTCTTTAATTTTTGTTTTATTTCCATTTAATTCTATTTTTCTGATTTCTTTTATTTTTTCTTGTTCACCATATTTTTCGTTTATATAATCTTCAATATCTTTATTTTCTTCTAATTCTTGTAATATATCTTCTCTTGGTAAGCCGTTTATTGCTTCTTTTATTTCTTCAGCAATTTTTGGTTCTTTTATTGAATCTTCTAGTATTAATATATTATTTTCCATTATTTTATCATTTAATACGCCAATTTTTATACTTCCTATATAATACTCATAAATATGTTCATTTTTTCCTTGTTTTACTGTTATTTCAGCTAACTCTCCATTTTCTAAATATATTCTCATATTTTTCCTCTTCCTTTAAAAATGAAATTACACAATTTTTGCTATTAAATCATAATTTTTTACATCTATAACTTCACATTTCACAAAAGTGTTTAAGATATTTTCTTGTCCATCATTTTTAATATAAACAAGTCCATCTATTTCTGGTACATCTTGCATTGTTCTTCCTATATAAAATTTATTGTCAAATGATATTTCTTCAATTAATACTTCACATTTTTTTCCAATCTTATTTTTTAGTATATCATTTGAAATTTTTTGTTGTTCTGACATTATTTTATTATATCTTGCTTTTTTTGTATTTCCATGTATTTGGTCTGGTAATTTAGCAGCTGGTGTTCCTTCTTCTTTTGAATATTGGAAAGCACCTAATTTATCAAATTTTGTTTCTTTTACAAAATCTTCTAATTCTTTAAAATCTTCTTTAGTTTCTCCTGGGAAACCTACAATTAATGTAGTTCTAATTGTTACATCTGGTATAGCTTTTCTTATTTTCTTAATTAAGCTTGTTATTTGTTTTTTGTTTGTTCTTCTATTCATTCTTTTTAAGACTGTATCAGATATATGTTGAATTGGTATATCAAAATATTTTGCAATTTTAGAATTATTAGCAACTACATTTATTAATTCATCTGTTATTCCTTCTGGATATGAATATAAAAATCTTATCCATTTTATTTCGTCTATATTGCTTAATTCTTCTAATAGCTCAGCTAATTTATTTTCACCATAGATATCTTCTCCATATTTTGTTGTATCTTGCGCGATAACAATTAATTCTTTTATTCCATCTTTAGCTAATTTTTTTGCTTCTTCTAAAATGTCTTCTTTTTTTCTGCTAACAAATGGTCCTCTTATATATGGAATAGCACAATATGTACATCTATTACTACATCCTTCACCAATTTTTAAATATGCATAATTTTTTCCTGTTGTTATTGTTCTATTCATAAAATTATGTTGTTCAAACATTGGCATTGGTTCTATTTTTGTAATTTGTGTACTTGTTTTGGTTTTAGATTCTTTTACAATATCTCTTTTTACTAAATCTTCTATCTTGTCCCACAAATGATCATATTCGTCTAATTTTATCCATAAATCTACTTCTGGAATTGCTTTTTTTAAATCTTCATAATATCTTTGTACTAAACATCCCATAGCTATTAGATATTTACATCTTTTTTGCTTATAGTCTGCCATTTCTAATATTGTTTTTATTGCTTCTTCTTTTGCTGAGTCAATAAATCCACATGTATTTACTACTATTATGTCTGCCTTACTTGCATCATTTACTATTGTAAATTTATGTTCTTTAAATTCTCCTATTACCGCTTCTGTGTCTATTAGATTCTTACTACATCCTAATGATATAAATCCTACATTCATTTTTATATTTCTTTCCTTTCCAAAGGTACATCTATTCTAGATAAATTATTCTTTATGGCTACAAATATGTTTTCTTGTTAATTCCATTAAATCTAATTTTGTAAATCCTTCTACTTGAGTTTTTGCTCTATCATTTTTTAACTCTTTTTTCATTAGAGCTAATATATTTTGTTTATCTTGCTCTTTTGCCATATCTATATAATCTACTATAATTATTCCGCCTATATCTCTTAATCTAAGTTGTTTAGCTATTTCTATTGTTGCTTCTTCATTTACCTTTAATATGGTTTGTTGCAAATCATTATTTGTTCCAGTAAATTTACCTGTATTTACATCTATTGCTGTTAATGCTTCAGTATTATCAATAGTTATAAATCCTCCACATTTTAACCATACTTTTCTATTTTCACTTTTTTCTACTTGTTTTCTTAAATCATATATTTCTAATATATCTTTCTGTTTTTTTAGTTCTACTTTAATATTTTTGTATTCTTTATTTTCATTTAGTATTTTTTCTATTCTACTTTTTTCTGCCTGACTATTAACAACTATTCTTGATATATTTTCATCCATTAAATCCATTAATATTTTTTCTAATATATCTTTACTTTTATATAATAATTTTGCTTTGTTTTCTTCTGGATCTATACTTGTTTGTGTAATATTTCTCCATACTTTCTCAATTTTTTTAATGTCATCTATAATTTCTTGTTCTTTACCTTCTGCTAATGTTCTTATAATAGCTCCATTTCCTTCACTTAAGTTGTTTTTTACAAGTTTAATTAGTCTTTGTTGTTCTTTTTTATCTTCTATTTTTTGTGAAACTGTTATTATATCTGTGTTTGGCATTAACACTATATATTTGCTTGGTAAATTTATATGTGTTGATACTCTAGCTCCTTTTTTAGAGTTACTGTCTTTCTTTACTTGTACTAATATTTTTTGTTTTGGTTTTATTACATCAGTAATTTCTAATTTTTGTTCTTCATGAGTTTTTGTTTCATCTACTTTAGGTAATATATCCTTTAAATGTATAAAACTATTTTTATTTGTTCCTATATCAACAAATGCTGCTTCCATACCTTTTATTATGTCTCTTACTATTCCTATATAAATGTTTCCTTCATTTCTATTTGAATTTTCGTTTTCTTCATAATATTCTATTAATTTATCTTCTTCTACAAGAGCAATTTCTCTTTTATCATTACTTTTTTGTATAAATATCTCTGTCATTTTTTATCCTTTCTTAATGTACAACTTTAATTGCTTATTTTAATTAAATTTATTCATTGCTATATCTACACCATTTTTTATAATTTCTAGTATAGCTTCTTTTCCTAGTATTGTTGCTTTTTCTAATATATCTTTATCTGTTTGTGGCATTTTTCCTATTACATATTCTATAAGTTGTCCTTTGTTTTCAGGTTTTCCAATTCCTATACGTATTCTAGGAAAATTTTGTGTATCTATTTCTGATATAACAGATTTCATTCCATTATGTCCCCCAGGTCCTCCTTTTTTTCTTATTTTTATTATTCCTGGTTCAATATCTATATCATCATAAATTACTATTATATTTTCACTTTTTATTTTATAAAAAGCCATTGCCTCTTTTATGCTTTCCCCACTTAAATTCATATATGTTTGTGGCTTTAATAATATAACTTTTTCATTTTCTATTATACCACTTCCACATAGTCCTTTGAATTTATTTTTATTTATTTTTATATTATATTCATTAGCTAATTTATTTATTGTATCAAATCCCATATTGTGTCTTGTGTTACTATATTCTTCTTCTGGATTACCTAGTCCTACAATTAAAAACATTTTTCTTGTCCTTTCCTAGTATTTAATTATTCTCTATTTTGTCTATACTATTTTACATTGTTTTTTATTTATTTTCAAGTTTTATACATAAAAAACTGGGTATTTACCCAGTTTTTATTTTAGCTTGCTATCTTTGGAAATAATGATAAACCTCTGTCAATATATCACTATATTGGGTTTCTACAAAAAAATTCTTGTCTATTATATCTTGAATCTTGCTACCACCATTCGATTTTAACTTTCTATTTATTATTTTTACTAACCACAACATTGTACATGTTTCTATTAATTCTTCTTCAAAATCTATCCAATTGTGTTTGATTGCTATATTTTCAAAATTGACATTTCTAAGTAGTTTTTCTGTATATTTATTTCTTACAAATGGATTTAATTCTTCTAGACTTTCTTTATCACAATAAGTATATTCTAAATATGGCATACATAGTTTCAGCCCAATTGTCGCTATATGTAATCTTCTTTCTACATATTGTGCAGTGATTAGAAACAAGAGTCCAATTTTGCCCACTCCAATTAGCTCAATAGTATCTATCTCAGAAAATTCCTCACTTTCTAATATTTCTGCTAATTGTTTAGCCTGACTTGTTATGGATTCTCTTTTTCCATTTTCAGTTTCATAGAATGCTACTACCCAACCTCTTAGAGTTGGCCAATCATTCTCTTCTAATAACTGTCCACAAGTTATTTTTAAGCCAGATACTTCATTTTTTTCATTTAAAGTTACAAATGGCATTCCAGGACCAATTATAGTAACTTTATTTACTTCAGGTTTCCGTATACTAACCAATGCAAATTTGTCATTAAATATAACATTACTTAAAAATTTTTCTCCTCTTTTCGCAAGTCTCATTTTTACTCCTCCTCTAAAATTTTATACCGAAGACTTTATTATACTGTTAATAGTTGCAATAATTATTATAACATGCAACTTTGACTTTTTCAATTATTTTTTGTTTTATGTTGATTTGCAATATTTTTTATTTTTATACTCTTAATATAGAAAAAACACCTTATTTTATAATAAGGTGTTTTTTCTTTTTATATTATTCTGCTGATTCTTCTGTTTCTGGAGCTTCATAAGCTTCTAAAATAGCTTTTTGAATCTTCTCTCTTGTTTCAGCATTAATTGGATGAGCTATATCTTTGAATTCTCCGTTAGGAGTTTTTCTGCTTGGCATAGCTATAAATAATCCATTTTGGCTTTCGATAACTTTGATATCGTGAACTGCGAATTCGTTATCGAATGTTACAGAAGCAACAGCTTTCATTCTGTTCTCTGAATTTACTTTTCTTAAACGTACATCTGTGATTTGCATT
>CAJMJN010000024.1 GCA_905213875.1 uncultured Clostridium sp.
CACAAACACTTCCACTATCTTCATATCTAAAGTCATGTGCTAATTCTCCAATTCTTATTGGTAAATCTCTATATGAACGCATTTTGTTTTTGTATATTAACATATGATGTGGACAGTTCATTGGTCTTAATACCATTTCTTCATTATCCATTTTCATAACAGGGAACATATCTTCTTTGTAGTGGTCCCAGTGTCCTGAAACTTTATATAATTCTGTATTTGCAAGTGATGGTGTGTATACATGTTGATATCCCATTTCTATTTCTTTATCTTGAATATATCTTTCTAATAATCTTCTAACAGTCGCACCATTTGGTAAATACATTGGTAATCCAGAACCAACTAATGGACTTGTCATAAATAGTTCTAACTCTTTGCCTAATTTTCTGTGATCACGTGCACGAGCTTCTTCTAATTTTTGCATATATTCATCCATTTGGCTTGCTTTCGGGAATGATATAGCATAAATTCTTTGCAACATTTTATTATGTTCATCACCTCTCCAGTATGCTCCAGAAGATGATAATATTTTAACAACTTTTACTTTTCCTGTACTCTCTAAATGTGGTCCTGCACATAAGTCTGTAAAATCTCCTTGTTTATAAAAGCTAATCTCTTCCCCATCGGCTAAATCATTAATTAATTCTTGCTTATATGGTTGGTCTTTCATTAGTTCTAAAGCTTTTTCTTTAGGTAAAGAAAATCTTTCTATTGCTAAATTTTCTTTTATTATTTTTTTCATTTCTTCTTCTATTTTTGATTTATCTTCTTCTGTAAATGGTTTTTCTACATCAAAATCATAATAAAATCCATTTTCTATTGATGGACCAATTGCAAATTTTACGTTTGGAAATAATCTGCTAACAGCTTGTGCCATAATATGTGATGTTGTATGCCAATAAGCTTTTTTTCCGTCTAAGTCATCTTCTTTAAAAGTATGTATAACAATTTCACAATCTTCATTAATTTCATGTCTTAAATCCTTGACTTTACCATTTACACTTCCACATGTTGCATTTCTTGCAAGCCCTTCACTTATTTTTTTTGCAACATCTAAAATAGTACTTCCTTGTTCTACCTCTAATATAGAACCATCTGTTAATTTTACTTTGACCATTTTAAAACCTCCTTGAAATCTATTGTATAACTTTTCTAACATATAAAAAGCACTCCCAATAGACATTTTTATAATATCTATAGGAGTGCATATATACACGGTTCCATCCTATTTTTTACTTAATTAAAAGATTTTAACGTATCTTACTCGTCTAGCTTATTCACTAGAAACTAAAAGAGTTAGTTTTCAAATAGGTTTTCTTTAATTGGTTTTCAGCCTATGACCAATTTTCTCTGTGAAAGCAATTTCTATTTTACTCTTCTCTCATCGTTTTTGTCTTATGTTAATAGTTTAATATCTTTTTTATAAAAAGTCAATAGAAATTATTTACTTTTTCATTTTATTATTGTATAATTTTTAAAGTTTCATGCCTGTATAGCTCAGTTGGTAGAGTGCTACCTTGGTAAGGTAGAGGTCACGGGTTCAATTCCCGTTGTAGGCTCCATAAAAAAAGCTTCAGTATTTACTGAAGCTCTTTTTTGGAGTTTATATAATCTACAATAGTATATATGAACTCTGAATTAGTGGGTTTTCCTCTTTTTGGACTAGTACAACTATAGAAATACTTTTCTAGGGTATCTAAGTTTCCTTTATTCCACGCCGTTTCGATAGCATGCCTTATAGCTCTTTCTACTCTTTGTGGTGTTGTGTTATAAATTTTTGCTATTTTGGGATATACATTTTTTGTCATCAACAAATTTAACTTGTCATCTTGTTCGAAAACATATAGTATTGCAGATTTCAAATATGTATATCCTTTTATATTTGGTGCAATTCCTAATTCTTTTAAGATAATTGATATCTGTTCCCCCTTCTTTTGCTCATAGTTGACATTTTCTTCCTGTACAATAGATGTGTTTTCTACATTATCGAGCACTTCTTCTAAATTGCTCGATATTCTCCGTAAATCATCTAAAATACTTTCTAATGTTTCTTTCTCTACTGTTGTCATACGTACTCCCTCCATGCTTAATAATACTTGTATTGTTTACAAGTATATTATATATCTTTTTTCATTTTTTGTCAATTATTGACATATTCTTCCATTCAATATATTTTTTATTGCTTTCTTCCTTATTCTTTGTATTGCATTATCTACTGATTTTACTGGTGTATCAAGTCTTTCTGCTATAGCATTATAACTCTCACCATTTAAATAACTATTTAAAACTTTTTTCTCAAAATCACTTAAATTTTTATTTACTGCATTTTCAACTTCATTATACTGTTCCCTTTTCATTATTGTTTCTAAAGGGTCTTCTATGGTCTTACTATTAAATGTTTCTAGTAATTCTACACTATCATCTTCATTATTGTCATATGCAGCTGTGTTTAGAGATAAATAAGAATTAAGTGGTTGATGCTTTTGCCTGTTAGATGTCTTTATTGCTGTTATTAATTGTCTTTCAATACATATGTTTGCAAATGATTTAAATGAACTTTGCATCTCAGAATTATAGCTCTTTATTGCCTTAAACAAACCTATCATTCCTTCTTGTATAGTGTCTTCTCGTTCTGCTCCTATTATAAAATATTTTCCTACTTTTGAGTTCACTAAATCTTTATATTTTTCTAATAAAAATACTAAAGCTTCTTCATTACCATTTTTTATTTCATCTATTATTTGTTCATCTGTTAATTTGTGATATTTACTTATTGTAAATTCGTTTTTTTGCATCTGTCAAAATACCTCCAAATGTGCTTTTTTAGTATTATATATGTCATTTTTTTTATTGTCAAGAATTAATATACTATAAATTCAATATTTATACAAATAATAAAAGTCATCTTAAACTTAGTGCTTAAAATGACTTTTACATAATTAATTATTTAATTCATTTTTGAACATAGTCCATATATCATCATATGCCATATTAGCCTCCCATGAAGCGATTCCTGCTAAATTGTTTTCTTTCATTAATGATATTTTTGCTTTTAAAGAATCTATATCTTCTATCCAAATTTGTTTTGTATTATTTCCTGATGAAAATGTTACATAGTTTTGTTTTAGTTCATCATTCCATTGTTTAGTTATTCCATCCGGTATTGCCGCTTCTGTATTTTTTATGCTTAATGAATTATTGCTAATAACTTTCCCATCTGAATTAGTTGTCCAAATTCTTGTATATAAAGGTACAGCTAAAATTAACTTATTTGGATTAATTTCTTCTGTTTGTAAAAACTTAACTAAATTTAATTTAACCCAATTATATCCTGCAGTTGTTCCAGGTTTTGTACTTGAACTTCCATTTTGGTCATATGCCATAAATATTGTATAATCTGCTACATTTCCTATTACGTGCCTGTCAAAACACATTGACCATGTATCTCCACCATCTGGAGCTGTAACATCAACAGAAAGAACCATTCCAATTTCCTTTAAACGAGGTTCTAATTCAATTATAAATCTTGAATACATATCTTTATCTTCTGATTTCATATTTTCAAAATCTATATTGATACCATCCAACTCATATTCTACACACTTATTTACTATACTTTCAATAAGCTTTTTACGTTTTTCATAATCATTCATAATATTTGAGGTTATATTTAAACTTTTGTTTGCTGCAACTCCATTGGAAACCATTGGCCATATTTTATATCCATTGTTTTTTGCCCATTTTATATATGCTTTTCCTGAATCTCCTATATTCTCTTTTAAATCCCCATTTGTATCTAAGTAGAAAAATGCTGGTGATACAACATTGATTCCATCTATTGTTGTTCCTTCTCTATTTGGAGCATTAACATATTCTGAATAATAATCCCAAGTTAAATTAACTTTTCCAGAAATTTGTTTTTCTTCATCCATATTCTCTCTTATTAAAAATTCATTTTCTATCTTATTTGTTTTTATAATTCCAAGTTTTCCATTAGCTGTTCTTATTTTTGTATATCCTTTGTCTGAAGAAACTACTATAACAGCATCACCTTTTTTTACTCTATCTACAGTTTTAGCTATAAAATTACTTGATGCTTTCACTGCACAATTACTATTTACTATTGCTCTTTTTTGTTCTCTTTCCAATGAGTCCATTGTAACAATATTAGATTCTTTTATATCTGATATTTCTATATTATATACATCTGTCATTTCTGATATAGGAAGATATATTTGTCCATCTTTTTCAATTGCATGTGCTGATATTTGCTTATCAGAGCCATTAATATTTATTTCATTTTCATCAAAACCAATTTCTGCAATTTTTTTATCATATGTTGTTACTATTTTTTCTGTCTTTTCATCTTGGTAAATGTATTTATCAAAAAAGTTTGATATGTCTTGTTTAGATAAATATATAATATCATCTTCTATTAATACCTTTTGTTTTAAACTAGAAGTTACATTCTTATTATTTATTATTAAATTTGTGGTTTTATTATTATCAATTATTACAAAATCATTTACTATCATTGCTATAATAGCTAGTATAATTATTGCTAAAATTGTTAAGAAACATTTTTTAATTTTTCTTTTCTTTATTTCTACTTCTTTTCTTGTTAATCTTCTTTTTTTATTACTTTCTTTTGTTAATACTCTTTTACCTTTTCCCATTTTATTCCTCTTTTCCTTTTCTACTGTTTATTAATTTATTAAATTCTGCTCCTAAAAATAATGTATAGAAACAAGAATATGTCCACATCATAATTAACATTAATGTTGTTAAACTTCCATATGTTATAGAAAATCCTTTAAATATATACAAATATTTTGAAAATACAAATGATATTACATTTAAGGCTATTGCTCCAAATATTGCACCATAAATTTGACTTCTTAAAGTAACTTTTTTTCTTCCAACAAATTTATATAAGATTAAAAATATTATAAATGTAGAAAATATTAATACCGCTTCTGTAAAAATCATTGAAAACCAATTGTAATTTTCAAATTGTTCAAAATATCTCTGTGCTATTTCTCTTAAACTATTTCCAAAAACTAAAACAGTTAAACCTATTCCTATTAAAAATATAAACACAATAGTTTGTACAATTGATTTTAATCTTAAATATATATATGATGATGTTATTTTATTTTCTTCTGTGTTATATATTGTATGCAATCCTTTTGTTAATGCAAATAATCCTCTCCCTGCAGATAGTAAAGTAAATATTAATGATATCGATATTGTTCCTATAGATTTCGAATATACCTCTTGTACAATTTCTAAAACCATTTGGCTCATACTAAATGGGATTAATCTTGATATAGCTTCAAACAATGAGTCTGGCTTTATTCCTGTATATTGTATTAATGTTATAACTAATATTATAAAAGGTATAAATGATAATATAGTATAATATGAACATTGTGCTGATGATTCACTGATATGATCTTTATTCATATTATCAGTTAATTCTTCTAACATTTTATATCTTTTTAATAATTTTTGTTTATTCATAAATAAAATTATCTCTTTCTTTAAATTTTAATTACTATTTATATTTTTATATCATATCTTATAAAAAATTCATAGTGTTTGGAACTTTTAATTATTGTTTTATTTCATATTTTTGGCTCACTTCATTTAGTTCTAAAGTAACTTTAGATGATAAACAAACTATTGGTCTAAAAGCCACTAACTCATTATTATAATAGTATGAACGAACTCTACCATAATAATATACAAGTATAATGTTCTCATTATTAACTGTAGAAGGAGAAGATACCCAATATGCATATGCTTTTTCATGTGATGGATCCACAACATATAAATTATTTGTGTCTGCCGAAAGATATCCAGCACTATTGTCTATCAATGTTTTCCATGTTGTTCCTCCATCCCAACTTATCTGATACCCAGCATATCCACTTCCTGTTGCTCCATCTGTATTTTTATCTCTATCTTCTCCTGTAACCGTATATTTATATTTTCCTTCAACTTTTGTATGTGTTTGAATATAACTATCATATAACATCTCTAAACTCGGCCCACCTATCGCATACTCTGCATATCCTTGACTATCTTTATATATACTCCATGCTTCTGTATCTTGCATATATGCCACTGCTTTACCATTATAATATTTTTTATTTAGTTTTGTTGTTTCTCCGTTCAAAAAACGCATTAAAATATTTACTATTCATATTTTTCAAGCTATTTCCATAAGTCTTGTCCGCTAATATTCTATCCATTCCACTATATAAATTTACTATATTAAAAAAATGTGCTCTATATTGTTTACCATTTAAACAGTTAGAATCATCTCCTGTGAATTTATTTGGTGTATTTTCTGTAGCAACAGTTATTCCATCTTCATTTAATGTTCTTGCATAAGGAAGTGCTGTATTTTTCACATAACTATCTGCTATTAAATATACATTTTCATCACTTGCATAGAATATTTTCCATTTCACATCTTTATCTGCTTGAATTTCTTTTTCTTTTGCATCTTTTACTATATAATTTGACACTTCTTTTCCATACGTATTTTTTGCATTTTCTCTAATTTGTTTTGCATTTCCTTTTGTATTATTATTTTCTTCATTTTCATTTAAATTTTCACTTGTTATTTTATTTATCTTTGATATAAATTTCTCTAGTATTTCATTTTCATTTTCTAAAGCTTTTTGTGTATTATTTTTTGCTTCTCTTGCTTGTTCTATTATTCCACTATTCCCTACTAATATCGCAATTGTTATTCCTGTTATAATTAACAATACTAATATTATTATTACCAATCCCACTATAGTAATAGCTTTATTTTCTTTATACATTTTTTTCATATTACCTAAAAACTCCATTAAAACTATTTTATAATTAACAATATAACAATTATTTATATTTTTTGCAAGTGATATTTTTTTCTTTGCCTTTTCACACATACTTTTTAAGAGTTTTTTACGTTGCATTACTTTTTTATTGCATTTTTATTGCATTTCTATTACGTTTTCGAATTTTAAAAAAGTTAATACTTAGATATTTCTAAATATTAACTTCTACAATTTTATTATATTTTTAATTTATTTTTCAGTTTCATATATTTTCCTCTGAATTTCTATTATTATAACAATTTGTATTATTTATATAAAATTTTCTTTCTGCTAATTTATCTTGAACTCCACGAAGTGCTTCACCGAATCTTTGAAAATGAACTACTTCTCTTTCTCTTAAGAATCTTAATGGATCAATTACATCTGGATTATCTCTACATAAGTCTATTAATTTTTCATAAGTGGCTCTTGCCTTTTGCTCTGCTGCTAAGTCTTCTTGTAAATTTGCAATTGGATCACCTTTACATGCTAAACATGTTGCATCAAATGGTACCCCTGATGCTGATTGTGGATATACATCAACACCATGGTCTGTGTAATATGCTCCTAATCCTGCTTTTTCTATTTCTTCTATTGATGCATTTTTAGTTAATTGATGAACTATAGATCCTACCATTTCAAGATGACCGTAATTCTTCTGTTCCTATATCATTTAAAATTGCCTTAGCTTTTTGATCAGGCATTCCAAACCTTTGACTTAAATATCTTAATGATGCTGCAAGTTCTCCATCTGGTCCACCATATTGAGATATTATAACTTTAGCAAGTCTTGGATCTGTACATTTTATATTTATTGGATATTGTAATAATTTGTTATAACTCCACATATTAATTTTCTCCTCCTTCCCAAGGCCATGGTTCTTCTAGCCATCTCCACTTATTGCAAGGATATGTTATCATAAGTGGTCCATATACTTTTTGATACATATCTCTCATGTTTTCTAATTCATTGCAATATTTTCTATGCAAACATAAAGCTTTTTTATCATCTGGATGAGTGTCTAAATATAATGCTAATTCTGTTATAGAAAATTCATGACATCTTATCTCAGATAATAATTCTTCCTGTTCTTTTCTATTTACTACTCTTTCTGGCACTTCATTGTTTTCTTCTTCCATACAAGAACAACCTCTATTTTCTCTTAACATTATTTATTACACCCCTTCCCTATTGTATTTCTTTGTTTTATAAATTGTATCTCTTCCATTGATTGACAAGGAAAATACGGACTTACTAATTCAGGAAATATTGTTCCCATTTTTAGTCCTACATTTGGCTTAAAAGTTCTATCCATGTATTGAATTGGTACATAGCTTTGTGCTAGCATTGGATTAGTTGGAAAAACATTTCTACCTTCATCAAATCCGCATCCACAATCATCTTCATAATTGTCATATGACGTCACTTGACTACATTTGTCTTCCATTATATTTTCTTGCATATGACATGAATTGTTTTGATAGTTATTGTTCATACAATAACATTTTCTATTTCTAAACATCTTATTTCCTCCTTTTAATCTTATTATATGATTAAATTCGACATTTGCCACACAAAAAAATAAACCCTTAATATTAATTTTTAACATTAAGAGTTTATTTAAGTTTAACTTTATTGTATTAATCTAAATAATCATCAATTTTCTTTATAAATATCATATTTTCAATTATATTAACTATACCATATATTAATATTGCTATTCCACCTGTTTGTAATAATGCTCCCGGATTTACTAACACATACATTCCCAATCCTATAGTTGCAATAGCTAATATTAAACTTACTATCCATAAAGTTGTTTTATAATCTTTCCAAACTATTATTGTTTGTAAATTTAATATTCCGCTGTACAAAATCCAAATTGCGATTACTATTCTAGCTGCTGATAGAATTATATCTGAACAAAACATCAATACAACTCCAATTAAAACCATAACAATTGCCATAGCAAGTAAATAATTGTCTGTTTTATTTGTTGAAAAATAATCTATTGCTTTTAATATACCTATTGCAATAAATATTAATCCTACTAAAAGAGATATACCTGACATTACATATTCAGGTCTTGCAATTAGCATAATACCAAGCAATATAAATACTAATGAAATTACTATGTCAGTCCATCCTGACTTTTTTAAAAATTTTTTCCACATTTGCATTACCCTCTTTTCTTTATATTTTATTAAGTACATTTAATATAACACAATAAACTTTATTTGTACATATTTTTACAGTTTTTTCATTCCTTTTTTTAATATTTCAATTTCTCTAATAATTCTTTGTTTTCCCTCTTCAACTGTAAGCTTTTTTAAAACAACTTCCATTGATATTGCTCTTATTATAACATTTAATATTCTCAAAAAATCTTGTAAGTCTTCTTCATTTTCTATGTTCAGTTCTGTCTTATTTATCATTTTTTCAATAGTCTTTTGGCTTTTTAATATTTTTTTATGTTCATCAAAAACATTTATATTGTTTTTCTTTAATTCTTGTAAAATATTTTTAAATAATTCCTCATTCTCATTTTTTTCTGTTATTTTTGCAGTATCCTCATATATATTAATTGCTGTTTCAAATATATCTCCTTTATTTTTTAATAAATACTGATATATTCTGTTTTTTTCTTTTTCTAAATACTTATTTATAATATAGTAAATTGCATCTTCTTTATCTTCAAAATATTGATAAAAACTTCCTCTTGGAATATTTGCCTCTGCAATTATATTACTTATTGAAGCTTTTTCAAATGTATTGTTGCTAAATTCCTTTATTAGAGCTTTTTCTATTTTTTCCTTTTTTTCTTCTTTTAAGTTAAAAAATGTTTGTTTTGGCATTTAATATCACGTCCTTATAAAAAAATAACGCTTGTCTATTTACAAACGTTACAAAAATACTTATGCATTTTCTTTTTCTTTTTTAGCTATTACTTCTTTTCCATCATAATATCCACAATTTTTGCAAACTCTATGTGGTAAAACTGGTTCATGACAACGTGGGCATGTTGAAAATGTTGGTACTTCTTTTTTCCATGTTGACCTTTTTGAATGAGTTCTTGCTTTTGACCATCTTCTTTTTGGTTGTGCCATTATTATCCCTCCTTGTTTATCGCGATATATGTATATATCTTTTCAATTTTTATCTTAGTAATCATGACTCTTAACCTCAGTCACTTTAAAATTATACAAGTATTTTTATATTTTGTCAATAGTTATACTTGGTTTATTCACAATATTTTTTGTAAAGTTCTTTAAAGTTCTTTTTAGTAAATGTTTTATCTATTCCATTCTTTACACATTGTTCTAATACAGCTGTTATGAATTTTTTTGTTTTTGGATTTATATTTTCATATGGCAACTCTCTATTCCAATAATCAAGTACATATTGAGTAGTAAATTTTTCCTTTTTATATGTCATTGCAGCTGACATCTTATCACATAACATTTCTACAGCATATTTATATGGAATCACAGGTGTTGGCTCTGGTGCAAATTCATCTATCCAATATGCTGGATGATGTTTATTTCTTCCTCTATGATGTAACCATGCTTTAGAATACCCTTTATCCTTTTTAGCTTCTATTATAGGTGAATGTGTTCCTATATAATATTTACAACTTTCAATAAATTCTGTTGGTGAAAATTTTGAAAAGTCATGCCAAAATCCTCTCCAAGGTTCTCCAACTCTACAACTTAGTTTAAATACATTCCATTTATGAATACAAACTAATCTAAAATGTAGCCATACATTTTTTATATTCATTTTATCCCTCCTATCTTTCTAGTTTACTACATTTTTTTTATTAAATCAATTAATTTTATTTAATTTTTTGCATACAATATATATAAATTATTTATTTTGATATATACCCCAAAATAAATATCTAAAATAATTTTTATATGGAGGATTATTATGTGTGGTTTTGTTGGATTTGCTAATTTTGAAAAAAATATATCACAGGAAAAAGATTTACTACAAAAAATGAACAACTCTATATCTAGAAGAGGTCCTGACGAACAAGGTTATTACATAGATAAAAATGTTGCTATGGCTCACAAAAGATTAATCGTTGTAGATCCTGATGGACGGTAAACAACCAATGGTCGAAAAATATTCTTTTGGAACATACATTATTGTCTATAATGGTCAAATTTATAATACTAAGGAATTAAAAAAAGTATTGTTAGAAAATAATTTTAAAATCGATAGTCATTCTGACACAGAAATATTGCTAAAAAGTTATATTCATTATGGAAATGATGTTGTAAAACATTTAAATGGAATATTTGCCTTTGCAATATGGGATACGCAAAAAAATCAAATATTTTTAGCAAGAGATCATTTTGGTGTTAAACCTTTATTTTATACAATAGTTGATAGAACTCTTGTCTTTTCTTCTGAAATCAAGGGATTACTAGAATATCCTGGTGTTGAAAAGATATTAGATTCTCAAGGAATTTCGGAATTATTTGGTATCGGTCCTGCACACACTCCTGGTTTAACAGTTTTTAAAAATATCTTTGAAATTAAGCCTGCACATTTTGCAATATACAATAGTTCAGGTCTACACATAGAACAATATTGGAAGCTTGCCTCAAAAGAACATACCGATAGTTTTGGTCAAACTTGTGAGCATCTAAGATTTTTGCTGAATGATTCTATAACAAAACAATTAGTATCTGATGTTCCTCTTTGTACATTTTTATCTGGTGGATTAGATTCTAGTATTATTACAAAATTTGCTTCTGATTATTACGAGACTAGTTCTATGCCTGTTTTAGATACTTACTCTGTCGATTATGTTGATAATGATAAAAATTTTGTTAAAAGTGATTTTCAGCCAAATTCAGATAACTTTTACATTGACCTTGTTCAAAAGAGATTAAAAACTAATCATCATAAAATTATAATAGACACACCTGAATTAGCAAATGCTTTAGAAGATGCTATGATTGCAAGAGATGTACCAGGAATGGCTGATATTGATTCATCTTTATTATTGTTTTGTAAAAACGTAAAAAAAGAAAAAACAGTTGCATTAACAGGTGAATGTGCTGATGAAATCTTTGGTGGATATCCCTGGTTTTTTAGACAAGATGCTCTAGAAAGTAATACTTTTCCTTGGTCCATATCAATAGATGAAAGACAAAAACTTTTAAATCCTTCAATTGGTACAGAAATATCTTTAAAAGATTATATAGACTTTAGATATAATGAAAGTTTGAATAAAGTTGAAATACTTCCAACAGATTCAAAAGAAACTGCTGAGAAAAGAAAAATTTCATATTTAACATTAAATTGGTTTATGCAAACATTATTAGAACGTTCTGACAGAATGGCAATGTATAATGGAGTTGAATTACGTGTTCCTTTTTGTGATTATAGATTAGCTCAATATGTATGGAACATACCTTGGGAATGGAAAGCACTAAAAGGTCGCGAAAAAGGTCTATTACGCTATATTTGTAAAGATTTTCTTCCTTCTGAAATTGTTGATAGAAAAAAATCTCCATATCCTAAAACTCATAATCCAACATATTTGGCTAAAGTAAAAGAAATGCTTACAAACATTATGAAAGATAAAAATGCTCCTATTAATAATTTGTTAAATAGGCAATATATTTTGAATATTTTAGAAACTGACGGAAAAGCATTCACAAGACCATGGTTTGGCCAATTAATGGTTGGTCCACAATTAATTGCTTATTTATGCCAAGTAAATATGTGGCTTGATAGGTATCAGCCTAGAATTGAAAATTAAGTAAACATTAAAAATTTTATTTAGAGAGACTGTTGAAAAAGCAGTCTCTCTATTAGTTTTTTCATTTTTTATTTATTAAAATATTTATTTAATATTAATTCATAAGCTTTTTTTACATCTTTCTCTTCAGTTAAATTAATACCTGTATTTTTAATTTCTTCAAACATATTCTTCTTTACAGTATTAATTTCATCTAATGATTTTCCTTCAAAGTCATTCATATTCTCGTATTCAATTAATACTCCTAAATTTTCAACATCTTGAAATGCATACTCTACTTTACCTTTGCCATATACCGTTACTTTATATCTCACTCTTATAAGTTCTTCAAATTCCAAATGTTCAAATAAATCTTTAGCTTTTTCTAAATCACTGCAATCTAAATTTATTTTTTGTTCTGATATAATATCTCCATCTTTATCAGTCTCTTTATTTTTATATGTAATCTTTTTTATTTCTTTATTTTCTAATTTTAGACTTCTTAATAACACAGATTTTTTTAAAATAGTCTGTATATTATCCTTATTTAATTCCTTTAGTTTTGCTGTCATATATACATCATCTATTTGGCTTTCTCTAATTTTTTTGAATCCTTGATTTTCTAATTTACTTATAGCACTTTGCATATTCTCATCTAATCTTACTGTTATTTCGATTTGTTTCATAATATAATCACTCCTTATCGAAATGATTATACAACAAAAAAGAGAATTTAAAAAGTAAATTCTCTTTTTTGTTATTTAAAAATTAATTTTAAATTTTTTCTATTGACTTAATAGTAATTTTCATACCATTAAAATCAATTATTTCATTAATATGTTTATCAATAAGTGCCTTTGCCATTGGTGTAGCTGCTGATATTATATCATTGTCCAAATCTGATTCATTATCTCCTAAAATAGTTAATGTCTCAGTTTCTCCATCAATATCATATACGACCTTTGAACCTGGAATAACTTTTGAACCGTCAAACGATTTATAAAATTCACATTCTTCAATTATCATACAATCATGCATTCTTTTATAAAGTTTCTCCTTTTCAGCAGGCAAAATGTACATAGCCTTTACTCGTAATTCCATAAATTCAGGATTTTCTCTTAAATCATTATCCCGTTTTGCACTTTCTCCCATTTTTCTTTGTGTATCAGTAATCTTTTGATCCATTAAATGATATTCTTCACAAAGTTTTTCATATCCATTTTTGGAAATCAATTCCATATAATATTCCTCCTAGTATTGCTCTGTCCTAAGTTGTTTTCTTACTCTAACAAGAATTTTTCCATAATTATTTTGACCATCATTATTAGGTCCACATCCCCAATAGTTTTCTTTAACCGTTGCCTCAACAAGTTCTGCATTACCAGTATCCAAAAGTTTTCTCAAAATATTTTCATTTTGTTTAAACTTAAAATATACTGCATCATACATTATATCTTGCTTTATTTCTTCCCAATCACTTCTTAAATTAAGACTTCTATCTCTTCCAATTGTAGAAGCTATTTTAGGAGTTTCAGCATTGGCAATTTTTAATTTTACCTCAGGCTCAAAAAATTTTTGAGCCTGATAGTAATGTTCAGATGTTTTCCAATAGATACCATCTTTAAAGAAACCATAATTGGAATACGTTGCTAAATAGCCATATTCTCCAAATTCCTTATAAAATCTTATTGTTTTCATTTTAATCTTTCTCCTGGTACAAGATACATTGTCTTCAAATCACTTGATGTGTAAATTTCATCCAAATTATTTAATTGAATAATTTTTCTTTCAGCAACCTGTCCTCTTACACTTGCTGTATCATACATATTCAGTTTTTCAATAACAATGCTATTTTCATAGTTACAGCTAAGTCTCCAAGATACTCCTTCTTCTTTCATTTTACTATTATACATACCATAATTTCTCTCATGAATTGGAGTTACTGGTTCATTTTCCTTAGTTGTTAATCCCTTAAATTCATGTATTGCTCTTCCAAGATTACAAATAATTCCTGTATCAATAGTAAATTCTGCATCAAAGAAATTCTTTGCTGGATACCCTGCAATTTGAAGAGCAGAAATATATGCATTTACCATAGGTAAAATCTCTTCTGTTACATAAACATACTTGTTTTGCTGCCCATTTGACTTGTACTTATTAGCATTTTTTCTACAAATATTCAGTACATTATAAACGTCTTCCCAAGTAGCATCTTCAAATTTATCCAAGCTTTTCAATCCTTTAGCCTTTTTAAATTCAATAATACTATTCACCAAAAATCTTTCTAAAACTACATATCCAGAGTTTTCTCTAATTTCTGTTCTTGGATAAATACACATGCCATAATTTCCATCTTCAGTTATGCTCGGATTAATTGCATAATATTCACCATCATAGTTTCTCATAAGATAAACCTCTGCAATTTTATAATCCTGTAAACTTCCAATAATGAACTTGTGGCATGTTTTTTTTAACTGTTCGACTGTTTCAAATGATTCATAAATTTCAATACTATAAAATTCTGTTGAATCCTCAGTTAATACAATCTGATGATTGAATGGGTCTTTGATATGTGCTTCTCTCATTTCGACATTACACTGCTTAGAAATAAATAAGTAATTTCCAACACAGATAATTTTATGATTCAAGACTTCAGTTTCAAATACTTTTTCGATTTCAACCAAAGGCTTATATCTGAGCTCCACACACATCTTTCTACTGCCTGCACCACATAATTCATAATACGGCTTATATATTTTTAATAAATTAGCCATATCAAGAGTATAATCAAACTGACTATATGTGGCATTTTTACTACACCATCCAATTTCATAAGGTGTGAAAGAAAGCCTTACTCCTCCAAGTCCATTTTCGTGAAGAAGATTGATTTTCTTATGCATATCATTCAATTCTTCATTATACCTGCTATAACTAACAGTTGAAATTCTTGTTGTTACACCTAATTCCTTGAATGCAAGTCTAATAAATAAATCTAAATAAGGATAATTTCCAATATCATTATCAAGATACGGAAAAATTACTCCATTTCTATGTTCATATCTATCATATGTTATCAAAGAATAATTTTTCTTAGCCTGCGGAGATGCATATTTTAAAGCTGCAATAATATTTCTTATTCTCCGTTCTTCCCAGAATTCAACTCTTGTATTAGCAGTTTTACTACAGATTTCACATGCATTTAAACATCCAATCTGTGGCTGAAAATGTCTCATTTTTGAGAAAAATTCTTCAGGCATTTCTTTGAATTCCTTTATTAACTTTTCTCTTTCATCATAATCTTGCTTACAAAGTTTCACTTCATCTGTTAAAAGATACATATTATTATTCATAATGTCTACCTCTTTCTTTAATTGTTTCAAATAATTCTTTAACACTCTTCTGAATATCTGTACTATTGTTGTTAAAAACAATAATTGGACCATTTTCTAAACTAAGAAAATAATCGAATTTCTTATTAAATTGTTCTCTTTTCTTGCTGTCATCTAATACTTTGTCTAGAATTGATTTCCCCCTTTCTGTGATACGCTTTTGTCTAATTTCTTCATTTAACTTAACAAAAATTGTTAAGTCAGGTTTTAAAATGTCATAAGTTTCATAATTAAGTTTAACATCAAGTCCTGCAACACTATGAGATACAACTGTATCTATAAGATACCTGACACAATAAACATTATTTTCCTTATAATTACCTTCCCTCTTTATTTTGTCAGACTCATAAACAACAGAAGATAAATAGTATAAATAATGTGCCATCTGTGACACTTCTCTTACAGAATTATCAACTTGTTCTCTATTGGAGTATTCAAAACTTGGTGTCCGAGTAATAATGGAATTTTTATCCATTGAATGTAATAACTCTGCAACTGAACTTGTTCCTGAACCATCAAGACCTGTTATAACAATAAACATATCAATACCTCCATAAATTTTAATTAAAATATATGTTTATAAAAATTTACATAAGTAATTTTAGTATATATTTACAATAATTTCAAGTTTTATTCGTTTAATTTTTTGTTAAAAATAAAGTGCTATTAACTAACACTTTATTTCAGTAATCACATGTTTTATATTATTTTTTCGTTATTTTTATAAAAAAATCTTATTTTTGCAGATTGTGTTTTTTTCTTTTTTCTTACAGTATCAGCAGTTAGCTGTTCGTGTTATTTTCTGACACCCAAGGATTGGTCCACAATTAATTGCTTATTTATGCCAAGTAAATATGTGGCTTGATAGGTATCAGCCTAGAATTGAAATCTAAAAATAGAGATTCTTAAGTGAATCTCTATTTCATTTTCTCTTTTATTCTAACTAATGTATTTAAAGCATCAATTGGTGTTAACTCATTTAAATTGATTTTGTCAACCTCATGTGCAATTTCGGCTAATTTGTAATTATACATATCAAATTGACCTTCCACTTGTTTTTTGTCTTGTTTTTCTACTTTTTTATTTGTCAAGATATTTTTTCTTTCCAAAGAACGTAAGATTTCATTAGCTTTTGTTGTTACAACTTTTGGAACTCCTGCAAGTTTAGCAACATGAATTCCATAGCTTTCGTCTGTTCCGCCTTTTACAATTTTTCTTAAGAAAATTATATCTTCACCTTTTTCTTTTACTGCAATAGAATAATTTTTTATTCCATCTATTTTATTTTCTAATTCTGTTAACTCATGGTAATGTGTTGCAAATAATGTTTTTGCTCCACATTTTTCTGTATCTGCAATATATTCTGCCACAGCCCATGCAATTGATAAACCATCATATGTCGATGTTCCTCTACCAATTTCATCTAAAATTACTAAACTATTTTTTGTTGCCTCTTTTAAGATTGTAGCAACTTCCATCATTTCAACCATAAAAGTACTTTGTCCCATGCTTAAATCATCTGATGCACCAACTCTTGTAAAAATTTTATCCACAACACCAATATTAGCACTTTCTGCCGGTACAAAGCTTCCTACTTGGGCCATAAGTGTTATTAAAGCAACTTGTCTCATGTATGTTGATTTTCCGGCCATATTAGGTCCTGTAATTATTGCTAGTCTGTTTTCATTTTTGTCTAAATATGTATCATTTTCTACAAATGTTCCAACTCCTATAATTTTTTCGATTACAGGATGTCTACCATTTTTAATATCAATTATACCTGTATCATTTATTTCTGGCATGCAATAATTCATATCTTCTGCGACTTGTGCAAATGATGCCAATACGTCTAATGTTGATATTACTTCACTTGTAGTTTGCAACCTTCTTACATTTTTTGCAATTTTTCCCCTTATTTTTGTAAATGCTTCATATTCTAGATTTACAACACGTTCTTCTGCACCTAATATTTGGTTTTCCAAAGTTTTTAATTCCTCTGTTATATATCTTTCTGCATTTGTTAATGTTTGTTTTCTAATGTATCTATCTGGTACTTTTTCCAAAAATGATTTTGTTACTTCTAAATAATATCCAAACACTTTGTTGAATCCAACTTTTAAATTCTTGATTCCTGTTTTTTCCTTTTCTTCCGCTTCTAATTGAATTAACCAATTCTTTCCTTCTGTTTGTGCAGTTTTTAATTTATCAATTTCTTCATCATAACCAAGTTTTATTATTCCACCCTCTTTAATTGTCATTGGTGGGTCATCTACTATTGAATTTTCAATCAAAACATGTATATCTTGTAATTCGTCTAGTCTTTCATATAATTCCATAAGATAATCTGATTTACATCCTTTTAGAATGTTTTTTACATCTGGTAATTTATATAATGAATTTTTTAGTGTAATCATATCTCTTGCATTTGCATTTCCAAATGCCATTTTGCCTGCTAATCTTTCTATGTCATATACTTTCTTTAGGTTCTCAATTACATCTCCTCTTAGCATTATACTATCTTTTAATTCTTTTACTGCACTTAATCTTTTATTAATCTCTTTTACATCTATTAATGGGTCATTTAACCATCTTCTAAGTAAACGTCCTCCCATTGATGTTGATGTTTTATCTAATACCCATAACAATGTTCCTTTTTTTGATTTATCACGCATCTTCTCTGTTATTTCTAGATTTCTTCTTGCATTTATGTCTAATGCCATATATTTAGAAAGTTGATATACTGTTATTTTATTTATGTGGTCTAATGTTGTTTTTTGAGTTTCTTCTATATATTCAACTAGAGCATTTATTGAGCTAACTGCTAATGTTTTATCTTGTATATTTTCAACTTTTTTGCCATTATTATCTACTATGTTAAATTTTAAATTTATATTATTTAGCTCACTTGTAAAAAATTTATCATTAAAATTAGTAATATAAATATTTTCAAATCTTTCCTTTATTTTTCCTATTTCTTCTTGGCAATTTGACATCATAGAATTCACTAATAATTCTGAAGGTGTATATCTAGCAATTTCGTCTAATAACATTGGAAAATTATAGTTGTCTTTTATTTCTGCTGAATAAAATTCTCCTGTAGATATATCACACACACTAATTCCATAATATATTCCACTTTTAAAAATAGACATTATAAAGTTATTTTTTCTTTCTTCAAGCATATTACTCTCTACAAGGGTTCCTGGTGTTACAACTCTTATAACTCCTCTTTTTACTATTCCCTTAGCTTTTTTAGGGTCTTCAAGTTGTTCACATATTGCCACTTTATATCCTTTTGATATTAATTTTGATATATATATTTCAGCAGCATGATGTGGTATTCCACACATTGGAGCTCTTTCTTCTTGTCCACAATCTTTTCCTGTTAATGTTAATTCTAATTCTCTTGATGCTGTTATTGCATCATCAAAAAACATTTCATAAAAATCACCTAATCTATAAAATAATATGCAATCTTTATATTCTTCTTTTGTTTCAAGATATCTTTGCATCATTGGTGAAAACTCTGCCATTTATTTTTCTCCTTTTATATTTATTATTCTATATTTCTTTCATCTTTTTTCAAATTTTCATATTGTTCTACTTCCACTTTTGCTCTTCTTAATGTACTAATACTTATTCCTAATGCCTTAACCTTTTCTTCTGCAGTTCCTTCCATTTCTTTTTCTTGCTCTACTATCTTTTTAGCTTTTCTATATTTAATTTCTTCTTTACTAATTGACTCTTCAATTAATACCGGTCCTTCATCTTTATATTTTTCTAATAAATTTTCCATTAAAAAGTTTTCATAAGAACTAAATTTTTTTCTCTTCATTTTTCTATCTGAAAATTCTTTTGCCATTTCATATAAAGTTCCATACTCTTCTTCACCTTTTAATTTTTCTAATTCCCTACTAACTGTTCTTGCATTAATTCCATATTTTTCTGCTATTTCAGTTTGACTATAATTATTTTCAAGCATTTCTACAAATAATGCTTGAAAATTTATAAAAGAGTAATCAGGATTTCTCTTTTTTTGATATTCAATATATAGCTTTCTTAAGTCCTCATTTTGAGATTTATTAATATATTTAATCATTTTTTCTTTAAATGTTTGAATATGCACTTTACATATACTTGCCGCTTCTTCCATTAATATTTCTTCATTTAATACTTCTCGTATAGTATCCTTTAATTGACTTTCTGGGATATCAATTGTACTTCCATTTTTTTTATTTTCTCTTAATTGATTTTCTACTTGTTCTCTTTGATGAGTACCAATAGGATATTCTCTATCAATTCTTTCTTTAAATCTTTTTCTATCAAAATGGTATTTCTCTTGAAGTTCTCTTAAACTTTTACCATTTAATAATTCTTTTAATATTTTTTCAAATAAATCTTCTTCCATTACTTTTCTCCAATTTATTATCATAATTTATTTAGCTTATATGATTTTTTGCTCCGTCCCCAAAATCATCTTTTCCTTTTAAATACCACATATGTTCTGACTCTATCTCTATTTCTATTATGTTATTTATTAGGCATTTTGGTCCTTTAAATATAACTACTTTATTACTATCTGTTCTTCCTGTTAGCATTTCTGGATTGTTTTTGCTTTCTCCTTCTACAAGGATTTTTTGTTTTGTTCCTACATATTTTTGATTTTTTTCTTCTATTTGACTTTCTACTAATGCTTTTAATTTGTCAAATCTTCTATGTTTTACTTCTTCTGGTATTTGGTTTTCCATTTTATCACCAGGTGTTCCAACTCTTCTTGAATATATAAACATATATACCTGTTCAAATTTAACCTTTCTTACAACATCTAATGTATCTTCAAATTCTTCATCTGTTTCTCCTGGGAATCCTACTATTATGTCTGTTGATAATGTCAAATTAGGTATTTTTGCTTTCATTTTTTCCACTAAATCCAAGTATTGCTCTTTTGTATATTTTCTATTCATTACTTTTAATACCTTTGTATTTCCTGATTGAAGCGGTAAATGTATTAATTTACATACTTTGTCACATTCTGCAATTGCTTCTATAACATCATCTGTAAAATCTTTTGGATGTGGTGATACAAACCTAATTCTTTCTATTCCATCTATTTTATTTATTTCTCTTAATAGTTTTGCAAATGAATCTACTCCATTGTATTTTGCAAATGGTATATTTTTTTCTCTTTCTACTCTTAAATATGAATTTACGTTTTGTCCAAGTAACGTTATTTCTTTATATCCTTGTTTTGCTAATTGCTCTACTTCTTCTATTATATCTTTTGGTTCTCTACTTCTTTCTCTTCCTCTAACATATGGAACTATACAATATGCGCAAAAATTATTACATCCATTCATTATTGTTACAGATGCTTTTATTTTACTATCTCTTTTTATTGGTAGTCCTTCATGAATTTCACCATCTATGTCTATTATATCTTCAATTTTTCTTTTTTCTTGAATTGAATTATATAAATCTTCTGGGAATCTATATAATGTATGTGTTCCAAATAATATATCAACAAATGGATAACTTTCTTTTATTTTGTCTGTTATATGTTTTTCTTGCATCATACATCCACCAATTGCAATTATTAGACCTCTTTCAGCTTTTAGTTTTTTTAGTTCTCCTAACTTACCAAATAGTTTATCTTCTGCATTTTCTCTTACACAACATGTATTAAATAATGTGATATCTGCTTCTTTAACATTTTCTGTTTTTGTATATCCCATTTTTTCTAACATTCCACATAGTTTTTCTGAATCATTTTCATTTAATTGGCATCCCATTGTTAAAATATTATATTTTCTATTTTTCTTTTTATTAAGTTCTTCTATTTTTTCTATGTATTTTTCTTGTTTTTTTATATTTTCATCTATTTTCATTTTTATATCTTTCCTTCCTATTTTAGCATAATTATTTTATTATATTTTTGTTGATTTTGCAAGGGATAGTAGCCAATTAATGTATAAGCTTTTCTTTTATATTAATATATTAAAAACAAAAAAAGAAAGTAGTTTTTTCTACTTTCCATTTTCTTATGCAAGACCATATTTTTTCTTAAATCTATCTGCTCTTCCACCTGCTGTTTCTTGTCTTAGATTTCCTGTCCAGA
>CAJMJN010000025.1 GCA_905213875.1 uncultured Clostridium sp.
TTATGCAAGACCATATTTTTTCTTAAATCTATCTGCTCTTCCACCTGCTGTTTCTTGTCTTAGATTTCCTGTCCAGAATGGATGACATTTTGAACATACGTCTACTTTTAAATCTTTTTTTGTTGAACCAACTTCTAGTACATTACCACATGCACATGTAATAGTTGTTTGATTATATTCTGGTTGTATATCTTTTTTCATCTATGTTCACCTCTTTCTCGCTTTTATAACATGACTGTTTTTTATATTATCATATTTTTTTTATTTTTTCAAGCTTTTTAATTAATTTGTTTTTCAAATTTATTTATTATTTACTTTTTGTTGTTTCATTACTAATACTGTTTGATGTTATGTTATTTTGTGTTGTATTATTTTCTTGATGTTCTTGCATGTAAACTGCTGAATATAACATTTCTTTATTTAATGATAATTTGCTAACAAGTTTACCCATTATATTAAAAACACATGCAACTATCAATATTAGCATTCCAATTTTTTTCCAATATTTTGCAAGCATAACACTTTTCTCCTTAAAAAAATTACATATTAATTATACTTTTATTTCTAAAAAAAGTCAACTAAAAACCTAATAAATTATGTTTCTTTTGGTTATATTAAGTTTGATAGTTATTTTATTAATAGGTTTATAGGTATTTCCTTTTTATAAAAACCTAAATATATATTAAGGATCTGATTTTATTATGAAAAATAGATATTGGGTTATTTTAATAATATTTTTAATTGTAATAATAGGTTTAGGCGTTTATTTTTCAATAAAAAATAATACAAATAATCAACAAGCTGAATATGAAGCGAATAAAACTTCTTCAAACAGCCCTAATAATGCATCTGAAAATGATACTACTCAGTCTAATGAAGAAAATAATGAAAAAAATGCTGAACCTAACTCAAACACAGAAAATCCTAATAATCCAGATAACAATACTAACCAAGCTGTTGAAAACTCTCAAAAACAGCCTCAAAGCACTCCGCTTACAACAACAGAAGAAGTTGAACTTGCATCATTTTCAACTAAAATTTATTCTTCTGATACTGCTAGGCAAAACAATATTCAAATAACATGTAATACTTTAAATAACACAACTGTAAAAAGTGGTACTTCATTTTCTTTCTGTACTACAGTAGGTAAAGCTACTTCTGCTAGAGGTTACCAAGAAGCTGATGTTTATGATAATGATGGTAACAAGAAAAAAGGGCTTGGTGGCGGAAACTGTCAAGTTAGCACTACTTTATATAATGCTGTTGCAAAAGTAAATGGTATAAAAGTAACAGAAAGACATAATCATAGTAATAGAGTTCCTTATGCTAAATCTGGTAAAGATGCTGCTGTTGCACATCGGAAGTTATGATTTTAAATTTAAAAACAATTTAAGTAATGATATAAAAATTAAAGCTTCTACAAATGGAAAAAATGTTAATATTACTATATTAGAGTTAAAAAATTCTTAATTTTATCCCTTCTTTGAATATTTATAAATATTTTGAATATATTTTAATATCAATTGGAGGGATTTTTTATGCGAATATTTAAATTAATTATTAGCTTACTTCTTGTTTTTTCTTTATATACATATTTTTTATTTCCATGTTTAGCACAAGATAGTGTGTATGTATGGTCTTCTGGCCAAGAACCTTTAGAAGAAGTTGAATCAGACTTAAATAGCTCTATCCAAGAAAACAATAGTCTTAATTTAGAATCTACTTCTGCTATTTTAATTGAACAATCCACTGGTCAAATTTTATATGCACATAATATTCATGAGCAATTACGTCCCGCTTCTGTTACTAAAGTTATGAGTATATTATTAATAATGGAAGCATTAGATAGTGGTAAAATAAATTTAACTGACCAAGTTCCGTGTAGTGAAAATGCTGCAAGTATGGGTGGTTCTCAAATTTGGTTAGATCCTAGAGAAACTTTAAGTGTAGATGAAATGTTAAAAGCAATTTGTGTAAATTCTGCAAATGACTGTGTAGTAGCTATGGCTGAATTTATTGCTGGTTCAGAAGATGCTTTTGTTCAAATGATGAATGATAAAGCAAAAGAACTTGGTATGAATGACACTACTTTTAAAAATTGTCATGGACTAGATGAAGATGGTCATGTTACATCAAGTTATGATATTTCTTTAATGTCTCGTGAACTACTTTCTAAACACCCAGATATAACCAAGTATACCACTATTTGGATGGATACTTTACGTGATCGGAAAGTCACAACTTTCTAACACTAACAAATTAATAAAATATTATAAAGGTGCAACTGGATTAAAAACTGGCTCAACTGGTTTAGCTTTATATAATTTATCTGCAAGTGCTACAAGAGATAATTTATCTTTAATTGCTGTAATTATGAAGGCTCCTTCTACAAAAGTGAGATTTGCAGAAGCTCAAAAGTTACTAGATTATGGTTTTAATTCATTTTCTTTTAAAGAATTAGGGAAAAAAGATGATGTAGTAAAAACTCTAAATGTAAATAAAGGTATTAAATCTAGTGTAGAAGCGGTTTTAAGTGATAATGTTGGAACATTATTAGAAAAAGGCAAAGATAAAAATATTGAACAAATTGTTGATATTCCTGATGAAATTTCAGCTCCAGTAACTGCTGGTCAAAAACTTGGTGAAGTTAATTTTTCAGTCAATGGTAATGTTATTGCAAAGGTAGATGTTGTTGCTAAAAATACTATTGAAAAAACTAATTTATTTACAATTTCTAAAAAAATTTATTATTCTTGGGTAAGTTTACTAAGAATTTAAAAAATACAAAAACAGTTGAAATATAAAATTTGAATGAAGTTTCGAATGTGCATGAAGAAATCTTAGAAATTCTTACGTAGTTTTATGGAAAGAGTCCATTTTTAATGGAAGGGTGCCATAAAACAAGTTAGAATTTCTTTAATTTCGTAATAAACCGAGAAACGTAATGAAAATCTTATATTTCAACTGTTCTTTTTTATAATTTTAATGCTTTATTGCCGGACTTTATTTATTCGTCCTCTAAAGTTTCATCATATTCAAATTCATACATTTCTTCTGAATTTTTAGGTTCTTCTTGTATAATTGTTTTTTCTACAGTTTTAGGCTCTTTTTCCTTTGTTGTTTGATCCTCATTTTTATTATTTTTTTGTTGTTTTTTTTGCATCTCTTTTATAATCTTTTGAGTTTGTTCTTTTTTAGTTTGTACACATTTATTCATCATATTATTAGCTTTTTCCATCAAATCTGGCATATAATCTAATAATTTATCTAATGATGAACTGTGATTAACTGGCATTAATTTTACATTATTAGGTTGAATTACTAAAAATGCTATTGGGTTAATCGTAACACCTGCTCCTGAACCACCTCCAAATGGCAATCTATATTGAATTGCCTCTTCTTTGTCTTTTTTGGTGTATTCATCCACTGTTTCTCCTTTAAATTCACTGCCACCTGCTGCAAATCCAAATGAAACTTTAGATATTGGTATAATAACTATATTGTTAGAAGTTTCAATTGGTTCTCCAATAATAGTATTTACATCTATCATATCTTGAATACTATTCATAGCTGTGACCATAAGCCCTTCTATTGGATGTTGTTCGCTCATTTTTCCACTCCTTTCCTCTTCCTTTTATTAAGACATATATTATATTAATAATATGTATCATTTTTATTTCAAATATACATGAAAATACTAGATTTAATAAATTTTGATTACAATATACTGGTTGAATTATAAATTTTTGTCTTTTAAAATCTACCATATTTTGTCTTAATAAATATGATATTATTATTCCAATAATTGGTACTAGAAACGATGTTATTATAGCATCTTCTGTTCCTAGCTCTAATCTTAAATTAAAATCTTTTATATTTATTTTTAGCATTTTTGTTATTTCTAATATCTTTTTATTTATTTCTCTATCTCTTTCTATATCTGTTACATCAATTTCATCGATTCTTTTTTTAACTTTTTGGCGTATTTTATTCCAGCTTTTTGTTGTTAGTTTTATTTTTATAATTGGTATTTTATTAAATATATATATTGTAATTAAAATGTTATATTTCAGTTTTACTTTTTTAGGAAGCATTGAGTTATAATTAAATGTTTCTATCTTAAAATTTATTTTTAGTGATATTATTATATAAACTATAATGATAATCATTATAAAAGCAAAAAGAAAAACCAATATATCACCTCCTTGAGAAGGTTTATATTAGTTTTTCCATTTATTAGAATTTTAAACATTTTTCTATAAAATTATCCAAATATCATTAATGCAAATAATGTTGCAACAAATATTTGTGCTCTTGACATTTCTTTTGGAAGAAATTCAAGTTCACCACTATCTTTGTTTTCTACAATTGATATTTCATATGATTTTACATCTTCTTTTTCAAAATACAAACTAAAATCTTGTGTTCTATTTACATCTGTAGTTTGTATTGGTATATATCTTTTTCCTACTTCATTTCCTCTTTTTGAGTATAAAGCAATTTTTACATATTTACCAGTTAAATTATCTTTTCTATCATCATTTATTGTACCTTTAATCTTTCCATTTACAAGTGTTGCTTGTGCTTGTGAGATTTCTACTTGTGATGTAGAATCTTTTCTTGTAATGTCTACATAAGATGATTTCAAACTTGCAGAAATAAGCAACTCAGATAATATTGCAAAAATCACAATCCATAATACATATTTTAAAAATGTTTTTAATCTATCCATATTTTTTCCATCCTTTTAATTCAATAACCTTATTATACCAAAGATATAGTGTTTTTTCAATACTTTTAGCTTATAGATTTTATGTTACTTGTTTTTATATAAATTTATCTAACCTATTTTTACCTCTTTTTCTAAATAAACAGAATAAATATATTTTTCATCAACTTTTCTTTTAAATACCTTTTCTAATGCTTTTTCATATAATCCTAGTTGACTTTTATATTTTTCTATTAATTTATTTTCTTCGCCTTTTTCTACATAATCTGTTTTATAATCAATTAATTTTAGTTTTCCATCTTTACTTATATAATACAAATCAATTATACCTTGTACTAATATATTTTCATCAGTATTTTCATTATAAATTTCTTTGGCTGGTATATTTATATAAAATGGTTTCTCCCTTTGTATTTCTTTAGCTTCTTTTAGTTCTTTCCATATTTCAGATTTTGTAAACGTCAAAATTTTGTTGATATTAATATTTTCAGCCTCTTTTTGTGTGATAATTTTTTTAGCTTTTAAATCTTCTATTAAATTTTGTACCTTAGCAAAATCATATTCTTCCTTTTCATTTAACCTTTGTAAACACATATGTATTAAAGTACCTTTTTTAGCTGATGTTATTTTTTCTTCTTTACTATCATTTAAAAATTTAGGTTTGGCAAATTCTGTTACAATATTTATATCTTCTTTTTGGTCATTAGCTTGATTTTCTTTGCTTTTTATCGATAATTCTTTTAATGCTGTTACAGATGTTTTTGTTGGGATGACTGTATTTATTAGATATGGGTATTCATAATTTAGTATATTTTCTATGTTCTCCATTGATTTTGAAGTTTCAACATCATTTTTTAGATTTTCTTCTATCTTTTTAATTACGTCTACTTCTTCTTTTTTATCTTGTTTTACATATTCTAATATTTCTTGTTTTTTATGAATATGTAATTCCATTATATCTTTTATATTGTCTTTTTCATATAAATATACTAATAATATCCAATCTAAATATTTTTTATATTGTTTTACTAAAATTGGGTTTATTTTATTTTTATCTTTTTTGTACATTTCTGTTTGTTCTATAAGTTTTGATATATTTTTTTCATAATCTTTATTAATACCTGTTATAAATAATTTTTCCTTTGCTCTTGTTAATGCTACATATAAAATCCTCATTTCTTCTGATAAAGTTTCTAAAAATATTTTATTTTTAATTGCACTTTTTGTTAATGTATCATATTGGACTTGTTTATCATAATCTATATACTTAGCGCCTATTCCCACTTCTTGATGTAATAAGACATCTTGGTTTAAGTCTGTCAAATTAAATTGTTTATTTGTACTTGATAAAAATACTACTGGAAATTCTAGTCCTTTACTTTTGTGAATACTCATAATTCTAACTACATCATCATTTTCACCAATTATCTTTGCAGCACCCATATCTCCACTAGATGTTTTTAATTTATCTATAAAATTTATAAAACTGTATAACCCTTTATAATTGCTAGTTTCATATTGTTTAGCTTTTTGAAATAACATTTTTAAATTTGCTTGTCTTAGTAATCCATTTGGCATTAAACCAACATAATTATAATAACCTGTATCACTATAAATTTTCCAAATAAGTTCATCTAAAGATAGATATTCTTGTTCTTTTCTCCAAGTATTTAAATTATTTATAAATCTTTTTATTTTATTCTTTAGTTCTTCATTAACATCTATTATGGCTTTTTCTAAGCATGTGTAGAAATTGTCATTTTTATCTGATAATCTAATTTGTATCAAATCATTATCTGTAAATTTTCCTATATAAGAACGTAATACTGTTACAAGCGGAATATCTTGCATTGGGTTATCTATTATTTTTAATAATGACATTATTGTTTGGATTTCTATACTATCCAAATATTCCTGTGAACTATCTGCAAATGTTGGTATTTCAAGATTTATTAGTTCTTGTTCATACATTGGTGCTAAACTTGATGTTGATCTTAATAAAATAACAATATCTTTATAAGTTATATTTCTATAATTTTCTATTTTTTTATCCCATACTTTAAATTCACTATTAATTAATTCTTTTATCTTATTTGCAACAAATTTTGCTTCTAATTCTGAGTCTTCTACTCTTTCTTCTGTTTCCACCATCTCATCATTTTCATTATTACTTTCAAAATTTTGAACATCAAGTTCAGCATTTTCTTCTGTTGCTAAATCTATTATATGTATTTCTGTGTTCATATTCTGATTTTCTAGTTCACTGTAATTAGTGCCTAAATTCAAGTACTCTTCTTCTCTATAGTCTATATCGCCTAAATTATTGCTCATAATATTTTGGAATATTAAATTCGTAAAGTCTAATATATTTTTTCTACTTCTAAAATTTTTAAATAACTGTATTTTTAAATCTTCGTCTTTTTCTTTTTTATCCTTTATTTTGTATGTATTATATTTACTTATAAATAATTCTGGCATTGCTTGTCTAAATTTATAAATACTTTGTTTTACATCTCCAACCATAAATACATTTTTTCCATTTGATACCGAATTTAGTATATATTCTTGTACTAAGTTGCTGTCTTGATATTCATCTATTGCTATTTCTTCAAATTTTTCTTGATATTTTTTAGCAATATCTGTAGGCTTAACTTTTCCATCTTCTTCTTTTAATAATATTTGAAGTGCAAAATGTTCAACATCATGGAAATCAACTATATTTTTTTCTCTTTTTCTTTTAGAAAATTCTTGTTCAAATTCAAATACTAAATTCTTTAGTTTAGAAAGTGTAGAATACATATCAAATATATCTTCATTTGCTTGTTTTGAATTACATATCAATATTTTGTTTAATACTTTTTGTACTTTTTTCTTTACATTGTCTCTTACTTGTTTTGCTTCATCTTTTAATGGCAAATGTGATGCTTGTCTTGGCCATGTAGTAAAAGGTAAGATTTGATTTATTTCATAGGCTTTATCCCAATTATCAAGGTTGTTTTTTAATCCTGTTAATTTATCAATGTCATCTCTTATTGTTAGCCAAAATTTACTTAGTTCTGGCTCTACTGATAATTTATTGCTTATATTTTCCAAAGAATATATTCCATCTGTTAGTTCTTCTTCAATTTGTTTTGTTAATTCTATTCCCCAAGGTGTTTCAGCAAAATTTCTATCAATTTTATCTTGTAAATTAAACATTTCTATTTTTTCATTTAACCATTTGTCTGGGAATGGATTACTTTGAATATATGTATATATTTTTATTATTAAATCTTTTAATGGTGTATCATCTCTATAACTTGTATATGTATGTATCAGTTTAGTAAATTCTTCATTTCCTTCTTCATATTTTTTCTCAAAAATATTCTCTATTATTTCTTGCTTTAATAATTCGATTTCAGTCGTATCAGCTATTCTAAAGTTAGGCGATAAATTGTCTAATATATAAAAGTTATTTCTTACTACATCTAAACAAAATGAGTCTATTGTACATATATTTGCTTTATTTAATAATGTAACTTGTCTAAGTAATTTTTCGTTTTCTGGGTCTTCATCAAGTCTTTTATATATTGCATCTAACACTCTTTCTCTCATTTCAGAAGCGGCTACATTTGTAAATGTTACTACTAATAATTTATCTATATCTACATTGTCATTTATAACTTTTTCTATTATTCTTTCTACTAACACAGCTGTTTTACCACTACCAGCAGCTGCTGCTACTAATATATTTGAATCTTTTTCATATATCGCTTGTTTTTGGTCTTTTGTCCAATTTACTTTACTCATCAGTTTCTCCTTGCTATTTTATATTTTTATATACTATTTTACATTGCCATTTTATCATTTAGCTTTTCTTTTTTCAACTTTTTCTATTTTGTGTAGTATTTTTTTCTATATTATTGAAATAAAATCATTATAACTATATAATAATATTATTAACATTTGGTTTATAGGTATCCATAAAAACCTAAATATAAATAAGGAGTGAATTAATATGAAAGATGATGTAAACGTTCAAAACAAAATACTTGGAAAAACATTTTTCTGGATGTTTTTAGGTTTACTTGGTTCTGGAATTATTTCATGGTACACATATTCTTCAGGATTGTTTGTAAATATAGTTACAAGTGGTTCTTTTGGTGTATTGTTAATAGTTGAGCTTGTAGCTGTACTATTATTTAGTTTTCTATTTAGAAAGCTTCCACCAGTAGCAGTCGGAATTTTATACTTCATATATGCAATGCTTAATGGTATTACTTTATCTGTTGTTTTTGTAGTTTATGAATTATATTCTGTTGTTTACTTATTTGCTATTTCTGCTTTAGTTTTTGGGATTTTAGCTTTTATAGGTTATAAAACTAATAAAGATTTAAGCTCATGGGGACCATATATCACAGTATTTTTAATTGCTGGAATTGTACTTAGTGTTATAAATCTATTTATTAAAAATTCTGCTTTTGATCTATTTATTGACTGGTTAATTCTAGCATTATTCTGTGGTGTTACAATATATGATATTAATAAAGTAAAATTATTGCAAAGTGAATCAAACATAGATCAAGAAAAAATTCATATTTATTGTGCTATGCAATTATACTTAGATTTTATTAATATTTTCTTAAGAATACTTTCTATATTTGGAAATAGAAAAGACTAAAATTATAAACATAAAAAATAAAGGCTCTAACTTCATAAGTTTTGCCTTTATTTTTTACTAATCATTTTTATTATTAACATTTTATTCTTCTATTTCTTTTACTGCTATCATTAAATCATTTGACTCTACTACTTTTTTTCTTCCTCCATATGTATATTTAGCTCCTGTAAAATATACTTGATATCCTAAGTTTTCAAGTCTTGTTTTGCATAGCTTTAAAAATTCCTGAGTTTGCTCTTCTGATAAATTCATTTTTACTCGAACTTCAAAAAATGTTATTTCTAATATATTCTCATTTTTTTCTATTTTATTATCTAAAAATTCAGTTATCTCTTGCATTGACATTCCTCTCTCTCCTTTTCGCATAGTATTTTATCATAAAATTTTATAAAAAGGAATATAATTCACAGATTTTTTACAAAATCATAAAAAAGACTATTTATCAAACTATTATTTTAGTATCTAATACTTCTATAAATTATTTTTAATTCCATTTTAAATAAGGAATCACTTAGTGGATAGCACCTATGTAAACCATATAAATTTAAATCTTTAGATTTATTTATTTTATTATCTGTTAAATTTATTACATATCCTTCTTCTTTTAGTGGTTCTAATTGTTCTTGGCTATATAATCCATATGGATATGTGAAGATTTTTGTCTTTTGTTCTCCAAGATTTTCTTCTAGTGCTTTATATGAGCTATCTACATTTTCTAAGGTTTCTTCTACTGACAATTTATTAAATTCTGTGTGATTTGTACTATGTGATGCAATTAATGCTAATCCACTATCTTGCATTTCTTTTAATTCTTCCCATGAAGCACATCCATCTGCTCCTACTGCATTTGTAACAACAAACATTGTAAAAGGTATATTGTATTTTTGTAAAATTGGATATGCATTTGTATAGATATCTTTACATCCATCATCAAATGTTAAAACACAAGATTTTTTGTACAATTTTTTTTGCCCATTATTATAGTCAATTAAATCTTGATAACTTATAAAATGATATCCTAAATTTTCTAAACCTCTTATTTGTTCTTCAAATGTTTTTTCTGTTGTTTGCATATAATCATACTGAATTTCTGATTCCTCTTTTACTATATGATGATATAAAAAAATTGGTATTTCCAAATTCTTTTCACTAATTAAATATTCATTATTAACTGTTAATCTATCATATGTATATATAGAAATTCCTAATAATATTATTATAGTCAAAATACTTATAATAATTTTTAATAATATACTATATTTATTTGCAATTTTCTTATTTTCCATTTTTATTCCCTCTAATATTTTCAAATATTTATTATGTTTTATCTATTAAATTGTTTTGTGGTTCTTTAAAACTTAAATACCAACTTATTCCATTATTATTTTTTTCTATTTCATTTTTTCTTTTTTCTAATTCTGTAAAATTCTTTGGCATTGGTATTATAACAGGTTGATATGGCAACCAATTTGCTGCAGTTGATGCATTATTATTGTCTGCTGTTTGCAATGCTTGAACTATCCTTAATATTTCTGGTATAAATCTTCCAACATTCATTGGATACACTAATATCACTCTTATTATACCATTAGGATCAATAATAAACACATTTCTTACTGTTTCTGTATTACTAATATTATTTGATATCATTCCATATTTTCTAGCAATTTCTCCATTTCTATCTGCAATAATCGGAAAAGACACTCTTATTCCTGTTCTACAATATATGTCATACACCCATGCAAGATGTGAACTATTGCTATCTATACTTAATCCTAATAAGTCTGTATTATATTTTTTAAAATATGGATGTGCATTTGTAAATGCTATCATTTCTGTCGTACAAACCGGGGTAAAATCTCCGTGGATGTGAGAATAGAACTAACCATTTTCCTTCATAATCTTTTAGTGATATTTCTCCAAATGTTGTTGTAGCAGTAAATTCTGGTGCTTTTTGTCCTATTTTTACATTTCCATTCATCATTAATTCATAATCCATAAAATAAAACTCCTTTCATTTTTTATATATTATGAAAGAAGTTCTATTTTGTGAAATTAATTCTCTTCTTTTCCTTGTTTTAGTCTTAAATAACCAAGTTCTTCCCAAATGTTATATGCTAAATTTATTTTAAATACAAGTGTAGGTTTTGCACCTGCCCTGTTTTTGTCTATTACACAGGCATAATATCTGACATCTGGATCTTTTTCTTTTTTCAAGTCATAGAATTTTGTATCAACTTCCTCTAATGAATATTCATAATTTTGTAATGTGTCTCTATTTATTTGTTTCATTAAACTTAATGTATCTAAAACTTCTTTTACAGTTCTACTAGCTGATAAGTCATTTACATTTAAATTTACTGGTAATGTATTACTTTCCGCTAATTGAAGGGTTGAACAAATATACATATCAAAGTTTTGAGCTAAGTTTGATAATATTGTTGCTGTTTTCTTTACTTCTTCTCCATTTCCAATATTAGCAATATCTGTTTTTAAAGTATCATAAAATACATATTCAATCTGTTCTTTGTAATAATAATTCATTATAACTTTTTTTAGTTCATCATTTGTATGATCTGTTATGTTTATAAAATAAATTGAATTTCCAATTTCTTTATTAGCCCAGTCAGTTACAGCCACTGTTCTTTTAAAATCGCTTGATTCTTTAAGCAATCTTTTTACAAAGTCTCCTTGTTTTTCGCCATCATGTCTTGTTATATATCCGTCTTCATCAACATCTGTTGATTTAGGATCATCTGGTCTAAATTTGAATTCTAACAATTCTCCTTCTGTTATTTTTAAACCTTTTTGTCCATGCATTTCTTGAATTGCCTTATTATTTATCATTGTTGTTATTAAACATAATCTCATTTTTTCTTCTGACATTTCGTTTGAAATAATAAGTGTTTTCTTTTTATGTACTAAAGCAATATGTGCTGCGATATCAATTGTTATTCTACTTTTACCAGAGTTTGATGGCATTGCTATTGCCATTGTTTCTCCTTTTCTTATTCCTTTAAAAACTTTTGTCATAATTGGAAATGGTAATGGTAATCCATTTCTTAAGTTATTATCACCCATTTCTAGAAAGCTTGTTAAATCTGATGTTAATACAGATCTTTTAAATTTTTCTGTATCATTTACTTGTTGAATTGCACTTTCAACTTCTTCTACTGACATTTTATCATATAAGATGTATTGCGTTATTTCAACAACTTTGTCTTGAATACTTTTTATAGGAATTGCTAAATAACTTTTTCTCAAAACAAATAATTTTTTTAAGCTTATATATACTTTTTCCATATTATAATTTTTATTTGCCATTTCTTCTTTTAACTGCATTTTAAATTTATAACTTTCTTCATTGTCTCTGGCAAAGTTAAAATTGGCTTTAGCTTCTTCTGAACTATAAGCTCCACCTTCTGTAAATAGCACACTTTTATATGCATTTAAAACTGCTGGATCTTCAAAATAACATTCTTCGAATTTAAAATAATATTTTACTATTTGTTTTGGATCATTTAATAACATTCCCATATATATATGTTCTAGTTTTATGTTGCTTAATTTCTTTGGATATATTCCGTTTTGTTCTTCTGTTTCTTCTTCATCAGTTTCGTCTAAATCTTCTTCGTCTTCTTTTAAATTATTTAGTTCTTCTATTTTGCTTAATGCTTCTATATATTCCTTGTTTAATAGTTTTTCCCTGATTTCTTCTATTAAGTCTTTGTTTTTTTCAGTAACAGGTATATTATTTAAAATTTCATATATTTTTTTAACTTTACTTTCTTCCATATTTACCTCTTTTCGATATTTTTTCACTCACATTATACACTTAAGATTTTCTTAATTCAATAGATTTTTACTTATTTTTGTGTTATTATATATAAAGTTTTAAAAGAAAGGATGTTATTTTATGGCATTTGATGGAATTGTAACTAAAGCTATTGCATCTGAACTCCAATTATTAAAAGGTGCAAGAATAGATAAAATTTTTCAACCTGACTCTAATACAGTAATTATAGGTATGTATTTAAATGGATCTAATTATGCTCTAAATATCTGTATTAACCCTTCAAATTATAGAATAAATTTGACAACACATCAAAAATCCAATCCAAAAGTTGCTCCAAATTTCTGTATGGTTCTTCGTAAACATTTAATAGGATTAAGATTAAAAAATGTTATAACAAACTCTTTAGAAAGAATTATCACAATTGAATTAGAAGGATTTGATGATGTTGATGATATAATAAGTTCAAAAATTATAGTTGAGCTTATGGGAAAACATTGTAACATTATTTTGCTTAATGATGAGGGAATTATTATAGATTGTTTAAGACATATAAATAATGAATCTTCAACACATATAGTTGTTCCTCATATTAAATATTTATATCCTGAAATTAACAAAAAAAATTTTTTAGATATAAGTAATTTTCGAGAATTTAATAGCATTATAGATACTTCTAATCCACTTGAATTTTCTAATAAAATTAGCCAGACTTTTAATGGTATAAGTAAAAAATATATTGATTTTATAATAGAAAAATTAGCTATAACAAATTTACATGATATCTATAACTATCTACAAGATGTTATTAATAAAGTTGATGCAGATAAATTGGATTTTGATATTTTTAATAATAGTTATTATCTAATTCCAGCTGAAAAAGATTTTAATAATTTTCATCTAAACTTTTTTATAGATGACTTTTACTTTGATAAAGAAAGTTCTGAAGAATTAAAGAACTCTAAAAATAGTGTGTTAAGATTAATATTATCAACATTAAAAAAATATAATAAAAGACTAGAAAATATTAATACCAAACTTAAAGAATGTGATGGTATGGATATATACAGATTATATGGTGAATTAATAACTTCTAACTTGTATAAAATTCCAAATAAAAATGTAAAAAGTATTTGTTTAGAAAATTATTATGATAATAACAATATGATAACTATTCCATTAGATGAAAGATTTTCTCCAAGTACAAATGCTAAAAGATTTTTCAAAAAATATCACAAACTAAAAAATGCATTAGAAATTGTAACTATTCAAAAGCAAGATACATTAAAAGAATTAGATTATATTGAAAGCGTAATTTATGAATTAGAATCAGCAAATTCTATTGATGAAATTGCTACAATTCTAGATGAAATTTCTGAAAATCAAATTTTTTATGAAAATACTAAAAAATTAAGTAGGCAAAAAAATCATAAAATTACTAAAAAGAATTTTACAAAAAATAAAAACGTTAATTTCAATCCATTAAAATACACTGTTGATGGTTTTACACTTTTAGTTGGAAGAAATAATAAAGAAAATGATTATTTGACATTAAAATATGCTAAAAAAACAGATATATGGTTTCATACTAAAGATATTCACGGTAGCCACTCTGTTTTATTATTAGATGGTAAATTACCTTCTGAAGATATTTTATTAAAATGTGCTGAAATATCAGCATATCATAGCAAGGCTCGTTTTTCTACAAATGTTCCTGTTGATACTTGTGAAGTAAAATTTGTAAAAAAACCTAAAGGTTCTAAACCAGGTATGGTCATATATACTGATTATAAAACCCTATATGTAAACCCTAAAATATAAATTATTTTAGGGTTTTTTTTGGTGCTTTTTCAACTTCAATATCTCCAAACAATTCGTCTTGTTTTGTTTGTACTTTGCTTCTTCTTGAAAGTTCTAATAATCCGGAAAAAGCTGTAACAACTTCTTGTCTATTATGTTTATTTAAAGAGAATAATTTGTTAAATACAAATCTTTTTTGTTTTATTAACACTTTAAACATTTCTTTTACTTTGCTAGCAACTGTATAATTATCTGTAATAGCTATTTTTTCTATGTTTTTGGCATTTTGATTTACTTTTTCTTCATTACGTTCTATTACTTTTTTATACATTTCAGGTATTATTGTGTTTTCATAATTTTTTTCTATTTTTTGTTTAGGTAACTTAATATTTTCTTGTACTTTAAAATATCTATTTGCATGTTGATTATATTGACTTTTAAATACTTTACTAATTTCTTTAAATTTCTTATATTCTATAATTCTTCTAATCAATTCCTCTTCTGTTATTTCTTCTTCCTCTTCTTCCTGTTTAGGTAAAAGACTTTTTGATTTTAAATATAACAATGTGGAAGCCATTATTAAAAATTCACTTGCTATTTCTAAATTTAATTTTTCTTGTTCCCTTAAGTAATTTATATATTGGTCTGTTATCTCACTCAAGTTTATATCATATATATTCATTTTGTTTTTATCTATTAAGTGACATAACAAGTCAAGTGGCCCTTCAAAATTATCTATTTTTATTGCGTATTTTTTTGTTTCTAATGTTAGTATTGCCATTTCCATTCTCCTTTATTTGTTTTCAAATGCTATATTGATGTTTTCTAATTTATAACCCTTTTTTAATAAATATTGTTTTATTTCTTCTTTTTCCATTGAATTTGATTTTTTGAATATTATATTTGAAGCTGATTTTATCTCATATTCTTTCAGTTCTTCACTATTTTCATACATATAATCTTCTATATCATTTCTTTTTAAGCCTTTAGAAATTAACTTATAATTTATTTCTCTTTGAGATAAATTTTTTAATAACATAAAGTTATTTATAGTTTTCTCTATATATTCTTTATCATTTATGTATTTTGCTTCTTTTAAATATTCAATTATATCTTCTAATAATTCTGGTTCTATTGTTTTTTCAAATTTATTATGTACTTCATATTCACTTCTTTTTTTATATAATATGTATCTAAGTACTCTAGTTTTCTCTCTATCAAATTCTTCTATTGTATACATATATACCTTCTTTCCTTTCATATTTTACTATAACTTAGTCCAATTATCAAGTATTTTATATTGTTTTAAATTATTCATTAACATATTTGTTTTTATAAAAAATACACTCTATATTTTAAATATAAAGTGTATTTTTGTATTGTATTTAATTACAAATTATTCTTCGTCATCATTGTCTTCTTTGCTTGGTAGTTCTTCTCCTAGACTTTGTTCAAATGCTTTTGCAAAATTTTCTCTTACTTTTTCTTCTATATCTTCTAGCATTTCAGGATTTTCATGTAAATATCTTTTTACATTTTCTCTACCTTGGCCTATTCTTTCACCATTATAGCTAAACCATGATCCTGCTTTTTCTACAATATCTAGATTTACAGCCATATCCAAAATATTTCCTTCTTTAGAAATACCTTGACCATAAACAATGTCAAATTCAGCCTCTCTAAATGGTGGAGCAACTTTGTTTTTAATTACTTTTACACGTACTCTATTTCCTTTAACTTCTCCATCTTGTTTGATATTTTCTATTTTTCTTATATCCATTCTTACAGAAGCATAGAATTTTAATGCTCTACCACCAGTAGTAGTTTCTGGATTTCCAAACATAATTCCTATTTTTTCTCTTAATTGGTTAATAAATATTAATACTGTTTTAGACTTGTTTATTGCTCCAGCTAATTTTCTTAATGCTTGTGACATTAATCTAGCTTGTAATCCCATATGAGAATCTCCCATATCTCCATCTATTTCTGCTTTAGGAACAAGTGCTGCAACAGAGTCTACTACTATAACATCTAAAGCTCCACTTCTAACTAAGCTTTCTGTAATTTCTAATGCTTGTTCACCTGTATCTGGTTGTGAAACTATTAAATTATCTATATCAACCCCTAATTTTTTTGCATATACTGGATCTAATGCATGTTCTGCATCTATAAATGCTGCTTCTCCACCCATTTTTTGTGCTTCTGCAACAATATGTAATGCTAATGTTGTTTTTCCTGATGATTCAGGTCCAAATACTTCTATAATTCTACCTCTTGGAACTCCGCCGATACCTAATGCTATATCTAAGCTTAATGCTCCTGTTGGTATTGCTTCTATTTCCATAGCTTTAAATTCTCCAAGTTTCATTACTGAACCTTTTCCAAATTGTTTTTCTATTTGACTCATAGCAACTTCTAGTGCTTTTTTCTTTTCTGCGTTTTCTCCCATAATTTCCTCCTAAATTTATTGAACTTTTGTTTGATATTCACATTATATAACAAATATTTGTTTTGTCAATACTTTTTATAAATTTTATAATTATTTATACCAGCTTTCTATTCCGTAAAATGCATTAAACCAGTTAGGAGTAAGGTCTCCAACCAATTCAGAATTATAAGCAACTGTATATTTATTATTATATAAACTTATATATGGAATATCTGATTTGTAGATTTCTACTAATCTTTGATATTTTTCTTTTATTACATTTTCATCTGTTGTATTTTTAACTTCATTTATTATATTAAAAACTTCTTCATTAGCATAATTAGATAAATTTCCCTCTCCAAAAAATAATTCTAAATTAGGACTTGGAGACATTGTCATATTACATAATGCGATATCATAGCTTTTATTATCTATCATATTATTATATTGTTGATCAGCTGCTTGCACTATATTTATTCTTATACCTTGATTTTCTAATTGTTCTTTTATATTTTGTGCTACTGCAACCTTATTTGAATCACTAGCTCTTACTAATAAATTTAGTTCTATTCTTTGTGTCTTTTTATTTTCAGTCTTCTGCCATACACCACTTTTATATGTCCATCCTGAGTCAACTAATACTTGTTTAGCCTGTTCTGTATTATATCCATTGCTACCATCTTCTTGGTATAACCAGCTTCCATAATCTAGAGGAAAGTTAGTTGCATAACATCTATTATTAAATATATTTGAAGTTATGTTTTCCTTGTCTATTGAATATGCTAATGCCTTTCTAACTTCTAATTTACTTAACAACTCATTTGACATATTTAATGTTAAAAATGTATAATCTCTTCCTTTTATTTCTTTAGGTGTATATCCCATACTGCCTATATAATCTTGTACATTTGTATTATCTGTTGCAACTTCATCAAGATTTCCTATTTTAAAACTATTATATAGTTCACCTACTGATGAATATAAGTTGACCGTTATTTTTTCTAATACTATCTGTTTTTCTTTATTCCACCAGTTTGTGTTTTTTTCTAAAGTTATATATGAAGATTGTGCATCTGCTATTTTAAATTTTCCTGTTCCAACTGGTGCTGAATTTTTAGAAGTCGATGCAAAATCTTCTCCCTGATAATATTCTTTAGATAATATTGGAAATGTTAAATTATATTCAAAAAAAGGAACTTCTTTATCTAAATTTATTTTTATAGTATAATCATCTATTACCTCTATACCTGTAATATCCTGAACATTAGAAGAATATATTGTTTGAGTATCTTTTAACCTATCAATTGTAAATTGTACATCATCTGCTGTAAATGATTGCCCATTTGACCATCTTACATTTTCTCTTAATCTAATTAAATATGAATTATCACTTTGTTTGGCCCATTCTGTGGCTAAACATGGTTCTGCTTTATAGTCAGAAGATAAATCAACTAATGGTTCATATATTAGTTTACTTATTTGTTGCACATTTTTATTATTACTAAGAATAGGATTTATTGTATCTAATTTGGCAATTCCTATTTTTATTTCTTTGACTTTTTCTTCCTGTGTATTAGCCGTATATTCTTGTTCTTGCTTCTTTTCTTGTTCATCATTTTTTATGATATATATAGCAAAAGCTAATAAAATTATTATGATTATAACAAATACATACTTTATCCAATTTGATTTCATTTATTCACCTCTATACAATGCTAATAATACATTAAATCAATTAAAAATTCAAGCTTTTAAATTGATTATTATAAATATTATTTAAAAAAAAGAGCCATATAGTTAATAAACTATATAGCTCTAATATATAAATTCACTTACGCTCTTGACTCTACAATAAGTTTTATTCCTGTTCTGTCTTCACCTTCGACTTCTACTTCGGCAAATGCTGGTATACATACTAAATCTACACCTGATGGAGCTACAAAACCTCTTGCTATTGCTACTGCCTTAACTGCTTGATTTAATGCACCTGCTCCAATTGCTTGCATTTCTGCTTTGTTTGATTCTTTTACCAAACCAGCTATTGCTCCTGCTACTGAGTTTGGATTTGATTTTGATGAAATTTTTAAAACTTCCATTTTCTTTTGCCTCCTATAATTTTATTTTTGTTGCAACTTTTATGGTTTTTATTTTACATTATCTGGAAATGATTGTAAATACTTTTTTTAAAAATTCCCAATAAATCCATCGCAATATAACTTTACATTCGACAAAATAACTTTTAATATTTCTATTAATTCCATATTTAAACTTTTTACATGTTTTTATGCAGAATATCCTATTTTCTTATTCTATTTATTTTTCTTACTTTATTTGTATTATCATCTACATCAAATACAACTGCATTTAACATACATTCTCCTGTTGCAATTCTATATCTTTCTGGAAGAGTTGTAACAAATCTTTTTATAGAAGCATTTATGTCCATCCCTATTACAGAATGTTTAGGACCTGTCATTCCTAAATCGGTTATATATCCTGTTCCTTTTTCAAATATTGTTTCATCAGCTGTTTGAACATGTGTATGTGTTCCAAATAAGATTGTAATTTCTCCATCTAAATATCTTGCCATAGCAATTTTTTCAGCTGTTGCCTCTGCATGAAAATCTACAACTATAATGTCTACTTCATTTTTTATTTTATTTACAATTTCTTTTCCAATAATAAATGGATTTTCTGAAAGTACATTAATATCTACTCTACCAATTAAATTTATTACACCAATTTTTTTATCACCACATTTATATATACTATAGCCTTTTCCTACAACACCTTCAGGATAATTTGCAGGTCTTAATAGTTTAGGATGGTCTATAAATTTAAATATATCCTTCTTTCCCCATGTATGGTTTCCCATTGTAATAACATCAATTTTTTCTTCTAGTAAATCATTAAAATTTCTTTGTGTAATTCCCATTCCTTCTCCTGCATTTTCTCCGTTTACTATTACAAAATCTATATTTTCTTGTTCTATTATTTTATTTAATTCTTTTTTTAGTTTGCTAACTCCTGCATTTCCAATTAAATCTCCAACTGCTAAAATTTTCAATTTAAATACCTTCTTTCTAATATTAAATTCGTTTTATATAATACTATAAAATCATTTTAATGTCAAAAAAAATAGTTCAAACCATTAAACTTTTGTTTAATAATTTAAACTATTTTTATTAAAAATTATTTTGCATAATCTACTACTCTTGTTTCTCTTATGATGTTTACTTTTATTTGTCCTGGATAATCCATTTCGTTTTCTACTCTTTTTGCTACATCTCTTGCTAATATTGTCATTTGATCATCAGATATTTTTTCTGGTTTTACAACTATTCTTACCTCGCGACCTGCTTGTATAGCAAATGATTTTTCAACACCTTCAAATGAATCTGCAATTTCTTCAAGATTTTGTAATCTCTTAATATATGCTTCTAATGTTTCTCTTCTTGCTCCTGGTCTTGATGCTGAAATTGCGTCAGCTGCTTGTACTAAAACAGCTTCTAATGTTTGTGGTTCTACATCTCCATGATGTGCTTCAACTGCATTTACTACTAATGGATTTTCTTTGTATTTTTTCAATACTTCTACACCTATTTCTACGTGTGTTCCTTCCATATCATGGTCTAAAGCTTTTCCTATATCATGTAAAAGTCCAGCTCTTCTAGCTAGTTTAGGGTCTAGTCCTAATTCGTCTGCCATTATTCTTGCTAAATTAGAAACTTCTATTGAATGGTTTAATACATTTTGTCCATAACTTGTTCTATATTTTAATTTTCCAAGTAATTTTACTATATCTGGATGAAGTCCTATTACACCTGTTTCAAGTACAGCTCTTTCCCCTTCTTCTTTTATAGTATTTTCTACTTCCTCTTTAGCTTTTTCTACCATTTCTTCGATTTTTGCTGGATGTATTCTTCCATCTTCGATTAGTTTTTCTAATGCAATTTTTGCAACTTCTCTTCTTAATGGATCAAATCCTGATAATACTACTGCTTCTGGTGTATCATCAAT
>CAJMJN010000026.1 GCA_905213875.1 uncultured Clostridium sp.
ATCCAATATGTGATAGGTTTTCCATTTATAACTATTTAAGAAATAGTAACAATAGTATATTTTGTATTAAAATGATATGAAATTTTAAAATAAGTATAAATAAGTTTGAATTATTAAACAAAGATTTTAATAATTCAAACTTATTTTTTATAAGTACAAATGTTATAAATGTCCGCTTTTGTTCTTTGATTTAAAAAAGTGGATAAAAAATGCGAAAACGTGGAATAATAATCATTAAAAGAGAAAAATCAGCAACAGAAGAAGTAGATACAACAACAGATTATTATGTACATCCAGCATTTACAAATGAAAGTAGCATAGGATATGCAAATGGAGGATGGGACAAAGAATTAACAGGAATATGGGTAGCAAAATTTGAAGCAGGATATGCAAATGAAAATAATTCAGCACCTGTAAAGGCAAGTAGTGTAAATTATAGTCAATCAGATTCATGGACAGCAGCAGTTGAAGCTGGAACAAAAGATGATAGTTCACAACCAGCCAGAAACTGGTTAGATGGAATATATGGATCAACAGCAACATCAATAAAATATCCAACATTCCAACCAATAACATATTCGATGAATTATATAAATGTAAATGATGCATATAATGTTTCAAGAACATTAACAGAAAGTGGAAATATATATGGATTAAGTAGTTCAACAACAGATAGCCATTTAATGAAAAATAGCGAATGGGGAGCAGTAGCATATTTAGCACAAAGTAAATATGGAAATAATAATAATGAACCCTATATAAACAATGTCACTTTAAATAGCAGAAGTACAAAAAGAACAGAAACAGCAGGAAAAACAGGAGTAAATAGTGTATATGCGGTAACAGGAGTAACAACAGGAACAACAAATACAGAACCAAGTGTACAAACATTAGGAAATTTAACAACAACAGGAAATACAGCCAATAATGGAGTCTATACATGGGACCAAATAGAAGGACAAAAATCAAGTTCAACATTAAATATGTATGGAGTATTTGACCTAAGTGGTGGAGTTTGGGAAAGAACAGCAGGATATGTAGCAAATGGATATAACCAATTAAAAGACTATGGTTCAAGTTTAACAGATTCAGGGACAAGAATAACAAGTACAAAATATGTAACAGTATATCCTCATGATACAGCTGAAACAAGTACAGATATAGATACAAAAAGTAGAGCAAATTATAATGTTAATAAATATATATTTGGCGATGCTATTAGAGAAACATCTACTAGCGGAACCGGTGCAACATCATGGAAGGGAGACTACTCTTACTTTCCGGCGCTGCACGGTCCGTTTTCTGAACGTGGGGGCACTTTATGGAATGGTTCCTCTGCCGGGTTGTTCTATTTCGATCGTACGCGTGGTAATAGCAATTACAGCAATGGCTTCCGTCCGGTGCTCGTAGCACTTTAGAATATTCCTTGGGCCTTCGGGCCCTTTTATTCGGCACAAAATTCTAATTTTCTCTGTACAAAAATACGGGGAAATGATATAATTTGAAAAAATAAACAATACTTGGGATTAAACTGTACTACTCTTACTTTCCAGCGCTGAACAATCCGTTTTCTAAACGTGGGGGCAATTTATGGAATGGTTCCAATGCCGGGTTGTTCTATTTCAATCGTACAAATGGTAATAGCAATTACAACAATGGCTTCCGTCCGGTGCTCGTAGCACTTCGATACACAAAGGTTCATAAAGGAATCTATCTTAGAGGGGAAATGTTTAAGGATATTTCCGAAAGGAAAGACTAAATGCTTATTTTATAACTGTAGAATGAAAAAAGTTGTAAAAAAGAAAATGAAATTTACAGCAAGATTTGTATCAAAGAAGTTTAATTCCAGTGATATAAACATCAGATTTTATATCATAAACACATAAATAGTACACGATTGTTTTAGTAGTTATAAAACGAAAATCCAAGTGTATGAAAAAAACAACACAAATTCTATTAATAAATAAAACAAAATAAGTTATTTTGAAATTTACTAATAGAATAGTGTTGTTTAAATATTATAATTATAAAATTTAGTTATTGTTCTTAATATCTTGTTCAATATCTAAAATCAATTTTTTTTCGATATCAGCAACAGCAGAGCTACCATATAAAAAATTACAATTATTAAGAACTTTTTGCTTCAAATTGTAAGCATTACAATGTTCTACATGTCCTAACCAAGAATTTAATTGTTGCATAGTATGCTCTAAGTCTAGTGAGTTAGTTTCAAACTTTTGATTCCATTTTTTAACGTTTTTCTTAATTTTTTTCTTACTAGATAATCGTAATAATCTATGAGTAAGAAATATTCTATATCCACAAAAATTTACACCCATTTTATATGGATAATATCGAGATTTAGCATTTAACTCAAGACGTAAATTAGAATGTAAAAAATCTTCTATTTGTTTTTTAACATGAATACATTCTTTTTTAGTTTTTAAAATTAGAATAAAATCATCCATATAGCGAGTATAATTTTTTATTTTTAAGACTCGTTTTATATATTGATCTAATTCATTTAAATATATATTAGCAAAAAATTGGCTAGTATAATTACCAATAGGAACGCCAATAGCATTTTTATTGATTGGACCGTTAAAAATTAAAATTTGAGTTAAAAACAATAAATCTTTATCTTGAATATATTTTTGCATAATTGTATATAAAATGTAAGGATTTATATTGTAAAAAAATCTTTTAATATCACATTTTAGAATCCAAAAATCACCATGATTACGTTTAAAAATTCTCATTTGTTTTTGGACTTCTTTAACAGCAGCATGTGTACCTCTATCATTTAAACATGCAAATGTAGTATCTATAAAACGAGGAATAATATAAGGTTTTATAAATTCTTCTACATACCATTGATGCACAATTCTATCTTGATAGGGTAAGGCTTGTATGGTTCTTTCCTTAGGTTCATATACTTTAAAGGAAAAGTAATTTCCTAAGCGATATGTTTTATTTTTTAATCTATTTTGAATATTAACAAGATTATTTTCTAAATTGAACTCAAATTTTATAACTTCATTTTTATAAGCTTTATGTTTTCTAGCTCTATAATGAGCCTGAAGTAATTTTTCAAAAGTAAGCTTTTTGTAAAATTGATTTCTTATCGTTTTTGGCAAGACAAAATCCAACCTCCTAACATATTACAAATATCAGTAAGTAAATTGGCCCAACTTTGGTAATTTTGTAAGGAAATGTATTTATATTTAAATGATAATCTAATATGAACTTTTAGTAGATTTAAATTTACGTCAAACTCATTTAAGTAACGAAGTTTGTCATGTTTGTTAAATGATTTTATTGCATACATTAAATTTCTAAGACCAGTATATAATGAATTTTTTATTTCTTGAACAAGTGCAAAATTTTCACATTTTGGATATTTACGAACAATATCATTTGAATAATTTATAAGTTCTATATATTTTTGATAAATTTTTAAACTTTTATTATTAGGGGTTTTATCATTGATTGTAGTAGATTCCATATTAATTATTCATCTCCTCTTTTATTTTTTTAGCTTTTAAATTTAATGAATCAATTAAAGAATAAGCTTCTTTTATTGAAAGCTCATCAGCTTTAATTAAACAAATAGAGTCAATTAGATTTTTTACAGAAGTATTTAATAAATAATTTTTACTAGGTAATGGAGAAGATGTTACAGAATCTACAATTTCTATTGTATATCCTAAACTTTTTATTAGATTTAAATATTTGTCGAGATTATTAACTGGAAATCCACATTTTAATACATTTTCATTAAGATTAGTTAATTTTAAATTTAACAAAGAAGCCATTTTTTTAGCATCATCAGCTAAAAAAAGATAAAAAATTCCACTTTTAAAAAGATAAATTTGATTTGGATTAATCTTTTTCAATTCTAAATATCTTTGGTACATTTTACTCATATTTCTATTCCTTCCTTTTTTTATAATATCTTCCATATTTTAGGATATTGTAAAACAAAGAAAAATAAATGTCAACCCCTTAAGGTTGATAAAATGGAAATAAATAGTAATTAAAACCGGCAATATATTGTTGTATAATAATATGAAATACGGAAAACGTGTAATATTGGGAGATGATTTTGTGAATTGGTATAATAGATTTTACGAGAAAGAAAAATGGGTAAAAAAATCTGTTGAAATAGAAGGAAATCTGTATGACAAACTAAAAGAAATTGCAAATGAAGAATTAGATGCTTCAGTAAATAAAATCATAGATGCGTGCATAGATGATTTTGAAATAGCAGAAAAAGTAGTTATATATAGAAAAAGAAAAGATGAAATAAATGTAGCAAGATCAATAATAATAAGAGAATCAATATACAAAAAATTAGAAGATATGAGAGAAAAATATGGAATATCTATTTCTAAACTTGTAAATATAGCAATAAGAACAGGGTTAGAAAGTTATAAAAACAAATAAAATAAAAGAGCAGAATAAAAATAATTTTAAACTGCTCTCTATTTTGTATTATCATAAATTTTAAAGAAATTTCAACTTGTAAAATAAACAAATAATATAAAATATCGATCGTAATATAGGAGTGGATTTCATTGAAAAAAGAAAAAGGAAAAATTTTAATTGAAGGAATGGATTTATCTGGAAAAACAACTATTACAAAATATTTGTCTGAAATATTGACTGTTAATAAAATTCAAAAAAGAACTCTTAGTGATGACTGTGCAATTTATGATTTCACAGTAGCTCAATCTAAAAAAGGTAAATTACATATAGATTTAATTAATGAGTTATATACTTTGGCAATTAGTGAAGATTTATATAATTATAAAATCAATGATAATGGAATAGTATTGCAAGATTCATATTTTGCTTTAAGAAGTTATGCTTTAATGAAACAAAAATATCCAGATACTTTAGCTAAAGAAGTTTACAAATTATTACAATTATTTCCAAAACCTGAATTAACATTTTATTTGACAGCTAGTACAGAAGAAAGATTAAAAAGAAATGAAAAAAGAGATAAACCTATGGCGTATATGGAAAAATTGTTAGTATCAAATCCTAAAGAATTTGAAAAGATTGAAAAAAACTTAAGAGAAATAACTACCAGTTTATTTGATACAGAGATTATAAATACGCAAGGTAAAAAACCAAATGAGATAGCATTGTATATAGGAAATAAAATTCAAGAAAGAAATAGAGAAAGCAAAGGACATGAAAGAGAATAAGATTATATATCTATTAATACATTCATAAATATAAAACTATTAATAAAAAATGATAGTAATTCTTGTAGAATATTGGAGAAAACAAAAAATGAAATTTATTACAATAGGAGGAGTTCCAGCGGCTGGAAAAACTTACACTAGTAACTTATTAGCAAAACAAAATAATTTTATAGCATTAGAGCTCGAAAATTTAAGATGGGATTTCTTTAGCAATAATTTAGAAGAAAATTTATATAAATATACTCAGCATGCTTCTAAGTTAAAAAATGAAGATATGAGAGAATATTATTTAAGGTGTGCTTTATATGAAAATAGAATACCTTTAGAATTATTTGTTGAATGGCATAAAACTACAATAAAGTTTATTAATGAAAATCTGTATAATATTATTTATGAATTAAAATTAATAAAAACAGAAAACAATTATATGAATTTTTGTAATAAATATAGAAAAATAATAAATCATATGCCAGAATTTAAAATCTTAAATAAAGACTATATTATATGCAGTCATGCTTTTATTAATACAATAACTTTTTCGGAAGATGAAAGAGTTCAAATTGATTTTAACGTTGATAAAAAGATTTTAATTCAAAGATTTAAACAAAGAGAAAACATAACAGAAGATACATTTGATAAAAATATAAAATTATATTATAAATCTTACGAAGAAATTCTAAAAGACAATGTATCTAATACATTAGATACAACAGACAAAGATATTATTAAGAAAATCAATTATTTGATTTAAAATAAATTATAAATTTAGAAAGGAAGATAGTATTATGGATTTAAAAATTAAAACAGAAAAAGAAGAATTTCATGGAAGGACTTGTGGAATAATTAAGCAAGAAAATAAATTCTTGATTATGAGAGTAAATAAAACTTCTTATTATCATATACCAGGAGGACATATAGAAATTGGAGAAGATTCGGAACAGGCTGTTATTCGTGAAATAAAAGAAGAAATTGGATGTGATGTTCAAGAAGCAAGTTTGTTTTCAATACAGGAAAATTTTTGGACAAGAAACGATAAAAAGTGTCATGGAATAGAGTTTTACTATATAATAAAACCTAAACAAAAATTACAAATGCAAGACTATGAAAAAATTGAAAATGATAAAGGAGAAGAAAAACTATTAGAATTTAAATGGGCTACTGCTGAAGAATTAAAGGATATAGATTTAAGACCTGTTAATATTAGAGATATGTTAATAAGTGAAGAATATCTTAAAGGATTATCACACATTGTGAAAAGAGGGTAAGCAAGTGAAAGAATGTGTATTTTGCAATATAGTCAAAACAGGAAATAATAATAATGAAAAAGAAAGAAATGTTATTTTATATGAAGATGATTTATTATTAATTACCCAAGCTACCGGAAGTCCAGTTAGAGGATATTTAATGATAGTGATAAAACGACACATAAATGGATTTGCTGAATTGTCAAAAGAAGAATTAAAGCATGTCGAAAAACTTATAAATATAATTAAGGACTTTTATAAAAAATACTTTTATATCGATTCAATATTATTAGAACACGGCTCTACAGAAAATGGCAGACATCCTCAAAGCATAGTACATGCTCATTTACATTTAATTCCATTTAATTTCGATGAAGAAATTGAAAAAGAACTATTGACAGAGTTACATTTAAAATCCATTGAATCATTTGAGAATATAAAAATTAATGAAAAATTAGATTATTGGTTATATTGCGACTCAAAAGGAAGATATTATACATCTTCTAATATTATTAATGCTCCAAGATCAATTTTTATGAATTTAATAGCTAAACAAATAAATTTGCAATTACCTTATGAATGGAGAAAAAATGTTACCCAAAAGGAATATATAGACGAAATGATAAAAATATTTAAAGATAATAAGAAATTTTTAAAAAATATATGACTGAAATTATATTTAATATAAAAAGAAACAGTATAAAAATATACTAATCATAAGATAAACATTTAAAAATAAAAATAGGGGAATACAATGAATTAACAGATGCAGATATAGTTTGTATAACAGCTGGAGTTCCTCAGAATATTGTAAAAGAATCAAGAGATGATGATTTAGAAAAATGCAATAAAATATTTGAGAATATTATCTATTCATTTTTCAGCAGACAAACAATAAATATACCGTATCTGGACCAGAAATAGCATTTAGAGAAATAAGGAAAAAAGCTGGAATAACAAGGAAAGTAACGGTACATGGATTAAGACGTAATTTTGCAACAGATTTAATAGAAAATGGATTGGATATATTAATAATCAAAAATTAATCATAAACTGCTCTCTATTTTGTATTATCTAATTGACTTATAAGGATTTTTAAGTTAAAATAAATTAGTACAAAAGGAGGATTTTATATGGAAATACGTTACAAAGATAAAGTTTTAGAAGTAGAAAAAGGTAGTAAAATATATGACATATTTAAAAATGAAATTAAAAATAGTGAAAATACAGTTGTAGGAGCTATTTATAATAATTCATATGTAAATTTAAGTAGACATATGAATTTTAAAGGTAGAGTAGAATTAATTTCAATAAATTCTAAAATTGGAATAAAAATATATAGAAGAACATTAATATATATATTTGCAATGGCATTAAAAAAATTATTTCCAGATAATAGAGCAACAGTTAATTATCAAATGGAAAATGCAGTATACTGCGATTTAGGAGATATAGAAGTTACAGATGAGATTGTTGAAAAAATTAATGAAGAAATGAGAGATATTGTAAGAAAAAATTTATTTATAAAAAAAGTTGTTATGAATAGAGAACAAGCAGAACAATTTTATAAAGAAACTCAAACTGCAAGAGGAAAACTACAATATGATTTAAAATCAAATAAAAAAATTTATATGTACTATTGTGAAGATTATTTTAATTATTGTTATGGAGTATTAGCAAGAACAACAGGAGCAATTAAAATATTTGATATAGTAAAATATGATAAGGGTATTTTATTAAGATATCCAAGTGCCGGAAAGCCAGATCAATTGCCTAAAATTATACAAAATAAAAAAATGAAATGGGCATATAATGAATATAATGAAATTCATAAAATATTAAATATTAATACAGTATATAAATTAAATGATGCTGTAAAAGAAAAAAGAATTAAAGATGTAATAATGATTGATGAAGCATTACATGAAAAAAATATTGCTAATATTGCTGATAAAATAGCTAAAGACAAAAAAATAAAAATGATTTTAATAGCAGGACCATCATCTTCTGGAAAAACAACATTTGCACAAAGATTAGGAATTCAATTAAGAGTAAATAAGATAAAACCAGTAACAATTTCTGTTGATAATTATTTTGTGGAAAGACAAGATACTCCGAGGGATGAAAATGGAGATTATAATTTTGAATGTATAGAAGCAATAGACTTAGAACTATTTAATAATCATTTAACAAGATTACTAAATGGTGAAAGAGTAGAAATGCCACAATTTGACTTTTTAGAGGGAACTAAAAAATATAATGGTAAATATTTGCAATTAAAAGATGATGAAGTCTTAGTTATAGAAGGAATTCATTGTTTAAATGATAGATTAACAAGTAGTATTCCTCAAGATCAAAAATTTAAAATTTATATAAGTGCTTTAACTGTTTTAAATATGGATAGATATTCAAAAGTTTCTTCAACAGATGTAAGGCTAATAAGAAGAATAGTAAGAGATTATCAATTTAGAGGATATTCAGCAGAACATACAATTGATACTTGGCCAAGTGTAACTAGAGGAGAGGTAGAAAATATTTTTCCATTCCAAGAAAGTGCAGATGTAATATTTAATACATCATTGATTTATGAATTGGGTGTATTAAAAGGAATTGCAACACCTTTATTAAAGGAGATACCAATTGAGCATCCAGAACATGCAGAAGCACAAAGACTATTAGGATTGTTAAAATATATAAGATCAATTCCTGCAAGTGAAGTTCCAACAAACTCATTATTAAAAGAATTTGTTGGTGGTGGAGATTTTGAGTATTAAATAGAAAGTGGTTAAAAATGGAAAACAGAAATTTTACTAAAATAGATGAAGAATTTATATGTGAAAATTGCGGAAAAAAAGTAAGCAAATTAGGATATTCATGTAGAAATCATTGTCCATATTGTTTACACTCTAAACATGTTGATAAAAATCCGGGGGATAGGCAAGAAGAATGCCATGGGGTATTAGAACCAATAGGCTTAGAGATAGATAGTAAAAAAGGATATGTTATTGTTTTTAAATGCAAAAAATGTGGAGCTATACGAAAAAATAAAGCTGCTAAAGATGATAATATGGAGCTTATAATACAATTAAGTAGTAAGCATTAAATGAATTATTTCAAGAATAAAAAGCATAATTGTTTTGAATAAAATAAAAAGTTTGACATATAATAAAATGTATGCTAATATAATTATAGCAATTGCAAAAAACTTTTCAAAAAGTAACTTAGAAGACTAGGTTTGATGGAACCTAGTCTTTTCTTTTGCTAATCATCAAAATTTTTTACAATTAAGTAAACTATATATAATGCTAGCAGTTTTATGAAACTTTTCAAAAAAGTAATCTACTCCATGCCACTTAGCAAGTTGGAATATACATATTAAATTAATTGTAAAAATTTGTCAACTGTTAAATTTCTTTATTTAAATTCCCAGAAGTATAATCTTTACCTTCAATACGTTTTCCATCTCTTACAACAGTAGTAATAGCATTAATTTCCGGAATAGATTCGTGTAAAATATCAATTCTTACAGAATCTACATTAAATATTTTACCAGGTATAGAAGTTATTTTGCTATTATAAATAGTAGTAACAGTTTGAATATTATCAGGTAAAATTTCAAAATTCATATTTAACCTGTCTTTTAAATAATAAGTATTAGTACTTCTACATTTTGCTGTACAAGAAGGATAACATTTATTAGATTCACCGTAATAAACAATAATTTATATTAAGTAAAGGAACCTTACCATAAACAATTAGTTCTTTTTGCAAATAATTATAGTTACATAAACTTGTAATAGTTTGTTTGTCTAATTCTGGTGATAATGTAAATGAACTTATTCCAAGTTTTTTTAATTCTAAGACAGTTTCAGAATTATATACATTAAAAGTATAATTCGCTATTACTTTATAATATTCATCTAAATTATTAAACAAACTGTGTAGTAAATTGAGATTCCCAATATTAGAAATTACAAAACCTTGAATATTGTATTTTTCTACAGCTTCTTCAGCATTAGCTAAAAATAAATTTTCATAATTACTTTTTATAATTGTTGGCATATAAATATAAGTATCAAATTTTTTACTAATGATTTTTAGCACAGGAGAATATTTTTTACTTGTGAAATATTTTAAAGGAATATAGATACTGTCAATATTTTCAAGTTTGTTGTAATTCCAGTCACTATGTAAAACATTTAAAAGTAATGAAACTTTAGGTGTTGCATTAGAATTAATTTTTGTGTTATTAAAATTTCTCATGTTATTTAAAGTAGTAGAATCAGTTTCTTTACTAATATAATCTACAAAACTTTCAGGTAATTGCCTATGTATTTTAGATATAGCAAAATTTTCTACATTTGAAAGAGCCGTTCTACGTAATTCGTTTAAAATACTAATTTTAGGTAAAAATAAATTTTTATCTAAATCTATATTAATATTTTTAAAATAATATGGTGTGTCAGTTGTTTTAGATATTTGCTTAATAATTGTTGCTTTATCAAGTGGTCTATTTTGAGCAATTTCAGGTATATAATCTAATTTACATGAAATATCTAAGTTTTTGTATATTCCGTTTTTAGTATAGGATTTTATATTTATGGATATAGGTGTGTTCTTCTTTATAGAAACTGTACAGTTTAAAGCTGTTTTCTTAACTTCTTTTTTATAACTTTCTTTAGCAATAGTAGTTAATTCTTTCGAACTTAGTCTATAAACTTTATCACCAACTTTGATATTTCCTTTCATACGACCAATAGTAACTGTCTGACCAACTTGAGTTTCTTTTAAATTAGTATTCTTATTCATCAATTCGGAAATTTTATAACTACCATTTTCATTTCCTACTGAAATTGTATCTCCAATATTTAACTTTTCTTGTATTTTTAAAGTAATATGTCCTTTATTAGGATTGTATTTTTGAATAATGCCAATAAATAATCCCATATTATTAGGTTTTTTTTTGAAAACAAGATTTCTATTTTCAGAACTGTCCAAATGACCACTAGAAAAGTTACCTCTATTAAAAGCCTGAAGTAAAGTCTTTTTATCTTCTATGTTAATATTAAAATCATTTTTTGAATATGCTAAATCAATGTATTTTCTGTATATATTAGTAACTGTTGCTACATATTCAGGGGACTTCATTCTACCTTCTATTTTTAAACAGTCAACACCTGCATTTATAAGTTGTGGCAAAAATTCTAAACCACACAAATCTCGAGTATTTAATAAATATCCGGAATCTATGGCTTTGTCATTTTCAATAAGTTTATAAGGTAGCCTACAAGGACCAGCACATTTGCCACGGTTTCCAGAACGTCCACCTAACATGCTAGAAAATAGGCATTGCCCAGAATATGAAATACATAAAGCACCATGTACAAAACATTCAATTTCTATTGAAGTATTTTTACAAATATATTCGATTTCAGTTAAAGAAAGTTCCCTTGAAAGGACAACTCTTTTAAAACCTAATTCTTGAAGTTTTAAAGCACCATTTAAATTATGAATAGTCATTTGAGTACTCCCATGCATAGGTAAATCAGGAAATAATTCAATAAGCTTTTTTGCTAAACCAAGGTCTTGGATAATAATTGCATCAATTCCAAATTCGTATGCTTTACTAGCTAATTTTATGGCATTATCAAATTCATTATCTTTGATTAATGTATTTAAAGTTAAATTGGTTTTAACACCTCTTAATTTTGCATATTCAATTGCTTTTTTTAATTCTGCTTCATCAAAATTATGAGCAAAGGCTCTAGCGCTAAATAAATTTGCACCAAAATAAACACTATCAGCTCCATTTTGTACAGCAGCTTTTAGACATTCAAAATCTCCAACAGGAGAAAGTAATTCTATCATTTGTGTCCTCCAAATATTATTGTTTTTTTACGATTATATCATATTTATAAATATTTTTGTGTTTAAATGTAAAATTTTAATTTTTATTGACTAAAAAAAATGAAAATGATATAATTTTTTCCATAAAGAAACTAAGGAGGAATTATAATATGAAAAGAAAAATAACAGATATAAAATTCATAGTGTTTTTAACAATCATATTTTGTACAATGTTTGGAATATTTTTTTATACTGTAAATATGAACAATACTGAAATATTAATTAAAGCCAGTAGAAATTTAAAAGGAGTTCAAGAAAATACAGTTAATTCAAAAACAACCAATAGTAGCACAAGTAGTAATACTAGCAAAAATACAAGATCACAATCAGGAAATACACAAAAAACTACTAATACAACAAGCAGTAGTAATGCATCAAGCACAAAAACTACAACAAAATCTAGTAATGCAGATTTATCTAATTTAGGAATAAAACCAAATGATTTTTCAGGTTTTACACCAAGTAAAACTTCATATGATGTAACAGTTTCAGCAGATGTAACAGAAGTAGAGGTTTATGCAACAGCACAAAACAGTGGAGCTAAAATAAGTGGAACAGGTAAACAAAAATTGCAAGATGGTAAGAATGAATTATCAATTGTGGTAACAGCAGAAAGTGGTGCAACAAAAACATATACCATAAATGTAACAAAAGAAGGCAATAATGGAACAACAGAAACAGCGACAGACGAAGGAGAAGGATTATCAAGTTTAAAATTAGAAAATATAGAATTATCACCAGAATTTAAAACAAATGTATATGAATATACTGCAAAATATACAGGTGATTTAAATAAAATAGATGTAAAAGCAGTTGCAACAGAACCTAAATATGTAGTTGATATAACAGGAAATGACGATTTAAAAGACGGAGAAAATATTATAACAATATTAGTATCTGATAGTGAGGGAAATAATGTTGCTACATATCAAGTAACATTAACAAAATCAACAGTTGATGAAGAAGCTTTAGCTAAAGAACAAGAAGAAGCAAATAAAAAAGAAGAACAAAAAAAGGTATTGATAATTGGAGGAGTTATTGCAATTCTAATATTAGCAATTATTATATATCTAGTAATAAGACATAGAAGAAATAGTGCATGGGTAGAAGATTATATGATGCCATATTCAAGTGATGGAGATGATGGCTTTATAGATGAGAATGAAAATAACTATGATTTTAAAAAAGTCAATAAAGATGAATTTGATTTTAGTAAAAGAGAAGAAGCTATAAATAAAGAATGTGAAGAAGAGCCTGTAATGTCTAAGCAAGAAGCAAGAGAAATGTTTTTAAGTGGATATGATCATAAAGAAGAAAATTATGAAGATGTTAGACCACGAAAACGTAGCAAAGGAAAGCGTTTTAAATAAATATAATGATTAAAAAGCAGTAAGTATAAAAAATATACTTAACTGCTTTTTTTAGCAGATAACTAGCAACATCCGCCTCTGTTGCCACCACAGCAACAACAAATTAATAATATAAGGATTATAATCCAGCAGCAGTCATCACCAAATCCGAAACCACCACAACCTCTGTTTTCTGGCATAGTCTAGACCTCCTTCCAAATAACAAATATGTTTTCTTCTTTTCTGTATCCTTTGTATAATATATAATATGGAATTTGTAAAAAAGTGTGAAAGTTTTATTAAAAAAATATGTTGTTCGCTTTTTTCATTGATAGTTTTGTGATAAAATAAGTTTTGTCGAAAAGGAGAGTTGTTGTAACAACTGTCAATTTTAATTTGCAATTGGGGGAATAAAATCAAAATGGCAAATCTAAAAAAAATAGGGGAAGTTTTTAGTGATTATAAAACTAATTCTAATTTAAAATATGCACAAATAACATCATTAAATGTAGTAAAAAAAACAAATACATTAGAAGTAGATTTATATTTTGACGAATATTTAGATATAAAAGAAATATGGTTTTTCGAAAAATTTCTAAGGGAAAGATTTCAATTTGAAAATATAGATATAAAAATAAAATATCACGAATCAGTAAAAAAGAAATCAATAAAAGAAGAATGGCGAAATATCATAGCATATATGTCACATAAATATCCATTAACAAAACCAATGTTACTATTAAAAAGTGATGTTGAAGAAAATGGAAACAATATTTTAATAAAAATGCACATAAAAGGTGCAGATTTTTTAAGAGCTAAAAAGACAGATAAAGAATTAATAAAAGTTTTAGAAAATTTATTTGGAATAAAATACACTGTAGAACTTACAGAAGAAATAACAAAAGATTCATTAGAAGAAATAAAAAGAAGAATAGAAGAAGAACAAGCAAATATTGTAGCACATATGGAAGAAGAGCAAAGGGCAATAGCACAAGAAAAATCAGAACATAATACTAATGCAAGTGATGAAAATTATCCTCCAATGCCACCACCACCAGATATAGATGGATATATTCCAGAAGAAATGGATATGCCACCAATTGAAGAAACTCCAATACCAGAAGATTATATTATGGGAAAACCATCAAAAGCTAAAGAAAAACATATAAAAATAAAAGATATTTCAGCAAATGATGGTAGAGTAACATTAGAAGGAAGAGTAACAACATCAGATGTTAGAGAAACAAAATCTGGTAAAGGAATGATTATTTTCGAAATTTATGATGGAACAGGATTAATAACAGTAAAATCATTTGCAAAAGATTTAAAAGAAGGGCAAGAAATAATAGAAAAAATTCAAGAAGCTAAAACTGTAAAAGCAATAGGTAAAGCGGGATTAGATACATATGCAGGAGATATAACAGTAATAGCAAACACAATAGCAAAATCAAATATAGAAGTTCCAGAATTACCAGAAGAAAGAGATGATACACCTATAATTTTAGGAAATACAGAAAATATTACAGAACCATTGGTAAAAGTTCAAGACCTAGGAGTAGATGACGGAAAAGTTGCATTACAAGGAGAAGTGATATATTCAGAAGATAGAACATTAAAATCAGGAAAAACATTATTTAGTTTTGACTTATATGATGGAACAAGCACAATTACCTGTAAAGCATTTTTAAATAAAGATAGTGCAAAAAGAATTATGAAAAGAATAAAAGGTGCAAAAGGAATAAAAGTAGCAGGAACTGCAGGAATGGATAGTTTTACAAATGAATTATCTGTAATGGTAAACAATATAGTTGAGGCAGAGGAAATAAAGAAAACAGTAAGAAAAGATAATAGTGAAGTAAAAAGAGTAGAACTACATATGCATACTCAAATGAGCCAAATGGATGCAATGACATCTGCAAAAGATTTAATTAAAAGAGCAATGAGTTGGGGAATGAAATCAATAGCAATAACAGACCACGGAGTTGTACAAGCATTTCCAGAGGCACATAAAATGCTAGGATATGACAATCCAGATATGAAAATTTTGTATGGAGTTGAAGCATATTTAGCACCAGATAAAAATCCAGTTGTAGAAAATGGAAAAGGACAATATTTAGAAGATGTTACATATTATGTGCTAGACTTAGAAACAACAGGGTTCTCAGCTGTAACAGAAAAAATAACTGAAATTGGTATAATGAAAGTAAAAGATGGAGAAGTTTTAGACGAATTTTCTTGTTTTGTAAATCCGGAAAAACATATACCACAAAGAGTTACAGAAGTTACTAATATTACAGACGAAATGGTTGCAGATGCAGAAACAATAGAAAAAGTATTTCCTAAAATGCTAGAATTTATAGGAAATGATAAAAATGCAGTATTAGTTGCACATAATGCAGGATTTGATATAGGTTTTTTAAAACAAAATGCGAAAGTTTTAGGATATGATTTTGATTATACATATTTAGATACGTTGAGTTTAGCAAAAGACTTATTCCCAGAATATAAAAAATATAAACTAGGAAAAATAGCTGATAATTTGGGAATAAAAGTTGAAGTAGCACATAGAGCTTTAGATGATGTTGATACAACAGTTAAAGTATTTAAAGTAATGTTAGATATGTTAGATAAACGTGGAGCTAAAAAGATTGAAGATATTGATCAAGTTAGTCGTACAGAAGAGGCTAAAAAAGAAGAATATAAAAAATTAAAAACATATCACGCAATAATTTTAGCTAAAAATTATGTTGGATTACGTAATTTATATAAATTAGTTTCACTTTCACATTTACATTATTTTTACCGTAAACCACGTATTTTGAAAAGTTTATTTGAAAAATATAGGGAAGGTTTAATATTAGGAAGTGCTTGTGAGGCGGGTGAATTATATCAAGCAATTGAACTTGGAAAATCTGACGAAGAAATAGAAGAAATTGCAGAATTCTATGATTATTTAGAAATTCAACCAATAGGCAATAATAATTTTTTAATAAGAAAAGAAATTATAAAAGATGAAGAAGGTTTAAGAGATATAAACAGAAAGATTGTAAAACTTGGAGAAAAATTAAATAAGCCAGTTGTTGCAACTTGTGATGTTCATTTTATGGACCCTCAAGATGAAGTATATAGAAGAATTTTGGAAGCGGGTCAAGGCTATGATGATGCAGATATGCAAGCACCATTGTATTTAAGAACAACTGAAGAAATGCTTGAAGAATTTGCATATTTAGGAGAAGAAAAAGCATATGAAGTAGTTGTAACAAACACAAATAAAATATCAGATATGTGTGAACAAATAAGCCCAATATCACCTGAAAAATGTCCTCCACATATCCCAGGATGTGAAGAAGATATAAAAAATATTGCATATAAAAAGGCACATGAATTATATGGAGACCCATTACCAGAAATAGTGCAAACAAGATTAGATAAAGAACTAAATTCTATAATAAGCAATGGATATTCAGTTATGTATATAATTGCACAAAAATTGGTATGGAAATCGAATGATGATGGATATATAGTAGGTTCCAGAGGTTCTGTTGGATCTTCACTTGTAGCATTTATGACAGGTATAACAGAGGTTAATTCTTTAAAACCACATTATAGATGTCCAAACTGTAAGTATTCAGAATTTGAAGATTATGGTGTAGGAAATGGTTTCGATTTACCAGATAAAGATTGTCCTAAATGTGGTCATAAATTGGCTAAAGATGGAATGGACATACCATTTGAAACATTCTTAGGATTTAATGGAGATAAAGAGCCTGATATCGACTTAAATTTCTCAGGAGAATATCAAGCAAAAGCACATAGATATACAGAAGTAATATTTGGAAAAGGAACAACATTTAAAGCCGGAACAATAGGAACAATTGCAGATAAAACAGCATTTGGATATGTAAAAAAATATTTTGAAGAAAGAAATATACCAATAAATAGAGCTGAAACACAAAGATTAGCAGCAGGATGTACAGGAATAAAAAGAACAACAGGACAACATCCAGGTGGTATTATAGTTGTACCAAAAGGAAGAGAAATTTATGAATTTTGTCCAGTACAACATCCAGCAGATGACCCAAATTCAGATATTATAACAACACATTTTGATTATCACTCAATAGATCAGAACTTATTAAAATTAGATATACTAGGACACGACGATCCGACGGTAATTAGGATGTTACAAGACCTTACAGGAAAAGACCCAACCAAAGTACCGTTAGATGATAAAGAAACGATGTCAATATTTAGTTCAACAAAAGCTTTAGGAGTGTCACCTGAACAAATACACTCAGAAGTTGGAAGTTTTGGAATCCCTGAATTTGGAACAAAATTTGTTAGAGGAATGTTAGTAGATACAAAACCAACAACATTTGACGAATTAATACGTATATCAGGTTTATCACATGGTACAGATGTGTGGTTAGGAAATGCCCAAACATTAATAGACCAAGGAGTTGTAACACTTCAAGATGCAATATGTTGTCGTGACGATATAATGATATATTTAATAAAAAAAGGAGTTCCACCAAACCATGCATTTAAAATAATGGAAACCGTACGTAAAGGAAAAGCATTAAAAGACCCAGCAAAATGGGAAGAATATAAAGCAATGATGAAAGAAAATGATGTACCAGAATGGTATATAAAATCATGTGAAAAGATAAAATATATGTTTCCAAAAGCCCATGCAGCAGCATATGTAACAAATGCGTTTAGAATAGCTTGGTTTAAAGTACATATGCCACTAGCGTATTATGCAGCATTTTTCTCAATAAGAGGAAAAGACGATTTTGACAGTGATTGTATGATATTTGGAGAAGAAAAAGTTAAAAATAAAATGAAAGAAATAGACTTATTAGGAAATAACGCAACACAAAAAGACAAAACAATGTACCCAATACTAGAATTAGTATTAGAAATGTATGAAAGAGGATTTAACTTCTTACCAATGGATTTATATGAATCAGATGCAACAAAATTCAAAATACAAGATGGAGCATTAAGACCACCATTGAACAGCATACCAGGTTTAGGAACAGTAGCAGCATTAGGAATAGCAGAAGCAAGAAAAGAAGGAAAATTTATGTCAATAGATGATTTAAAGATACGTGCAAAAGTAGGAAATTCAGTAACAGATGTATTGAAAAATTATGGATGTTTAAAGGGAATGAGTCAAAGTAATCAAATGAGTCTATTTGCATAATGATTTCGGGGTCGGAGCAAAAAATCATTTTTAAAATTAGCATATTTTAAAAATTTGAGTGCACTAAATATAAAATATATCAACTTAAAATGACTTTTTTGCTCCGACCCCGAAATCATCGCTTAAATATTATATGAAGGAGAAATAAAGATTAGTATAAAATCTTTATAGAAGAGAAATGCAATTTACACAATTAAATTTTAATGAAATATTTACAACACAAAATATAATAATATATTTTATTGTTATTAATATAATAGGATTTTTTATAATGTGGTTGGACAAAAGGAAAGCAATAAAAGGCAGTTGGAGAATTCCGGAAAAAACATTATTTATAATAACAGCATTAGGTGGAGGAATTGGAACAATTGCAGGGATGTATACATTTAGACACAAGACACAAAAATTACATTTCACAATAGGATTACCAACAATAACAATTTTAGAAATAATGGCAGTAATTTATTTTTCATTTTTTGCAAAATAAACTCGAATTTTATGTATATTGTATAACAATAAAAAAGTTATAAAAGCTAGTAAAATCAGCTATTATAACTTTTTTGTTTATTATACATAATTTTAAAAAATGGTACACATAAAATTAAAATACAAAATGTAAATAATTGGAAAAAATATTAAATAAAAAGTAATTGTGAATAACTTAAAAAAATAAAGCTTATTTTTCAATTATTCACAGAGTTATCCACAGTTTCCACAAAAAGTGTAAAACCATTGAAAATGTAAAAATGTAAACGAAGAAGGAAACATAATTATAAAGAGATAACATAATTGCAAAATATCATAAGCAACAAAAAATAAAATAGACATATTATATAGTATTAACATGTAAAGGAAAGTGAAAAAATGTTTAGAATATTACAATACAAAATAGAAAAAAATTTTAATTTAAAAAGAGGGTTTAATGATAAAAAAGATATTACAAAAGATGATGTAGATTTATATATAAAACAAGGAACAATAATAATTGATGTAAGAAGCCCTCAAGAATATAGAGAAGGACATATTGATGGAGCAATTTGTATTCCAGATTATCAAATAAAAAAAGAAATAAGTAAATATGAAAAAAATAAAGAAGAAAATATTATTTTATACTGTTCTACAGGACACAGAAGTCAAAAGGCACAGAAAATATTGGAAAATATTGGATATACCAATGTTTATAATGTCTATGAAGGGATTTTATTCTAATAGTAGATTTCTATTGTGATTTTTTAAAAAATATGTTAAAATAAGCAAAAATACAATATAATCCAGGAGGAAAAATGAGTAATAGACAAGAACATATAAGAAATTTTAGTATTATAGCACATATAGACCACGGAAAATCAACACTAGCAGACAGACTAATAGAAATGACAGGAGTACTTTCAAAAAGAGAAATGGAAAGTCAAGTGCTTGATAACATGGAAATAGAAAAAGAAAGAGGAATTACAATTAAATCACAAG
>CAJMJN010000027.1 GCA_905213875.1 uncultured Clostridium sp.
TAGACGTTAAGTAAGGAATTTCCAAGGAGCCTTCAAAAAGGTTCGAAGAACGTTTTTGGTAGGTTCAATGGAAATTCCACTAACGTGGCGTTTTTTGTGCTTTTCAGAGCATAAAAACGCACAGAAAGGGGCGGAAAATGGGATTTAGTGAAATGGTAGAAATATTACAACAAAGGCATAGTACTAAATTGCTCGTTCCTCGCAATGGTATAAATGAATAAAAGTGGAAAAAAATTGAAAATATGGTAAACCTCGTGTATAATATAATTATGTAACTTGATAGTTGCAAATATATTAAACAGGAGGTTTTTTGATATGACAAATGAACAAATAATAAGCAAAATGAAAGATGACATGAAAATGAGAGGATTTTCATATTGGACAGAAGAAAGACAGAAGAAAGTTATTTAGGGAAAACAAAAGATATAATGAAATATTTCAATAAACCAATGGAAAAAGTAGAAACAGAAGAATTAAGGAATTTTCTACTAAAACACTTAAGAGAAGAAAGAAAATTATCAGAACGAAGTGTAAATTACTACAATTCAGTAATAAGATTCATGTATGAGGTAACACTGGATAAAATAATAAATAAGAAACAACTGCCGATGTATAGAAAAAGGAGAAAAATGAAAGATGTGCTAACAAAAGAAGAGTTAAGCACTTTTTTTAATGCTTGTGAAAATTACATGTATAAAACGATATTTATGATGATATATGGAAGTGGATTAAGAGTATCAGAGGCAGTAAATTTAAGAATAGAAGATATAGATAGTAGAAAAATGAGAATATTTGTAAGAGCAGGAAAAGGAGGAAAAGATAGATATACAGTATTACCAAAAACAAGTTTAGAAATGTTAAGAAAATATTACAAAATGTACAAACTAAAACATCTAGAAGGCAATTTATGAAGATGACTGTGTATACTGCTTTCAGTATAAAAATGAAGCAGAACTTTTCATAAATAAATTATTACCAAAAGACTAGAAAAGTTTGTCTTAGAGTTGGCAAAGGACAAGACGAAACTAATATCTTTTGGAAGATTTGCAAAAGAGCGTAGTAAAAAAGTAAAAGTAGAAACATTTGACTTTTTAGGTTTCACGCATTATTGTGGATTAAGTAAAAGAGGACAATTAGAGTAAAAAGGAAAACAGCAAAAAAGAAATTTAATGCTAAAGTCAAAGAAATGAAAATATGGATAAAAGACCACAGATATTTAAAAGTAACAGAAATGATTAAACAAATAAATATAAAATTAAGAGGTCATTATCAATATTATGGAGTAACAGACAACGCATACAGTATAAGCCTTTTTAAGAGATGTGTAAATAAACTTTTATGGAAATGGCTAAATAGACGAAGCGAGAGGAAAAGTTATACAAACGAAGAATTTAAGGAAATGATAAAACAAAACCCTCTGCTAATGCCTAAAATCTATGTGAATATTTATGATGTGTGAATTATATTACGGGGAACCGTATGCGGGAAATCTGTACGTAAGGGTCTAAAAGGGGTACAGTCCAGTAATGGCTGTGTCTACCTTGCTTAAATTTTTTTAAATATCTTTTACAAACTAGTAATATCTGGTAAAATAATACACCATCTCCCAGAGGTTCTTTGGACTTCTGGGAAATTTATTTTAATTAAATATAAAATCACCTGGCACAGGAGCCTCAAAACTTAAAGCATGTTTAGCAACAGGATGAATAAAATTAATTTTATAACTATGCAAAGCTTGTCTAGCTATTAAATTAGAGCTATTGCCATATAAAGTATCACCTAAAAGTGGATGCCCAATATAACTAAAATGAACTCTTATTTGATGAGTCCTACCAGTTTTTAAAATACACTTTACTAAACTATAATTATCAAATTCTTTTAAAACAGTAAATTTTGTTATTGACTTTTGCCCATCCTGGCTAACACATCTTTCTATAATACTTCTAGGTTTTCTACTAATTGGTAAATCAATAATGCCAGATTTTTCATTTAAGTGACCTTCCACTAAACAGATATACTCTTTTTTAAAATCATCAGTTTGCATTTGGGTTGAAAGTTGTTCTTGAATATACTCACATTTAGCAAAAACAACAAGTCCAGATGTATTTAAATCAAGCCTATTTACAGGTCTTATTTTCTTTTTTAATCCAATAGAGTCAAAATAAAATCGAATACCATTAGAAAGTGAATCTGTATAATGCAACATAGATGGATGAACAGGTATGCCAGCAGATTTATTTATGACAATTAACCATTCATCTTCATAAATGATGTCTAATTTCATTTTAGTAGGAACAATATTAGAAGTATCTTCTTCATAATCAAAATCTATGGTAATTAAATTATTTAAATTAATGGAATCTCTTGTGTCTGCTACAATAGAATTTTTATAAATATGATGTAATCTAATTAGTTTATTTCTTAATCTAGAAGAAATATTAAATTCATTTATAAGTATTTGATTAATATTTGTGTACTTACAATTTTCTTTAACAATATAATTTAATTTCATACAAAGATTAATCCTTTCTTATTAATAAAATGCTTATAATTAAGCAATAACATTATATAGAAAAATTTACATAATGTAAAGAATATCTTGAATAATTAAATTATATCTGGTAAAATAACAAACGTAGAATAAGAAATTAAGAGATTATAAAAATAATTAAAATTAGAATAAAGAAAGAGGAAAATATGAGAATAAGATTTAAAAAATGGGCAAGACCAGAATTAGAAGCAAGTAATTTTTATGAAGATAATCCAGAAGAATGGAAAGGAAAATGGAAAGAACATTTTGCAGATAATAGCAAACCATTAATGTTAGAACTAGGTTGTGGAAAAGGACAATTTATATCAAAATTAGCCGTAGAAAATCAAGAAACTAACTATTTAGCAATTGACTTAGTTGATGCAATGCTAGGTTTAGCTAAAAGAAACATAGAAGAAACTTATAAAGAAGCAAATATAGAACCTAAAAACGTAATGCTTACAAGGTTTGATATAGAAAGAATAAATCTAATATTAGATGAAAAAGATAAGATAGAAAGAATATATATAAACTTTTGTAATCCATGGCCAAAAGGAAAACATAGAAAAAAGAGACTTACACATACAAGACAATTAGAAAAATATAAACAATTTTTAATTCCTAATGGGGAAATATATTTTAAAACAGATGATGATAGTTTATTTGAATCAAGTTTATTATATTTTGAAGAAGCAGGATTTAAGCTATTAAATAAAACATATGATTTACATAATGAACCTATATTTGAAAAAAATATAGAAACAGAACATGAAAAAATGTTTTCAGAGCAAGGAATAAAAATAAAAGCATTAATTGCACAATTAAGATAGTCTAACTAAAAAATGTAACTATCTTAGAAAGGGATGAAACAATTGACTGAAGAAGAAGTAATAAAAAATAAAAATGACAAACAATTTATATTAAAAGCAGTTTCTGAGAACGGGAAATTTTTAGATTTAGCTTCACCAGAGTTACAAAATGATAAAGAAGTTGTTATGCAAGCTTTAGAACAAGATCCAGAGGCATTAGAATTTGCAAGTCAAAAATTAAAAAATGATAAAGAAGTAATAATGAAAGGTGTAACAGGGGCACCTTGGACAATATGTTATGCATCAGATAAATTAAGAGAAGATAGAGAAATAATAATGGAAAGTTGTAAAACCTATGGACAAGGACTATATTTTGCAAGCAAAGAGTTAAGAGATGATAGAGAAATTGTAAAAACAGCAATTACAAATAAAGGTATAATAATAAAATATGCTTCTGAAAGATTAAAAAAAGATAAAGAACTTGCAATGATAGCAGTAAAGCAAAATAAACAAGCATATCATTTTATATCAAAAGAGTTACAACAAGATGAAGATATAAAAGAAATAATGGGATAAAATTTATAAATAAAAGTACAAGCAAAGTCTTGTACTTTTTATGATTTACCTATATAATGTAGGCATAATAAAAACAAGGAGGAATAATATGTCATTTATAGATGGAATAAAAGAAAGAGCAAGAAAAGAAATCAAAACAATAGTACTTCCAGAAGCAGATGACTTAAGAGTTTTAAAGGCAACAGAGCAAATAATAAAGGAAGAATTTGCTAAAATTGTATTAATAGGACAAAAAGACAAAATTCAAAATTTAGCAAAAGAGAATAATATTAATATAAATGGAGCTAAAATAGTAGACCCTAGAACATCAGAAAAACATCAAGAATATGTTGAACTTTTATATAACTTAAGAAAACATAAAGGAATGACAATTGAACAAGCAGAGGAATTTGTAAATGATCCAGTATATTTTGGAACATTGATGTTAAAAGATACAAACTCAGAAGCAGATGGATTAGTATCAGGAGCAGCTCATTCAACATCAGACACATTAAGACCAGCACTTCAAATTTTAAAAACTGCACCAGGAACTAAATTAGTTTCAGCATTTTTTGTTATGGTAGTTCCAGATTGTGAATATGGTGATAATGGAACATTTATATTTGGAGATAGTGGATTAAACGAAAATCCAGATGATGAAAAATTGTCTGAAATAGCTATCTCTTCAAGTAGAAGTTTTAAACAATTAGTAGAAAAAGAACCAAAAGTAGCAATGCTTTCATACTCAACACATGGAAGTGCACATTCAGAATTAACAGAAAAGGTAATTAATGCAACTAAAAAAGTAAAAGAAAAAGAACCTAATTTATTAGTTGATGGAGAATTACAATTAGATGCAGCAATAATACCAGAAATTGCAGAATCTAAAGCACCTAATAGTCCAATAAAAGGTGATGCAAATGTTTTAATATTTCCAAATTTAGATGCAGGAAACATTGGATATAAACTAGTTCAAAGATTAGGAAAAGCAGAAGCATATGGACCACTTTGTCAAGGAATAGCAAGACCAGTAAATGATTTATCAAGAGGATGTAATAGTAAAGATATCGTTGGAGTAGTTGCCATTACAGCTGTACAGGCACAAACTCAAGATATATAATTAACCAAATTCGCAAAAAAATATGCGACACTGAAAGGAATGGGATGATATGAAAATTTTAGTATTAAACTCAGGAAGCTCATCACTAAAATATCAAGTGATAGACATGGAATCTGAAAAAGTTTTGGCAAAAGGAAATTTTGAAAGAATAGGGCAAGCACGTTCATTTTTAACACATAAAGTAAATGGAGAAAAGCACAAATTTGAAATGAGGGCTGAAAATCACGAAGAAGCAATTAGATTTGTGTTAAAAAGACTTACAAATGAAAACTATGGAGTAATGAAAAGTTTAGACGAATTAATAGGAATAGGACATAGAGTTGTACATGGAGGAGAAAAATTTACAGAACCAGTAATAATAACAGATGAAGTTATTGATACAATAAAAGAATGCACAGAATTAGCGCCATTACATAACCCATCAGCAATATTAGGAATGGAAGCATGTAAAAGAATAGTACCTAATATAAAAATGGTTGCAGTTTTCGACACAGCATTTCACCAAACGATTCCCAAAGAAAGATATTTATACCCAATACCATATGAATATTATGAAAAATATGGCATTAGAAAATATGGATTTCATGGTACATCACATAAATATGTTGCATATAGAGTTGCAGAATTAATGGAAAAAGATGTAAAAGATTTAAAAATTATAAATTGCCATTTAGGTCAAGGTGGAAGTATATGTGCTATACAAAATGGCAAATCAGTTGACACAAGTATGGGATTAACACCACTTGGTGGAATTGTTATGGCTACAAGAAGTGGAGACTTAGATCCATCAGTACTTACATATCTAATGGAAAGACATGAATTAAATGCAAGAGAAATGGAAAAAATATTAAATAAAGAATCAGGAGTATATGGAATTTCAGGAGTTTCTGTTGACTTTAGAGATATCGAAGTAGAAGCTGCATCTGGTGATAAAAATTCACAAAGAGCATTAGATATATTTCATGATTCTGTTGCAGGTTATGTTGCAAAATATATGGTTGCAATGGGAGGAGCAGATGTTATTACATTCACAGCAGGTGTTGGAGAAAAAGGTCAAGACTCTAGACAAGAAATATGTAATAGATTAAAATATTTTGGAATAAAACTTGACGAAAAACATAATCAAGAAATAAAAGGTGATGAAGATAAAGTTTCATCAGAAGATTCTAGCATACCAGTATATGTAGTTCCAACAAATGAAGAACTAATGATAGCTAGAGAAACTAAAAAATGTATAGAAGAAGGAGAAAGAAAATAATGAAAATATTAGTATTAAACTGTGGAAGTTCATCTTTAAAATATCAATTAATTAATATGGAAACAGAAGAAGTTTTAGCTTCTGGAAAATATGAAAGAATAGGAGAAGAAGAAGCTTTTAATACACATAAAGTAAATGGACAAAAAATTGAAGTAAAAAAATCAGCATATAACCATAAAGAAGCAATTGAATTTGTACTTGAACAATTTACAAATCCAGAATATAAAGTGATTGATAGTATAGAAGAAAAAGATGCTATAGGACATAGAGTTGTACACGGAGGAGAAATATTTAAAGAATCTGCAGTAATAGATGAAAAAGTAATGCAACAAATAAGCGAATGTGGAGAATTTGCACCACTTCATAACCCTGCAGCAGTGTTAGGTATGGAAGCATGCAAAAATGTAATGCCAGGAAAACCAATGGTTGCAGTATTTGACACAACATTTCATCAAACAATGCCAAAAGATAAATATATTTATCCAATACCATATGAATTTTATAAGAAATATGGAGTTAGAAAATATGGAGCACATGGCACATCACATATGTATGTATCACAAAGATTAGCAGAAATTGAAAATAAAAATATAGAAGATTTAAAAATAGTTACATGCCATTTGGGTCAAGGTTCAAGTATATGTGCTGTTAAAGGTGGAAAATCTATTGATACAAGTATGGGATTAACACCACTTGGAGGAATACCAATGGTTACAAGAAGTGGAGATTTAGATCCATCAGTACTTACATATTTAATGAAAAAAGAAAAGCTTACAGCACAAGAAATGGAAGATATATTAAATAAAAAATCAGGAGTTTCTGGAATATCTGGATTAGCACCAGACTTTAGAGTTATAGAAAATGCATCAAATGAAGGAAATGAAAGAGCACAAATAGCTATAAGTAGCTTTAATTATGCAATAGCAGGAGATGTAGCAAAATATGCAGCAGAAATGGATGGACTTGATTATATAGTATTTACAGGAGGAATTGGAGAAAACCAAATAAATATTAGAAAAGGAATTTGTGAAAAACTTAAATTTATGGGAGTAGAATTAGACTTAGAGGCAAATAACATGAGAGGAGAAGAAAAAGTTATATCTACACCACAATCAAAAATAAAAATATATGTAATTCCAACAAATGAAGAACTAATGATAGCTAGAGAAACAAAAAGATTAACACAAAAATAAAAAAATATTTGATATATAATTGGTTGTATTATATTGTAAGTTAAATTTTAAATATATAAAAATTTTAAAAAATGTATCTAAAAAATTGATTTAAATTTAATTATTTAGGTACATTTTTAAATCACAAAAAATTTACAAATAAATTTAATTTTATACTTGACTTTCATAAACCATTGTGATTAAATATGGAAAAAAACAGGGGCTAAAAAATTAGTGAAAGGAGGCGGTGCGAATGTCAGATGAATTTGCAACCGTGGTTTTAAAAGAACTAAGAGATTTTAGAACCGAAACAAACAAAAGATTTGATAATTTAGAAGAAAAAGTAGATGTACTTCAAAAATTGTCAGATAAGCACACTGAAGCTATAAATGGGCTAAAAAAAGAAACAAAAGAACACACAAGAGCAATAGGTGAATTACAAGAAACAACAGAAAAAATGAAAGAAGAAATTTCAGAAAATACAAATGAAATATATGAATTAAAATATGAAAGAGAGAAAAAAACTCTTGTAGATGTTTTAGAGGCAATAAAATTGAACAGTGAAAGAGTAAAATTATGCAATATGAGAATAGCTAGACTAGAAGAATGGAAAGACAATCTTGAAAATGGACTAATTTCAATGGTGTAAAATTTATTCAACAAATATAAAGTAAACTATTGCAAAATAGAAAAAAGATGATATAATTATAAGCATAATATGTAAAAAAATATAACAAAGACAAGATGAATAATATAATATCTTAAAGAGAGCCAATGATAGGTGTGAGTTTGGTAAGTAAAAATTATTTATTATCACTTTTGTTTTTACTATACTGAAATTAGTAAGTTAGTCGTAAATCTGCGTTAAGGATAAATTAAGAGAATGAATATCTACAGAATTCATTAACTTAGGTGGTACCGCGGAAAAGATATAAAGCCTTTTCGTCCTAATATATAAGGATGAAAGGCTTTTTTTGAGCTTAATGAAAATTTAAAACGAAGGAGGGTTTTAAATGGAAAAAGTAGAAACAGGAAAAGTATATAGACATTTCAAAGGAAATTATTATTTTGTTGAAAACGTTGCTTATGATTCAGAAACACAAGAAAGAATGGTTGTATATAGACCATTATATGAAAGAAAAGATGGTAAACAACTTTGGATAAGACCTGAAAAAATGTTTTTAGAAGAAATACCTGAAAGACCTGATAATATAACAGGACAAAAACATCGTTTTGAATTAGACAGTCAAACTACTAAAAAATATTAGTAAAAACAAATATTGACAAAATTGAGTATAAGTAATAACAAAAAAAAGATTATAAAAAAGGAGGAAACACTATGTATAAAAAGGTTGAACTTAAAGATGGCTTTGTAGGAATGGAACACAAAGTTGCAGAAAATTGGAAGGAAAAAGGCATAATCAAAAAGAATTTCGATATGAATGAAGGAAAAAGATATTTTACTTTTTATGATGGACCACCAACAGCAAATGGTAAACCACATGTTGGACATATTGAAACAAGAGTAATGAAAGACATTATACCAAGATATAAAGTAATGAAAGGATATAAAGTTATCCGTAAAGCTGGATGGGATACACATGGACTACCAGTTGAACTTGAAATAGAAAAAAGTCTTGGAATTTCTGGAAAAGAACAAATTGAAGAATATGGTGTAGAAAAATTTGTTAAAAAATGTAAAGAAAGTGTTTTCACATATGTTCATATGTGGGAAGAAATGACTAATAAAGTTGGATATTGGGTAGATATGGAAAATCCATATGTAACATATCATAATAATTATATTGAATCTGTATGGTGGGCTTTAAAACAAATGTGGGAAAAAGGACTTTTATATGAAGGACATAAAGTTATGCCATATTGCCCAAGATGTGGAACAGCATTATCTTCACATGAGGTTGCACAAGGATATAAAGATGTAAAAGATTTAACTTGTATAGCTAAATTTAAAGTTGTTGGAAAAGAAAACACATACATTTTAGCTTGGACAACAACACCTTGGACATTACCTTCTAACTTAGCATTATGTGTTAACAAATCATATGAATATGCAGAAATAAAAGCTAATATTGGAACAGATGATGAACCAAAATATGAAAATTATATTTTAGCTAAAGACTTAATAGAAACAGTATTAAAAGAAACACCATATGAAATAATCAAAACATTTAAAGGTGAAGAATTATTAGGAACAAAATATGAACAATTAATGCCATTTGCCAAAGTTGAAGGAAAAGCATTTGAAGTAATCCATGGAGATTATGTAACACTAACAGATGGTACAGGAATAGTACATATAGCACCTGCTTATGGTGAAGACGATAGTTTAGTTGCAAAGAAAAATGGAATTGCATTTGTAAACTTAGTAGATAAATCTGGAAACTTTGTAAAAGAAGTTGAACCTTGGGCAGGAAGATTTGTTAGAGATTGTAATGAAGATATCTGCAAATGGTTAACAAATGAAAATAAATTATTTAGCAAAGAAAAACATGTTCACTCATATCCACATTGTTGGAGATGTGACACACCACTTTTATATTATCCAAAAGAAAGCTGGTTTGTTGCAATGAGCAAACTAAGAGACGAATTAGTTGCAAATAATAGTACAGTTAACTGGTATCCAGAAACAATAAAAACAGGAAGATTTGGAAAATTCCTAGAAAATGTAATTGACTGGGGAATTTCAAGAGATAGATATTGGGGAACACCACTTCCTGTATGGACTTGTGAAGACGAAAATTGTGGTCACCAAGAATGTATAGGTTCTATTGAAGAATTAAAAGAAAAAGCATTAGAATGCCCAGAAGATATTGAATTGCATAAACCATATATTGACAATGTTTATTTAAAATGTCCAAAATGTGGTGGAAAAATGAAAAGAGCTAAAGAAGTTATAGATTGTTGGTTTGATTCTGGTTCAATGCCTTTTGCACAATGGCATTATCCATTTGAAAATGAAGATATGTTCAAAAATAATTTCCCTGCTGGATTTATTTCAGAAGCAGTTGACCAAACAAGAGGATGGTTCTATACATTAATGGCAATTGGAACTGCATTATTTAATAAGTCACCATTTGAAAATTGTATAGTTTTAGGACACGTTTTAGATGAACATGGACAAAAAATGTCTAAATCAAAGAAAAATGGTGTAGATCCAATGGTATTATTAGACTCTGTTGGAGCAGATGCAACTCGTTGGCATTTCTATACTTGCAGTAGTCCTTGGCTACCTACAAGACTTGGAATTAAAAATGTACAAGAAACACAAAGAGGATTTTTAAGTACATTATGGAACGTATATTCATTCTATGTTTTATATGCAGAAATAGACCAATTTAATCCACTAGAATATGTTAATTTCAAAACAGAAAATATTATGGATAAATGGATAATTTCTAAATTAAATACTTTAATAAAAGAAGTTGATGACAAATTAGCTCATTATGATATAACAAGTGCAGCTATACAAATTGAAGGATTTACAGACGAATTATCAAATTGGTATGTACGTAGAAATAGGGAAAGATTTTGGTCAGAAAATCTAACAGACGATAAAATAGGAGCATATGTAACTTTATATAAAGTTTTAACTACATTAATAAAAGTTGCAGCACCATTTGTACCATTTATGACAGACGAAATTTATCAAAACTTAGTAGTTGGATTAGATAAAAATGCACCAGAAAGTGTTCATTTATGCTTATGGCCAGAAGTAAATGAAAATGCGATAAATAAAGAACTTGAAAAAGAAATGGACTTAGCGTATAAAATAGTTAAATTAGGTAGAAGTGCAAGAAATTCTGCAAATATTAAAAATAGACAACCACTTTCAGAAATGTTAATTTCAATAGATAATTTACCTAAATATTATGAAGACATAGTAAAAGAAGAATTAAATGTTAAAAAAGTAGAATTAGGTGCAGAAATGAGCAAATATGTTGATTTCGAAATAAAACCAAACCTACCAGTATTAGGTAAAGAATATGGAAAATTAATACCACAAATTAGAGCAAAATTAGCTGAAATGAATCAAATGGATTTAGCAACTAAAGTAAAAAATGGAAAAAGTGAATATATAGAAATAGGTGATACACAAATAGAATTAACAGCAGACAACCTATTAGTTACAATGCAAGGAAAAGAAGGATTTGCATTTAGTGGTGAAGGTGAAATTGGTGTAATATTAGAAACAACAATAACACCTGAACTTAGAAAAGAAGGATATGTTCGTGAAGTATTATCAAAAGTTCAAAATATGAGAAAAGATAAAGGATTTGAAGTATTAGATAATATTAATTTATATGTAGCTGGAAGCGAAGAATTAGAAGCTGTTATAAAAGAAAATGAAGAATTAATAAAACACGACACATTGGCTAAAAAGGTTGTATATCATGAAGAAAGAGATAATTATACTACAACAAATATTAATGGAAATAATTTAGATATTGATATAGAGAAGGTATAATTTATAATTAAATGCTAAAAAGTTGAGGAAATAGTTTCCTCAGCTTTTTATTTTAATAACAAATAATTGAAATTAAACAAGTTTTATGATATATATAAGCTTAGTATAAAGGTGAATAAAATAATGAAAGGAGGAGTTTTATGGATTTAGGAGATCTAGGAAATAAGCTAATAAATGAAATATCAAAAACAATGGAAAATAATAAAAATATAAATTCTGGAAGCGGAATAAATGAAGATGAAATAGAATTGGCGCAAAAATTAGATGCGATAGAAGAATTTACAGTAGATAGGTTTGAAGAAAATTACGTAGTGTTAGAAAATAGAAATACAAATGAAATTATAAATGTTAATAAAAATGAGTTACCAGAAGGCATTGATGAGGGAGATATCTTAGATAAAATAAATGGGAAATATATAATAGATAGAAATAAAACTGAAGAAGTGTCTAATAGAATAAGTGACAAAATGAACAATTTATGGGAATAAGTTGAAAAATAATTACAATTTTGGCTACGTCAAACTTCATTTAAAACGCGGTTACATACAAATGTATGTGCCCTTGCCTTTTAAATAAATTTTTCCTTGCCAAAATTTAATTCTTTTCCAACTAGGTATTAGACAAATGAAAGAATGGGGTAAAATGAGCAAAAGAAAAAATACAAATAAAAATACGCAAAAAGTAATAATTAGTATAGTAGCAACTTTAATTGTGGTAATAGCTGGAGTACTTGGAATAAGTAACACAGAAATTCAAAAAGTGGCTAATCAAATTGGATTTGGAAATATAGTTAATACAACAACAACGACTACAGCAAATACAAATGGTAATACTACAAACAATGTTGTGGCTGATGGAAATTTAACTGTATATTTTATAGATGTTGGTCAAGCAGATAGCATATTAATAACGAACAATAATCATAATATGTTAATTGATGCAGGAAACAATGAAGACGGTGAACAGGTAGTTAATTTTATAAAAAATAAGGGAATAAAAAAATTAGATTATGTAGTAGGTACACATCCACATGAAGACCATATTGGAGGATTAGATGATGTGATAAATAGTGATATTCAAATTGAAAAAGTGCTAATGCCTAAAATGCAAACAAATACAAAAACATTTGAAGATGTTCTAGATGCAATACAAAATAAAGGACTAAAAATAACAGCTCCTAAAAAAGGTGATACATATACTCTAGGAGATGCAAGTTTAGAAGTTATGACAGATAGCATAGAAAATAAGAAAAATTTAAATTTGTCATCAATAACATTATTAATGAAATATGGAAATAATAGCTTTTTATTTATGGGAGATGCTGAAAAGGAAAATGAGCAAACACGACAATGGCCAAATGTAGATGTATTAAAGGTAGGACATCATGGCTCTAAAACAAGTAGTTCACAAGAATTTTTAAATCAAACAAAACCTAAAATTAGTATTATTATGGCAGGTGCAGGAAATAGCTATGGGCTACCGAAACAAGAAATTTTAGATAGATTAAATAATATTGGAAGTAAAATATATAGAACAGATGAAAGTGGAACAATCATAATAAAATCAGATGGTTGTAATTTAAGTATTGAAAGTAATAAATAAAAGTGTTATAATTGGCAAGATAAAAATGCAGAAAGGAAGGAAAAAAGACATGGGAAACCGGGAAAAGATGATAATCATAATGCTACTGACAACATTAATTTTTTTCGTAGTATTTTTTATCAATAAGAAGCGGACAATACTAGAAAAGCTATTATATTTTTCTGGGCTTATACTTATCATTTTTGAAGAAGGAATAATAATTGATTTTTGTGAAAATTATAACATTCAAAAAACAATAGGTTTAGCAAAGATATGGCTAATTATTTTCGCAGCTTGGTTTGCTGTCAATATTATTATAATAATGATAATATTTGAACTCTCTCGTAATAATGGAGAATAGTGAATTTCGGAGATTGAAAAGTTATTTTTCAGTCTCTTTTTCCTTATAAATACTTGACAGTTTACAATAATAAAGATAAAATATAATAGGTAGGAAAAAATATATTTTAAATAAAAAAATAATTATATATATTTTATTCGAACATTGAAAATTAAATAAGAAAGAGGTGTATGATTATGAACATTATAATCACAATCGCCGCTATCTTAATCTCACTTGCAATAGGAATTCCTATAGGCATAGCTTATAGAAAAAAAGTTGCAGAGTCTAAAATTCAAGGTGCAGAGAATGAAGCAAAAAGAGTAATCGAATCAGCTAAAAAAGAAGCTGAAAACTTAAAAAAAGAAGAAATCATTAAAGCAAAAGAAGAAATTATGGCAAGTCGTAAAGAATTAGACCAAGAGATTAAAGAAAGAAGAGGCGAAGTACAAAGACAAGAAACAAGACTAATTCAAAAAGAAGAAAACTTAGAAAGGCGTGCAGACAATTTTGAGAAAAGAGAAAAAGATTTAGAAAGAGAATTACAAAATGTAGAACAACAAAAACAAGAAATAGAAAAATTGCACGATTTGGAAATGGTTGAACTTCAAAAAATAGCAGCTTTAACTAAAGAAGAAGCAAAGGCTAAACTATTAAACGAAATGGAAAAAGAATTAGTTGCAGAAAAAGCAGCATTAATTAGAGAACAAGATCAAAAAGCTAAGGAAACTGTTAATAAAGATGCTAAAGAAATGTTATGTTATGCAATACAAAAATGTGCAGCAGACCACTCTCAAGAAACTACAGTATCAATTGTAGCTCTTCCAAATGATGAAATGAAAGGAAGAATTATAGGTAGAGAAGGTAGAAACATAAAGGCATTAGAAACATTAACAGGAATTGATTTAATAATTGATGATACACCAGAAGCAGTAGTATTATCAGGATTTGATCCATTAAGAAGAGAAGTTGCAAAAATTGCATTAGA
>CAJMJN010000028.1 GCA_905213875.1 uncultured Clostridium sp.
TATTAAACAAATATAATGCAACTTTATTTTGTTCTGTTGTTTCCATTTCCATAAGTTTAGCCATTGCAAACATTACAAGTTTATATTTTGCAAAATTTATTAAAGTAGTTCTATATTCTTCATCAACTTCTTTTAACATAGCATCAAATTTTTCATAGTTTTCTTTAGTATTATATATAAGTCCAGACCATTTGCTTTGGCTCATACATATTGCTAATCTTAATTTATCTTTTATATCCATATCATTTATCATGTTTATTAAATATTCAACTTTCTCATTTTCCATATTCTAATTACCTCCATATTAAAATCTAGTATCATATTTTTTTCTATTATTTTTATCTTTATTCATTTCGTCTTTTGGCTTAACTTTTCTAGCTATATTATTTGCAATTTCATTTTCATCGTCAGTAAAAATCCCATTCTTATATAGGTCATCACTAACAATTTTATAGTTATTATCTTTATCATAACAAATTCTTTTATGAAAATGTCCCATAATACTATGCCAAAATTCTTTGAATTTGTGTAATTGAGCTTTTATGCTTTCTTTTTCTTCTTTTAGTTTGTTAATAATTTTATCTTTAGCAGATAATTCACCTTTTAAGTTATAAATTTCCTTATCTTTTTCTTCTATTTGATATTTAAGTGAATAATTTTCTTTTTCTATTTTAAAAGCACTATGTTCAAAATCTCTAATAGCTATATTTAAGTCATTAACACTTCTAACTGTTTTAGTGGTATCTTTTACCTCTTTAGTAAAGTTTTTGATTTTCTCAATATCCTCGTTTGAAATAACCATATTATTTTTAGTAAATTTAGCAGGTTTTAAATTATCTAATATTTGATTTATATCTTTTGTTGTATTATCAAGTTTATTAGTCTGTTTATTAGCTTTATCAAGTTTTTTCTCTTTTTCAGCAAGTTGCTTTTTTATACTTGTATAATTACTCATATCTTTAACATTTATATATTGATTTCTACCTTTTTGTTTTTCTTTTAGTTTAATATCCATACCATAAAATTTATTAAAAGACTTTATACAAGCAATTCTCATTTTATCTTGAATTTTAGTTAATGTTTCTTTTGTAAATAGTTGTGATTTTCCAACTTGTTTTTTCATTCCTCTAGTACAATTTTCTATTATAGGTACACCTACAATGTGCATATGAGGAGATGTTTCATCAAAATGAATAGTAGCATTTGCTATTTTAAATGTTGGTAATAGTTTAACTAACTCATTTACTTGCTCATTATATACATCAATCATTTTTAGTCTGTATTCTTTGTCTTTATCTTTCCAAAACTCCATATCTCCAAGTTCAACTATAATCTCACAAGCAAGGTCATTTTGAGATTCATTTATCTTTACAAAATAGTTATCTATTTTTCTATCATTTCTAGTCTGCTTATTGTTATACTCTATACGAGCTTCTTCAAATTCTTCTAAATATAAATCTTTTACATCATTTACAATATCATTTGTACCACGAATTACTCTAATTAAATCTTTTTCATTATCATAATCTCTTAAATTATGCTTATTAACTTTAGATAAAGCATTTGCATTTTGAATAGCATTATTTGAAAGAGAAGTAGTACCAGAAACATTTCCTTTAGAAACTTTTTTTGCTAATTTACTTTTGTTTTTATCACTTCCTAAATGAAATGAATAAGCTAATTGCTGTTCCATAAAAGCACCTCCTTTGAAATTTCTTCGTAGCATAGGACTTTGACTTGTCATAAGTCCTAACCCCCTATGAGTTATGACATACTATCATAACTGGGGGGCTCTGCGAGGCATAAATTAACTATCGCCACTTTCATTTTTACTTCATAAAAACAAAACGTGCCACGTTAATTTAATTGTTGCAGAGAAAAGATAAGTGATATTCCTGCAACAATTATTTATGCTTTTTCTTCGAAGTAATGTGGGTAACAACACCCAAGCGTAATTTTCCTTCTGGTTTTGCCAAGAAGTCTTTAAATTGTTTTATTGCTACAAATCTTATAATCTTTTGATTTTTCTTAATCTTAAATTCTACAGCTCTGTTTCTAATCTTTGCAACTTCTGTTTTAGTATCATAATTTTCATCAATCTTATCATCGTGGAAGTAATATTCTCCTAAATCCATATAGTTAATATCTAATTCTTTTTTCAATGTTCCTATATAATCCTCTAATTGTTCTTTATTCATATTTACACTAACTTTAGCATCTTCAAGTTTTCCGTCTCGTTCTATCATAGTAGGAACATCAACAATTCCTTTATCATATAGCTTGTCTATCTGTTCAATAAAGCTACTTCTAAAATTCAATTTTTCTATTTCAAAACTACCATCTTTATTTTTCTTTAAAGTAGCAGTATCGATAAATTTTGATATAAAGCTTTGTTTTTCATCTTTACTTTTCATAGTCCAAAGTTTTAATAAAACGTCTTTATACATTTCGTGTTCAGTTAGTTTTTCTCTTTCAATATCTCTTTGAGCCATTAAGTGTTGTGGATTATAATTTTCCTTGTCAAAATCTAATGCATCAATTCTTTTATTTTCTAATACAGATAATTTTTCTTCTATCAGTTTATAATCTTCAGAAAAATCTTCCATCTCTAAAATACCATTCATATATGCTTTTTTTAGTCGGTCTTTCTGTTGTAAAAGTTTCTTAATTTCTTCATCAATTTTCTTACTTTCATCATCTTTCTTTTCAGCAAGTATAGGGTAGAAATATTTTTTAACATGATAATCGTATTCTACCAAGTCTAAAATATAATCAATTAAGCAGTTTTCAATTTCATCTTCGTTATAATAAAGCTTACAAGTATCACAATAGTAATACATATATTTAGATTTTTTTCCACCAGTTCCTTTACAAGTCATTATTTGACCACAAGTAGGACATACAAGTTTTTGAAAGAATATATAAACTCTATTTCTACAATATGCTCTTTGATTAGTTTCTTTTTGATTTTGAACTTCTTCCCACATAGCTCTTGTTATAATAGGTGGTACAACATCCATATAGATTTCAGTTTCTTTATCATTATCATTTTTATATCGTTCATAATCTCCCATATATATTTTGTTATTTATAATTCTATTAACAGAAGAGTCAATCCATTTTTTAACTTGTGGATATAAAACTTTTTCTTGATTTAGAATATTGGCAATGGTTTGATAACTTTTCCCCTCTAAATACAATTCAAATATTCTTAAAACAATATCTTTAGTTGTATTATCTATTTTTAAAGTTTTATCTGGAGATCTATAATAACCAAGAGGGCATTTACCTGGTATATGTCCAGCTTTAATTGCACCATTTAAACCAAATTTTGTTCTTTCACTAACTATTTCAATTTCTAATTGAGATAAAACAGTTAACATTCTAACAAAGAAACGACCATTTGCAGTAGAAGTATTTACATCATCTCTATCACAAATTAAATAGCAATGATATTTTTCAAGAGTGCTAATTAAAACCTCTAAATCACGAACTGAACGAGTAACTCTATCTAATTTATAAGCTACTATATAGTTAATTAATCCATTTTTCATATCTTCAATCATTTGTTGGAATTGAGGTCTGTTTTTCATATCTTTTGCAGATATTCCTGCATCTTTATAAACTTTAAATACTTCAAATCCTTTATATTTGCATAATTGTCTTAATTTTTCTTCTTGTTCTCCTAAACTAAATCCTTCTCGTGCTTGATCTTCGGTACTTACTCTAATATAAATACCTGCAATTTTCTTTTCTTCTGATGATTGACTCCATAACTCTGACATTTGAAACCTCCTTAAAAACATAAAAGTGCTAGAAAGCTTATAGCTAACTAACACTTAAAATTTATCTTATTATTTACTTGTATTACTTGCTGATAAAAAGAAAACTTCTAGTATTAGTTACCACTGATAAAATCTCTTAATTTTGAGAGTGGTATTTTATTTGCTAGATTACCGATATAGAAATACCCATGCTGATTAAAGAATAGATATAACTTTTCTTTAATCATTACACTATGTGGTTCTACATAAGCAATATTAGTTTTTTCAACCATTCTCAAATTACCATTCTTTATCTTTGGTTCACAATTACTAAAAGTGCAAGCCCATTCAATCTTAGAAAGTAATTCTTTTTCTACTGCTAATTTTCTTTTAACTATGCGTATCATATCACAAAAACCTCCTTTTTTCAATGATTTGAGGCTATTTTTATATACTTTTGGTAAAAAAAGTAAAAAAATAAGCCGATTAAATCGACTTATATAAATGTGATTGATACTCACTTTTTAATTTTCTTCAAACTTACTTTTTAAGTGGTTCGACGAAAATGCATTATGGAGCGGGTAGCGAGAATCGAACTCGCGCGACCAGGTCGGAAGCATGGCATTCTACCACTAAATTATACCCGCATAAAAACATTATTATATTATTTAGTTTTTTCATTATCTAATATTTTTTCTGCTCTCTTTAACAGTCATTCATTCTTTTCTATACTATCCATGCTAATTTTTATATCTTCCTTTAATAATTCATATTCATCATCAGTTAACTTTTCTTCTTCCAATATTCTTAAAGTTAAATCATAAAGTTTTTTTTCATAATTTTTTAGTGGACTTTTAGTCCTTTCTACTATTCCTGTATCTTGCTCTTTTTTTGATTCTTCTAATATTTCTTCATACTCTTTTGGATAAAATTTCTTTATTATTTTTACTCTTTTATCATCATCTTCTTTTAATTGAGCTATATGTTCATTTATAATTGGATCATATCCGCTGTGTTTTTTATATTTGTTGAATTTCAAAGCATAAATTATACTAACAGTAGCTATTGCTAGTACTTCTATAACTATTATTAATATTATAATTAATCTTGTTTTTTATTCAAACTTCTCATATAAATTTCTCCATTATAAATAAACTATGCATTATCATTTTTATAATAACTTTTTTTATTGATTTTGTCAACACCAATTTTGTTGACACTTTTTGAAACAACTGATATTATACAAAAAGACGTAAAATGGCCAATTTTACGTCTGGGATGGTGGAGATGAGGAGAGTCGAACTCCTGTCCATAACACTTTCAAAACAGACTTCTACAAGTTTAGTTTGTTTTTTATATTCATTTTTACAGCACCAACAAACAGGTTTTATAAAAATATATCTTCCTTAAATACCCACTGTTTTGAAAGATAAAACAGCTTTGTTTCCCACTAATATGACACTTTATCTAAATATGTGGGGATATCTAGTAAAGCGTAGCCGCAATTAGGCAGCTAATGCTAATTCTCTATTATCAGCGTTTATATTTAAGTTTCCCGTTTTTTTTAGTGGCCAACGAGAATCCACTACATGCTATCTATTTTTCTGGTGTAATGTCGAAACCATTACATCCCCATGTACTTTTTAATTATACTATAATATTTTACTTTTTTCAATTGAAATTTATTACTATTTATTTTTTCCTAATAATATATTTAAAATGTTATTCAATTTATATTTTCATTTTTTTCTAATATATTTAAAATACTTTTTATAATTATTTATCACACTTTTTTCTATACTTAATAATATATCTTAGGGTGATTTATATGTCTATTGTTAAAACAGATATTAATTATACTTACGAAATTATGATGTCAAATATTTATGAATTAAATAACAAATTTTCCTTTTTACAAGTTCAAAATGCTGGATATAGTGTTTTGGGTAAGCAACTTCCTGTTATTAGATTGCGGTAGAGGTTCTAAAAAAGTTTTTTATTCAGGTAGTTTTCATGCAAATGAATGTATCACAAGTGTTTTACTTATGAAATTCATTGAAGATTACTGTAATTCTTATATCAGTAATTCTACTTTATATAATTATAATATTAGGAATTTATTTAAATCTTGTTCTATTTATATTATGCCTATGGTAAATCCAGATGGAGTTGATATTGTAAATCGGTGTATATCCTCCTGACAGCACCATATATAAAGTTACAGCTGAACTTGCTAGACCGTATGCAACTATTCCTTTTCCTAGTGGATGGAAAGCTAATTTTAATGGTGTTGATTTAAATTTGCAGTTTCCTGCTGAGTGGGAAATGGCTAAAAAAATAAAATATAATTTAGGTTTTACTGGCCCTGCCCCACGTGATTTTGTAGGATATGGTCCTTTAACTGAACCTGAAGCTCTTGCAATTTATAATTTTACTCTTAAATACGATTTTAAATTAGTTATTGCTTATCATACTCAGGGTAAAGAAATTTATTGGCAATTTGCTAATTTTAATCCACCTAATAGTTTCTACATTGGGACTCAATTTGCTAAAAGTAGTGGCTATAAATTAACTGATACACCGTACAATTCAAGTTTTGCGGGCTATAAAGATTGGTTTATTCAAGATTATAATAAACCTGGCTATACTATAGAAGCTGGTATTGGAGAAAGTCCTTTGCCTATCTCACAATTTGATGAAATTTATAGAGATAATATTGGTATTTTGATTTTAGGAGCAGTGCTATAAAATTATTTTTTTAATATTTTATATTAATAAAGTGAACCCAAATTATTAAACTTTTAGTCTAATAATTTGGGTTCACTTCAAGTATAATGATATATTCTATTTATTTTTTCTTTATATTACCTTGCAAATATTATTTAACCGGCCCTATTCTTTAGTTATCCATTTTACCAAATCTAAATTTGCTGGTTCTAATATCATTTCATTTTTAGGCATTACTCTAAATGTATAACCATAATTTCCACCTGTTGTTAATTCTATTTTAGCTGTAAAATAATATTTTCTTTGTTCCTCATCAGAATCTGTTAATTCCATTGGTATTATACTAACATTTTCTACTATTCCATTTTCTAGTATCTTTCCATAATATACTTCTACTTCTATATTTTCTATGTCAATATTAGGAAGTTCTACTTCACACCCAACTTCTATTTTATTTCCTGCATCTATTGTTATATTATCGAAATTGTCTGTTTGTGTTATTTTTATGTCTTTCCAATTTCTATATAAGTCTTTTTTCCATCCATTATATTCTGCAACATTATCTATATCTAAATAGTATTTTTTTGTTAATTTGGCAAGTGGCATATAATATTGGTTTGTATAATCTACCAACATTCTAGCAGTACTATATTTTCCTCCTGTTGATAGAATTGAATTTTTCATAAATCCTATCCATTTTTGTGGTATATTACTGTTTTCTCTATTATAATAAGTTGGTATTATCTTTTCTTCTAATGTCCTATATAAGCTTTGGCTATCAGCTTGGTCTTGTGCTTCATATGAGTCGTATTCGCTATTATTTCCTATTGTCCAACCGTTTTTTTGATTATATCCTTCAGCCCACCATCCATCTAATACGCTAAAGTTTATAACTCCATTTACTGAGGCTTTTTGTCCACTTGTTCCAGATGCTTCCATTGGTCTTCTTGGATTATTTAACCATACATCAACACCACTTATTAAATATCTTGACATTGCTATGTTATAGTTTTCTAATAAGAATATTTTTCCTTTAAATTGTGGCATCATTGATACTTGATGTATGAATTTTATTAGGTCTTGTCCTTCTTTATCTGCTGGATGTGCTTTTCCTGCAAATATTAATTGAACTGGTCTATCTGCATTATTTAATATTTGTGTTATTCTTTCTAAGTCTTTAAATATTAATGTTGCTCTTTTATATGTTGCAAATCTTCTTGCAAATCCTATTGTTAATGCATTTGGATTTATTTTTGATACAATTTCATTTATGTCTTCATAACTATATCCTGAACGTCTTAATCTTTCTGTTGTGTTTTCTTTTACTAATTTTAGTAATTTAGCTTTTCTTTCATTATGAACATTCCATAATTTTTCATCTGGTATTGTATTTATTTTTTCCCAAACTTTGTCTTGATACATGCTGTCTTGCCAATATGGCATTAAATATTGATTGTATAATTCTTTCATTTTTGGAGCTAACCATGAACATGTATGAATACCATTTGTTACATATCCAATTGGTGATTCATTTGCAGCAATATTAGGCCATACATCTCCAAATAGTTCTCTTGATACTGCTCCATGTAATTTACTTACACCGTTTTTCTTTCCAGCAATTTTTAAAGCTAGTATTCCCATATTAAATCCATTTTCTAGTTCTTTTACAGGTTTCATTCCTAGTTTTAAGAATTCTTCTCTTGATAATCCTAATCTTGGCCAGAAATCTTTAAAATATCTTTCTACTAAATCTAATGGAAATATATCATTTCCAGCAGGTACTGGTGTATGTGTTGTAAATACTGTTTTTGAGCTTGTTATATCTTTTGCTACTTCAAAAGATACTTGTTTTTCTGCTATTATATTTTTAATTATTTCTAAAGTTAAAAACGCTGAATGTCCTTCATTCATGTGATATACAGTTGGATTTAATTTTAAATATTTTGTTAATAATTCAACTCCAGCTTGTCCTAAAACTATTTCTTGGCGAATTCTCATTTCTTGATCTCCACCATATAATTTTAGTGTTACATCTCTATCTTCTGGATTATTTTTTTCTATATCAGAGTCTAATAAATATAATTTTATTCTACCTACATTTATGCTCCATACTTTTAAGTATAATCTTCTTTTTGGGAATTTTACATATATTATTAGATCTTCTCCAACTTCATTTTTTACTGGATTAATAGGTAAATCATATAAGTCTATTTCATTATATTCACATTGTTGTTGACCTTCTCCATCTATTTTTTGATTAAAATATCCATCTTTGTATAATAATCCTACAGCAACTAATGGAATACCTAAATCACTTGCTGATTTTAAATGATCACCTGATAATATTCCTAATCCACCTGAATAAATTGGAATAGTTTGATCTAATCCATATTCAGCTGAAAAATATGCTATTAAATCTCCTTTTTCTTCAGGATAATTTTTTGAAAACCATGTATTTTTGCTATTCATATAATCTTCAAATTCTTCAACTATTTTGTCATATTCTTTTAAAAATGTTACATCTTTTGCAGCATCTTCTAATTTTTCTTGTGATACATGTTTTAAAAATTTAACTGGATTTTTATTAGATTGTTCCCATAAATCCATATCGATTCTTTGAAATAAACGTAAAAATTCTGTATTCCATGACCACCATAAATTATTTGCCACTGTTGCCAATTTGCTTATTCTTTTTGGCAATTGTGGATTAACTGTTATTCTATTAAATAAATACATTTTGTATTTCCTCCTTCGTATTTTTCTGCGTCTTTTCTTCTCGTAATTTTACATTTCTATTATCTATTAAATAGTTTTTTTTGTCAATAATTTTAGCTGAATTTGCTAATTTAAAACTTAATGATTAGCTATAAAATCAATATATATTATTTTATGTAATGCCGCGTAAGCGATCAAACGAACAAGTGTGAGTGCGATTGGAGCAATCAACATACTAGTTATTTTTAGTATGGAGATTGCGACACACAAGGCATAAATAAAATAATATATATTGATTTTTATAACAAAGTATAACAAACTAATATCAATTAAAAAATTCTTAAAATATCATTATATGTTATTATTAGTGATAATCCTATAAGTATAGCAAAACCTAACATTTGAATTCCAATTTCTGTTTCTTGTTTCATTGGTTTTCTTCTTATTGTTTCTATAATTAGAATTAATATTTTTCCACCATCTAGTGCCGGTATTGGAAGTAAATTTGTTATTCCTAATGATATTGATATTAATGCCATCATTTGTAAAAATTCACTTATTCCATTTGTTTTAGCTACAACTTCTGATATTCCAACTGGTCCCATCATTTGATTTATTCCAACATTTCCTGTAAATAATTGTTTTAAATTATCTCCTATTTCACTAATAAATTCTGTTGTTTGAATTCCTCCATTTATGCATCTATTTAAAAAATTATCTTCTGCATATTTCATGGTAATACCTAAATAATATTTATGTGAATCATTTTGTAATGTTACTTCTGTAGGTTTTATACTGTATTCTTCTATTTTTCCATCTCTTTGAATCTTCAATTCTATATTTTCGCCATTGTTTTTAGACATTATTTTATCTATATCATATTTGCTATTTACTTTTTTATTATTTATCTCAATAATTTTATCTCCAGCTTGCATCCCTGCTATTTGTGCAGCATATCCTTCTATTGTTGTTTCTAATTCATTTGATATATATGGTCCTGTTGATATTGCTAATATAAAATAAACACAAAGTCCAAATATAATGTTTACAGTTGCTCCTGCTGCTACTATTGCTATTCTTTTTGGAATACTTGCTTTAGAAAAAGAACCTTCATTTTCTGATTGTTCTTCTTCTCCTTCCATACTTATAAAACCACCTAATGGTATCAACCTAAGTGCATATTTAGTTTCTTTTCCTTGTTTTTTCCATATTGTTGGTCCAAAGCCAATTGCAAATTCATTTACTTTAACTTTGCACAATTTAGCAATTGTAAAATGACCTAATTCATGTATAAAAATTAAAAATCCTAATAAGATTATTATTTTTATTGCTATTAACAAAATATTTAGCAATTTCTTCCTCCTTATAGAAATATAATTAATCCAAACTACTTCTAATTACTATTGTAAATAGAAATATTTTGGATTTTATTTAATTTATAATAATGTAAATAATGCATATGCAAATGGTGCTAAAAATATTAAACTGTCTATTCTATCTAGCATTCCACCATGCCCTGGGATCAAATTACTGTAATCTTTTATATCTACATATCTTTTTATTGATGATGCAGCTAAGTCTCCTATTTGACCAACTAAACTTAATATTATTCCTATTCCTGCTATAAATGTATATGAATAATTCATGCCAAAATATTTATTTACTACATATGTATAAATTAGCATTAATATAATTGCTCCTAAAGTTCCACCTATACATCCTTCTATTGATTTTTTAGGGCTTACTGCTGTGTATTTATGTTTTCCTATTGCCATTCCTACTACGTATGCAAATATGTCTGTTCCCCATGCTGCAATAATTGCATACCAAATTAATATTTTTCCATTATTCATTCCATCTATAAGTGCAACAAACATCATGAAAAATACCACATAAAATATCCCTATAAAAGTATATGCAATATCTTTAAAATTAGTCTTCATATCTGTTGCAATTACTTGTGCAAATAGTATTGTTAATATTGTTGGTACAGCTAATGTTACTACCATATTTAAACTTTCTACTGGTATTATATGTATAAATGCTATACTAAAACAACTTACATACCCTAACCATCTAACTGGTTTTGATACTTTTTCTACTGCATTAAAATATTCACTCATTGCAAGTAATGCAATAATTGCTAATGCAATATCTACTACAATTTTATTTCCTATTAATAATACTGCTAAAACTAATGGAAATCCTAATAAACCTGATGTAATTCTTTTTATATCCATATTATCCTCCGTATATCGAGCTTAATTTGCTCCAAATTTTCTTGTTCTTTTTTCATATTCTATTATAGCTTCATCTAAATCTTGTTCTGTAAATTCTGGCCAGTTTTTATCAACAAACAAAAATTCTGTATATACTAATTGCCATGGTAAGAAGTTACTTAATCTTAATTCTCCACTTGTTCTTATAAGTAAGTCTGGATCTGGCATTCCTTTTGTATATAAATTATCTGAAACAACTTTTTCGTCTATATCTTCTATTTTTATCTTTTCATCTTTTACATCTGTTGCTATTTTCTTTATAGCTTTTATTATTTCATCTCTCCCACCATAATTTAATGCTATATTAAATGTTACACCTGTATTATTTTTGGTTCTATCCATACATTTTAATATACTTTTTTGCATTCCTTCTGATAAAGCTGTAATATCTCCTAAAACTTTTACTCTTATGTTTTCTGTATCAGCTCTTTTAGAATAATCATCTAAATATGTTTGTAAAAGTAACATTAATGCACTTACTTCTTCTTCTGCTCTTTTCCAATTTTCTGTTGAAAATGCATAAACAGTTATATATCCTAATCCTATTTTATTTGCATATCTAACTATCTTTTCTAAAGTTTTAGCTCCTTCTTTGTGTCCATAACTTGCTGCTTTTCCTCTAGCTCTTGCCCATCTTCTATTACCATCCATAATTATTGCAATATGTTTAGGCATATGTTCTTTATTTATTTCCATGCTATTTTCTCCCTTTTTATTTATTTCGATTTTGAATGTATTTTGCTAATTCTTTTAAGAATATTGCTTTTTCTCCATATTTATCTAATTCTTGTATTGCTTCATTTGTAATATTTTCTAAAATTTCTTTGGATTTTTGTAAACCATATTTTGAAACATATGTGCATTTTTCCATTTCTTTATCATTTCCAACAGGTTTTCCTAGGACCTTTTCGTCTCCTTCTTCTGATAAAATATCATCTTTTATTTGAAAAGCTAATCCTATTTTTTCTGCATATATTGTTAAACTTTTTGCATCTTCTTCACTTGCATTTGCTAATATTGCTCCCATTCTAACACATAGTTTTAGTAATGCTCCTGTTTTATTTTGATGTATATAATCCAGGTCTTCTGTTGTTATATCTTTTCCTTCATATTCTGTATCTACATATTCTCCTGCTATCATTCTATCCACTGCATTTGAAAATTCATTAAACACTTTTATTTTATTATTTAAAATTTCTTCTTGATTTTTTTCAGTTTTACTTTCTTTAAGGCTTTGTTGTAAGTCTTTGCTTATTATTATATATGCATTATTTAAAAGACTATCACCTGCAAGTATTGCTGTTGCTTCATTAAATTTTTTATGGTTTGTTAGTTTTCCATGTCTAAAATCATCATTATCTATTCCTGGTAAATCATCATGTATTAGTGAAAAATTGTGTACCATTTCTATTGCAATTGCATATGGCAAACATATTTCTATATCTTTTTTAAATATTTCATATGTTGCTAATACTAGAATTGGTCTTAGTCTTTTTCCACCTGCCATCAAGCTATATTCGACTGATCTATTTAATATATATTCTAGACATTCTTGCTTTCTTACTTTTTTTTCTAATTCCTTATTAATAAATTCTTGGTAATTTCTTAGTTGGTCTTTAAAGTCCATGGTTAGTCTCCTTTTATATATTAAACTAGATTTTTATTATACAGACATTACTTCTTTTTCTTTTGTTTCTGCTATTTTGTCAATTTCTTCAACATATTTGTCTGTTAATTTTTGAATTTCATTTTCAGCACCTTTTAATTCGTCTTCTGTCATGTCTCCTGCTTTTTGGTCTGCTTTTGCTTTGTCTATTCCTTCTCTTCTAACATTTCTAACTGCTACTTTTGCTTCTTCTGCCATTTTCTTTACATCTTTTACTATTTCTTTTCTTCTTTCTTCTGTTAATTCTGGGAAGGTCAATCTAATTACTTTTCCATCATTATTAGGGTTAATTCCTATGTCTGATGCTAATATTGCTTTTTCTATTTCTTTTAATACACTTGCATCCCATGGTTGTATTACTATTAATCTTGCTTCTGGTACTGATACTGCTGCAACTTGATTAATTGGTGTTTGTGTACCATAGTAATCTATTTTTACTTTATTTAATATTGCAGGGTTTGCTCTTCCTGCTCTTATTTCTGATAATCTTTCATTATATGAGTTTATTGCTTTTTCCATTTTTTCTTTTAAATTTGTATAATCCATTTTATATCCTCCTTTTAAGATTTAATGTTTTACATTAATCTTATTTTAATTTTTATATTTTTGTTTTATTACTTTTTATTACCTGAATTATTTTACTATTGTTCCTATTTTTTCTCCTTTTACAGCTCTTACAATGTTTTCTGGATCTTCTATTGCAAATACTAATAATGGCATTTTATTGTCTCTACACATTGCAGTTGCTGTTGAATCCATAACTTTTAAATTTCTTTCTAAAACTTCCATATATGATATTTCTTCGAATTTCTTTGCATTTGGATTTATTGCTGGATCATCATCATATACTCCATCTACTGTTTTTCCTAATAAAATTATGTCTGCTTTTATTTCTGTTGCTCTTAATACTGCTGCTGTATCTGTTGTAAAATATGGGTGTCCTGTACCTCCTGCAAATATTACTACTCTACTTTTTCCTAAGTGTTTTTCTGCTTTTCTTTGTATAAATGGTTCTGCTATTTCTCTCATTTCTATTGCAGTTTGTACTCTTGTATAAATTTCTCTTGCTTCTAATGCGTCTTGTAATGCTAACCCATTCATTACTGTTGCTAACATTCCCATATAGTCTGCTGTTGTTCTTTCCATTTGGTGTCCGTTTCTTCCTCTCCAGAAGTTTCCTCC
>CAJMJN010000029.1 GCA_905213875.1 uncultured Clostridium sp.
GTATGTAATAATTATCGCAGAAATTCAAAATTAAAACTTTGTACATCACATGGTTTTAGCTATTCTAATTTAGAAGACACTATAATTAATTATATGAAAAATTTATTTCAAAAAATAGATAGTGAAAAAGTAGAATTAGAAGTAAAAAGGGGAATGACAAAATATGATTATGGAAAAATACTTCAAAAACTAGAAAACGAAATAAAATTGATAAATAACAATATTGACCAAATGTATGTAGATAAATTGAATAATAAAATAAGTGAAGAAATGTATGAAAGATTATTGGAAAAATTTAGAGATGAAATAAGACAAAAAGAAGACGAATACATAGAAATAAAACAGCAAAAAGAAGATGCAAAACAAGATGATACTGAGAAGATAAAAAGTGTTGTACAGGATTATCTAAGTCTAAGTAAACCAACATCAGAAATTATGAAAGTAATTGTTAATAGAATTGAAATACACCAAGACAAACAGGTAGATTTATATTTCAATTTCAAACAATTAAATAACTTAAAAGAAAAAATATAAGGCTAATTTAATATTAAATATTGGATTAGTCAGAAATAAAAACCAAGACTGCCTATTTTAACATCAACCAGAAGCAATTAGCATGTCAGATAGAATACTTGTATTAAGCAATAGACCAGGAACAATAAAAGATGTTCATAAAATAGACTTTGGAACTAAAAATAAAACACCATTAGAAACAAGAGAAAATCCTAAATTTAGTACGTATTTTAACATATTATGGAAGGAGTTGAGAGAAGGATGAAACAAATGATAATATCAAATGAGAGAAAAAAATATATAAAAGAAAAAAGAAAAAGAAAAAACTTAATACGATTAACTCAAATAGCAATATTAGTAGTATTTTTAGTAGTATGGGAAATATTAGCAAGAAAAGGAATTATAGATAGTTTTTTAATGAGTCAACCAAGTAGAATAGTATCAACATTTTTACATCTAACAGATAATAAGTTATTAATGCATGTTGGAGTAACAGTATATGAAACAGTTATAGGATTTTTGTTAGGAACAATTTTAGGTATAACAATAGCAATTGCATTATGGTGGTCAAACTTTTTATCTAAAGTAATGGAACCATATTTAGTAGTATTAAACAGTCTACCAAAAGTAGCATTGCGGACCAGTAATAATAATTTGGGTAGGTGCTGGAACATCAGCAATAATTGTAATGGCAATTGCAATATCATTAGTTGTATCAGTACTAGAAAACTTAAATGGATTTTTAAAAACAGATAAAGACATAATAAAAATGGCAAAAACATTTAAAAGTAGTAAATTACAAATACTAACTAAAATAGTAATACCTGCCAATTTATCTACATTTATAAATTCACTAAAAGTAAATATTGGACTTTCTTTAGTTGGCGTTATTTCAGGAGAATTTTTAGTATCAAAAGCAGGATTAGGATATCTAATTGTATATGGAGGTCAAGTATTTCAATTAGATCTAGTAATGACAAGTGTAATAATATTAGGAATTGTTGCAGGAATAATGTATTTGGGAGTACTAATATTAGAAAAATGTATAGTAAAATTAAGAAAAATGGTTTAGTAAATATTGAAGATTTACATAAATCATGATATAATAATTAAGTATTAATTGTAGAATAAATGATATGGAGGAAAACATTATGGATGAACAAACAACAAATAATATCATAAAACAAAAGGAGGAAGAAGATATAAGCCGGTGGGAAATAGAACAATTAGAAAAATTAACCACAGAAAGCATAAAACTTGCTCAAAGTATGAAGATATCCAAAAAACAATATAAAAAAATTGTAGCAAAATTATGGATATGTGAGTACAATGAAAAAGAAAATGAAGAAATAAAATTCAGAAAAAAGGCAAGACATTTTTTAATAAGAAACAGAGAAGCATTTTATAAAATAGAAGAAAACCTTCAATATTATGAAGATATATTTTATTTAATGTATATGTTATTGAAAAAAGATTGCTACCTAAAAAGAACCGATTTAGAAAGAGAATATGAAAAACATGGTTATGAAAAGAAATTTGAAAATTATTTTATTTCTCAAAAAATATTAAACAGTCTAAGAGATACTTTTTATGATAAATTAGCAGTGGATAAAACAGGGAAAGTAGAAGTCAAAAGAAACGATGATGAATTTCCTATAAAGGATAATGAAAAATTCAAAAAATTCCAAAGTAAATATGGGGTGAAATCAGGAGTGATCGGATTTACTGCTATAAAAATAATATGGGCTGTAGAGCAAGAAGAATTATAAAAAAGAATGGGTATGATTTAATTTAATCGTACTCATTTTTATTTATTCACCAAAAAATAAAATAAACATAAAATATACAAAAGAAAATAGGAGGTGTAAAATGAATAAAAAAATATTTATAAGCATTATTATTATTGTGCTAGTAGTGTTGTTAGGAGTACAAATTTATATAATAAAAAACAAAAAAGACAATACAGAAGCTAAAACAATAAAAGTAAATGAAGTAACACGATCAGTATTTTATGCACCACAATATGTAGCAATAAATAATGGCTATTTTAAAGAAGAAGGTATGGAAATTGAATTAACAACAGGTCAAGGGGCAGATGCAGTAATGACATCAGTATTAAGTAATCAATGTGATATTGGATTTGCAGGTCCAGAGGCATCAATATATGTTTATAATGAAGGAAAAGAAGATTATTGCCAAGTATTTGCGCAAATGACTAAAAAAGATGGATCATTTTTAGTATCAAGAAAAGAAAGTCCAAATTTTGAATGGAAAGAAGTAAAAGGAAAAACTATAATTCCAGGAAGAAAAGGCGGAGTACCATATATGACATTAGAATATGTACTAAAAGAAAATGGAATAGAACCAGGAAAAGATGTAACATTAGATGATAGTATAAAATTTGACTTAATGGCAGGAGCCTTTGCAAGTGGAAATGCAGACTATGTAACATTATTTGAACCAACAGCATCACAAACACAATTACAAGGAAAAGGATATATAGTAGCATCAGTTGGCGAAGCAGCAGGAGAAATTCCATATACAGCATATTTTGCTAAAAAAAGTTATATAGAAAAAAACGAAGGAACAATACAAGGCTTTACAAATGCAATAGCAAAAGGAGAAAAATGGGTAAAGGAACATAGTAGTAAGGAAATAGCAGAAGCAATACAAAGCTTTTTCCCAAGTACAGATATTGAAATCTTAACATCAGCAATACAAAGTTATAAAAACATAGACGCATGGAATGAAACACCAGTATTAAAACAAGAAGGATTCGAAAGATTACAAGAAGTTATGACACAAGCTGGAGAACTAAAAGAAAAAGCACCATATGAGAAAATAGTTAATAATAAATATAGTGAAAAAGCCGAAAATTGATAAAAATATAAATTTAAAAACTAATATAAAAGTAAGAATTTGCAAAAACATAAAATTCTTACTTTTTGTTTGATTTATACCAACAAAATACGATGTAAAACAAATAATATCAACAAAAAAGCAAACTAACAATTAGAGTTAGAAAAAATGTAAAAAAGTGTAAAAGTTAGAAAAACTGTAAAATAATGAGTTAAAGAGAGCATTTATAGATAAAACTTTACGTCAAAAGAAAAAATGGACTTTGACGATAAAATATGATGATGATAAATTTACTAAAACGGAGGTGCAAATTATGTTTGTTAAAGTAAGAATTGACTACCAGCTAATGGGTGAAAGGATAAAAAACAAAAGAAATGAAAAGGGGATATCGCAAGAAAAACTAGCAGAAACAATGGATGTATCAGTAGCATATCTTAGTAGGGTAGAAAGGGGAACTGCACAAATAACACTAAAAAGATTAGCACAAATATCAAATATATTACAAGTGCCAATAGAAGAATTTATTACAGGAGTAACAAAAGAAGAAGATATATATTTAGACAAAGAATTTAAAGAGCTATTTTCTAAATGTTCTAAGGACAAGCTAAAACTAATATATAACATAGCAAAAATTGTTTCAGGAGTAAAATTCGTATAGCAAAAATTCTTTACAAAAGTCGAAAAATAGTATAAACTACTTGCAGGTGAGAAAAAATGTATTTAAAAAGACTAGAATTACAAGGGTTCAAATCCTTTGCAGATAAAACAGTACTGGAATTTAGACCAGGAATAACAAGTGTTATAGGGCCAAACGGTTCAGGAAAAAGTAATATTTCAGATAGTATCAGGTGGATACTTGGAGAACAAAGCATGAAATCTCTTAGAGGTAACAAATCACTTGATATTATATTTGCAGGTACACAAAATAGAAAATCATTAGGTTTTGCAGAAGGGTCATTAGTATTTGATAATACTGATGGAGCATTACCAATAGAATATACAGAAGTAACAGTAACAAGAAAAATATATAGAACAGGTGAAACTGGATATTACATAAATAAAGTACCTTGTAGATTAAAAGATGTATTAGAACTATTTATGGATACAGGAATTGGAAAAGACGGATATTCAATAATAGGACAAGGTAAAATAGATGAAATTTTAAGCAATAAATCAGAAGATAGAAGAAATATATTTGAAGAAGCTGCAGGTATTGTAAAATATAGAACAAGAAAACAAGAAGCAGAGAAAAAATTAGAAAGAACAAAACTAAACTTACTTAGAATAAATGACATATTATCAGAAATAGAAACAAATATAGAACCATTAAAAATAAGTTCAGAAAAAGCTAAAAAATATTTGAATTTAAGAGAAGAATTAAAAAATATTGAAATTGGTTTATTTATATACAATATAGAAAAATACAAACAAAGTTTAGAAGAAATAGTAAAAGATGAAGAAATATACAATAACCAATGTGAAGAAGAGCAAAAAAATTTAGACAGAATAAAAGCACTAAAAGAAGAATTAAAGAACAATATAAATAACATAACAACACAAATAGAAGAAATGTCAAACTTAGGGTTTGAAAGTCAAAAAGAAATAGAAATGTTAAATTCAGATATTAATGTAGCAAAAACAAGAATAACAAATAATAATGAAAACACACAAAGATACACAAAAGAAATAGAAGAAACAACAGAAAAACTAAAAGAACTACAAGAAGAAATTGAACAAAAACAACAGAAAAAAGATAGTTTAAAACAAAATAAAGAAAAATACGAAAAAGAGCTAAAAGAAAAAGAAGAAGAACTACAAAAAATAACAGAAAAATTATCTAGCAAAGAACTAGAAATTGAAGAACACAAACAAAAAGTGGAAGAAAACACAGACAAAAAATATGAATTACAATCACAAATAAACACACAAAATGTTAACTATGATAACTACGAAAAAAGAGAAAAACAAATACAAAATGAAATAATGACAAATATTTCCGAACTAGATAATATACGATTTAATAAAGAAGAAATATCAAAAGAATTTTATGAAATAGAAAGCAAAAGAAATAAAATAGTAAAAAATTTAGAAGAAATAAATTCTAAAAAAGAAGAAGCAGATAAAAAAATAAAATTATATGATAGTAATATACAAGCATATCAAAGTGAAATGAGAATAAAAGAATCACGTTTAAAATTCTTAATTGAAACAGAAAAAGAAAAAGAAGGATATGTTAAAAGTGTAAAAAATCTTTTATTAGATTGTGAAAAAGTAAAAGAATTAGGAAAAGGAATGAATGGTGTACTTGCAAATATAATTGAAGTACCAGAGCAATACCAAACAGCAATAGAAATGTGTTTAGGTATGAGCTTACAAAACATAGTAACAGATACAGAAGAAGATGCAAAAAGATTAGTTGAACACTTAAGAAAAAATAATTTGGGTAGAGCATCATTTTTACCAATATCTTCAGTTCATGGTAAAAAATTAGATAAGATAAAAGGAAATAACCAAGGGGTTATTGGAATTGCATCAGACCTAATAAAATACAATAAAAAATATGAACAAATTATAACAAATTTATTAGGAAGAACAGTTATTGTTGATAATATGGAAAATGCAATAAAAGTAGCTAAGCAAAATGGATATACATTTAGAATTATTACAATAGAAGGAGATGTAATAAACCCATCTGGGGCAATAACAGGAGGTTCTGTAGCTAAGAAAACTGTAAATATTTTAGGTAGAGGAAGAGAAATAGAAAAACTTCAAAAAGATATTCAAAATCTAAAAACTAAAATAGAAAAACAAGAAAATGAAAAAGAAGAATATCAAAATTCAATAGAAAATATTTTTGAAGAAGTAACACTATTAGAAAAAGAGCTACAAGAAATAGATATTACATATGCAACAGAAAAACAAAAAGTATTATCAATAGACGAAAATATAGAAAAAGTTGAAAAACGTATAAATAAGCTAAAAGAAGAAAAAGAAACAATCAAACAAGAAAAAGAAACTTCTATTAAAATAAAAGAAGAAACACAAAAAGAGATAGAAACATTAACAGAAGAAACAGAAAAATTAACATCAATAATTCAAGAATTTGCAAATATAAATAAAGACAATCAAAAATATGTAGATGACTTGAATTTTGATATAACCAATTTAAAAATATCTGTATCTTCATTTGACGAAAGTGAAACTTCATTACAAGAGCTACAAGAAAGAATATTACAAGATATTGAAAATTCTAAGCAAAGTATAAAAAATAAGGAAAGTCAAATAGAAGAAATAAAACAAGACAACTTTAATTTAGAAAAATCAATAGAAGAAATAAAACAAAAAATAGAATCAATAAAAGAAGATGTAAAAAATAGTGGCTCAAAAATAGAAGAATTAAAACAAGAAAGAATTGCCAAAAATGAAAAATTGGCAAAACAAGAAGACAAAATAAACGAAAAATTTAAAATAATAGAAGACTTAAAAGCACAGATTGTAAAAATAGATGTACGAAAAACTAAAACAGAAGAAGATATAAATTCTATTATAAACAAAATGTGGGAAGAATATGAGCTAACACCAAACAATGTGCAAGAATACAAAAAGCCAGATAATGTACAATTAACACAGAAAAAGGTAAATGAATTAAGAAAAGAATTACGAGAACTTGGAAGTGTTAATGTAGATTCAATTGAAGAATATAAAAACTTAAAAGAAAGATATGACTTTATGTGTGAACAAAGAGTTGACTTAGAAGATACTATGGCAAAACTTAGAAAAATAATAACAGATATGACTCAAACCATGAAAGAACAATTTAAAACACAATTTGCGTTAATAAATAAAAATTTTGCAGAAGTGTTTAAAGAATTATTTGGTGGAGGAAATGCATCATTAAAATTAGAAGACGAAAACAATATACTAGAATGTGGAATTGATATTAATGTACAACCACCAGGAAAAAAATTACAAAATATGATGTTATTATCTGGAGGAGAAAAAGCATTCACAGCAATTGCATTGCTATTTGCAATTTTAAAAATTAATCCAGCACCATTCTGCGTATTAGACGAAATTGAGGCGGCACTTGATGATGTGAATGTGTACAGATTTGCAGATTATCTAAAGAAATTCTCGCAAAATACACAATTCTTAGTAATTACACATAGAAAAGGAACAATGGAAGCGGCTGATACAGTATATGGAGTTACAATGGAAGAAAACGGAATATCAAAACTATTATCAATGAAATTGAAAAATAGCTAATAAATAAGTTATAGCCAATAGTGGGAAATTTTGCAATTAATGAGAAAATGCGAAATTAGATTAATATATTTATAAAAAAAGATAATTAAGAAAAAACTAAATATTAAATAAAGATTTAATAAATAGTGGTGCTTAATTATCTTCTTTTTTATATGAAAATATAAGATGTGTATCTTAAATAAAAAACGATGTTAAAAACTTAGGCATGTAACGAACTAATATCATTATCTATACCATTAAATAAATTTTCAACAGGAATTTCTAAAGCTTTACTAATTTTCCATAAAGTAAAAACACTAATTCCTTGATTAATTTTATCACTCTCAACATTAGCAATTAAAGCTGTTGAAACATCAGCTAATTCTGCAAGTTTTTCTTGAGTCATTTTACCTTTTTCAAGATTATATAAACTTCTATAATATTTAATATTTTTACCAATTACTTTGAATAAATCAGTTGATTGTATATTTTCCATAAGTATACTTCCTTTCATTATAGTTTAGTTTTATATTAACCTATAACATAAATTATTTTCTAATTTTAATTGATAAAAGACAATAGACCGAAAATGATAAATCATCATTGACAATGATGAAGGCTTAGGATATACTTTTATTGTACATAATTTTGTATGAGAAAACATAAGAAGTAATACAGAATAAAATTATAAATACTGGAAAAACTAAAGAAAAATGGAGGAATTTAAATGAAGAAAAATGTACATGGAATAACACTAATAGCATTAGTAATAACGATTATAGTATTATTAATACTAGCAGGAGTAAGTATAGCAATGTTAACAGGACAAAATGGAATATTAACACAAGCTCAAAATGCTAAAGATAAAACAGAATATAAAAACGCAGAAGAAAAAGTAAGACTAGCAGTAATGGGAGCAATGTCAGATGATGGGACATTAACAGTAGAAAAACTAAGAACAGACATGGCAAATTATGGAGGAACAATAGAAGGAGAAACATTTCCAGTAACAGCAACTGTAGATGGAAAAAGTTTCACAGTAAATGCAAATGGAAGTGTAGGAGAAATAGTACCAGCACCAGAAGGATTAGAAGTAGGAACAGAAGTAACATATACACCAAGCGGAACATATAAATGGGAAGCAGAATATTGTTCATCAAATAAAACAGTAGGAACAGATGATGTAAAACTAGATAGTAGTAATGATAACTATAAAATAAGTAAATGGAAAGTATTAGATATAAAAAATGGAAAAGTAACATTAGTACCAGAAACAGCAACAAGTGGAACTGTGTATTTAGGACAAGCACAAGGATATAATAATGGAGTAAAATTGTTAAATGATGCATGTAGTAATTTGTATGGAAATGCAAGTAAAGGAATAGAAGCAAGAAGTATAAATATAGAAGATATAGAAAATTATATGACAGATGGTGCAAAGAACGGAACAAATGGAGCATATAAATATAATGATGGAAATGCAACATATAACACTCAAACTTCAACTCCATATACAAGTCTTAAAAAATATCCAACAATATATGCAAAAGAAAACTTAAGTGTAATAAATGGACCAACTAATAATAATGGACTAGGGATGAGTGAACAAACAACTTTAGTAGGAAGAACAGATGAAAGTGCAACAGATGGAAAATTAGAAGCAAGTAAAAGTATTCAACCATATCAAACATATTGGTATAAAGATAGTAGTTTTATGCAAACAGCATTTAAAACAGCTAATAATGGAAAAACTATTATGATTTATTAATGCCAGATGGAAGTCGTTCAGATTACTGGTTGGCTTCGCGCTGCGTCGGTACTGACTCTGACCTCTGTGGCTTCTATGTGCGCAATGTGGATTTTGGTCGCGTGAGCGCTTGCTTTATGTGCGGCTCTTACGGCGGCACTGACTACTATTCTCGCGAGTTGTTCCCTGTAGTTACTCTAAGCTCTGAGCTCTTAAGTGGAAATGCAACAGACGGTTTTACAGTAAAATAATAAAAATGTAAAGAAGAATAATTGCATATTAAAATAACCTAAAAATGCCAAACAATATAAGTAATATACCTGAAACAAGAGAACAAACAAAATCAGGTAAATTACTTATATTTTTTATTTTCTTACCACAAAAAATACCCAAATTCAAAAAAGCAACTTGAAAAATCCCAATAAAAAATGGAAAAAGAAAAGAAGTAGAATCTGTTAAACTATAACTAATACCAATTCCTAAACTATCCAAAGATAAAGCAAAACCAAGAGCAATAGACTCTCTAGGATCAATCAAATTAGAATTGTTAAAGTCATAATAATTATTTTTCACATTATTAGAATTAGAAATAGATTTAAAAATCATACTAACACCAATAAAAACTAAAACACTGCAACCAATTAAGTTTGCAAAAGAATTAGAAATAAAATTATTTATAAAATTACCTAACAATATAGAAGAAAAAGAAACAAAACACGAAATAGTAAACAAAATTAACCTACTAATTTTAGAAATTTTCATATTTTTAATACCATATGTAATGCCAATACCCAAAGAGTCCAAACTACTTGATAAAGCTAGTAAAATAGAATTAATTAACATAAGTAAAACCTCCTATTAGATAATATGACAAAAAACTACAAAAAGTTAAATTCAAAATACAAACAAATTAGTAATAAATAAAAGACAAGCCACATAAAATTTAATAAATAACAAGACAAAGGAGGAAATTATGTGGGAAACATTAAGAAAAGAAGAGGTTTTACAAAAACTAAAAACAGATTTAAAAATTGGACTTGCATACGAAGAAATACAAATTAGAAAGCAAAAATATGGAACAAATAAATTAGAAGAAAAAAAGAAAGAAACATTATTAGTAAAATTTATAAAACAATTCAATGATTTTATGATAATAATACTAATAATAGCATCTGCTCTATCTGCACTAATATCGTATTTTCAAGGAGAAAATGACTATGTGGATTCAATTATAATAATAGCAATTGTAGTATTTAATGCTCTAATGGGAGTAATTCAAGAAGCAAAAGCAGAAAAATCAATAGAAGCATTAAAAGAAATGACACCACCAAAAGCAAAAGTTATAAGAAACGGAAATATACAAGAAATAAATGCAGAAGATTTGGTACCAGGAGACATCATAGAGTTAGAAGCTGGAATTTATGTACCAGCAGATTGTAGATTAATAGAAAGCCATAATCTGAAAATAGAAGAATCAAGCTTAACAGGTGAAACAGAGCCAGTGCTAAAAGATGCAAATATGATAGCAAAACCAGATATTCCACTAGGAGATATGCTAAATATGGCATTTATGGCAAGTATAGTTGTAAATGGTCATGGAAAAGCAGTAGTAACAGAAACAGGTATGAATACTAAAGTTGGAAAAATAGCTAATATGATTATGGAAGACGAAACACCTGAAACACCAATACAAAAAAAGCTATCACAAGTAGGAAAAATACTTGGAATAGTATGTTTAGCAATATGTGTGCTAATATTTGCAATAGGAATGATAAAGAAAATAGACCCAATAGAAATGTTTATGACATCAGTAGGACTAGCAGTTGCAGCAATTCCAGAAGGTTTGCCTGCAATTGTTACAATTATGTTATCAATAGGTGTAAGCAAAATGGCAAAAAATAATAGCATAATAAGAAAATTGCCAGCAGTTGAAACATTAGGATGTAGCAAAGTAATATGTTCAGATAAAACAGGAACATTAACTCAAAATAAAATGACAGTTGTAGAAATAAATGCAAAAGACAAAATGTTAGCAACAAGACTGGGAGCAATGTGTACAGATAGCAATATTGTATATGAAAATGGAAAAACAGAAATTAATGGAGAACCTACAGAAATAGCTTTAGTACAAAATGCATTAAAATACAACTATAATAAAGTTGAATTATATAGAGAAATGCCAAGAGTGGCAGAAATACCATTTGATTCAACTAGAAAAATGATGACAACAGTACATAAAAAAGGTACAAGATATATAGTTATTACAAAAGGCGCACCAGATGTATTATTAAATAAATGTAATGTTACAATAGGAGAAAAAAATAGAATTGAAAAAGAAAATGAAAATATGGCAAAAAAAGCATTAAGAGTAATAGCAGTAGCATATAAAGAAATACCAGCAATGCCAAAAAATTCAGAATTAAAATTCATGGAAGACGGACTAAATTTTGTGCGGATTAATTGGTATGATAGACCCACCTAGAGAAGGAGTAAAAGAAGCAGTAAATACGTGCAAAAGGGCAGGGATAAAAACTGTAATGATAACAGGTGATCATATTGCAACAGCAAAAGCAATTGCAAAAGAATTAAATATATTAGAGCCACAAGATAAAGCAATAACAGGAAAAGAACTAGACCAAATACCACAAGAAAAGTTGGTTAAAGAAATAAAAAATTATTCAGTATTTGCAAGGGTTACACCAGAACATAAAGTAAGAATAGTAAAAGCATGGCAAAAAGCAGGAAGTGTAGTTGCAATGACAGGAGATGGAGTAAATGACAGCCCTGCTTTAAAAAATGCAGACATAGGAATAGCAATGGGAAAAAATGGTACAGATGTAGCCAAAAATGCAGCAGATATGATATTAACAGACGACAATTTTGTAACAATAGTAAAAGCAGTAAAACAAGGAAGAAATATATATGACAACATAAAAAAAGCAATACATTTTTTAATATCAACAAATATAGGAGAAATAGTAACAATATTTATGGGGCTAGTTTTAGGATTAAAATCTCCTCTATTAGCAATTCAATTATTATGGATAAACTTAGTAACAGACTCATTACCAGCAATCGCAATAGGACTAGAACCACCTGAAAAAGACATAATGAAAAGACCACCAGTAGATAGCAGAAAGGGAATTTTTGCAGACGGATTATGGAACAAAATAATAGTAGAAGGAATAATGCTTGGAATGTTAACACTAATAGCATTTAGTATAGGAAATAAATATTATGGACTAGAAGTAGGAAGAACAATGGCATTTATAGCATTAGGAATGCTTGAACTTGTCCACAGTTTTAACATAAAAAGTGAACAATCAATATTTAAAATAGGAATATTAGAAAACAAATATTTAATAGGAAGTTTTATATTAGGAACAATAGTACAAACAATAGTTGTAATAATTCCACAATTGGCAAAAATATTTAAATTAATACCATTAAATCAAACACAATGGTTAATAACAATTGCAATATCATTACTTCCAATTCCTATAATGGAATTACAAAAAAGAGTTAACAAAATAAAACTAGGAAAAATAATATATGTAAAAAAACAAGAAGCTTAATAAAAACGGGAGAATAATAAAACAATTAACTTTAAATTACGTTAACCATTGTAATAATATAATAAATATGTTATTATCTAATAGAAACACATTAATATTAGATTCAGCTCAATTGAGCAGGAGGAAAAAAATGAACGCAATGCAAAGACTAAACCGGATAGTGAAAGAAAAAGGGCCACTTATTGCAGGGTTAGATCCAGATTTTGACAAAATCAAACAAGTTTGGATAACGCAAAATGAAGAACTAGTAGCAGATGGAAAATTAGAAGGAGACCCAGAAAAAAACAGAACTATAATGGGTACTTTCTGTCAAGATTATATTGAAGCAGTAAAAGAATCAGTAGGAGTAATAAAAATAAACAGTGCTTTTTTTGAGGCAATGCAAATGGAAGATCTTTACTGGAACATTGCCATGAATGCTCAGATGGAAGGGCTCTACGTAATTGGAGATCTAAAAAGAGCAGACATTGGAAACACATCAATGGAGTATGCAAAAGCATATTTGGATGCTACATCACCATTTGATGCAATAACTGTAAACCCGTATTTCGGAACAGATGGAATCAAACCATTTCTGGATTTAGCTAAAAAAAATGACAAAGGAATTTTTGTTTTAGCCAAAACTTCAAACCAGTCATCAGCAGAGATACAAGATCTCGAGTTAAAAGATGGCAGAAAGGTATATGAAGCAGTTGCTGACAAAATCAAAGAATGGGGAGATTATACCAACCCACGCCGAGAAAAATATAGTTTAGTGGGAGCAGTTGTAGGAGCAACACATCCTGAACAGGCTAAAGAATTAAGAAAACGTATGCCAAATACATTTTTCTTAGTACCAGGCTATGGAAAGCAGGGAGCAACAGCTAATGATGTTGCTGTAAACTTCGATAAAAAAGGTGGAGGAGCAGCAATAAATTCATCCAGAGGCATAATGTTTGCATATAAGTCAGACATTTGGAAAGAACAATATTCCGAAGAATTCTGGAATGAGGCGGCAGCTGCTGAGGCAAATCGAGCACAAACAGAACTGAAAAGAGCTCGGATTAAATACAAACAAAAATAACACTATGCATTGCATTTTAAGGGCGATTTAAGAAAAAAATCAATAATATAGGTTTAAAATAGATATGTCACAAATACATTGAAAATAAAATATTGAAAAGAGAGCACAAAAATGATATTGTTT
>CAJMJN010000030.1 GCA_905213875.1 uncultured Clostridium sp.
TAGCAACTCAATTATATACGATTTAAATCACTTATTCAATTTTATTTATTTTGTTTCACATCAATTGTAATACAACAGATTTTGTGTAACTTTTGTAATATCTATGTAATAAATATGTGTAGAAAAGTCAAAAAATTACACATATTTTAAAAACATGTGTAATTTTTATTTTTTCTTTCTATTCAGTTGCTTGTTGTTGCTCTTGAGTCTCTGTTGTATTTGTTGTTTGTGGCGTTGTAGTTGTTTCTGTTGAGGTTACTTCTGTTGTTTTATTATCTTCTGTATTAGTTGTCATTGCTGGTCCTGTGCCTCTTCTAATTATTCTTGTCATTGCATTATATGTGTCTTTAGAAACTAATGTTGTAGAAATTACTTTTCCATTTAATAATTTTGTCATATATGTTTCAGTTTTTAATCCATTTGTTCCTTTTTGTTCAACTTTTTCTGTTCCTGTTGGTAATGTACTATCATCTATGTATTCTGTTGTAACTGGAATTGTTGCAACTCTTTTTACATCAAATTTGAATGTATATTCTTTATCCTCTTTTATTCCATATATTGTTACTGTTGCAATTCCGTTTTTTGCTGTTGCAACTACTCTTACTGGATATTGTCTTGTATTTTTAAATTTAAAATCTGTTAATCCATATACTACTGTTGCATCCATTCCTGGTTCTACATATGATGTTACAAATTGGTGATTTTTTCTTTCTACAATTTCTAAGTTTGCATTTAATACTGCATTATATAATGTTGAAGAAATTTGACATATTCCTCCGCCTATTCCATCAACTACTTTTCCAGCCTCATATATTTTCGCATTTTTGTAACCAGCTCCTGCTGTTCTTGCCCCCACTACTTTATTGTATGAGAATGTATCTCCTGATAATACTACTGTTCCATTTATTTTGCTACAAGCTAATTCAAGGTTTGTTGTTCTGTCTTTATCACTTACATCATATCTTGTTGAAAATGTTGCTAACTTATCTGGAAATGCTTCTGGTCCAATTTTATCTAATGTTACTTTTGGATTTGTAATTGTTAATTTTATTACATATTCATCTTTATCTTCTTGCAATATTTCTTTTGCTTTTTCTAAGTCAAAACTTATTCCTTTAACTTCAGGATATACCGCAAATGGATTTTTCGTGTAATATGCATCTTGTGGCTCTTTACATATTTCATCATGAATTTTTTCTATATCTATTGCTTCTGGTTCTTTATTTACTACTGGTATTTCTAATGTTTGATCTCCATTTGAATCTATATTTTTTAATTCATATTTTATAATTTCTAAAAAAGCATTTTCATCTATTACAACTCCAACTTTTCCTTTAGATATTGTTAATTCATCATCATCTACTGAGTAACTAGATTCTATTACACCATCTGGTAAATTCACATTTATATCATCTATTGTTTGTTTTGCTACATCTTCATTTATTGACATATCTACATCAATATTTCTTTTTCCTATTAATGTAAATAAAATATTGTAATTATTTACAAATATATTATCACTTTTTCCTATATTGTCTGCTTCATCAACTGCTTTGTCTATATCATAATTTGTCTCAATTAATTCTGGGCTTATTGTTGATTCATATTCATTATGTTTTATTTTTATTTCAGTTGTTTTTTTCTCATTATAAATTGCTTCTAATTTACTTTTAGCCTCTTCTTTAGAGATTCCAGACATGTCTATTTCTTCGATAAATACGCCTTTAGCTATTTTTTCATTATTAATATTTACTAATGCAAATATTGTAGATATAAATAGTCCTAAAATAATTATTATGCCTATTATTACTGACATAACAATATATTTTTTCTTACTACTTGTCTCTTTTTTGGTTTCTTTTGACATTTCTTTTATCTCTTCTTCTAATTTTTTTGGATTTTCTTCCAATTGTTCAAACTTTTTTTCTACTTTTTCTTTTTCCATCTCTTTCGTTTCTTCCTTTTTATTTTCTTTCATTGTAATCACCCCTACGATATTACAATTTTATAATAGCATAAACTTAAATTTTTTACAATATTTTAAAATTTTTATTGTTTTTTTATCACTTTTTTTGAAAAAATACTTGAACAATGTGTAAATTAATATTATAATATTACTAGCAAAAGATAAATAAGGAGAGAATTTAAATGGAGTTAACAAAAAATATATTCTTCAACACAGATAAATTAGTAGAAAATAGTAAAGTAAAAATATCATATTTAGGTCAATTATATCAAGATGCTTCTGAAGAAGTATCTATTCATTATGGTTTTGGACAAAATTGGGATAATGTAACTGATGTAAAAATGGAAAAAACTGATTTAGGATTTCAAGCTGAAATACAATTATTAGAAGGAGATACTTTTAACTTCTGTTTTAAAAATAGTAATGAAATTTGGGATAACAATAATGGTCAAAATTATATATTCCCATTAGAAAAAGTTCAAAACGAATTAATTGTTTTAGAAGATGAACCTGTTTCTTTAGGTTCTGCAAAGAAATTAAGACGTTCTTATTTATGGAGCAAAAAGGTTCGTTTAGCTGTTTATAAAATAATTTCTTACTTACCAAAATTAATTTCTGGAAATTATAAAAGAAAATTAAATGATGCCAATTAATAATTTATTATATAATATAAATAAAAAACTAATAATATTTAAAACATATTATTAGTTTTTTATTTTGCTTAAATTTAAGTAATTACCCATCCACCATTTATTGAAATAACTTGGCCTGTTGTATAATTGTCATCTATTAACCATTTTACACATTTAGCAATATCTTGTGGATTACCTAATCTTTCTAGTGGTATTTCTTCTTTTATTTCTTCGATTTCTTTTTCTGTAAATTTACTATTCATTTTTGTATTTATCATTCCTGGTGCAATTGAGTTCACTCTAATATTAGATGGTCCTAGTTCTTTTGCTAATGCTTTTGTCATTCCATCTAGTCCTGCTTTTGATATAGAGTACAAAACTTCTAATGATCCACCAACTATTCCCCATATTGATGAAATATTTATTATACATCCTTTTTTATTATGTACCATATTTGGTATTACTTCTTGTGACATTGCAAATGCAGAATATAAATTAGTATTTATTAGTTTATCCCAGTCTTCATCTGTTTCATCTGTAAATAATTTGTATTCAGAGATTCCTGCATTATTTATTAATATATCTATTTTTCCATACTTTTCTATTGTATATTCTACTAATTTTTTTACATCTTCTCTTTTTGACACATCAGCTTTAACTATTTCTAATTTAAAATTTTGTTCTTCTAATTCTTGTTGTAATTTTTTGGCTTCTTCCTCTGATTTATTGTAATTTGCAATTACAGTTATTCCAGATTCTGCAAGTTCTTTTGCTACTTCTCTTCCTATTCCTCTTGATGCTCCTGTTACTATTGCTATTTTTTGTTTATCTTGCATATTTTTTGTATAATATATTTTTTATATATTATATCTCCTTCCTTTTTTATTAATATTTTTTCATTTAAATAATAGCATATTTTGTTAAATTATTCAATGTGATAAATATTTATGCAATAAAAAAAAGCCCGTAATCAAGCATAGTGCAAAACTACTGACCTTGTGGAGCCACTTCTCAGATTCGAACTGAGGACCCCCGCATTACAAGTGCGGTGCTCTGGCCAACTGAGCTAAAGTGGCCTATTCATTTAATAATAAATAAATTGTGGTGACCCCTACGGGAATCGAACCCATGTCTCCGCCGTGAAAGGGCGATGTCTTAACCGCTTGACCAAGGGGCCTTATAATATAAGAAACTAAATAATGATTGGATTATTTAGTTTCTGCTTTGGTGAGCCATCCGCGACTCGAACGCGGGACAACTTGATTAAAAGTCAAGTGCTCTACCACCTGAGCTAATGGCCCAAATTTTTGTATCACCACAATGCTTCTATATATTACAATATTTTTTCACAAATGTCAATACATTTGTGAAAAAAATTTGTAATTTTTTATACTTTTTTATAATTAGTCTTCTTTATTTAGCATTTCTAATACTTCTTCAACGTCTATTCCATGCACTGCACAAGCTTCTTCCAATGTTTCCATTTGAGATGCTGGGCATCCTAAACAATGCATTCCAACTTCTAATAATATATCAGCTTTTTCTGGTGCTTTTTCTAATAATTCACCAATTTGAGTATTTTTATCAAATTTCATAGTTTTCCTCCATTCTATTTTAATAATTAAGATTTATATTTTTAATAAATATTTCACCTATTAAAATTTTATTTGTTAAAGTCCTTTGTATTACTGACTTTTCTCATTTGTCGAAATATATTTTAACATATTTTTTTAAAAAAGTATAGACAAATTCCAAAAAATATTGTATTATGTTTCAAAATCGTAAGGCGGTGATATTATTTCTAAATTAATCGATTTTTATTTTATCACATTTATTATTTATCTTTTTATTACTTTATATTCAATTTATTATTTTTTTGATATCTTTTTATTTCATAACAAACAAGGTTCAAAATTACAAATAAAAAAGAAATTTTTTTAAATTTTAAAGGAGGTATATTTTATTTTTTTACCTAATCGTAAAAGTCTGTTTTTTTCCATTTTATTTACCATTATTTTTAGCATCATTATTTTTAAAGTTTTTTATCCCATTTATGTTGCTGACGAAATTATTATTCCCTACGGAATTCATCCATTTGATATTTGTTCTAAAAACTCCAATTTATGGAATAACATTAAAATTATTTATATTTTTATATCAGTGTTTTCAAATTTTATAATCAGTAATTTTATTTATAATCGATTTTTTATTAATCTTTTATCCATTTTTAATAAGTTTACACATAAAAAATCTAATTTTAAAAAAAATTCTAATCTATATTTCAAAAATAATATTCACTCTAAAAAATCAATTAAAACATCTGGCCATTTGCAATTAAAAATTGGTCAAGTTGAAGGTTCAAAAGAAACTATATATATTCCTGAAAGTGGTTTATATCAAAATTTTTTAATCACAGGTACTATAGGTTCTGGAAAAACTTCTAGTGCAATGTATCCTTTTACTCGCCAATTATTGGAATTTAATTGTTCTAATTCAAACAAAAAAATAGGTATGCTTATTTTAGATGTTAAAGGCAATTACTATAATCAAGTAAAAGAATATGCACAAAAATTTAATTTGGATAAAGATTTAATTGTTTTAGAATTAGGTTCAAGTGTATTTTACAATCCATTGCATAAGCCTCATTTAAAAGCTACTGTACTAGCTAATAGGTTAAAAACTATATTACTTCTCTTTTCTGAAAATAATTCAGAATCTTATTGGTTAGATAAGGCTGAGGAAGCTTTATGTGCAGCTATAAAATTGTGTAGACTTTATAATAAAGGATATGTTACATTTGCTGAAATTCACAAACTTATTACAGAGCCTTCGTATTATAAGGAAAAAATTAAAATTTTGAAAGATTTGTTTATTTTAAGTAAATTTAATCAAAAACAAATTTATGAATTAAATGCTAGTTTGAATTTTTTTGAAAATGATTTTAATAATTTGGATTCTAGAACTAAAGGAATTTTAATCTCTGAAATAACTAGAATTACTAGTACTTTTGTGTCTGACTATGATGTTAAAAATACTTTTTGTTCTGAAAAAAGCAAATTGACTTTTACTGGATTTGATGAAGTTTTATCTAAGGGAAAAATTGTTGTTTTAAATATGAATATTTTTGAATACTCACTACTTTCTAAAATCATTGCAACATATCTAAAATTAGATTTTCAAACAGAAGTTATGACTCGTCTTTCTAAAAAAATAAATAATACATCTGCTTTTATTTGTGATGAATATGACAAGTTTGCAACAAAAACAGATAGTGAATTTTTTTCTTTAAGCAGAGAAGCTAAATGTATTAATATTGTTAGTACTCAAAGTTATTCGTCTTTAAAAAGTACATTAAAAGATGATGCTACTGTTAAAGTTATTGTTCAAAATCTTATTAATAAAATTTGGTTTAGAACAGATGATATTTTCACTATTGAGGAAGCTCAAAAACAACTTGGTAAAGAAGATAAAGAAAAAACTTCTAAAAGTATTTCTGAAAGTGCTAAAGAAACAAATTTTAATTATATAACAAATACTTTAAATTCTAGAAATTCAAACATTTCTGAAACTTATAGCACTTATTTGCACAATGATTTTATTTATGATTCCAACTTTTTTACAAGGGAGCTTCAAACATTCACTGCCCTTACGTTTTTATCTGATGGTAATAAAATTTTAATACCACAGAAATTAAATATGTTTCCATATTTTAAAGAATAACTGGTTTATGGGTTTTAGCCTTAAAACCCAAATAAATTTTAAGGTTTTTAGGATATTATAACTTTTACGCTATAATCTCTTTAAATAGATGAAAGGAATGGTTTTTATATGAATTTCAAAAAAAAATTTTTTTATTTAATTTTTACTACTATTTTCTCATTACTATTATTATTTTCTTTTTCAGTTTTAAGCTATGGTTGGGGAGATCCTGAAATTGTAACTAAAATTAATTCTGCTTTTGAAAGTATAGAAAATTGGCTTATAAAAATCTCAACTCCTGCTGCAGCAGTTGCTGTTGGTAGTGGTGTTTTTATGAGAAAATTTAGTTTTGGTGATGAAGAAAAAATACGAATGGGCAAGAAAATTATTAAAGGGTCTTTATTTTCTTATGCTTTTATACTTGCTATTAATTTAATATTATCTGCTATAAAATCTTTAATTACATAAGGAGGAAATTTTGGAAAGCCAAACTAATATTACACAAACTATTATAAATACTATAAATAGTATTTTCGAGATGCTTTTTTCTTCTATTGATAATAATTTATATTCTGTTTTAGATAAAATTACTTTTATAAATTCAGATATTTTAACTGATAAAAATTTTGAAAATATTTTTGGTACTTCTACTTCTAATGGTATTTTATTAATCGCAAATTCTTTGTTATTAGGTCTTATTTTATATTATGGTTTCAAATATTTAATGTCACATATCACTTACCAGCGTGTTGATTCCCCTTTTAGCTTTATTATAAAAATTATTATTTTTGGTATTTGTATGAATTTTTCGTTTTTTATTTTACAATTTTTATTAGATTTAAATTCAAATATTTCTTTGGCAATTAGAAGTTTAGGAAAAAATCTATTTGGAAGTGAATTAAGTTTTTCAGAATTAATCAATAAAATAAATACTAATATTTCTATTGATACTAGTTCCTTAAATATTTTTTCTGTTGATGGTTTAATAAAAAGTACATTAAGTCTTTCTTTACTTAACCTTGTTTTTTCATATTCTTTTCGTTATATTATGGTTAAAGTTTTTATTTTGCTTGCTCCTTTTGCCTTTCTTTCCCTAAGTTTAGACTCAACCTCTTGGTTCTTTAAATCATGGCTTAAAAATTTATTTTCGCTTTTATTTATTCAAATTATAGTTTCTTTAGTTTTACTAATTTTATTTTCTTTGGATTTTTCATCTTCAAATTTATTTAATAAATTTGTTTATGTTGGTGGAATTTATAGTTTGATAAAAGCTAATTCATTTGTACGTGAATTTATCGGTGGAGTTTCCACAAATATTTCACAATCTGTGAAAAGTTTTGCTAATTTTAAAAAATAATTTTATTTAAAATTTATTTTTAATTATTTATTATAATTTATTTAAGCTTATATTTTACCGCATTTTCTATTTTTAGTGTGTTTTCCTCTTTTTTTCTATTTTTTTTGAATTTATACTATTTTTTTCTAATTTTTTCATTTTTTTATAATATTTTTAAGGAGGTATATTATTTAAATTTTTATATTATTAATTATTAATTATTATTTATTTTTTATTTTTTATTTTTTATTTTTTATTTATTTTTTAATTATTAATTTAAATATTTAAATATTGGTTTATTATGAAATTTATTTTTCCACAGAACTATAGATTCAAAAATAAAATACTAGGTATTATTGATTATCAAACAGCTTTTGTAAATTTAGTTTGGTATATTATCGTTTTAGTTATTGTTAACTTGATTTTTAATTCTATTAATTTAAAGGTTATGTTTTTTATAGCTTTTTGTTTTCCATTATTGCTTTTTAGTTTTTCTGGCTTTCATGGCGAAAGTATTATTTCTGTAATTAAATATTTATTTAAATTTATATTTAAACAAAAATTATATTTTTTTAGTAAATAACACTAAAATTTTATTTTATTTTTCAATATTATTTTAAATAAAAATTATATGAAATTTATACGAAATTTATATGATTTGACCTTGAATTTTTTGTCTAAAAAAGATATAATTTGTTTTACAAAATATTTTTAATTAGGAGAGATTTACAATGAAATTAGAACAAAATGAAAAACCACTTTTGTTTTCTGAGACTACTATTCCAGATATATTTTTTTCAGAACATTTATCAGAATTACCTGGTGATTATCTTAAAATATATTTATATTTAATCTTTTTGTCTAAATATAATAAAGATGCAAAATTAACAGACTTGTCAAAGAAATTGAACATTCCTTTAAAGTCTATTAATGATGGAATAAAATTTTTAGAAGAACATGGTTTACTTACTAAAAAATCTACCGGTTATGTTATTGTAGATTTACAAGAAGTTACATTACACAATTTATACTCACCTAATTTAAGTTTGTCTAAAGAAAAAATTGAACAAACTGCCAAAAATAAAGCTAGATCTAAAGTTATTGAACATATTAATAATACTTATTTTCAAGGAATTATGGGTCCTTCTTGGTATAATGATATTGACCTTTGGTTTAGAAAATATTCTTTTGATGAACAAGTTATGATAGCTTTATTTGATTATTGTTATAAGAAAAGTGCTTTACATAGAAATTATGTACAAGTTGTTGCTGAGGCTTGGGCCTCTAACAAAATACAAACTTATACTGACTTAGATAATTATTATGCTAAACAAGAATCATTAAATAAAATGAAAAAGTCTATTGCTAAAAAGCTTGGTAAATACAATGGATTAACACAATATGAAGAAGCTTATATTGAGAACTGGGTTCTTAATTATGGCTATGATATGAGTATTATTGAAATTGCTTTAAAAAGAACTGTTTTTAAACAAAATCCAACTTTTGAATATATAAATAAAATAATTACAGATTGGCATGAACGTCAACTAAAAACTCCTGCTGAAATCACAGCATTTTTAGAACAAAGAAAAAAACAAGAAAAAGATACAAAAGAGTTAAAATCACAAGTGCATAAAGCAAATTACGAGCAACGTCAATATTCTAATTTAGATTTTCTTTATGCAAATAATACTAATAAGGAGGACTAGATGGCTGACGAAATTTTAAATTCTTTATTAAAAGAATATTCACAAAAAAAATTGCAAGCTGAACTAGATTTAGAAAAAAGAAAAGAAGAATTATATAATTCAATTCCTCGATTACGACAAATTGAAGATGATTTAAATAATTTTGCTATTTCTACTGCAAAAAATATATTAAAAAATGGTAGTTCTCCTGAAGAAGAACAAGAATTAAAAAATAAAGTAGAATTATTAAAAGCTGAAAAGGCACGAATATTAGCAGAATTAAATCTACCTGATAATTATTTACAACCATTTTATAGTTGCTCTATTTGTAAAGATACTGGATATGTTTCAGATGGCGGTTATAATATGGTTATGTGTAGTTGTTTAAAACAAAAATTATTAGATTATTCTTTTAATAAATCTAATATGTCTAATTTAAACAAAGAAAATTTTTCTACTTTTAATCCTAATATGTTTTCAGATGAAGTTGATATTGCAAAATTTCATTTTAATATATCTCCTAGAACTAACATATTAAATATAAAAAATAAATGTGTTCAATTTGTAGAAAATTTTGAAGATTCAGCTCAAAAGAATTTGCTTTTTACAGGCAATACTGGTTTACGGTAAGACTTTTATGTCAAACTGTATTGCTAATGAATTGTTAAAAAAAGGAAAAACTGTGCTTTATCAAACATCTCCTGTGTTGCTTGAAAGCGTAATAGATTACAAGATGAGTAAAAATAAATCTTCGCTTGATAACATATATAATTCTGTTTTAAATTGTGACTTATTAATAATAGATGACCTTGGAACAGAAAGTTTAAATAGTATGAAGTTGAGCGAACTATTTACAATTTTAAATACTAGAATTTTAAATTTAAATAATAAAATTACTAAAACAATTATATCTACTAATTTGGATCTTAATGATATTTTTAGAATTTATGAAGAACGTATTGGTTCTAGAATTATTGGTTATTATGATATATATAGATTTTTTGGAGAAGATTTACGTTTTAAAAGATGATTTTGGGGACGGAGCAAAAAATCATCTTTTAAAATTTTTAATTATATACAATAGAAAAAAGCTTTTAATTATAAATAAAAAGCTTTTTTCTATTTTTTTATATAATATGCAAGTTGTTAAATATGATTTTTTGCTCCGTCCCCAAAATCATAATTTTATTCTTTTATATCTGGTGTTAAAGTTTCCATACTTACAACTTTTCCGCCATCACTTGTTCTCATTAATGTAACACCTTGTGTTGATCTTCCTAAAATGCTAACATCTTTTACACTAATTCTTATTATTGTTCCTGAATCTGTAATAAGCATAACGTCATCATCTTCTGTTGCAATTCTTACTCCTACTAGTTTTCCAGTTTTAGGTGTAATTTTATAAGTTATTACTCCTCTTCCACCTCTTTTTTGTACTCTATATTCGTCAAGTTCAGTTCTCTTTCCAAATCCATTTTCAGTAATTGCAAGTAGTGTTGCTTTTCCTCCTGCTATAACTGATTCCATACCAATTACTTCGTCATCATCATCTAATCTTATTCCTATAACACCTTGTGCAACTCTACCAATTGGGCGTACATCTTTTTCATCAAATGTAATACATAAACCATTTCTTGTAACTAATACAACGTTGTCTTCACCATCTGTTAAACGTACTCCAATTAATTCGTCTTCATCTTTTAAAGTAATACCTTGTAATCCGTTTTTTCTAGTTGTGTTATATTCTGTTAATGCTGTTTTCTTAATTAATCCATTTTTTGTTGCCATTAATAGATATTTTCCTTCAGCAAAGTTTTGAATTGGTATTACTGCAGATACTTTTTCTCCAGCTTCTAAGTTCAATAAGTTAACAATTGCTGTTCCTTTTGCTGTTCTACCAGCTTCTGGAATTTCGTATCCTCTTAATCTATACAATTTACCTTTGTTTGTAAAGAATAAAATTGTATCATGTGTTGATGCTGTAAATATTTGTTTAACAAAATCATTTTCGCGTGTTGCAATTCCTGTTATTCCTTTTCCACCACGTCTTTGGCTTCTATATGTATCTATTGGCATTCTTTTAATATATCCAAAGTGTGTTAATGCTACAACACATTGTTCTTCTTTTATTAAATCTTCTACATCTATTTCGCCTTCTGCAGCTACTATTTTAGTTTTTCTTTCATCTCCGAATTTGTCTTTTATTTCAAGTAATTCTTCTTTGATTATATCAAAAACTAATTTTTCACTTGCTAATATTGCTCTTAAATGTTCGATTAATTCCATTAATTGTTTGTATTCTTCTTCAATTTTTTCACGTTGCAATCCTGACAATGTTTTTAATCTCATATCTAGTATTGCTTGTGCTTGAATTTCAGAAAGTCCAAATCTTTCCATTAATCTTTCTCTTGCATCGTCATATGAAGAACGAATTATTTGAATAACTTCGTCTATATAGTCAATAGCAATTCTTAAACCTTCTAATATGTGAGCTCTTGCTAATGCTTTGTCTAATTCGAATTTTGTTCTTCTTAAAATAACGTCTTTTCTGTGATCTATAAAGCAATTTAAACATTCTCTTAATGTTAAGATTTTAGGTTCTCCATTAACTAATGCAAGCATTATAATACCAAATGTTGTTTGCATTTGTGTGTGTTTAAACAATTGGTTTAATACAACTTGTGGTCTTGCATCTCTTTTTAATTCAATTACAACCCTTACTCTGTCTTTTCTATCTGATTCATCTCTACATTCAGAAATTCCTTCGATTTTCTTTTCTTTAGATAAATCTGATATTGCTTTTATTAAGTTTGCTTTATTTACTTGATATGGTAATGAAGAAACAATAATTCTTTGTCTATTTCCACTCATTTCTTCTATTTCTGTTTCTGCTCTTAGTGTAATTTTTCCTCTACCTGTTGTGTATGCTTGCTTTATTCCTTCTCTTCCTAGAATAAGTCCTTCTGTTGGGAAATCTGGTCCTTTAATTACACTCATTAGATCTTCGTCTGTTACTTCATCTTCATCAATTATTTTAATTATTCCATCAATTACTTCATTTAAGTTGTGTGGTGGTATATTTGTTGCCATACCTACAGCTATACCTGATGAACCATTTATTAAAAGTGTTGGTATTCTTGTTGGTAATACTGTTGGTTCTTGTAGTCTATCATCATAGTTTGGCATAAAGTTTACTGTGTTTTTTTCTATGTCTGATAACATATATGCAGATATTTTTGCCATTCTTGCTTCTGTGTACCTCATTGCGGCTGCTCCGTCACCATCAACTGAACCAAAGTTGCCATGGCCATCAATTAACATATATCTCATTGAGAAATCTTGAGCCATTCTAACCATTGCATCATAAACAGAGCTATCACCATGTGGATGATATCTACCTAAAACAGAACCTACTGTATTAGCACATTTTCTGTATGGTTTATCTGCTGTAATTCCATCTTCATGCATTGCATATAATATTCTTCTATGTACTGGTTTTAAACCATCTCTTGCATCTGGAAGCGCACGTGAGACAATAACACTCATGGCATAATCTATGTATGCTGTTCTCATTTCTTTTTCAATGTCTCTTTCGATTATTTTTCCGTCATTTCTTTCTGGTCTTTCTTCCATTGTTTCTCCCTCTTTTCCTTGTTTTTCTACATTTGTATTATACTAAAACTAGGGAAAATATGCAAGTAAAATTGGCTAAAAACTTAGGGATTTTGTACTATTATTCAATTATTTTATTTCTATTTTTTAAGGCATTCTATCATTAGATTTATTCCATCTATAAAACCTAATTTATACATTTCTTCGTTATATCTCGTTATTTTTATATTATAATTGTCTTCAATAATATTAAATATCTCTCTTAATTCCCTAGGATTTTTTGATTCTTCTATTGCTCTTTCCATATTTATACTTTTTAATTCTTCTCTTGTTTCTTTGTTTATTTTTTGTATTAATTTGTCTATTTCTTCTGATTTGCTTTCATATATTTTTTTTAATATTTCTTTTTTATTCATTGTTTCCATTACCTCCATTTTTATCAATCCTTTCTTTATATTTTATCATATTTTTATTTTGTATTTATTTTCGTTTTTTATACATAAAATTCCAATAATTTTATATCTCCTTTGCTAGTTATTTTACCATATATATTAATATACCTTTCTTTTTCTAATTTTTGATAACAATATTCTGCATTTTTGTCATATGCTTTTATTTTTATTATACTTTTATTATCTAACTCTATTTTAAATTCTGCTATTGAATAAAATTTATTTTTTATTGCAAATTTAAATTCTATTTCTGTTATTATTTTTCCTGATATAAAACAATTATTCATTGATATTTCCTTTGTATATTTTAAAAATAAGTATATTCGAATTTTCTACTAATACCTATTTTTCTCTTTTATTTTTACCTTAATTAGGAAGGAATAAGTTTCTTTAATACTAATACTTTCACCGTATACATTCCTGACGTAGGGACACATAAATGGTAAAATATGGTTATATTTTGCCATACATAGATTATTCCTAACTTTTTTTCTTT
>CAJMJN010000031.1 GCA_905213875.1 uncultured Clostridium sp.
ATGAAGGGACTCGAACCCCCACGTCGTTGACACTGGTTCCTAAGACCAGCGCGTCTACCAATTCCGCCACATCCGCATATTCAAATTACGTTATTTATATTACCACAACTAGGTGATAATTGTCAATAGTTTATCTGTAATTAAAATATAAAATTAGTCCGCCTATCATTAATATCAAAAAACCCAGCATTTTTAATCCACTTGAAGCTTCATTTTGGTCTCCAAATCCAAAGAAGTTTTTTGTTATTATTCTAGCATCATATATTAGTATCACTCCTGCTAGCATCATTAAAACTGCTAGTAAGCTAATTATTATTTTAAGCATTTTATCAACATCCTTTTTTCTCTATCTTGTATCAATATACTATCTTTTTCTACAAAAGTCAATATAACTTAATTATCAAATTAGATGGGCGTGTTGGTGCGGATAAGGGGAACTCGACCTCCAATACCATTGGCACTGGTTCCTAAGACCAGCGCATCTACCACCTTCGCCACATCCGTATTTAAATTAAACTATACTCTTTTTTATATTTCAATTCTATCTCTAAATTTGTCTTGTATTAAAGCTCTTAATGGTTTGTTTTCTTCTTTTTCTAATTTAGGATCTTTTTCTAATATTTTCATTGCTACTGTTTGTACCATTTTTAGCATATCTATATCTTCAAATAAATTTGCAATTTTAAATTCTGGTAATCCATGTTGCATTGTTCCAAAGAAATCTCCTGAACCTCTTAGTTCTAAGTCTTTTTCTGATATTATAAATCCGTCATTTGTTTCACACATTACCTTCATTCTTTTCTTTACGTTTTCACTTTTGCCTTCGTATTTTAAAATGCAATATGATTTATATTCTCCTCTTCCTACTCTTCCACGTAATTGGTGTAATTGTGCTAATCCAAATCTTTCTGCATTTTCAACTACCATTATATTACTGTTTGGCACGTCTACCCCAACTTCTATTACTGTTGTAGATATTAGTATGTCGATTTTTCCGTCTTTAAATTTTTCCATTATTTCGTCTTTTTCTCTTGGTTTCATTTTTCCGTGTAAAAATTCAACATTATATTGTGGAAATATTTCTTTACTGTATGTTTCATATAATTTTTCTACTGACTTTAAGTCCATTTCTTCATTTTCTTCTACTAATGGACACACTATGTATGCTTGTCTTCCTTCTTTTAATTGTTTTTCTATAAATGCGTTTACTCTGTCTGTCATATTTTTATTTACAGCAAATGTTTCTATTTTTTTCCTATTAGGTGGCAATTCGTCTATTATTGAAATATCTAAGTCTCCATATAATATTAAGGCTAATGTTCTTGGTATTGGAGTTGCTGTCATTACTAATACATCTGGATTTTCTCCTTTTTCTGCAATTTTAGTTCTTTGTTTTACTCCAAACCTGTGTTGTTCGTCTGTTACAACTAAACCAAGGTTTTTGAATTTTACATTGTCTTCTATTATTGCATGTGTTCCTATTAATATATCTATATCACCATTTTCTAGTCTTTCTAATATTCCTTCTTTTTGCTTTTTAGTTATTCCAGATATTAATAATTCACATCTAATTCCTAGTTTTTCTAGTATATTTTTAAAGTTTTCTAAATGCTGTGTTGCAAGTATTGCAGTTGGTGCCATTATTGCCGCTTGGTATCCTGATTTTACTGCTTTATATGCAGCACACATAGCTACAACTGTTTTTCCTGAACCTACATCTCCTTGTAAAAGTCTATTCATATTTTTGCTAGATTCCATATCTCTGTCTATTTCTTCTAATACTCTTAGCTGTGCTTTTGTTAATTTGAATGGTAATGAATTTATTACATCTGACATCTTAGCTTCATTGCTAAATTCTATTCCTTTTTTGTCTGTCATATAGTTATTTTTTAATTCTAATAAAGCTAATTGAACTGATAATAATTCTTCAAATACTAGCCTATTTCTTGCAATGTTAAAATCTTTGAATTCATTTGGAAAATGTATTTGTTTTGTTGCCTCATTTATGTTTTCTAATTTATATTCTTTTAGTAAGTAGTCTGGCAATGTTTCTGGTAGTTTTCCATATACTTCAGCAATTCCCGCTTCCATTATTTTTCTTATATTGTTTTGAGATAAGCTAAAAGTTAATGGATATATTGGAATAATTCTTCCTGTGTTTTTGCTTTGTTCTTCTACATCAAATGTTGGAGAATTAAATGTTATTTTACCACTTCTTTTGCTTACTTTTCCAAATATTTTATATTTTTCGCCAATGTTAAATTTATCTTTTAAATATGGTTGGTTAAACCACGTTATTGTAGCAGAAGCTGTTTCATCTCTTACAATTAGTCTTTGCATTGTTTTTCCTCTTAATCGTACATTTGATACCCTGCTACAAGCAATAACTTCAACTAAAGCTTCTTCTCCTTCTTCACATTCATATAAAAATTTAGGTTTGCTTCTATCTTCATATGTTCTAGGATAATATGTTATTAAATCTTTTAATGTAAATATTCCTAATTTATTTAAAAGTAAAACTTTTTTTGGCCCTACTCCTTTTATATATTTTACATCTTTTTGTAAATCTATCATAACTTTCTCCAATAATTTATACTTTCGTTTTTTCTTTTTATATTTAAGCTCACTTATTTAGCAATTGTATTTAGAGTTTTTAGCATTCTATTTTATTTTTTGTAGCTTAAAATCCACTCCATCTGCACTTACTAATTTAAAATTAATTCCAAAGTGTTCTCCTTCAACCGCTTCTTGTATTGAATTTGAATGCAAATGTCCATAATAACATATGTGTATATTATATTTTAATAAAATTCTCAACATATCATTTAGCTCGTTTTTCTCTACATTTCCTTTATTTATAGGAGGATAATGTGTAAATGCTATAATTTCTTTATCTTTTCCATATTGTTCGATTCCTTTTTGTATAGAAAGTTCTAACCTCATTGCTTCTCTTTCAAATAATCTTTTGTCTTCACTATCCTCACTTTGGCTCCATCCACGTGTTCCTAGTATTATGCAATTTTCAAATTCATATGCATTGTTATATATAAAATCTATATTTTCAAAACCATTTTCTTTTATAAATTCTCTCATTTTAGTAACAGTAGTCCACCAATAGTCATGGTTTCCTTTTAACAATAATTTTTTTCCTGGTAAATTGTTTATATATCTAAAATCTTCGTCAGAATCTTTTAAATACATTGCCCATGAGAAATCTCCTGGCAATACAACTAAATCTTCATTTTTTACTTTGCTTTTCCAGTCTTTTGCAATTTTATTTTCATGGTTATTCCAATTATCACCAAATATGTTCATTGGTTTGTTTTCTTTAAAAGATAAATGTAAATCTCCTATTGTGTATATTGCCACTCTTATTTCTCCTTTCATTGTTTTTGTAATAATTATTTTCATCCATAATTTTTGCTTATGCGGTTTTAATATTCATATTTTTATTATGATTTTATATTTTGTTACAATTTCAAATTTGGTATTGCATTTAAATCTAATGTATCCCTTTTTCCAGCTATAAAATTATAGTATCCTGCAGATGCTATCATTGCAGCATTATCTGTACATAGTTTTAAATCTGGCATATATACTTTTATTCCATCTTTTTCTAATTCTTTAAAGGCATTTCTTATATATGAATTTGCTGAAACTCCTCCTGCTAATGCAATTGTTTTTAATCCTGTTTTCTTTATTGCTTTTTCTACATTATGTAATAATGTTTCTGTTACATTTTTTTCAAAGCTAGCACATAAATCAGCTTTATTTATATCTGGTTGTTTATGATGTAAATTTATTACTGCTGTTTTTATTCCACTAAAACTAAAGTCTAATGTTTCTGTATCAAAATGTGTCTTTGGTAATTCTATATTAGGTTGTCCTTGTTGTGCTAAATTGTCTACTTTAGGTCCTCCTGGATATCCTAGCCCAACTACTCTTGCTACTTTATCAAATGCTTCTCCTATGGCATCATCTCTAGTTTTTCCAAGCACTTCAAATTTTGTATAATTTTTTACTGATATTATTTGTGTATTCCCTCCTGACATCATTACACATAAAAATGGCGGCTCTAATTCTTTATATGTTATGTAATTAGCTGCTATATGTCCTGTTATGTGGTTTACTCCTACTAATGGAATATTATTTGCAAATGCTAATGATTTTGCATATGAAAGACCAACTAATAAAGCTCCAACTAACCCTGGTCCATAAGTTGGTGTTATTGCATCTATTTGTGATAGTTGAATATTAGCATCTTTTAGTGCCTTTTTAGTAACTCTTGAGATAGCCTCAATATGGTTTCTTGATGCTATTTCTGGTACAACTCCTCCATATTTTTCGTGTATTGGAATTTGTGTATCTATTACATTTGATAAAATTTCTCTTCCGTTTTTTACTACTGATACTGATGTTTCATCACAACTTGATTCTACCCCTAATGTTAATATGTCTTTCATTTTATTTTTTCTCCTTATCTTCAACCTCTGTTTTTTATTGTTTAGCTAAGTTAGTTATTATAATTTACTATTAAATTTTATATACAATATATATTAGCTGAATTATATTGCAAAATCAGGTTCCATACTGCCTTTTAGTTAGACAATCTGAAACCTGACAATACTTCTTTTTAAAAAATTATTTTTCCTATACTTAAAAATCCATTTGTTATCCATGAAATTGCAGGTGAAATTATTGTTCCTGCTAATCCTGTAATCCATAATACTACAAATACTAAATAAAATATTTGCTCATTATTTATAAACCATTCTTTTGCTTTATATGGTAAAAATGGCATAATTATTTTTGAACCATCAAGTGGTGGTAATGGTATTAAATTAAAAACTCCTAATCCTACGTTTATGCTTATTGTGTAAAATATCATTAGCATTAATACACTACCCATTGTTGAGTGCAGAAATCCTGCTCCTGCAAATTTATATATTGCACAATAAATTAATGTAAATATAAATGCTAATATAATATTCATCAATGGTCCTGCTGCTGATACTATTGCTTCACCTTTTTCCATTGATATTTTTCTAGTATAATTACGAGAATCTACATGAACTGGTTTTCCCCATCCAAATCCTGCAAATAATAACATTAAAGTTCCTATTGGATCTAAGTGTGCTAATGGATTTAAACTTAAACGCCCTTCATCTTTAGCTGTATTATCTCCTAATTTATATGCTACTAAGCCATGTGCATATTCATGGAATGTTATTGCAAGCAATACTCCTGGAATACTTGCTAGTAGTGAAAATAATGCTCCTGGGTTAGTTATTAAGTTTGTAAGTGTTATTACAACCATAATTGCTATAACTATATATATCACTCTTTTATCTAAAGAAAAATTATACATATTTTATTTTCGCATAACCTATTGGTTTATTATACGAATCTCCTTCCTTCTTACATTTTTAACGTTTTCATTATATGTCATTTTTATAATATTGTCAATTAATGCTAATATTTTTTTGCTTATAATTTCCGGTTATAATTTGTTTTTTAGCCATTGACTTTATTGATTTTTATATATATTTATTTTATAATGCTTATATAGTAACGAGGTGTAAAAAATGTTAACTTTATTTTATATTATAATTTTTATAGAACTTTTAACTGTATTCTATAATTTATTTAAATTTCTATTATATAAGTTGTTTTCTTCATCAAATAAGCAACATAATAATGTAAAAAATTTAAATAATGATTTTCATATAAATGTTCTTATTCCATGTTATAACGAAATAAGTATAATTAGTAATACTTTAAATTATTTTAAAAAAATTACTAAAAATTTTAATAATATAGATATTTATGTTATTACAACAGACAAAGAAAAAAGTGAAAATCCTAAAAATACCCAGACTACATATGAATATTTACTATCTTTAGAAATATTTAATAATAGCAATTTTCATATATTAAATTTTCCACATTCTTCTGGGATGATGGCTGATCAACTAAATTTTGCTATTACTGAAATCCTAAAAGTTCAAAATTTTCCAAGTAATAAGATATATTTCTCAATTTATAATGCTGATAGTAATCCTGACAATGGTACTTTTGATGAATTAACGAAAAAAATTAAAAATAATAATTTTCCTAAAATAATTCAGCAATATAGTAACTATTTTTCTAACTATTCTTCTCAAAGTTTTATAATGAAAGGATTTGCAATATATCAAACTGCCTTTGAATTTAGAAATCGGTTTAATAAACAACTGTATTTCTAAAAATTTGTACTCACACGTTGTTGGTCATGGTCTAACTATTAGAGGTGATTATATTACAAGTATTAATGGCTTCAACTCTAAATTTTGGTGTGAAGATATTTATTTAACTGGCTTATTACATAATAATCATGAAAAAATTCTTTCTTTAAATTCTTTGGATAACGCTGAAAATCCCAATAATTTAAAGATACAAATTATTCAAAATGCTGTATGGTTTAAAACTGCAGCACACCATTTACTTATTTTAAAAGACATTGCTCATAACTATAAGCTCTCTTCATCTGGTGCTATATGGTTATTTCATGAATTTAGAGCTACACTTGTTTGGACTTTTATGCCAATACTCTTACTATATAGTTTTTTATACCCAATAGTAACTTGTAGATTTTCTTTACTATTACCTGCCATAACAATTTACTTAGTTTTTGCTTTTATAAATTATATTTTAAATCTATTAGTAGTAAATTTTAAGAGATTTAAAGTATATATTAAAGATTATTTTTCTACATGTTTGTCAATTTTATTTACTGGACTTGGTCCTTTGTATTCTTTATTTTTAAAGGAAAAAGTTAAAACTGAAAGATAGACTTGATATGCCAATTTGCTAATACTTTTTTATTAATATTTAAATTTCCATATCCTATTCCTAATTTTCTTTTTTTTTTTCTCTCTCCATGACAATCTGATCCTCCAGACATTAGCAATTTATTGTTTTTACAATATTGTTCTAATGTCTGAATTTGTTCTTTTGTAAACGAACTATGGTATACTTCAATTCCATCTATTAATTTTTTTTCTATTATATTATCAAGGTATTCTATATGATTATTTAATTTATATTTATACAAATGTGCTAAAAATATTTTTCCTCCACATTTATGAATAAATTCGCTTAAAAATTCTAAAGTTGGCATTTGTTTGCTAAAATCTCTATATAGTGGAAAACTTTTATCTACTGTACATGTTCTAAAAAATACACTTTTACTTGTCCATTGTTCTTCTGTAAAAAATTTTTTATTTTCTTCAAATTTGATTATACTATAATATATTACATCTACTGGATATTCTGTGTCTGGATTGTATTTCAAATCTTTTTCTATTTTTATTCCTTGTTTCTTACAAATATCAACTAAATCATTAAATTCTTCAATTAGTCCATTTCTATTTTTCTCTGGAGTATAATATTCATCTAGCCAGTTATTAACTTTATCCAAATTAAAATCATAAGCAAGTGCTTCTATTTTTATACCATCAAATACACAGTTTAATTCTACTCCATCAATAATGTTTCCTTTAAAAATATTTTGTAATTCTTTATTTTTTTGTATTTCAAAATATGATTTTACACTATCATGATCTGTTATCGAAAGGACTTCTAAATTAATTTCTTGCGCTTTTTTTAGCAGTTCCTCTACAGTCCATGTTCCATCTGAATTTGTTGTATGGCAATGTAAATCAATCATTTTTCTCTATCCTCTTCTCTTTCTTTTAAATTTAATATTTCACATACATTTTCTAAAACTTCTTTTTTATTTTTATTATTTGTATCTATCAATTTTATTTTATTTCTATTTTCTAAAATATTCAACTCATCAAAAAATTCTATCTGCTTATTTATCAACTCATCTTCTACCCAATTATTTTCTGATAATTTTTGTCCTCTTTCAATCTGTCTTAATATATTTCTTCTTTTTACTTCTTCAACACTTGCTTGTAATAAAATATGTGTATCTGGTAGTTGTATTTCTTTATCATTTACTATTTTTATAAATCTTTTATATAGGTTTTCTGCATTTTCATAAATACCATTCCATTGTTTTATACTTTCAAATGAATATGCCACAGATAAAATTTCTAATACTCCTCTATCCATAAATACATCTACATCTTGTTTTGCTAGTCTATTTGCTTCTATTAATCTATCTAATTCAAGTCCAAAAAAGAATTTTTGATTTTCTTTTTCTTCTTGTATGTCTTTAGGAATTGCTGGAATACTAGGATATTTCTCTTTATGTATTTTAACAAAAAGACTGGCTCCTGGCACAATAACAACATTTTTTATATTTCTTTCTATATTTTCACATAATGTTGTTTTACCTGCATTTGATGTTCCATCAATTACAATTATTCTTCCCATTATTTACACCTTATATCTCTTTTAACATTTTTTCTAATTCTTCTAAACTTCTTGCAATTTTAAAGTCCATGCATCCTTCAATCATTAAATTATCATCACCTGTATAATCCAATGCTCTTGTATCTGTCTTAAATCCAATTGATTTAATTCCCCATGCATATGCCATTCCTAATTCTACACATCCACCTTCATCAGGCACTCTACCATTTAAATCAAAAATTAAAACATCTGAATTTTTTATGCATTCCACATCTCCTTCAAATATTTTCTTATTAATTTCTAGTTTATTATTTTCGTTCATCATTTCATATGATAGTCCTGATTCATCTTGTGGTAAATACACATCATATCCTTTATTTTGTAACCATTTTTTCATTTCTGAATTTCTTTTTAATTCCATATCATTAAATAGTGGTGCTGCATAATAAATTTTCATCATTAATCATTCCTTTTCTTTATTTCTAATTTATCCAAATATTTTATATTTTACTTCATTATCAAATGTATCTATATTTTCTTTCTTCTTTATAAATCCTACAACTTTATATGTTATAGGTGTAAAGACTACTTCTATTAATACTTTTAAAATATACATATCAAACATTAAAAATAGCATTGTTTTTATATCCAATGTTCCAAAAAATACTATTGGCACAAATATTATTGTATCTAATCCTTCTCCTATTAAGGTTGATACTATTGTTCTTAATGCTAAATATTTTCCATTTGTTTTTACTTTTATTTTGGATAATGCAATTGCATTTGAAAAATTTCCTACTAAAAATGATATAAAAGATGCTAATAAAACTCGTGGTGTATTTCCTAAGATGTTTTCTAAATCACTTTGAAATTCAAATGCCTCGCTTGATGGTAATGCTATTGTAATTTGAAAAACTATGATCATTAATAAATTACAAAAAAATGAAATCCATATAACAAATCTTGATTTATTATATCCATAAACTTCTGTAAACACATCATTTAAAATATATGTAATTGGAAAAAGTATATCTCCTGCTGTAAATACTAGTCCTACTATATTAATTGTTTTTATTGTTATTATATTTGACATTAATAAACATGTAATATTTAAGGCACACAATATCATAAATATTTTTGAATAATTTTCTTTCTTCATTTTTTAATTCCTTCCAAGTCAATATTGTAGTTATTTTTTTCTACTATTTCTTTATCTATTATTTTAGCATATTTTTCATTAAAACCTCTATTAATAAAAAATTGTTTATTATAATTTGCATCTAGTAAATCAAACATTACAAATGGTACTTTTAGATTAAAATATAAGGCTATTGCTAATCTATGTGCACCATCTATTATTTCACCATTTTTTGTTATTGGAATAATCGTTTTATCTATTCCATCTTTTTGTATATTTTTAATTAATTTATTAAAATTATTTATAAAATCTTCTGGTTTTTCCTTTCTCCCATCAGGCTCTGCAAAATTGTTAAAACTCTTTATATGTTCTAAATATATTTCTTTAGCTAACTTATAGTTGGTTTTAGTTATATATGATTGCACATAATAATATTTAACAAATACATCATATCTATATCTACTAATCATATTTATTGCTTTGCTCTCAAAAACTCTTATTTTATTTCTTTTTTTCAATAGTGAAAGTATATATTCATTATTTAAGTATTTTTCTAATTCATTATATGAAATTGTTTTTATATATTTACTATTTTTTATAGGTATATTCTTACTTTTTTTGTTTGTGTCTCTCAAACTTTCAAATTTTATTTTTCCCATTTCTGGTATTTCTATTTCTATGCTATTTTTCATTTTTATTTATTCTCTTTTATCAATTTTCATTTTACTTTTTTCTATTAAATTTACAAATATTTTTTTATTTCTAACAATAAATACCTATTAATTATATAATAGGTATTTATTGCTTCTGTTATTATAGCTCGTCTGTTTTAAATAATAAATATCCCTCGTATAAATAACTATTGTCTATACCTTTCATATATACTTCTCTGTCATTTATTTTATCAGTCAAGCCTTGTTTTAATACTTCTTTTATTTCTAAATCTTTTATTGGACTACGTTCCATTGCAAGTAAATAATCTGTTTTATCCACTTTACTCCAATCAATGACAACATTTAACTCTTTTTTCAAAATTAAATCAAGCCAAATCCTTGTGCTTCTACCATTTCCTTCTCTAAATGGATGTGCAATATTCATTTCTACATATTTTTCTATTATTTCTTCATATGTTGATTGTGGCATTTTTTCAATATTTTTAATTGCTTCTTCAAGGTAAGTAAGAGGTGTAAATCTAAAATTTCCTTTTGCTATATTTACTTTTCTTAATTGTCCTGCAAATTCATATATTTCTTCAAATAAATATTTATGAATCATTTTTAAAGTTTCAAATGTTCCAGGTTCTAATGTATCTAAATATCCTGTTTCAAACATTTTCTTTGCACGTGCTTTACTGATTTTTTCTTCTGCTCTTGCTAATTCTGCTTGATCAGTAATATTTAATTTATTTTCTAAAATCATTTTTACCTCCTACGGTAATACATTTTTTGCTTTAATTTCTGCAAATTAAAATATTTTTAGTTCAATGGTTTCATTGTTGGGAATAATAATACATCTCTAATTGATGCTGCATCTGTTAAAAGCATTACAAATCTATCTATACCGATACCTAGTCCTCCTGTTGGAGGCATTCCGATTTCAAGTGCTTGTATAAAATCTTCGTCCATCATTCCTGCTTCGTCGTCTCCAGCCTCTCTCGCTTCAACTTGTTTTTTGAATCTTTCATATTGGTCTATTGGGTCATTTAATTCTGAGAATGCATTTCCATATTCTCTACCACCTATAAATGCTTCAAATCTTTCTGTTAAACGTGGATCTGATTTTTTCTTCTTAGCTAATGGTGATATTTCAATTGGATAATCATATATAAATGTTGGTTGTACTAGTGTTTCTTCTACATATTCGTCAAAGAATAGACTAATTACATCTCCTCTTGTTTCTTTTGTTACATCTGGAATTTCTATACCTCTTTTTTTAGCTAATGCAACTGCTTCTTCGTCAGTATTTATTTCATTAAAGTCTATTCCTGTTACTTCTTTTATAGAGTCTATCATTGATATTCTTTTCCAGCCTGGTGCTAAGTCTATATCTTGCCCTTGATAATTTACTTTTGTTGTTCCTAATACTTTTAATGAAACTTTTGAAAATAATTCTTCAACAATATTCATCATATCATGATAATCACTATATGCTTCATATAATTCTATAGATGTAAATTCAGGGTTATGTCTTATATCCATTCCTTCATTTCTAAATATTCTTCCTATTTCATATACTTTATCATACCCACCAACTATTAGTCTTTTTAAGTTCAACTCTGTTGCAATTCTTAAATACATATCAAGATCTAAAGCATTGTGGTGTGTTATAAATGGTTTTGCTGTTGCTCCACCTGAAATAGTGTTAAGCATTGGTGTTTCTACTTCTAAATATCCCTTTTTGTCTAAAATGCTTCTTATTTCTGTAATTATTTTACTTCTCATTTCAAAAGTTTTCTTTACTTCTGGATTCATTATTAAATCTACATATCTTTGACGATAACGTAAATCTGGATCTTTTAATCCATGAAATTTTTCTGGTAATGGTCTTAATGATTTTGAAAGTAATGTAACTTCTTTAGCATGTATAGAAATTTCTTCTGTTCTTGTTTTAAATACAAAACCTGTAATTCCTATTATATCTCCTATATCCCATGTTTTAAATGCTTTATAACTTTCTTCTCCTAAGTCATTTATACTTACATAACTTTGGATTTTTTCATCATTATCTTGAATTGTGCAAAATGATGCTTTTCCCATTATTCTTTTCGCTATAATTCTTCCTGCTACTGTTACATCTTTTTGTTCAAATTTATCATAGTTTGATTTTATTTCTCCAGCTGTATTTGTTCTATCAAATTTTGTTATTTTATATGGATCTTTTCCTTCTTCTTGTAACTCTTTTAATTTATCTCTTCTTATTTGCATTAAATGATTAATATCTAATTCTTCTATTTCGTTTTGATTATTGTTTTGTGACATTTATATCTCTCCTTCTTATTTATAACTACTATATTATATAGCAAATCCGCTTATTTGTAAAGGTTATTGATCTTATTTATAATAATTTTAGAAGTATATAATATACTGTTTTTATTATTTTACTATAAATTCATTTGTTGCATTTCCACTTAAGAGCTCAGAGCTTAGAGTAACTACGGGGAACAACTCGCGAGAACCGTAGTTAGCGTTGCCGTTAGAGCCGCACATACCGTAAGCGTCCACGCCACCAGAATACACAATGCGCACACGGAAGTTGCAGTAACCGAGAGTAAGTATTGACGCAGCGCGAAGCCAACCAGTACTATGTGGATGTTCCTTTTGGTATTAATAAATTATAATAGTTTTTTCCATTATTAGCTGTTTTAAATGCTGTTTGCATAAAACTATTATCTTTATACCAATATGTTTGATATGATTGAATACTTATACTTGCTTCTAATTTTCCATCTGTTGCACTTTCATCTGTTCTTCTTATTAGGCTTGTTTGTTCACTCATCCCTAGCCCATTATTATTAGTTGTTCCATTTATTACACTTAGGTTTTCTTTTGCATATATTGTTGGATATTTTTTATAAGTTTTATATGGAGTTGAGGTCTGAGTGTTATATGTTGCATTTCCATTATTATATTTATATGCTCCATTTGTTCCGTTCTTTGCATCATCTGTCATATAATTTTCTATATCTTCTATATTTATACTTCTTGCTTCTATTCCTTTACTTGCATTTCCATACAAA
>CAJMJN010000032.1 GCA_905213875.1 uncultured Clostridium sp.
AAAGAAAAAAAGTTAGGAATAATCTATGTATGGCAAAATATAACCATATTTTACCATTTATGTGTCCCTACGTCAGGTTAGAATATAGTAAATGGGGAAATTTTATTAAAGTAATTAACAAAGCAAAAGAATCTTGTAAAAACAGTAATATGAATGCATTGGATCATTTTGCCGATGTCGGCAAAATGATAATGGTAGCTAAAGGTGCAGAAAGAAAAATTGATGATTATAAATTAACTAGATATGCTTGCTATCTTATAGCACAAAATGGAGATAGTAGAAAAAAAGCAATAGCACTTGCACAAACATATTTTGCAGTTCAAACTAGAAAACAAGAAATAACAAGGCAAGAATATGAACAATTAAGTGAAGATGAAAAGAGACTATATACAAGACAAAATGTAAAAGATAAAAATAAATATTTATTTAATACTGCAAAATTAGCTGGAGTTAAAAATTATGGTAAATTCAACAATTATGGATATAAAGGATTATATAATGGAGAAACAGCTAAAGATATTGCAAATAGAAAAGGCATAGCAGAAAAGGAAGACATATTAGATTATATGAGCAGTACAGAACTTGCAGCCAATTTATTTAGAATTACACAAACTGATGAAGTCTTAAAAAATAAAAATATAAATAATGAAAATGATGCTTGTAAGACCCATCACAATGTAGGACAAGCCGTTAGACAAACTATAAAAAAGATTGGTGGTACTATGCCTGAAGATTTACCAACACCAAGTAAGAGTGCGAAACAAATTGAAAAAGAGAAAAATAAAATGTTAAAGGCAAACAATCAAAATAAATTAAAATAATAGATTATTTAATTTATGAACTCACAAGGATTTTTTGTGAGTCCAATTAGTTAAAAAGTGTCACTAAAATGGAAAAGTTCTAAAATTTCAAAAAAATCTTGAGATTTTAGAACTTTTTATGTAATAGCAACAATAAAATGTAATAAATATCAAATGTTATTGATACATAAAAATGGAGGGTGTTGCTATGAAAAAAACAGACGAAGAAAAAAAGGTGGTAATATATTGTAGAGAAAGTAGAGATGACTATGGTGAAAATTATGAAAGAATAGAAACACAAAGAGACTTGCTAATTAAATACTGTAAAAGTCATGGATATACTAATATTGTAGATATTATAATGGACGATGACAAAAGTGGAACAGATTTTAGTAGATTTGATGATATAAGAGAAAGAGCAAGAAAAAAAGAAATAGATGTACTTGTATTTAAAAATTCTGCGAGACTTGGAAGAAACCAAAAAGAAGCATTAGATTTCGTAGAATACTTAGAAGAACAAGATGTAGAAATAATATTTGAAGATGAACAATATAATGAGGAAATGTTTGGACTATATGCGTGGTTTAATGAAAGAAGAGCAAGAGATGATAGTAAAAATATAAGAAGAAATTTAAGACACAAAATAGAAGAAGGAGATTTACTTGTTAAAGCAATATATGGATACAACAAAGAAGGAAAGAGCTTAGTAGTTAATGAGGAAACAGCACCAGTGGTACAAGAAATTTTTGAATTATATTCTAAGAGTTGGGGATATCAAAAAATAGCAACGTACTTAAATAAAAAAGGAATACCAACACCATCACAATCAAGAAATTTTGCAAATGCAAAACAAACAGCAAATTGGAAAGCACAGCATATAGTAAGAATATTAGATGACAGAAGATATATAGGAGATTATGTTGGAGGACATACAGAAAAACTAAGTTTTAAGTCAAAAAAAACGAGAGTAAAAGCACCAGAAGAATGGACTATAATAGAAAATCATCATGAGCCAATTATAGATAAAGAATTATTTGAGAAAGTTCAAAAAATTAGGAAAAAAAGAAAAAAAGAAAGTGAAAAGCTAAATAATGGATTTAAATTTGTAGATGCAGAAAACAATGTATATTCAGGACTTTTATATTGTGGGAAATGTGGTACTCCAATGTATAAAAGAAAAGGAAATACAGGTACAAGAAAAAGACCAGATAGTTATTTATGTAAAAAATATAGTAATGAAGGAGCAATAAAAGAAGACATAAAAAAAAATTATGGTTGCAAATCACATAGAATAAGAATAGAATATTTAGATCAGATAGTAAATGCATATATAGATAATTTAATAAGTACCCCAGAGTTTGAAATTTTTGTAATGGACAATGTAAAAGCAATTAATACCAACAAAGTAACATTAGAAAAAAATCTAAACAAAGCAAAACAAACTTTGAAAAAGTTAGAAAAACAATTTAAACAGGTATATGAAGACAAGTTAAATAATTTAATTCCAGAATTTATTTATAAAGATAAAAAACAGGAATTAGAAAAGAAGATACAATATGAAAAAGAAAAATTGCAAGAAGCGGAAGGTAAATTCAATACACTAAACAAATTAGAAGATAAAGAAGATTTAATATTTAAAGCAATAGATGATATAAAGGAAAATGGATTAAGTAAAGAAGAATTGTTTAGATTATTTGATAAGATAGTAGTATTTGGAAAAGAAGAAATGACGGAAGAAATAAAAAAAGAATATAATTTAACAGATGAAATGTGTAATGAACTATATGAAAATGGAGGTTTGATATTTCATTTAAAATTTATGTATCCACAAACTATCACAAACAGGAGGCTGTGAAATTGGTAGCAGACCAATTGAATTACATTTAAAAGCATTTGAAAAATTACGAATAAATATTGCAAAAAACTATGGAAATATAGAGTGTAGTTGTGATAGAATAGTTGGAGAAAAAATAGATCTAGATTTTCCAAGTGTAGGAGCAACAGAAAATGCAATACTTGCAAGTTGCTTAGCAGAGCGGAAAAACAGAAATAAGCAATGCTGCAAGGGAGCCAGAAATAGTAGATTTACAAAACTTCTTAAATAAAATGGGAGCAAAAATAAAAGGAGCAGGAACAAGTAACATAGAAATAGAAGGTGTAAGAAAACTAAAAGATGTAAGTTATAATATTATGCCAGATAGAATAGAAGCAGGAACATTTTTATGCTTAGCAGCAATAAATAGAAGTGAACTTTTAATAAAAAATGTAAATGTAGAGCATATAATACCAGCAATAGACAAACTAGAAGAAATGGGTTGCAAATTAAAAGTAGACAAAAACCAAATAGAAATAAATGCTCCAAAAAAATTAAAAGCAGTAGATATAAAAACAATGCCATATCCAGGATTTCCAACAGATATGCAATCTGTTTTTGCAACAGTGCTTGCAACAGTAAAAGGAACATCAGTAATAGTAGAAAACATATTTGAAAATAGATATAAATTTATTCAGGAATTAACAAGAATGGGAGCAAAAACAACAATTGAGGGAAGAACCGCAGTAATAAAGGGAGTAAAAAAATTATATGGAGCAAATGTAAAAGCAACAGACTTAAGAGGTGGAGCGGCATTAGTATTAGCAGGAACGGTAGCAAAAGGTACAACGAAAATAGAAAATATAGAATATATTTTAAGAGGATACGAAAATTTTGAAAACAAATTAAAAAATGTTAATATAGACATAAAAAGACAATAAAGAGCAGTAAAAAGCTCTTTTATAAAAAATAACTTGTCCAAAAGGAGGATTTATAAATTGTCAAAAAAGAAAAAGCAAGGATCTGATTTATATTATTTAGAACAACAAAGAGAGCAAGAAAAAAAAGAAACAATTGAGCAAATGATGAAAAGAAAAAAAGACAAAGAAAGAAAACAAAGAATAGAAGAAAAAAAGAAACAAGAATTTATAAGTAATCAATTTGACTCAGAGATGGAAAAAGTAATACAAATGACCAATAAAAATAATCAAAAACAAGAACAAGAAAGAAGAAAAAAAATAAGTAAACAAGAAAAGAAAAGATTGAAAAAAATTAAAAAAATAAAAACAATTTTAAAACTAATTGTTCTTATTGGTTTAATTTCAGGAAGTATCACATTTGCATTAACATCACCAATTTTTAACATAAAAGACATAAAAGTAGAAGAAAATAATAAGATACCAAGTGAAACAATAATAAGTTTATCAACATTACAAATAGAGGAAAATATCTTTAAATTTTACAATAAAACTATTGAAAATAATATAAAAGAAAATCCATATGTAGAAAAAGTATCTATACATAGAAAATTGCCTAATACAGTAGAAATAAAAGTAACAGAAAGAGTTGCACAATATGCAGTAGATTATATGGGACAATATGCATATATAAACACACAAGGATATATATTAGAAATTGCACAGACCAACAATAATATGCCTATAATACAAGGAGCAACCACTAAAGAAGATGAGTTTGAACCTGGAAAAAGATTGTGTGATGAAGACCTAAATAGATTAGAAGATACAATACAAATAATGTCAGTAATGAAAGAAAGTGGTTTAAACGAAGAAGTCACAAGTATTGACATAAGTAACAAAAACGAATATATTATATATCTAGCAGACGAAAAGAAAAAAATACATATAGGAGACACAAGTAATTTAAGTAATAAAATATTATATGTGCAAGCAATAATAGAACAAGAAAAAAATACAGAAGGAGACATATTTGTAAATGGAGATATAAATAATGGATTTAATCCATACTTTAGAGACAAAGTATAAAGGAAGGTGAAAATAGTGACAAATAAGAAAGTGGTAGCAGCAGTTTTAGGAGTAATGTGTTTTTTACTAACATTAGGAATTTTTGTACAAATAAAAACAGTAAAAAACAATAATTCTACTGTAAGCAACAATTACGAAGAAAACAGTTTAAGAGCGGAAGTTTTAAAATACAAAGAAAAATATGACAATAAATATAAAGAACTAGAAAAAGCAGAAGAAAAACTAGAACAAGAAAGAGAAAGTTCAACTAAAAATGATGGAGAATTACAAAGTAAAGAAGAAGAAATAACAGAAGGTAATAAGATAACAGGGTTAACAGAAGTAACTGGTGCAGGTGTAATTGTAACATTAACAGATAGTAAAAAAGATATTAGTAGTAGTTTAAATCCAAGTGATTTAATTGTTCATGATTTAGATGTATTAAGTGTAATAAATGAATTAAAAAATGCTGGAGCAGAAGCAATATCAATAAATGATCAAAGATTAACGCCAAATAGTGGAATTGTATGCGGAGGAAATATTATAGATATAAATGGAGAAAAAGTAGGTGCGCCATTTATAATAAAAGCAATTGGACTGCCAGAACAATTAGCTGCATTAAATAGACCTGGAGGATATTTAGCAAAGCTAAAAGAATATAGCATTGGTGTGGAATTAAAAAAATCTAATAAGATAACAATTCCTAAATATACAGGAACAATTACATATAAATATGCTAAAACAATAAAATAATTTATATAAACTTTCGAAGTATATACTTTGAGAAAGGAGAGCAATAAAATGAAAAATAAACCTGAATTAAAGTTGTTTGACCAAATAAAGAACCTTAAAAAAGGGAAAATAGCTATGATAATTACTATTGTGCTTGCATGTTTTGCTTTAACTTTAGTAATGACAATGCAATTTAAAATAGTAAATGAAACAGATATTACTTCAATAGAAAATATGAGAGAAACAGAATTACAAACAGAATTAGCAAATTGGAAAACAAAATATGAAGAAGCGGAAAAACAATATGAAGATACTGTTTCAAAAATAGAAGAATATCAAGAAACAAAAGAATCAAATGATGAAACAAGTAAAGTAATGGATGATGAACTAGAACAAGTAAATATGAGCCTAGGAAAAACAGATGTTGAAGGAAAAGGAATTGTAATAACAATAAAAGATTCAGATCAAGAAGAAGCAAATAAAATATCAGCTTCAAATTTACTAATAATTGTTAATGCTTTAAAATTATCAGGAGCAGAAGCAATATCAATAAATGATCAAAGAATAATAAATATGAGTGATATAGTAGATATAAATTCAGATTACTCAAGTTTCATAAAAATAAATGGTCAAAGAATATTATCACCATATACGATAAAAGCAATAGGTGATCCAACATATATGGAAAGCTCTTTAATAGGAAATGGTGGAGTAGTAGACACAATGAAAAAAACTGGACAAGATATCACAATAGATAAACCTAATAATGTAAAAATATTAAAATACAATGGAGAAATAAAAACAAAATATATAGAATAGGAGGAAGGCAAAATGGTATTTATAGCAATATTAATAGGCTGTATAGCAGGAGCTTTAATTGGAATGAATGCTCCAATGATTTCATATACATATTCAAGTTATCTAGCAATAGCAGTAGTAGCAGCCCTAGATTCAGTATTTGGAGGGATAACTTCTGTAATAAACAAAAAATTTGATTTAAAAATATTTATAACAGGATTTTTTGGAAATGCAATCTTAGCAATTTTATTAACAATTTTAGGACAAAAATTAAATGTAGATATATATTTAGCTGCTATAGTAGTTTTTGTTGGAAGAATGTTTGTAAATTTAGCTATAATAAGAAGATACTATGTAGATAAATGGTCAAAAGCATTTGAAAATAAACACAAAAATGGTAAAACTGTTGAGGCAGAAGAAAAAGAAGAAATGCAATAAAAAACGATATAAAATTTATTACAAAAGCATTACAAAAACATTACAAAAATATAACAGTTTCTATTGACATTTGTCTAAAAATGTAATATATATACACTTGAGAAATTTAAACAAAAAAATTGGAGGAATTAACTTGGCAATAGGAGATATCATAGTGGGTGTCGACATAGGAACAAGTAAGGTATGCACTGTTGTTGGAGAAGTAAACAACTTCAGTCAAGTAGAAATTATATGCAACACCTCATATAAATGTAACGGACTAAAGAAAGGTAAAATAATAAACGAAGATGAAGTAATATTAAGCCTTGCAAAAACAATCAAAGATGCTGAAGAAGAAACAAATTTAAAAATAAACTCTGCCTATGTAACAATTCCTGGCAAATATGTAACAATAGTACAAAATAGCATAACTAAAGAAGTAAAAGACAAATATGCTGGAATATCAGTAAGAGATGTACAAAATGCTATAATGCAAGTAAAAGACATAGAAGTGCCAGAAGGACAAAACTTAATAGATATCGTACCTGATAAAATAACATTAGAAAATGGAACTGTAGTAACAGACCCAGTAGGAAATTTAAGTTCTAATTTTACAATTAGTGCACAAGTAATATTAGCAGATAGAGATTATGTTAGACAACTAAGTAATATTTTTAAAAAAGCAGGTTTAGAAATAGATGGAATAGTGCCAACAACATTAGCTGAAAGAAATTTAGTATTAGACACAAACGAATTACATGATAATATAATGTTACTAGATATAGGAGCTGGAAATACAGATATAGGGGTATTCGAAGGATCAACATTTTTATATACAAATTCTATTCCACTAGGTGGAGATACAATAACAAATGATATAGCATTAGTATTAAATATATCAGAAGAAGAAGCAGATAAACTAAAAAGACAATATGGACTAGCATTAAAATCTTTTATAGATAATGACAATGATATTATTTTAAATACCAGAAAAGATAATAATAAAAATAAAATAATAAAAAGTTCTGAATTAATAGAAATAATAGAAGCAAGAATTGAAGAGATGTTTTCTATTATAAATAAAGATATAACAAACCATGGATTAAAACAAAAAATAAATAATGTTATATTAACAGGACAAGGAATAGTAAATATCAATAAAAGTGATGTTGCTGGAAAAATAAATTTAAATATACCTGTAAAAATATCAACAGGTAGAGCAATTAGTACAGTAAAACCAGCATATAGAACAAGTTATGCATTGGTTAGATATATTGCAGCAAGACCATTTGCAAAAACAGTAGCAAGTAATATAGATACGCAAAATGATGAAAATATTCTAAAAACAATATTTGAAAAAATAAAAGAATTTTTTTATTCATAAAAATAGATATTAATTTTAAAAATTAGATAATAAACCATAGTAATAGGGGAATAATTAAACGTTTAGTATTAAGAAAGGGAGGATAAGCCAAATGATGGATTACAATAATGATGATAATAACAATATGGCATTAGTAGATGGAACAGCTACAATAAAAGTTATAGGAGTAGGGGGAGCTGGAAATAACGCAGTAAACAGAATGATAGAAGCGGAAATTAAAGGTGTAGATTTCATAGCTGTAAATACAGATAAACAAGCTTTACAAATTTCTAAAGCAAAAACAAAAATCCAAATAGGAGAAAAAATAACACGTGGATTAGGTGCAGGAGCAAACCCTGATATCGGAGCTCAAGCAGCTGAAGAAACAAAATCAGAAGTAGCAGAAGCATTAAGAGGAGCAGACATGGTGTTCGTAACAGCCGGAATGGGTGGAGGAACAGGAACAGGTGCTGCACCAGTTGTAGCAGCAGCTGCAAAAGAAATGGGAATATTAACAATAGGTGTTGTTACAAAACCATTTACATTTGAAGGTAAAAAAAGATTATCACAAGCAGAACGTGGAATTGAAAGCTTAAAAGGAAAAGTAGATACATTAGTAGTAATACCAAATGATAAATTATTACAAATAGTAGACAGAAAAACATCAATAATAGATGCTTTCAAAATGGCTGATGATGTTTTAAGACAAGGTGTACAAGGTATATCTGACTTAATTGCTATACCAGGTCTTGTAAACTTAGACTTTGCTGATGTTAAAACAGTAATGTTAAATCAAGGTATGGCACATATGGGTGTTGGTAGAGCATCAGGAGAAAACAGAGCAGAAGATGCAGCTAAAGAAGCTATACAAAGTCCATTACTAGAAACATCAATTGAAGGAGCAAAAGGTGTTATTATTAACATTACAGGTGGAGATAATTTAGGATTACATGAAGTAAATACAGCTGCTGAATTAGTTCAACGCAGTGTAGATCCAGAAGCTAATATCATATTTGGTACAGTAACAGATGAATCTATGGGAGATGAAATACAAATAACAGTTATAGCAACAGGATTTGAAGATAAAGATGTACCAATGCCAGGTATAGGAGAAACACTTGGAGCTAAAAAGTGGGAACAAAAAATAAACTCAATTCCTTCAAGTTCAGAAAGCAGTTCATCACAAAATGACTTAGACATACCATCTTTCTTAAGAAAAAATAGAAATAAAAACTAAAAAAATATAGATATTTAGAAAAAGAAAAGAAATAATCGAAAACAATCGATTATTTCTTTTTTTCGCCAATAAGAAAAGACAAGTTTTTTGCAACATAGGTAGTACAATAATTAGGCAGGTGATAACATGACAATTTATATTGATATAGTTATAATAGAAAATTTAATAATGAATTACATTATATTATGTGCAACAGGAATAGTTTCTAAAAACAAAATAAGGCATCTAAGATTAATAATGGCAAGTCTATTAGGAGCAATTTATAGTGTTGTAGCATATATGAAAATTTTAGAAATATATTCAAATATTGTACTAAAGATATTGTTGTCAGTAATAATTGTATATATTGCATATAATCCACAAACAGTTAAAAAACTGTGGAAAACATTAGTAATGTTCTACTTGGTATCATTTGTCTTTGGTGGTGTGGCATTTTCATTAATATATATTATAAAACCACAAGATATAATTATGAAAAATGGACTATTTTTAGGAACATATCCATTAAAAACAATTATATTAGGAGCAATAGTAGCTTTTGCAATAATAATAATAGCTGTAAAAATTATAAGAAAAAAATTCACAACAAAAGATATGATTTGTGACATAGAAATAATGTTAAATAATAAAAAGATAAATACTAAAGCATTAATAGATACAGGAAACATGCTAAAAGAACCAATTACAAACACACCAGTTGTAGTAGTAGAAAAAATATTATTATATGAATGTATACCAAAAGAAATATTAAATAATATTAATCAAATAATAGGAGGTGATTTAGAAAAAATACCACAGCAAATACAATCACAATATATTTCAAAATTGAAATTGATTCCATTTAGTTCATTAGGAAAACAATATGGTATGTTATTAGGAATAAAAGTTCAACAAATAAAGATAATAAAAGAAAGTGAAGAAATAACAAAAGAAAATATAATAGTAGGAATATATCAACAATCATTAACAAAAAATGGAGAATATCAAGCACTTATGGGAATGGAATTTATTTAAAATATACGCATAAGGAGATGATATTTTATGGATATATTAAGTATCATAAAAAATAAGATAGGTACAATTTGTGCCAAATATATAAATGAAGAAGACGAAATAGAATATCTACCGATATTTTACATAGCAGGAAGTCAAACATTACCACCGCCTCTACCGCCAGAAGAGGAAGAACAATTAATAAAAGAATTATCCCAACAAAATAGTCCAGAAGCAAGACAAATATTAGTAGAAAGAAATTTGAGATTAGTAGTATATATTGCTAAAAAATTTGAAAACACAGGAATAGGAATAGAAGACTTAATATCAATAGGAACAATAGGTCTGATGAAAGGCGTAAATACATTTAATTCAGAAAAGAAAATAAAACTTGCAACATATGCTTCAAGATGCATAGAAAATGAAATATTAATGTTTTTACGAAAAAGCAACAAAATTAAAGGAGAAGTATCAATAGATGAGCCTTTAAACAAAGATAGAGATGGAAATGAATTATTATTATCAGATATATTAGGAACTGAACCAGATATAACTTCAAGAAATTTAGAAGATGAAGTAGATAAAAAGTTGCTTAGAAATTCTATATCAAAATTAAAAGATAGGGAAAAGAATATAATGGAAATGAGATTTGGTTTTAAGACAGGGAAAGAAAAAACACAAAAAGAAGTTGCCGACGAATTGCGGAATATCGCAAAGTTATATATCAAGATTAGAAAAAAAGATTATAAAAAAGATGAAAAATGAAATTTCAAGCAAAATAGGGTGAAGTAATACAATGAGAGTAGGATAAATATAATTGAAGCAATAAAACAGATAAATAAATTGAATAAAATAACCTGTTTAGGAAATAATTATAATAAATATTTCCTGAAGGAGGTTATAATTTTGTTTAATAACAAAGTAGAAATATGTGGAGTTAATACATCCAAATTACCATTATTAAGCAAAAAAGAAAAAGAAGAATTATTTATAAAGATAAAAGCAGGAGATGAAGAAGCAAGACAAACGTTTATAAATGGAAATTTAAGATTAGTTTTAAGCGTAATACAAAGATTTTATGGCAGAGGAGAAAATGCAGATGATTTATTTCAAGTGGGATGTGTAGGATTAATAAAAGCAATAGATAATTTTGATTTGAGCCAAAATGTACAATTTAGTACGTATGCAGTGCCGATGATAATAGGAGAAGTAAAAAGATATTTAAGAGATAATAATAGCATACGAGTAAGCAGATCTATCAGAGATTTAGCTTATAAGGTAATTCAATATAGAGAAAGATACACAAAAGAAAATGGAAGAGAACCTAAAATTGATGAAATAGCAAAAGAACTTGGAATTAAAAAAGAAGAAATAGGTTTTTGTATGGATGCAATTCAAGACCCAATTTCATTACAAGAACCAATTTATAATGATGGAACTGAAAATATATATGTAATAGATCAAATAAAAGATATAAAAAACACAGATGAAACATGGACTGAAAAAATGACAATAGAATCAGCTTTAAATAAATTAAATGAAAAAGAACAAATAATAGTAAGTAAAAGATTCTTTGATGGTAGAACACAAATGGAAGTAGCAGAAGAAATTGGAATTTCGCAAGCTCAAGTATCAAGATTAGAAAAAAGTGCGATTGAACATATAAAAAGATTTTATAAATAAGGAATAAAAATTTCATTTTGAAACATATACTTATATAAGTATAAAAAAAGGAATGAAAAGAATGGGAGATAAAGGGTTAGATTTTAAACATAAAGAAGTTGTAAATATTACAGATGGAAAAAGACTAGGATATGTTCAAGATGTATGTGCAGATTTAGAAACAGGAACAATAACACATATTATTGTTCCTGGAAGTAGTAAAATTATTAATATATTTGCAGGAAACAATGATATTGTAATACCATGGCAAAAGATAAAATGTATAGGAGAGGACTTAATATTAGTAGAAATATAAAGTTATAAAAAACAAATTAATTTTTGGACTTGTTTTAGTAAGAATGCTTGATTTTTCTATTTTAATCTTGCAATCTATTTTAGTTTTACAAATTTGATTTAACTTTTACAATTCAATTTACAAAAAAAGATAAAAAAAGATGAAAAAAGTGTTGACATTTATCAAGAAAGATGTTATTATAATCGTGCACTAAGGAAAAGCAATTTTTAAAGTAAAAATAAATATAAAAAATTCGAAAAATATATTGACAAACTACTTTAAAAATGGTAATATAAAAAAGTACCTAGCGACAGACAAAAAACGAAAAAAGTAACAGAAGAATTAGTAATAAAATAACAATTTTAATCATAGCCAAAAACATCATTACTAGTTTTTTATTTTGCTCAAAAATGAGTTAAAAAATTTTTTCGAAAAATGTCGAAAAAGTGTTGACAAACACAAAAGGGTATAGTATAATACAAATCGTTCCGCAAATACTGGAACGAAAAAGTACATTGAAAAGTAAACAATAAAATCCTTTAGAGAATAGACCTAAGCGGTACGATTTCGAAAGAAATTAGTACTACAGAAATTCAAAAAAGATTTTTAAAAGTTTTTAGTAAAAAA
>CAJMJN010000033.1 GCA_905213875.1 uncultured Clostridium sp.
AATTCATTTGAATATTTAGACATAAAATGAACCCTCCTTATTAAACTTTTTTGTCTAATAATTTGGGTTCACTTCAAATACTACTCTTTTTTATTTTAAATATAATTTATTTCCACATAAATTTTTATAGCATAATCGTGAGGAAACTAAGCTATTTAGTTTTATAAAACCATTTTTATATAAAAATTCTCGTTTTTTTAATCTTCTTTTTACAGTTCTATATTTTGCATAATTACCATATTTGTTTCTTCCAATGAAAATAAAATTGTCAGTATCTTTATAAATTCTAGTTTTGGAGTTTAATGTTAATTTTTCTTTTGCTAAAAATTTTTTTAATTCTTCCAGGCAATATTTCAAATAATCTTTTGATTCGTGAAAAAGAAGAAAATCATCTTGATATCTTATTACACCTTTAATATGTAGATGTTCTTTTATAAAATGATCCATATCATTTAAATAGAAAATTGCTAAAACTTGGCTTGTCATATTACCAATACTTAGACCCTCAGAGTCACTATCAATAACATTATAAACTATTTGTAGTGCTTTTTTATCTTTTATTCTTTTTTGGAGTTTTATCTTTAGAATTTCATGATCAATACTGGCAAAAAATTTACTTATATCACATTTTAAAATATAATAGTGTTTATGTTTGTTTGAAAAATAATGGCGATATTTTTGATATAATTCTAATCCTTTTCTCATGCCCATATCTTTTCTACTTGCAACATTAAAATCTAAAAGTACTGGTAAGATTGCAGGATATAAAATTTGACGAGCAATTAAATGATTAATTACTTTATCAACCATTCCTTGGCTTACAATTCTACGTTCTTTAGGTTCGTAAATTGTAAATATATTATAAGGTCCAACAACATACTTTTCGTTTTTTAAAATGTTGTAAATTCTATATATATAAATACATTTGTATTGTTTAAAAAATTCCACTTTTCTTTTATTTTTAGTATTTCTACAAACTTCTTTATAAGCACTTACAATATTATCAAAATCATATATTGCTGGGTACAAATTTCCTTTTCGTTTCATAATAAAAAACCTTTCTAAATTAAATTTTTAAGATCATTTTGCAATTTTTGTAAAATAAAAAAAGATTCTTTAAAAGTAATTTCATCAAAATTAATGTTAAGAAGTTCTTCTACAATAGGAAGATTTGCAAAAGAAGAATTATTAATTGAACTAGAATTATTACTATATTGAGATAAATAAAAATTATCTTCATCAATAGACTCTATAATTTGAAAATTAATATTTTTTAATGATAGCAAATTACTATAATACGATATTCGACTAGCAGGAAAACCACATTTAATAATATTTTTATTAAGGTCTGTTAATTTAAAATTAAATAAATCAGACAAAGTAAGAGCATCTTCATCTAAAGCAATATAAAAGATGCCACTTTTTAATAAATATAAAGTAGAAGAATCTTTATTTTTTAGTATTTTGTATAAGTTTGCTAATTTGCTCACAATAATCACCTCTAAATTTGAATAAATCAAATATTTTTTTCTTATATTATAGTTGTAATTATATTATATTGTAAACAAAAAGGCAAGAAAACATTGTCAATATTTTTGCAAAATGATATAATAATTTAGGAGGTATAAAATGGAAAATGAGATTATAAAAGATATAGAAATATGTTTATTAGAGCAATTTATAGAAATACTGCAAGATATAGAAAAAAAGAAGAAAGTAAAAGAAATTAAAGACAAAATAGAAGTGGTGCAAAAAAGATTAAAAAAAGAAATTGAGTATATAGCAGAAAAGGATAATTTATTTGAACTTGAGCAAATAGATAAAACATTAGATGAGAAGATTGAAAAATATAGTCAAATGTACTGCAATACACCAACATATATAATGTTAGAAAAAGAAATAAGAAAAATGAAGAAAGAAATAGGAGTAACAGAAAAATTGGAAGATTTAGAAAATGCAATTTATGAAAAGTGTAATTTGGATTTAAAAGCAGCATACAAAATAGGTATGATAGAAACAATAAAAATAATAGCACTTGCAGATAAATAGGTGCTATTAATCAAAATCTTTAAAACCATTAAAAAAATCAGTAATAGGTTTATTAAAAACAATAGAAAATGCTAAAAGTTCAAAGTCTTTAACAGCTCGTTTGTTATGTTCAATAGAGTATATATCAGCTTTATATAAGTTTACTCCAAGTAAATCTAGTTTTTCGCAAAGTTCACGTTGAGAAAATTTTTTTTCTTTACGAAATTTTTTAAAATTTTCAGATATAATATTATATTTATTATTTAACATGATGAACTCCTTTAAACGTTATTTTAGATTATTTTACATTAAAAGCATATAATAGTGGCAAGATTATTATGTCGATAAAAGCAAAAAATAATTAAAAATGCTATATTTTTAATTATTCAAAAAAATCTTCATAATTTTCATATAATTGTTCTAAAGATATGTCAAGAACTTTACAAAAAGCAATAACTTCAAAATCTTTAACTGTTTTCTTACCATGTTCTATTTCATATATATCTGAAATATACATTGTAACACCTAATAAATCAAGTTCTCTACATATAGCTGGTTGAGACAATTCTTTTAATCTACGATATTTTCTTAAATTTTTACCAATAATATTAAGATTTCCATTTAATGTTTTTACCTTCATAATAAACTCCTATATTGATATATATTATGCATTGTATAATAAAATTTATTCATTTCTTACAGGGTGAACCTGTAACAAGTGGTAAGGAAGGAGTTTTTTATGTTAAAAAATGAAGAAATCGATGAATTGGTAATAGAAAGGTTAAACCAAATTTACAAAAAATTATCAGAAAGTAAAGAAATTAAGAAAATAAAAGAAGAGGAAAATTTTGTTGGAAGAAAATTAGAAAAAGTACTAAAAGAAAGCAATAATCAATCTTTTAAGTATTATTGTGAATATGAAGAGATACAAAGCAAATATATGTCAAAACTAAATAAAGAATATTATAAACAAGGAATAAAAGATGGAATAAACTTAATTATAGAGGCTAAAAATGGATAAATGAGATAATACAATGCCAAATATATATCAATATTGTAAATTTGTTTTAATAAAAAAGCTCAAAACACTTGACAAATAGATAAAAAAGGTGTAAAGTATATTAGCATTACAAAAAAGAAAAGAGGTAATCATATGGAGAAAAATGTTAAGATCAGTATATTATGCCAATTATATGGAAAATTATTGAGTGAAAAACAATTAGAATTCATAGATGATTACTACAACAATGATTTATCTTTATCAGAAATTGCAGAAAATCATGGCATTACGAGACAAGCTGTTAGGGATATGCTTAAAAAGGGGGAAAAGAAACTTTTCGAATACGAAGAAAAGCTATTATTTATGAAAAGGATGTTAAATCAGGAGAAGAAAATAGAAGAAATTTTATTAGAACTAACAAAAATACAAAAAGATTATACAGATAATGAAGTAGCAAGTATTTTAGAAAATGTAAAAAAAGAATTAAATTGTTTAGTGTAAAGGAGAAAAATTATGGCTTTTGAAGGATTATCTTCTAGATTACAAGAAATAACAAGAAAAATTAGAGGAAAAGCAAGAATAACAGAATCAGATTTAAAAGAAATGTTAAGAGAGGTTAAACTTGCACTTTTAGAAGCAGATGTAAACTACAAAATAGTAAAAGAATTTACAGAGACAATTAGAGAAAAAGCCCTTGGTCAAGATGTATTAAAATCATTAACACCAGGACAACAAGTAATTAAAATAGTAAAAGATGAATTAGTAGAACTACTTGGGGGAACAGAAAGTAGAGTAAACTTTAGTCCAAATCCGCCAACAGTAATAATGTTAGTTGGATTACAAGGTTCTGGTAAAACAACAACAGCGGGAAAACTTGCAAATCTATTTAGAAAACAAGGGAAAAAACCACTATTAGTTGCTTGTGACATTTATAGACCAGCAGCTATACAACAATTACAAGTAGTTGGTAAACAACTAAATATACCAGTATATAGTAATGAAAATTCTAAAGATGTAGTACATATTGCAAAACAAGCTATGTCAGTTGCAATGTCAAAAATGAATGATGTAGTTATATTAGATACAGCAGGACGTTTACATATAGATGAAGCCTTAATGGATGAATTAAAAAATGTAAAAGCGGGTGTGAAGCCACATGAAATATTACTTGTAGTAGATGCTATGACAGGTCAAGACGCAGTAAATGTAGCAGAAAAATTTAATGAAGCTTTAGGAATAGACGGAGTAGTATTAACAAAATTAGATGGTGATACACGTGGTGGTAGTGCTTTATCAGTAAAGAAAATAACAGGAAAACCAATAAAATTTGCAGCAACAGGTGAAAAGTTAAGTGATATAGAAGTTTTTCATCCAGATAGAATGGCAAGCAGAATATTAGGAATGGGAGACATTTTATCTGTAATAGAAAAAGCAGAAGAAGCATTTGATGCAGAAGAGGCTGAAAAACTAGAAAAACAATTAAGAAAAAAAGAATTTGACTTAGACGATTACTTAGCGCAAATAAGACAAATCAAAAAAATGGGTTCATTTTCATCTTTATTAAAAATGATTCCAGGAATGAATCAATTAAAAGATGTCAAAATAGATGATAAAGAATTTGTAAAAATCGAAGCAATAATATGTTCAATGACAACTGCAGAAAAAAGAGATGTAAGAATTTTAAATGGAAGCAGAAGACAACGTATAGCACGAGGAAGTGGAACATCAGTACAAGAAATAAACAAATTTATAAAATCATTTGAAATGACACAAAAAATGATGAAACAAATGAAAAGCAACAAGGGTGGACTTAAGAAAATGATGAAAGGCATAGATGAAAACACATTAAAAAACTTTAAATTTTAATTAGTTATTAACTTTGTTTGTTATATAAACATATAGCAAAAAAATTATATATATAAAATATTTTCGGAGGTGAATTTAAATGGTAAAAATTAGATTACAAAGACAAGGAAAGAAAAAAGCTCCATTTTATCATATTGTTGTAGCAGACTCTAGAAGTCCAAGAGATGGTAAAATAATCGAAAAAATAGGAACATATGATCCAATGACAGAACCAGGAACAATAAACTTAGATAAAGCAAAAGTTGAACAATGGATCAAAAATGGTGCTAAACCTACTCCTACAGTTAAGGCTTTAATTGAAAAAGCATAATTGAAAGGAAGAAAGTCATGGAAAAGTTTTTAGAAACAATGATTTTAAATTTAGTAGAAAATAAAGAAGCTGTTGAAATAAAAAGAGTAGACAACGAAAATTCTACAACATTTGAAGTTAAAGTAGCTAAAGAAGACATGGGAAGAGTAATTGGTAGACAAGGAAAACTTGCAAAATCAATTCGTACTATAATGAAATCTGTAGCTACAAGAGAGCACAAAAAAGTGCAAATTGAATTTATAGGATAATTGGAGTATATTAATATGACAAAATATCTTGAAATTGGACAAATTGTAAACACTTTTGGTATTAAAGGAATGGTTAAAGTAAAACCATTTACAGATAATATAGAAAGATTTAGCAATTTAGAAAAAATATATATCAAAAACAAATCAGGACAAACTGAATATAAAATTCAAGAAGTAAAATATCACAAAAATATGGTATTAATAAAATTTGAAGGTATAGAAAATCCAGAACAAGCAGATTTACTACGAAATAGCTATTTAATAGTAGATAGAGAAACAGAAGAACCTCTAGAAGCAGGTAGATATTACATAGTAGATATGATAGGGTTAGATGTATTTACAGATGATAACGAATACCTAGGAAAATTAGAGGATATTTATAATACTGGTAGTAACGATATATATGTTGTAAAAAATGAATTAGGAAAACAAATTCTTTTACCAGCCATAGAAGATGTTATAAAAAACATTGATATGGATAATAAAAAAGTTATAGTTCACTTAATACCTGGGCTAGTTTAAAAATAAGAAGGAGTAAAAAATGAAATTTGATGTTTTAACACTTTTTCCAGAAATGTTTAATTGTTTAAATGAAAGCATAATTGGAAGAGCAGTAGAAAAAGAACAAATAAATATTAATCTAGTTAATATTAGAGATTTTTCTACTAATAAACATAAGAAAGTAGATGACACTCCTTATGGTGGTGGAGCTGGTATGGTAATGATGCCAGATGTCGTATATAGTGCATATAACTCAGTAAAAACTGATAATGCAAAAGTAATATATATGTCACCACAAGGAAAAACTTTAAATCAGATAAAAGTTGAACAATTGGCTAAAGAGGATCATCTTATTATACTTTGTGGTCATTATGAAGGAATAGATCAAAGAGTGCTTGATAAAATCGTAGATGAAGAAATATCAATAGGGGATTATGTACTAACAGGTGGAGAAATTCCAGCAATGGTACTAATTGATAGTGTAAGTAGATATGTAGAAGGAGTTTTAAAAGCTGATTCTATAAAAGAAGAAAGTTTTTCAGATGGACTTCTAGAATATCCACAATATACAAGACCAGAGATATTTGAAGGAGAAAAAGTGCCAGAAATATTACTTTCAGGAAATCACCAAGAAATTGATAAATGGAGAAAAGAAAAATCTTTAGAAATAACTAAAAAGAAAAGACCTGATTTATTACAAAATCAAATACTAATTATAGATAATTAGGAAATTAATAGGTTAGACGTACTTGAAAAAGTACCGCTATAATCAATATAAAGAAAAGGAGGAAGTTTAAATGGATATCATAAAATCTATTGAACACGAACAATTAAAAAATAAAATACCAGAATTAAAAGTTGGTAATACAGTAAGAGTACATGTAAGAATCAAAGAAGGAAACAAAGAAAGAATCCAAGTATTTGAAGGAATTATAATTAAAGTACAAGGTGGAGGAGTAAACAAATCTTTCACAGTTAGAAAAATATCTTATGGTGTAGGTGTTGAAAAAACATTTTTAGTACATTCACCATTAGTAGAAAAAGTAGAATTAGTAAGAGTTGGTAAAGCTAGACGTGCTAGATTATTCTACTTAAGAGATAGAGTTGGTAAAGCTGCTAAAACTAAAGAACAAGTTGGAGCTAGAATTGAAAACAGAGAAATTACAATTAAAGAAGATTTAGTAGAAGAACCAGCAGTAGAAACTGCACCAGTAGCTGAAGAAGCTAAAGCAGAAACACCAGCTGAAGCAACTGTTGAAACAAAAACAGAAGAAACAAAAGCTGAATAATTAAAAATATTTAATAAGTAAAAGACTTTATTTTATACATAGTATAAGTAAAGTCTTTTTTTGCAAGTGCTAACATGTCGACTGCTCCAATCACAATCGCACAGCTTGTTTGAATACTTACGCGACATTTTATAAAATAATATATATGGAATTTTTTATTATAAATAATTATACATAACAAGTCAATAATTTTAGCGAACAAAAATTTTATATTTTTTCGAAAAAGGTATTGACAAAATATAAAATCAAAGGTAAAATGTATTTAACAAAAGCGAACAGCAATTCGTAAAACAATATTTTGATTAGGAGTGATATATTATGAATACAACAAAAACAATTCTAAAACTAAAAACACAAGTAAATAGTGGACTTGAAAGACATCCAGTACCAATATTAGGAATAGATTATAAAGTAAAAATGACATATAAAAATGTTAAATTTATTCAAGTAGATGTAGCAGAAAAAGTAATTAATATATCATTACCAAACAAATATAAAAAAATGGCAAACAGTGAAGTGTTAGATCTAGCAATTGAAAAATTATACGAACAAGTTGCAAATACAGAAATAGAAAGAGCAATGGAAAAGACTAGAGTAATGTTAGGATTTGCACCAGAAGAATATGAAATTGTAAAAATGAGAGTAATGGGAAAATGTGAAAATAGTAAAATAATGATAGACCCTGATGTAGTTAAATATACAAGAGATTTGATTGATTATGTAGTACTACACCAATATTGCCATTTAAAATTCAAAACACATTCAAAAGGGTTTTATAAATTAATAGCTGAATATGAACCAGATTATAAAACATACGAAAAAATTTTAAAAGAGATTTAAAATCCAATTAAAACAAATGAAAAAACATAATAAATAAAAGTGGGACTTTCATTTGTTTTAATTTTTGTATCTATTTTGATTGTAAGTATGGTATTTTATAGAAATATATGATATTATACGTACATGAATATTGGGGTATCGCCAAGTGGTAAGGCAGTGGACTCTGACTCCATCATTCCTGTGTTCGAATCACAGTACCCCAGCCATGTAATGAAAATACGAACAAAAATATTAGTATATATGATTGTTATACTATAAATATGCTAGCGTAACTAAAATGTAACAAAAATGTAAAATAAAAAATATTGCACCATAAAAGATAGTTTTATATAATGTTGTTGGAGGATAAGAGTAAAATGAAAAAGACAATATATAAAATTATAATTGTGCTAATGATTTCTGTAATGGTGTTAGCATATGTATGCCCTTTAGTTTCAATGGCAAAAACTAATTATACTAATTATTTAGCTTTAGGAGATAGTATTGCATATGGATATGGTCTAACAAATAGAGATGAAGAAAGTTATTCCCAAAGATTAAGAAAAAAATATAATATAGGGGATAATAATTTTAGAAACTTAGCCATATCGGGCATGACTTGTGCGGAATTTTATAATAAAATTCAAGAAGAAAATTATACAAACACAATAAAAAAAGCAGATTTAATAACAATATCAATAGGGTCTAACGAATTATTAGGACTTGTTACGAAAACAGTCTCAGAGGTTACAGGAATTCCAGAAGATGATGCTAATTTTGTTACAAAAGTACAAAATTTATTTTTATCAGCAGGAATACTAAAGAAAATGGAATTATTATCAACAATATATGATAAATTTACATCAGAAGAAATGAAAGTTGAAATAGATAAAGCAGTTGAAAGTTATAATACAAATTGGAAAAAGTCAGTTCAATATATAAAAAGTATAAATCCGAATGTTCAGATTGTGGCAACAGAGTTTTATAATCCATATTATGAAATTGCATTAGGAAGTTACGATTTAGGAGGATTTGTTGATGAAAATATACAAAAATTAAATAAAATTTTAATAGAACAAAGTAACTCTGAACAAGAATACAAAATAGCAAAAATATATGAGGCATTTAATACAACTAATCCAAGATTAACAAATGTAAATGTTTCAATGTCTAATTTAAATGTTGATCCACACCCAAATACATTAGGACATGAAGTAATTTGTACAAAAATTATAGATGCTTTATCAACAGTAGAACAAGATAAAAAAGATATTGCAAAACTTACAATAAATGAATTGAAAACACAAAATTATACAGGACAAGAGCTTAGACCAGAAGTTGTTGTAAAAGACGGAAATACAACATTAACACAAGATAAAGATTATACAGTATCATATAGCCAAAATGTTGAAATTGGAGAAGCCAAAGTTACAATTATAGGAATAGGAAATTATAGTGGAAAAGTTATAAAGACATTTAATATAAAAAATAAAGAAGAAAAAGACATTTCTAATTTAAATATTTCAGATATTCAAGATCAAATATATTTAGGGATAAAAGTAACACCTGATGTAACCATAAAAGATGGAGATGCTGAATTAAAGAAAAATGTAGACTACGAATTGTCATATGAAAATAATATCGACGTTGGAGAAGCAAAAATCATAATAAGAGGAGTGGGAAATTATACTTCTTCAGTGACTAAAAATTTCAAAATTGTGGCTAAAGATATAAAAAATGTTACTGTACAAGATATAACAGATCAAGTGTATACTGGAACCGCAATAGAACCAAATGTATCTGTGATGGATGGATCTACTAAGTTAGTAGAAAATAAAGATTATACAGTGGCATATGAAAATAATGTAGAAAAAGGAAATGCAACAATAAAATTAGCTGGAAAAGGAAATTATACAGGAAGTATTAAAAAAGAATTTAACATAGTGCAAGAAACAGAAGATACAGCAAAAGATATAGCTACATTACCAATAGATAATATAGAAAATAAAATATATACAGGAAAATTAATAACACCGGAATTAAGAATAAAAGATGGTGAAAACATATTAGAAAAAAATAAAGACTATACGATTAAATATATAGATAACCTAAATGTAGGAACAGCAACAGCGACAATAAAAGGTATAGGAAAATATAAAGGACAAGTAAATAAAACTTTTGAAATAGTAAAAAAAGACATAAATTATACAATGATATTGGATTTACCAAATCAAACATATACAGGAAAAGAAATTGTACCACAAGTAACAATTGAAAGTGATGGAATTGTTCTACAAGAAGGAAAAGATTATAGTTTGAAATATATAAATAATACAAATGTGGGAACAGCAACTATAGAAATAGAAGGCACAGGCAACTATACGAATAAGGCAACTAAAACATTTAATATAGTAGAAATATCAAAAAATAATACTGAACAAAATAATGAAAATCAAAGTGAAAATAATGAAAATGCTAATAAGAGTAACAGCGGTTTACCAAGCAGACTTCCAAAAGCAGGAATTTCTACAATTATAATATCTGCACTTTTTGTAATGATAATTATATCAGTAACATTATATAAATGGTTAAAACATAATAGAGACATTAAAATTTAAAGGTAAGTAAAAAGCAGTCGTAAAATTTAATTTTTACAATTGCTTTTTATTTTATATACTGATATAATATGGACAATAAGGGAAGCGGAGGAAACAAATGAAAAGGATAGATGATAAAGGAATAACATTAATAAGTTTGGTAACAACTATTGTAATATTATTAATATTGACTTCAATTGCAACATATAGTGGAGTAAACATAGTAAAACAATCAAAATTTACGAAATTTACAACACAATTAAAAATGATGCAAACACAAGTAAACGAATTATATGAAAAGTATTCTGAAAATCAAAGTATTGAAGTAAATGGAAAAAAATATACAGGAACAGAAATAGCAAATATAGGAAAAGAAATATCAACATTAAGTCAAAAAAATAAAGTTTTTAATACAAGTACATCAGGAATAACAGATAGTACAGGGTATAAATATTATGATAAAGAAACCATCAAAGCATTAAACATTGAAGGATTAGAAGAAGAGGAATACTTTGTAAATGTAGCCAAAAGAAGTGTTATAAGTTATGATGGTTTTGAATATAATGGAAAAACATATTATACACTAGAACAATTGCCAGATGGCTTATATAATGTGGAATATAGTGAAAACACAGGAAAACCAACTTTTGATGTTAATTATGAATGTATAGAAGGCGGAAAATACAAAATAACAATTTCAAATATTAGCTATAATGGAAATATAGATAAATGGCAGATAAAATACCAAAAAGAAGGACAAGATTATTGGTCAACATCAGAAGATTATAATTTTGTGGTTAATGAAAATGGAAAATATAAGATATATATCCAAAATAATAATGTGATATCAGAAGAACAAAGAATAAAAGTGGGTCTTGAAATAGGGGATACAGTAACATATACACCAAGTGGAACATATAAATGGGAAGCAGAATATTGTTCAACAAATAAGACAGTAGGAACAGATGATGTAACACTAGATAGTAGTAATAATAACTATAAAATAAGTAAATGGAAAGTACTAGATATAAAAAGTGGAAAAGTAACATTAGTACCAGAAGCACCAACAAGTGGAACAGTATATTTACAAGGAGCACAAGGATATAATAATGCAGTAAAATTATTAAATGATGCATGTAGTAATTTGTATGGAAATGCAAGTAAAGGAATAGAAGCAAGAAGTATAAATATAGAAGATAT
>CAJMJN010000034.1 GCA_905213875.1 uncultured Clostridium sp.
GGAAGTACAATTATATATTCTTATTTACAAGCAATAGGAATTATTTATTCTCACGATAAAGAATGCTTTATGTATAAAAATAATTAGAGCGACAACTTACAATTTATATAAATGATAGGCAGAAATTTAATCCTGCCTATTATTTTTTTCTTCATAAAGATGAGTCTTCTTATATAATTTTTGAATATCTTCTGGCATATCATCTAAACTCATATTTTTAACGAATTTTTCAGAATTGTGGTATTTAGCAGTTGAATAATACCACTGTTTGAAATGAATTAAATCTAAACTTTCTTTTAAAGTTTCAATTTGATTAAGTATATTCGTTTCTTGCTTATTAAACATTTCTAATCTTTTATCTATTGTTTTTTCTCCTTGAGAGCACCATTTCATAAATTCTTTAATTTCTTTTAATTGCATACCAGATGTTTTTAGACATTCAATAATAGTTATTGCTTCTAAGTTTTCTATACTAAATTTTCTAAGTCCAGAAGAAGATCTTTTTAAATTAGGAATAAGACCATGTTCATCATAATACCTTAATTTTGATATACTTAGTCCTGTCTTTTCAGATACTTCGCCAATAGTTAATTCCATACAAATTTACCTCCAAAAAATTTAAAAAATCTCAAAAAAACACTTGACCTAAACCAAGGTCGAGGTGGTATATATAATATATATTAAATCATATAGAATGTCAATAAGTGGTGATTTATATTGCAACAAAGGCAATATAGAAAAACAAGGCTTATAAAATGATATACGTGGAGGTAAAAAATATGTATGAAATATTAAAAGACATCAATAGTCCAGATGATGTAAAAAAATTAAATATGGAAGAATTGAAAGTATTAGCAAATGATATTAGAGACGGTCTATTTAATAGACTAACAAAAATAGGTGGACATTTTGGTCCAAATTTTGGGATTGTAGAAACTGAAATAGCAATGCATTATGTATTTAATTCACCAGAAGACAAATTTATATTTGATGTATCTCATCAAAGTTATCCACACAAAATGTTGACAGGAAGAAAAGCAGGATATATAGATGATACACATTTTAAAGAAGATTCAGGTTACACAAATCCAGAAGAAAGTAAACATGATTTTTTTAATGTAGGTCATACTTCAACATCTATTTCTTTGGCAACAGGTTTAGCAAAAGCAAGAGATTTATTGGGAAAAAAAGAAAATATTATAGCACTAATTGGAGATGGTTCATTATCAGGTGGAGAGGCATTGGAAGGATTAAATGTTGCAGGCTCTGAATTAAATTCTAATCTAATAATTATAGTAAATGACAATCAACAATCTATATCAGAAACACATGGAGGGATTTATAAAAATTTAAAAGAACTAAGAGAAACAAAAGGAAAAGCTACAAATAACATGTTTAAAGCAATTGGACTAGACTATATATATGAAGAAAACGGAAATGACATTGAATCTATGATTAAAGTATTTGAAAAAGTAAAAGATATTGATCATCCAATAGTTGTTCATATTAATACTCAAAAAGGAAAAGGCTATAAATTAGCAGAAGAAAATAAGGAAAATTGGCATTGGACAGTTCCATTTGATAAAGAAACAGGCTTACCAACCATTGATTTTGGTACAGAAGAAAATTATACAGGAATAACAAGAAAATATATTTTAAATAAAGCTAAAGAAGATAAAGAATTTATAGTTGTAACACCTAATATGCCAGGAAGTTTTGGATTAAATGAAAATGATAGAAATGAACTTGGAAAACAATTTGTAGATGTTGGAATTGCAGAAGAGCAAGCTGTTGCAATGGCAGCAGGTATGGCAAAAGAAGGTGCAAAACCATTAGTTATAACAAATGTAACATTTATGCAAAGATGTTATGATCAAATTTCACATGATGTTTGTATAAATAATAGTCCAGTTACAATACTTTTAAATTATGCAAATTTTGATGGTTTAACAGATGTAACACACTTGGGGATTTTTGGTATTTCTGCATTTTCAAATATACCAAATTTAATTATGCTATGTCCTTCTTCAAAAGACGAATTACTAAATATGTTAGATTGGTCAATTGAACAAAAAGAACATCCTGTAATGATATTACTTCCAGGAAATGAAGTTGATTATAGAAAAGCTGATAAAAATTACAATGAAATTAATAAATATAAGTTAGAACAAGAAGGAGAAAAAGTTGCAATAATTGCATTAGGAGATTTTTACCAAAGAGGGAAAAAAGTTGCAGAAAATATTAAAGAAAAATTAGGATTTAAGCCTACTTTAATCAATCCAAGATTTGCTACAGGCTTAGATACAAAATTATTAAATAAATTAAAAGACAATCATAATATAGTAATAACATTAGAAGACGGAATACTAGACGGTGGATTTGGTCAAAAAATTGCGTCATATTTTGGAGATACAAATATCAAAGTTAAAAACTATGGATTGCAAAAGAAATTTTATGATAGATATAATCCAGAAGAATTACTAAAAGAAGAAAATATGGACATAGAATCTATAATTGAGTATATAAACAATAATTTACAAAGGTAAAATGAAATTATAAAAAATATTAAAATTAAAGAGAGGAATGATGAGATATGGTAAAACAAACAGCTGGAAAGGAAAAATTAGGGGATTTTGCACCAAAATTTGCTGAAATAAATGATGATATATTATTTGGTGAAATATGGTCAAGAGAAGACAAATTATCTTTAAGAGATAGATCATTAATTACGATTTGTATATTTATGGGTAAAGGCTTAGTGGATAATTCTTTAAAATATCATTTAATTAATGCTAGAAACAATGGAATAACAAAAGAGGAAATGGCTGAAATAATTACTCATGCAGCATTTTATGCAGGATGGCCAAACGCATAGGCAGTATTTGATTTGGCGAAAGAAGTATATGCAGATGACGAACAAAAAGGAAATCATGGTGGAATATTTGGAATGGGAGAACCTAATGTTAATTTTGCACAATATTTTATTGGAAATTCATACTTAAAACCACTAGCAAAAACAGATAATATATTTATTGCAAATGTTACATTTGAACCTAAATGTAGAAACAATTGGCATATTCATAAAGCAAGCAAAAATGGAGGACAAATTTTGATATGTGTTGAAGGAGAAGGTTGGTATCAAGAAGAAGGAAAAGAACCTCAAAGCCTAAAAGTAGGAGATGTTGTAACTATTCCTGCAAATGTAAAACATTGGCATGGTGCTAAAAAAGATAAGTGGTTTAGTCATTTAGCGATAGAAGTACCAGGAGAAAATACAAGTAATGAATGGTGCGAAAAGGTTACAGATGAAGAATATGATAAACTATGAAAAAAAGAAAATTTAGGAGGAAATTTATGAATAAATTAGTAGTATATTTTTCTTATACAGGTAATACAAAAATGATAGCAAACAAAATTAGAGAGAAATTGAATTGCGATATTTTAGAAATTACAACAGTTATTCCATATTCAGAAGATTATGATACTGTTGTAAATGATGAGCAAAATAGTGAGGCAAGTAATCGTTTGCCAGAAATACAAGACATAGGCATTGATTTAAGTAAATATGATGAAATTATACTTGGAACTCCTGTATGGTGGTACAGACCTGTTCCTGCAATAAGAACATTTTTGAATCAAAATGATTTATCAGGAAAAACAATAAAACCTTTTGCAACTAATGCTGGATGGCTTGGAAAGACGTTTAAAGAAATTAGAACTTTATGTCCGAATTCAGAAATTTGCGAAGGTATGAACATTGTATTTGAAAGTTATAGCGATAAACTTGTTACAAAAGAACAAGATATTGAAAATTGGATTAAAACACTATAATAAAACATTCAATAAGTAAATCAAATTACTTTAGCAAACATTACAAAAATTAAATAATAAAAAAATTACGAGGTATTGAATTTAATCAATATCTCTTTTTTGCTGCACACATAAATAAAAAATAGAAGAGAGGTAGAAGTAGATATGGAAAAGTGTTAAAAAAGGAATACAAAACATTGCACAAAATCAAAGTTTCGCTTTTTGTTGTTAATTTTACAGTTATTGTTAAAATCTTTTAAAAGGTTTTATTTTTTTGTCTTTTTTAGTATTTTGATTTTTCATGTTTTTTCGTTGTTTTGTAAACTATTTTTATATATGAAAAAAATATATGTATTTCTTTTTTTAGATTTACATATATTTTTTATATTTTTATTGTTTCGACATTGTTTTTATTTTACTTTTCATAATATTTGTAACATATAGCAATTTATATACTTAATATATGTTATTTACTTATTAGTATAAAAATTATTGATAATTTTTTATCTTATTCTTGGATATGGTTTAGATGTTTGAGTTAGACCTAATAAATAATCTGTTGAAGTATTATAGAATTCTGCTAATTTTATTAATTGGTCTATTTGTATATTATTTATGCCAGTTTCTATTTGAGAATAAGTATTTTGTTTTATATTTAGCAATTCTGCTATGTTTTCTTGCGTATAATTTCTATCTTCTCGTATATCTCTAATTTTTAATCTATACATATTTATCACCTCATATATATTTTACAATATCATTAATAAAGATATTGACTTTTATCTTTATTAATGATAATATGTTTTTGGTTATATCTTTAAAAAAGATATACATATTTTCTAGGAGCTACCCGAAAGCTCCTGGAACGCCTATTTCGGGAGGCATTATTTTAGTATAAGTGAGGTTAGAATTATGAATTTATTAGAAATGGATGTTATCTTCAAAGGTTTATCTAAAAGAGAAGGTGGAGAGTTCACTAATGAAAAAGGACAAAAAGTTACTTATGATGATAGTTATGTTTTAAAATTTGATGAAGATATTAATGGGGAAGTATCTGAAAGACGTTTAAAATTCCCGATTACTAATAAAGAACTTGCTAAAAAACTTAGAGATTTACAAACATACTCAAGGATAAAATTAATTTGTGATGTTCAATTATATACATCAAGTGCTAAGCTTGTTCCAATTGATTTAGGAGAATAGTATGGATGATAATGTTATTACTGAAACTAATACAATAGTTTCTGATAATAGAATAGATGAAATAGCTTATAATACAGGCGTTATTGCTACTGCTGATGTATTCATCTTAGTGATTATTATTTCAGCAATAGTTTGTTATATTCTATGGAAATCTTTAGATAATTTTCTTAGTTATTAAATTTAACCATAAAGTGGAATGGTTAATTTATTATTAATATTATTAAAGAGTTTTCTCTAGAAAGGAGTTACAAATGGATGGTGTTGCAAAATTTACTATAACAAGTGATACAGTTGCTCCAGTTACTAATGCTATTAATAGTGGTTTAACTACTTTAGTTCCAATAGGTATTGGTATAATGGGTACTTTTATAGGTATTGCTTTAATTAAAAGAATAATTTATACATTTTTATAATTTTAAATTATTTCGTATGCGGGCTACGGATTTGTCCGTAGTCTGTTATTTTTTTATATGTGAGGTTTTTTTATGAATAAAATTTTTAAGAATAAAATATTTTTGTTACTTATGTTTTCGGTTTTATTTGTATTGGCTTTTAATTGTAACTCTTTCGCTGTTAGTAGCACTTGTAGTTTTACTGATGATGAAATAGGGCATAGTGTTACTATTAAAAATCTTCCTGAAGAAGTTTCTGATTATGAGTATATGGTTTTAGGTAAGAATATTACTAAGTGGGATGATGGTTCAGGTTGTTATGGAGTATTTATTTTTTTATCTAATTTTCCAATTTATACAGATGAATCCGGTGAATATCTTGTTAATAGTAATGTAGGCGAAGGTGGTAAATATTTAAGGTTGTTTTGCTATCCTTATTATAATTCAAAAGTTGCTTTAGATTTAAGTAAAACACCTAAAGAGTTTGATTTTTCTACTGACCCAAATTCTAATTGTTCTGCTGGAGTTGTTCGTGATGGTCACATTAAGTATTCTAGTAGTGGTTTGTCTCCTTCTCGTGATTTATTGTATTCTAATTGCGATATTTTAGTTGAAGGCACAGATAAAGTGGTTTTTCAGGGAGCTCCGCGAGCCCAGGTGGAGCCACTGATGGAAATAACACAAGTGGAGGAAATACAACCGGTGGTAGCGAAGATAGTGGATCTAGTTCTTCCAGCGTGCTTGATAATATTTGGAACGCTATTAGTTCTATACCTGATAAAATCAAAGAACTTGTTACAAGTGTAAATGATTTCTTCTCTAATTTCTGGGAAGGATTTAAACAAGGCTTTAGTGATACTCTTGATGGAATAGGTAAGTTTTTTGATAATTTAGGAACTAATCTGGGCAATTGGTTTACTGATGTTGGAAATTGGTTTTCTGACTTAGGTTCTAGTATAGGTCAATTTTTTAGTGATTTATGGACTAATTTAAGTGGTTCTTTAGGTGATATCTTTAAAGTTATTGGAGATATATTTTCTTGGATAGGAAATTTCTTTTCAGCTTTGTTAGATTTTGTTTATCATATATTTATTCCTACTGATGAACAATGGAATAATATTAAAGAAGATTATCGAGATTTAGGTACTACTTTTAATAATCATATACCATTTGTTGGTCTATTTTCTGATGAACTTGAAAAGGCTAAACAAGTTGTCTATAATGAGGATTTTTTAAACATTAAATTTGATAGTTGGTCTTTTAATTTAGGTGTCATTAAATATTCTACACCTGAAATACAATTCGATAAAGTTGTTAAAGCTTATGAACCATATCGAATGACAGTTCGTAGCTTTTTAACACTTATTGTATATGCTTTAATTGTTGTATATATCATAAAATATGCTTTGAATTATGGTCATACTGAAGGAAATTCTCAAGTAATAGATGGTCAAACAAGCTTTTTTGATAAAGGAGGAGATAGTAAATGATAGTTTATTTATTACTACAAGGATTTGATACTATATTATTCTTTGTTGTTTCTCTGTTTCCTACTTTAGAAACTCCTGTTTATATTGTTGAAGCTTTGCCACAGATTTTACGTACGGTTATGGGATTTAATTTATATCTTCCAGTATATGAAGGTATAATTGGTATTATTTTATGTATTGGCTTTACTGTTGGATTTAGATGTTTTAGTATTATTGCCAGTAAAATTGGTTTGTCAGTTTAAATTTAATTTTTCTTTAATGTCTGTACGACTTTATGTCGTACAGACGGAAAGGAATAACAATGGTTAATATAATAGTATTTATTTTATTTTGTATTTTTTTATTTCTAGACGTTATTACGTTTGGTTTTTTACATGGTCTTATAATAAATTTCTTCAAGTCATTGCCACTTATTATAAGAGATCTTCATAGAAGAGATAAAGGTGTATTTCGTGGTTTTGGATTTTGGTGTTTTTGTGGTTTAGGTGGTTCTGGAAAAACACTTTCTATCGTTCAATACCTTTTAAATGTTCAAAGGAAATATCCACATGTTAAGGTTTTAACTAATTTTAACTATAAATATCGTGATGGAGATATTACATCATGGCATGATTTGTTGGAAACAGAAAATATAAATATATATGAAATTACAGAAGAAGAATATAATAAACGAATGAGATGGGGTCAAAAACATGTTTTTATGTGTTTAGATGATAATAATAGTATTATTTATAAAAAAAGGATAAATGATGGTGTTATATTCGGATTCGATGAAATTCATTTAACATTTGAAAGTACAAATTGGCAAGATGCACCAGGTAACCTTTTAGATTATATTTCCCAACAAAGGAAATTTCATAAACAAATATTGGGAAGTTCTCAAGTATTTACTAGAATTGATAAGAAACTAAGAGAACAAACTAATTTTGTTATTGAATGTAAGTCTTTACTTGGTCGTTTAGTTATTAATAGTTATTATAAAACTGTTGAGTATATAAGTAATGGTGAAAAGATGGATAAAGGACAGCATAAAAGGAAAGTTCATCGTAGACGTTCCTATGTTGCTTTTGATAGTATTCGTAATGCTTATGATACTGAACAGATAATGAAAGAATTAAATAAGTCTAAGAGTAAAGAAAGTGTACTAGTAGACTTAATAAAGAAAGTAGGAGGTAATGAATAATGAAACATAGAGTTATTCATTTATTAAGTGATGAAGATATTAGTTATATATTAACAGGTTTAAGAGTTCTAGGTAATAAATATATGGAACAAGATAGTACAGAAGATGTTACACTAGTTAATATTTTATTTAATAAAATAGATGGTTGTTCTGATATAGGAGTGATAAGTAATGAACGTATTTAAAAGGAAAAAGTTAATTAATTTTTTAGATAATATTGAAAATAAACAATTAATTGTATGGTTTTTAACATTATGTAGCTATGTAATATTGTTTGTTCTTTTTCATAATAGTTTTGTACTTTTATTTGGATATTTTGCATGCTTTTTAGTATATAGCAAATTATATGACTTTATACTAGAAAAAATAAAAATATCTTTTAAAGAAAATAATGCTAACAGTGATATGCTCTGATATGCGGGGGCAGAGATTAGAAGAACGTAGTTCTTCATCTCTGAAGGGGGATAGCCCCCTATAAACAAGGCAAACGCCGTTTGAGTGAGAAAGGAGTAGTTATTTATTATGGTTGAGCATTTAGTATTAGTTTTTATGTCTTTTGTAATTTCTGTTGTGCCAGTAATTAATTTTTTACAATTACAACAAATTATAAAAATTTTGGACAAGGGCACAGATAAAAACAAAGTACAAAAATAAAAATACCGCTATTCTAACAAGCGGTATAAAGTGTCATATTTGACATACTAAAAAGGGGTGAAATTGGCATTAATCTATTGTGGCTGTAAGCTTTAGCCCTGGTTTACATTTAGATTATGGAAAATGTCGTATTTTTTATCAATTTTGGAGGTAAAAAATATGTATGATAATTTGAAAATTTATTATAAAAAAGAAGAATCTAACAATATGATATATTCAATTGATAAAATTAGATTAAAAACTTATATAAGTTATTCTGAATTTTCTGAAGTAGAATTTTTGATTAATTCTTCGTATAAGGATAAAATAAAGAGATTTTGGATAAGTGATAGAGTAATGTGCTTTCATTATAATTATGCTTTAGAATTTGAGGAATATGGTTGTTATATTGCATTTATGCATAATAATGAAGGTGTAAATTATAATAGAAATGATTTAAAATATAATTTTACTATTGAATTTAACCCTAATAAGGCTAAACAACATGAATTTGTAATGCATATTTTAAATAAATTTGGAAATTGGTTACTTAGGTCATTTGATTTGGCAATAGATATTCCAATAAATATTTTAGATTTGATTTTTGATATAGGGAAGAGAAGGAAGGTTCAAACTATAAGTTATGGTGGGGACAATGTTACTTATAACTTTGGAAAAAATGATGGTAGGGTTAAAATTTATAATAAGAAAAGGGAAAAGGATTTGCCAATTGTAGGAGATTTAACTAGAGTTGAGATATCACGCGAGTTTGATGATTTTTCTTTAGCAAAAACTAAATTATTTACATTTGATAAATCTTTTTTTCCTATTTTGTATTTGAATCAATATATATTTACTTTTTCTGATTTAAGCAGAGATAAAACAACAATGGCATTATTATATGCAGTGCAATCCGGTTATCCAATTAAAAGTTTAAGTAGAAGTTATAAAAATAAGATTCAAAAATTATTAGAAGGTGGCTCTGCAGTAAAGTTTAATAATAAAGCTGTTGAATCAGTTTTTCAACAATTAATATATTCATATTTTGTAAGAAGAGATTCTAAACAATTATTTTTATAAAAAAGTAAAGGGGAAGAGCTTATGCTTTTCTCTTTTATATATCATTAACATTGCGCAAAATCAAAGTTTTGCGCAAAAAGGAATAGGAACAAAATATAAAACCATACATATATGGTCCTACCCGCAAAATCTTGCTAGTCCTTGTTATTACTACTATTTAAGCTATTTATTTTAACAACAAACTATATTACTTTCTTATAAAACTCTCTTAAATTCGATTCTGAAGCCTCATTATTTTTAATTATTCTTGGTTGGATTTTTTTTCATTATTGTAACCACATATTTTAAAAAATTTATATAACTTTAGATTATTTTTATCAAAATTTCACAAATCCCCATATTTCAATATTTTACTCAATTATTCAAACAACAAGTTATATGCCTAAAAAATAAAAACGCCTTAAAATCGATTCTCGTGTGTCGCTTTTTTAGCCTTTTTCGAGCATTTTTAATAAATGCCTAAAAATCAGCATTTCTACTAAAAATTATATAATAAACACTAGATTTATAAATTAGCATATTTAATCATAAACATATAACTTGTTTAATTAAATATAAAAATGTCTTAAAATTGATTTTGATACGTTCAATATATAAAATTATATTATGAATTAATAGTCTAAATTTATATAATATTTTTATAAGTAATTATAAAATTTTATAATAATTTTTATTTACAAACATAATTAACAAATGTTAGATTTTAGAATTATTTATAAAAATTCAAATTTATAAAATTTCAAAATTTAAAATCTAAAATTTCTAAAATAATTTTTTCAAAAATTTTTGTTATTTTTCAAATCATTTTTATCTCTAATTATTACATTTTCTGGAGTATACTCATAATTTAACATATTGTTTACCTCCAATTTTATTCATTATTCAAAAAATTCATCACTAAATCTATAATTACTTCTTTTTCCTTTGGATTCGATTCAGCAATTAATAAAGTAAGAGCCGTTAATGTATTATTATCAATTACTTGTTTACCGTTTTTATATAATATTCCGTAAAAATTTAGAAAATATATAAACAAAGTTGCTGCAATTCTTTTATTGCCATCTGCAAATACATGATTTTTTACTATTAAATATAAGAAATTTGCTCCTTTTTCTTCTATACTCTTGTAAATATCTTGTCCGTGCAAAACTTTGATAAATATTTCCAATAATTGATTCTAAGCCTTTATCTCTTTCAACAGCAAAAAGTGAACTTTCTTCATTGAATCTTAATTTATTAATTATATTTATACATTCTTGGTATTTAATTTTCCTATCGTCTATATTTCCTTCAATTTTCTTTAAAGTTCTATGATCATAATCATCTAATAAGTCTAATGCTTTTGAATATCCTCCAATTACTTTTAATATTTCTTTTGCATCATTTCCTTCTAGTCTTTCATCAATACGATTAGCAATATCTATTAATTTTATAGTTTTTTCCAAATATTCTAATCTTTTTTGATTTACTGCATAACCTTTTAGCATGTAATCTTTTAATACACTAGTAGCCCATTTTCTAAATAAAATACCATTTTGTGATTTTACACGATACCCTACAGAAATTATCATATCTAGATTATAATAATTAGTTGGTTTATCAGCAAATTCGGAATTTCCGAATTTAGTCATAGTTTCTTTTTCTATTAATTCACCTTCTTTATATACATTTTTAATATGCTCATTAATAGTAGATTTTGCTTTTCCAAACAATTTTGACATTTGCTCTTGCGTAAGCCACACCGTTTCATCTTTTAAGTTTACTTCTAATTTTACTCCTTGGTTTTCAAATAAAATAATTTCATTCTTTTTTTCGTCCATAAGAACACATCCTTTATTATATAAAATTTAAT
>CAJMJN010000035.1 GCA_905213875.1 uncultured Clostridium sp.
CTGTACAATACAGAGTTCATTCCCAAGCAGCCTAGTACCTAATCAAAAAATGTCCAATTTTTTGGGTTCAGTACAAATTGGGGCTCTTTCTAGTTATATAAAATTTATAAAATAAAATAATCCTCAATTATTAATCATTTAAAATAAATAATGACTAATAATTAAGGATTATTTTTTATAAAACTAAGCTCTTTTCACTTTACCGTTCTTTAAACATTTAGCACATACGTGAATTCTTTTAACTTCTCCATCAATTTCAGCTTTTACACTTCTTAGATTTGGTTTCCAAGTACGTGTAGATCTTTTACTTATATGAGAACGAGTAATGCTAAGTTTGTTTCCGTGAACAGGTTGTTTGTCACAAATTGCACATTTTGCCATGTCTTTCGCACCTCCTAAATATCTTAATAAACAACTATAAACAAGTCTACCACAAAAATTATAAAAAAACAAGCTTTTTTTCAAAAATATCAAAAATTCCTTGCAAAATGCGAAAAATGTGGTATAATAATTACGCTATAGGAAAAGAGGAAAGGATTGAAAAATATGAATTGTAAATTAGAAAAAACAGAAAACGCAAATGAAGTTAAATTTGAAATAACAGTAGAAGCTGCAAAATTTGAAGATGCAATGAAAAAAGTATATTTCAAAAGTGCAAAATATTTTAATATACCAGGATTTAGAAAAGGTAAAGCACCAATGCAAATAGTAGAAAAATACTATGGACCAGAAATTTTCTATGAAGATGCATTTAATGAAGTAGCACAAGAAGCATTAGAAGAAGCAGTAGAAGAAAATAAATTAGATGTTGTAAGCAGACCAGAAGTAGATGTTAAACAAATGGAAAAAGGAAAAGATTTAATATTTACAGTAGTAATGCAAACAAAACCAGAAGCAGAAGTTTCAAAATATAAAGGTATAGAAATAAAAAAAGTTGAGTATAATGTAACAGATGAAGATGTAGAACACGAATTACATCATATGCAAGAACATAACTCAAGATTAATTTCAGTAGATGATAGAGCAGTAGAAAGTGGAGACACAACAACAATAGATTTCGAAGGATCTGTTGACGGAGTTCCATTTGAAGGTGGAAAAGCTGAAAACTATGACTTAGAAATTGGAAGCAATACATTTATTCCAGGATTCGAAGATCAAATAATTGGTATGAAAATCGACGAAGAAAAAGATGTAAAAGTTAAATTCCCAGAAGAATATTTTTCTAAAGAATTAGCTGGAAAAGATGCAGTATTTAAAGTAAAATTACATGAAATTAAGAAAAAAGAATTACCAGAATTAGATGACGAATTTGCTAAAGATGTTAGTGAATTTGATACATTAGACGAATTAAAAGCAGACATAAAAGCAAAACAAGAAAAACAAAATGAAGAAAAAGCTAAATATGAAACACAAGATGCTGTAATCAAAGCACTTTGTGAAAAAACTAAAGTTGAAATACCATCAGGAATGGTTGAAATGGAAGTTGAAAATATGTTAAAAGATTTTGAACAAAGGTTAGCATATCAAGGTTTAAACTTAGAACAATATTTCAAAATGATGGGTAAAACTGAAGAAGAAGTTAAAAAAGAATATGAACCTCAAGCAATTGAAGGAATTAAATCAAGATTAGCTTTAGAAGCTGTTATAAAAGCAGAAAAAATAGAAGCAACAGATAAAGAAGTAGAAGACAAAATGAAAGAAATGGCTAAAAACTATGGAAAAGAAAATGATGAAGAATTCCTTAAAAATGAAAATGTAAGAAACTACATTAAGCAAGGATTAGAATCAGAAAAAGCAATTGATTTCTTAGTTAAAAATGCAAAAATAAAATAAAACAAAATATATAAAAGCTAGAGGATAAAATTTAAAAGTTAAATTTTAACTCTGGCTTTTTTGCAATTAAAATTAAAATAAGTATAATAAATATGACTAATTGTATAAAACATAAAAAATGTTAGTACATGATACTAACAAATAAAATACTAGGAGGACAAATATGTTGGAAAAAAATAGTTTAGTACCATATGTTGTAGAACAAACAAGTAAAGGAGAAAGATCATATGATATATTCTCAAGATTATTAAAAGATAGAATAATATTTTTAGGAGAAGATGTAAATGCCACAACAGCAAGTTTAGTAATTGCACAATTATTATTCTTAGAATCAGAAGATCCTGAAAAAGAAATAAGTTTATATATCAATTCACCAGGAGGATCAATAACAGATGGAATGGGAATAATTGATACAATGAATTATATTTCATGCCCAGTATCAACAATATGTATAGGAATGGCAGCAAGTATGGGAGCAGCACTTTTAGCAGCAGGAGAAAAAGGAAAAAGATTTGCAACGCCAAATGCAGAAATATTAATACATCAACCATTAATTGGTGGTGGAGGACTTTCAGGTCAAGCAACTGAAATAAAAATCCATGCAGATCATTTAGTAAAAACAAGAGAAAAACTAAACAAATTCTTAAGTGAAAGAACAGGTCAAACAATTGAAACAATAGAAAAAGATACAGAAAGAGATAATTATATGACAGCAGAAGAAGCTTTAAAATACGGATTAATTGATGGAATTATGGATAAAAGAAAATAATATAGATAAAATAAACATATGAAAATAGGAAGCAAAGAAATTAGCTGGAATTAAAAAGGAGAGAACTATGGCAAAAAATGATGTACCTAAAAGTGTAAGATGTTCATTTTGTGGCAAGGCACAAGAAAATGTAAGAAAAATAGTTGCAGGACCAGGTGTGTATATTTGTGATGAATGTGTTGATTTATGCAATAACATCATAGAAACAGAATTATATGATGATGAAAAAGCTGGATATAGTTTAAATGAAATGAACAATGTACCAACACCCAAAGAGATAAAACAAATTTTAGATGATTATGTAATAGGTCAAGATGATGCAAAAAGAACTCTATCAGTTGCAGTATATAATCACTATAAAAGAATTGCACATGAAGAAAATATAAAAAAAGATGATGATGTAGAAATACAAAAAAGTAATATTTTATTACTAGGACCAACAGGATGTGGAAAAACATTACTTGCAAGAACATTGGCTAAAATACTAAAAGTTCCATTTGCAATAGCAGATGCAACAACACTTACAGAAGCTGGATATGTTGGAGAAGATGTTGAAAACATTTTATTAAAATTAATCCAAGCAGCTGATGGAGACATAGAAAAAGCTGAAAAAGGAATAATCTATATAGATGAAATAGATAAAATTGCAAGAAAATCAGAAAACCCTTCAATAACAAGAGATGTAAGTGGAGAAGGTGTGCAACAGGCATTATTAAAAATAATAGAGGGAACAGTTGCATCAGTACCACCACAAGGAGGTAGAAAACATCCAAACCAAGAATTAATACAAATAAACACAGAAAATATTTTAATAATTTGTGGAGGTGCTTTTGAAGGATTAGAAAGCATTATAAAAGATAGAACTGGAGAAAAAGCAATAGGATTCGGTAAACAAGTTAATACTAAAAAAGATATGAGCAAAACAGAAGTATTTAAAGAATTGTTACCACAAGATTTATTAAAATTTGGATTAATTCCTGAATTTATAGGAAGATTACCAATAATTGCAACACTAGAAGAATTAGACAAAAATGCATTAGTAAAAATATTAAAAGAACCAAAAAATTCATTAGTAAAACAATATCAAAAATTATTTGAAATAGATGGAGTTAAACTAGAATTTGAACAAGAAGCATTAGAAGCAATAGTAGATAAAGCAATAGAAAGAAAAACAGGAGCAAGAGGACTTCGTTCAATAATAGAAGAAATAATGAAAGACATAATGTTTGATATCCCATCAAATCCTAAAATAGTAAAATGTGTAATAACTAAAGAAACAGTAATAGGAACTGAAGGACCAAAAATAGTAGAAGATGAGAACTATCAAACTAAAAAAATTGAAAAGCCAAAAAGACAAGTACCTGAAAAGCAAGTAGGATGATTTTGGGGACGGAGCAAAAAATCATTTCCTATCTTTTCAATTTTATATGTTTTCGAGTAATAAAGCTAGCTATTATATTATCATTTTTACATTTTATAATAATATAATAGCTAGCTTTAATTTAATAATTTATACTTTTAAAAATGATTTTTTGCTCCGTCCCCAAAATCATTTTTTTATTTTAGTGTTGAAAGAGGGGCAATGGTATGTTAGAATTATTGTGGGGATGAAAAAGTTTGGAGGAAAAATAAAATATGCGTAAAATGCTTATAATTATAGGAATTTTATCAGTTATTTTTTTCGGAATGATAGCATACAGAAAATTAGCAGTAAAGAATAGTACAACAATAAATGCAGGAGAAGTGGCTCAAATACAAACTTATATTGAAAAAATATATTTATGGAAAGAAGTAACAGAAGAAGCTTTACCAACATTTAATGATATAAATCAAGCAAGTGACAAATGGATATGGGAAGTAGTAAAAAATAATTTAGATGATTATGATATTTCTTTAGAAGAAGCAAATCAGAAGGTAAAAGAGTTATTTGGAGAAAAGTGCAATAAGCAAATGCCAAAAGAGGGAAACGATAGTTTTTGGTATAATGAAGAAACAGAAAAGTATGAAGCTACTGGGGTAGAATTAGACAATAAACAAGATACATTTTTGATAAATAATATAGCAAAAACAAAAGAAGGATATCAAGTAGAAATAATCGAATATTTAATAAATCATATGAATGAAAGTAATATAACAGTTGAAAATACAAATGAAGAAAGTATAGGCATAGTAGAAAATAATACAGGTGACACTAAAATACAAGAAATTGTAAAGGAAAATAAAAATAGATTTATAAAAAAGAAGATTACATTAAAAGTAGAAAATGAAGCTTCAAATTCAAATGATAATTCATTAGTAGTAGAAAAAGTAGAAAAAGATTAAATATGTGAAGATATGGAGTAAAAATGCAAAAAGAATTGGAAAAATGTGAGTTATGCCCTCATAGATGTAAAGTAAATAGAAATAAAAATCAAATAGGAAGATGCAAGGCAACTAGTAAAATAAAATTAGGATTGTACTCAACACATAATTTTGAAGAACCTTGCATAAGTGGTAAAAAAGGCTCTGGAACAGTCTTTTTTTCTAATTGTAATTTTAATTGTGTATATTGCCAAAATTATGAAATAAGTCAACAAGGGAAAGGAAAAGAAGTTACAATAGAGGAACTAGTAGAAATATTTTTAAAACAACAAGAAAAAGATGTAGAAAATATAAATTTAGTGACACCAACAAGTTATGTACCACAAATAATAGAAGCACTTAAAATTGCTAAACAAAAAGGATTAAAATTACCAATAGTATATAATACAAATGGATATGAAAATATAGAAACTTTAAAAATGTTAGAAGGTTATATAGACATATATTTACCAGACTTAAAATATGCAGAAAATAGTATAGGAAAAAAATATTCTAAGATAGATAACTATTTTGAAATTGCAACAAAAGCAATAAAAGAAATGGAAAGACAAGTTGGAACACCAAAATTTGATGAAAATGGTGTTATGACAAAAGGAATGATAGTAAGACATTTAGTTTTACCTGGATATATTGAAAATAGCAAAAAAGTATTGAAGTGGTTAAAAGAGAACTTAAATAAAGAGGTATATATAAGTGTAATGGCACAATATTTTCCAACATACAAAGCTAAAACAGAAGAATATAAGGAAATAAATAGAAAATTGACTAAGATGGAATGGGAAGCGATAGGAGAATATGTGGATAGCCTAGATTTTGAGAATGGCTTTATACAAGAACTTGGAGAACATGAAGAAGAATATGTACCAAAGTGGTGGTGAGAAATTCACCACTTTATTTTTTGGTGAAGTCCCATCCACATTATGATATATGCGTTTTTATATTGTTTATTTTATTGAAGTAAAAAATAGAAATTTAAATCATAGACAAAGTATTTTTGGAGTGATATAATAATTATTGTAAAAATATGTCGAAGAAATAAAGGGGAGATTGATATGGCAATTGTTGAAGTAATAAAATATAATGGAAAGCCTAATGTAATGGCATGGAAATATCCATGTGAGGAACTAGGCACATGGACACAAATAATTGTAAATGAAACACAAGAAGCTGTTTTTGTAAAAGAAGGCAAAGTGCTTGATATACTAGGCCCAGGAAGACATACACTATCAACTGAAAACATACCAATATTAAGTAAATTGATAAACTTACCATTTGGTGGAAAATCACCATTTACAGCAGAAGTTTGGTATATAAATAAAATATATTCATTAGATGTAAAATGGGGGACAGCACCAGCAATTCAAATACAAGATCCAAAATATCATGTATTTGTTCCAGTAACAGCATTTGGACAATTTGGAATACAAGTAGTAGATTCACAAAAATTTTTAACTAAATTAGTAGGAACATTACCTAGTTTTGAACATGATGCTATGGTAAAATATTTTAGGGGACTACTAGTATCAAACGTAAAAAATGTAATAAGCACATATCTAGTAAAGAAAAATGTATCAATTTTGGAAATAAATGCGTACATAACTGAAATATCACAAGAATTAGAAACAAAATTAAGACCTGAAATTGAAGAATATGGAATACAACTAGCAAACTTTTATGTAACATCAATAGAAGCTCCAGAAGATGACAGTGCAGTTATAAAATTAAAAAATGCTTTAGCAAAAAGAGCAGAAATGGATATTGTTGGATACGATTATAATACAGCAAGATCATTTGATACTCTAGAAAGCGTTGCAAAAAATGAAGGTTCTGGTTCAAACATAATGAATGCAGGAATTGGATTAGGAATGGGTTTTGGAATAGGCGGACAATTTGGCAATCAAATGAGCAATGTGGCTACAAAAATGAATACTAATGAAAAAACAGAACAACCTAAAAACAAATTAAAATGTGTCAATTGTGGAGCAGAAGTAGATGAAAAACAAAAATTCTGCCCAGAATGTGGAACAAAAATTGGAGAATTTTGCAAAAATTGTGGAGCAAGATTATCAAAGAATCAAAAATTCTGTCCGGAATGTGGAGCATCACAAATTTTTACATGCCCAAGCTGTAAAAAGGAAATAAATAAGGATGCCAAATTTTGCCCAGAATGTGGAGAAAGGTTAGGTGGAAAATAAAATGTCAAAAAATAAAAAATATATAACAATAATTGGACTAATAATAGCAATACTATTTAGCTTCTTAATATTTTTCGGAATAGGAAATGCAGAAAAAACACAAATGCAAATAAGTTCATTTATATTTGTATTACTAACAGAGATTATAATATTTGCAAATATAATAATATTAACATCAAAAAAATTGAATACATTTGCAATTGCAGGAATAAGTAGTTCAACTATCATATATGCGATTATTTCCTTAATAGTAAACATTTTATTTGTGGGAGTTTTTAAAACAATTAGAACAAATTTAGTATTCAACTTTGGATTATTATTAATATATGTATTTGTGGTAGTTATGGTAATGTTATTTAAAAAGGAGGAAAAATAATATGAACGAAAAAGAACAACCATGGTATACTTCAATAGTTGCAGTTATAATAGCAATGATATGCTTTTGGCCAGTAGGATGCGTTTTGCTATATTTAAGAATAATAAATAATAAAGGTAAATACAGAGGAAATACATATATGCTAATAACATTAGCAGTAATACTAATCCTATTTGGAATAGTAGGATTAAGTGTATTTTTTGATGGTGGAGATTCTTCGGATTTCTTTTTAGCAACATTAATGTTTATAATTCCAGGAGCGGTATGTGCATTTTTTAGTTATAAAAGAATGAAGCAATTAAAAATATACAAAAAATATTCAGATTATATAAGTGTGAGAAAAAAAGTAGAAATAGAAGGTATTTGTAGTAAATTAAATGTAGACTATGACACAGCTGTAAGCACTTTAACAGATATGATAAGTAAAGACATGATAAAAGGATATTTAACAGAAAATGAATTAATAATAGGAAAACAAAATAGTGACAACTTGGAAGTAAATTATAGCGAACAAACAAAAAAGAAAGAAGTAAAAATAGTAAAATGTAAATCATGTGGAGCTAAAAATACAGTTGTAGAAGGTGAAACAAAAGAGTGCGAATATTGTGGAACACTTTTACAATAAGAAAAATAATAGGAGTGATAAAATGACACAAGCAGATAAAAATTTCATAGAAACATGTAAAGAGATAATAAAAAATGGATATTCTTCAGAAGGTACACATGTGCGTACAAGATGGGAAGATGGAACAGAAGCAAATTATAAATCAATTGTAGGAGTAAGTAACAAGTATGATGTGGGAAAAGAATTTCCGATGATAACACTTAGAAATAATACAAATACAATAAAAAAAGCAATAGATGAAATATTATGGATATGGCAAAAAAAATCAAATGATGTGAAAGATTTAAACTCACATATATGGGACCAATGGACAGATGAAAATGGAACAATAGGAAAAGCATATGGATATCAATTAGGAAAAAAATATGAATTTAAAACAAAAGAAGGAATAAAAGAAATGGATCAAGTAGATTATGTTTTATATTTATTGAAAAATGATCCATCAAGTCGTAGAATAATGACAAATATATTTAATCATGAAGAATTAAAAGATATGAGATTAGAACCATGTGCTTATGGAACACAATGGTTAGTAAAAGAAAATAAATTACATTTAATATTAAACCAACGTTCACAAGATATGCTAACAGCAAACGGATGGAACGTAATGCAATATGCAGCTTTACAATATATGTTTGCACAAGTATCTGGATTAGAAGTAGGAACATTAACACATAATATTGGAGATTGTCATATATATGATAGACATATACCATTAGTAGAAAAATTACTAGAAGCGGAGCCAATGGATGTATGTCCAAAACTACTAATTAAAAATTCAACGAAAGATTTTTATGAATTTAAAGTAGAAGATTTTGAGATACAAGGATATGATTATAACAAAGAAGTGAAAATAGGAAAAATACCAGTTGCAGAATGATTTTGGGGTCGGAGCAAAAAATCATTTTCAAAATAGATAGAAATAAATATGTATTTTTAAGAAGTATAAAAAATCATACTGTTTTAAGAATGTTTAAAATATAATAAATAAAATTCAAATTTTGGGAGGAACAAAATGATTTTTTGCTCCGACCCCAAAATCATTAGGAGGAAGAAAAGATGTTAAGTATAGTAGTAGCAAAAGCAAAAAATAATATAATAGGAAAAAATAATGAATTAATATGGCATTTACCAGAAGATCTAAAACACTTTAGAGAATTAACAACAGGGCATACAATAATAATGGGAAGAAAAACTTATGAGTCATTAGGAAATCCATTACCAAATAGAAAACACATAATTTTTAGTCAAAATCCAGACTTGAAAATAAATGAAGAAAATGTACAAGTTGTACATTCATTATTAGAAATTCAAGATTTAATAGAAGGAGAAGAGGAGGCTTTTGTAATAGGTGGAGCAATGATCTATAATTTCTTGATGCCATATGTTAAAAAAATGTATGTAACAGAAATAAAAAAAGATTTTGAAGGTGATGCATTTTTCCCTATTATTGATACTGAAGTATGGAGAGAAACAAGTAGAATTACAGGAATAAAAAATGAGGAAAATAATCTTGACTATGATTTTGTAATATATGAGAAAAATTAATATTTATATTGTTCAAAATATAGAATTAAAACCATAATTGTAAAAATGGTAAATTTAAAATAAAAAATAAATCGCTTTGAATTTAATAAGAGTTAAATTCAAGGCGATTTTTATGCTTATACATATGACAAATATTTCATTTGTATTACAAAACAAAAAAACTATTGCAAAAAAATACAGGATGTGATAATTTATTTACAGGTTGTTCCTGTAAGGGACGAAAAATAATACAAATGAAAGGGAGAATATCAATGAAAGAAAGAAACAACACAAAAGGAATTACATTAATAGCACTAGTAATAACAATAATAGTATTACTAATATTAGCAGGAGTAAGTATAGCAATGTTGACAGGACAAAATGGAATATTAACACAAGCGAATAATGCCAAAAATGAAACAGAACTAGCAAGCGCAAAAGAAAAAGTAGAATTGGCAGTAATAGGAGCAATATCACAAACAAGAGATGGAACATTAACAGTAGGAAAATTAAGAACAGAATTAGCAAATTATGGAGGAACAGTAGAAGGAGATACATTTCCAGTAACAGCAAAAGTAGATGGAAAAAGTTTTACAGTAGATGCAAATGGAAATGTAGAATTAGCAGGGTCAAAACCACAAATGACGGATGCTAAAATAGTAGCAAGTGCAGATGGGACAGGAACTGATGTACCAGACGATCAAGCTGAAGGTACAGAATTATATATAAGCTTTAAAGCAAGTTTAGAAAATGGAACAATAACATCAGTAACTTGTGATAAAGGAACAGTTGAAAATAAAAACGGCTTATATGTAATAAAAGTTACACAAAATGGAACATATACATTTACAATAACAGGAACAGGAGAAACAGGAAGTGTAACATCAACAATACCTGTAAAAGTAAGCAAATATGATCAAAGAGCAGGAATAAAAGTTGGAGACTATGTAAGTTATACACCAGATACAGCAACAGAAAAAACATATGATGCAGATAAGTTGAAAAAAGGT
>CAJMJN010000036.1 GCA_905213875.1 uncultured Clostridium sp.
TAGCAACTCAATTATATACGATTTAAATCACTTATTCAATTTTATTTATTTTGTTTCACATCAATTGTAATACAACAATATAATAAATTTTAATAAATATATTTTTGTTTCACATCATTGACACAACAACATAAGGGAATCTTTTAGTATGATGAAAATATTTACAAATAGTATCAAATGATATATAATTACAGCACACAAATATTATAAAGGAACATATTATGGAAGAAAAAAACAAATTTATGAAACAAGCTCTAAAAGAGGCAAAAAAGGCATATGAAAAACTAGAAGTACCAGTTGGGGCAGTAATTGTAAAAGACGGAAAAATAATTGCAAAAGCACATAATTTAAAAGAAACAAAAACAGACACAACTAAACACGCAGAAATTTTGGCAATACAAAAAGCAAGCAAAAAATTAGAAAGCTGGAGATTGCTAGATTGTGAAATGTATATAACCTTAGAACCATGCTCAATGTGTGCAGGAGCAATAATTAATTCACGTATAAAAAAAGTATATATAGGTGCATTAGACGAAAAAACAGGAGCAGCAGGATCTGTTTTAAATTTATTTGAAGATTATAAATTTAATCATAAAGTCGAAGTGGAAAAAGGTGTAATGCAGGAAGAATGTGAAAATATACTAAAAGATTTTTTTAAAATGCTAAGGAAATATAAGAAAAATTTACAAAAAGGTGAAAATAAGATATAATATGTAGCATATTAAAATTGAAAAATGAAAGGAGAAAATCCTATAAATGATAGATAAAATTAAGCAATTAACAAACACAAAAATGTTTCATATTATTATGATAATAATTATAGTAACAGTAATTTTATGTGCTTTTGGAATTATAATAATTCAATATCAAGTAGAAGGTGAAAAAGATATGCCTTTTAATATTACAAAAGTAACATTAATAAGTTCATCTGAAAGTACAGATAAAGACTCAGGAGAAAATAGATGGGCATTTGATATCAATCAAAATAATGACATATATATTTACATAGAAAAGAACAAGTCATATACAGATAAAGAGGCAATTAATCATATTTTAATTGATAATATAAATGTACAAAAAAATAAAGAAATTGGAACTATTAATTTTTACAGACCTAATAAAGCAGAACAAGGTGGAACATTTGCAAATACAGAAGAAAATTTGATACAAAACATAGAATATAAAGGCACATTAGAATCAAATTTGAAAAAACTAGAAATTGCCAACCAAGGTGGAATAGTAGTTTTTAGATATGCAAATGACAAAGTTGCAGAATACACATCAAATGACGAAGTTATCAACCATAATGAGCTATTAAAAAAAGCAAATGTAAATGAAGAAGATTTAAAAGGAAAAATTAGTTTTGACTTTACAATAGTAACAGAGTCAGGAAAAGAGTATAAAGCTAATATGTCATTTGATTTACCAGTTAATGGTGTTGTAGAAAAAGGAACAACTTCACAAGAAATAACAGATGTAAGTAATATTATTTTTAAAAGAACAAAAAATTAGTAATAGATTTTTGTAATTATTTATAGAAATTTAAAGGCAATAAAAATATATGAAAAATTAATTTTTTACTTGATTAATCTTATATTTCATTATATAATACGGATGGTATGTATTTAATCTTTGTATGGAGAGTATACCAATAAAGACCTATGAATCTTGTCAGGTCCGGAAGGAAGCAGCAATAAGTAGTCTATCTTTATGTGGGATGCTTTCCATAGAGAGATTAAGTGCCTACCATTTTTTAAAATATAAAGGATGTGAGAAATATGGGGTACACAGCTCTTTATAGAAAATTTAGACCAATAACTTTTTCAGAGATTGTAGGTCAAGAACATATAACAAGAACTTTGAGAAACCAAATAGTAGCAGGTAGAGTAGGGCATGCATATTTATTTAATGGGGGAAGAGGAACAGGAAAGACATCAGCAGCTAAGATTTTAGCAAGAGCAATAAACTGCTTAAATCCTCAAGATGGAGAGCCTTGCAATGAATGTGAAATTTGTAAAGGTGCTATAAATGGCTCATTAACAGATATAGTAGAAATGGATGCTGCATCTAACAACAGTGTAGAAGATATTAGAAGTATACGCGAAGAAGTAAACTTTTTACCTACAAAAGCAAAATACAGGGTATATATAATAGACGAGGTTCATATGTTATCAACAGGGGCTTTTAATGCATTATTAAAGACATTGGAAGAACCACCTGAACATGTTAAATTTATTTTAGCAACAACAGAACCACAAAAATTACCAGCAACTATTTTATCAAGATGTCAAAGATTTGATTTTAAAAGAATATCAAATGAAAATATTATAAAAAGGCTAAATATTGTATGTGAACAAAGCGGGATAGAAATAACAAAAGAGGCAATGAATATTATTGCTGTTCTAGCAGAAGGAGCAATGAGAGATGCACTTTCAATTTTAGAAAGATGTATTCAAGATGGGGAAAACAAAATTGATGAGGACAAAATCAAAGATTTAGTTGGAATTCCTAAGATTACTTATGTTCATAATATAATTGATAGTTTATTCAAATATGATGTTGATAATACATTAAAAAATGTTGATATTGTTTTAAATGAGGGAAAAGATATTAACAATTTATTATGGGAAATGATAAAATATACTAAAGACATTTTAGTATATAAAGCATCTCAAAAACTTGACTTATATAGTGAAGAAGAAATTGCTAATATTGAAGAAATTTCTAAAAACATTTCTAAACAAGATTTAATAAATATGGTTTATGAATTATCAGAATTAGAAAATGATATAAAATGGTCAACTCAAAAAACAATAATTTTCCAAGCTGGAATGATTAAATTATGTAATAAAGAAAAGGTGGAAAATAAAGGATTAGAAGAAAGAGTTGAAAAAATAGAAAAATATTTAAAATCAGGAAAAATTGGAGTTGTTCAAAATTCTGCTGTAATGGGAGTAAATACACAACAAGCAAGAACAACAAGTGCACCAAATAATTTCAGCCCAAGAGCAACAATGGCAGGAGGTACACAGGCTACTCAAACTAGAAGAGCAAATACTAATACAGCTAAAAAAATGGAAACTAGAAATTATTCAAGTGAGGCAAAACAATATTGGCCAGAGATTTTAACTGATTTAAAACAAAATGGAAAAATAGTTTTATATACAAATTTAATAAATACACAAGCAAAAGAAATAAATGATATGACAGTTGGAATTGAGTTTAAAAATGGTATGACAGCTTTTGGAAAAACAGTGTTAGAAAAACCAGAAAATGTTAGGGAGATTTCAAAAATGGTGTCTATGGCTTGTGGCAAACCAATGGATATAAAATATATTTCTAATGATACACAAGTAAATCAAATATCACAAGAAGAGAGTTTGCAACAATTTGCAAATGACTCAGATATTCCATTTAATGTGATTGAATAAAAATTAAAGGATTTTTAGATTTTATCATGTGAAGGCATAAGAAAATTAAAAATGAAAATTAGAAAAATAAAATAGAGGAGGATTTAAAAATGGCAAAAAGAGGAGGATTCCCAGGAGGAATGGGAGGATTCGGAGGAATGAATCTAAATAATTTAATGAAAGAAGCTAAAAAAATGCAAGCAGATATGGAAAAATCTCAAGCAGAATTAGCAACAAAAGAATTTGAGGCTTCAGCAGGCGGAGGAGCTGTAAATGTTAAAGTTACAGGAGATAAAACAATAAAAGAAATAAAAATAAAACCAGAAGTAGTAGACCCAGAAGATGTAGAAATGTTAGAAGACTTAGTTTTAACATGTGTAAATGAGGCATTAAGACAAGTAGATTCTGCACAAGCTGCATCATTAGGAAAATACAATATACCAGGATTGGGGTTATAAAAAATGTCACTATATTCACCATCAATAGAAAAATTAATAGAAAGTTTTGAAAGACTACCAAGCATAGGGCATAAAACAGCTGCAAGGCTTGCATTTTATATATTAAATTGTTCAGAAGAAGAAACAAATGAGTTTATTTCTGCAATTACAAATGCTAAAAAGAACTTAAAATATTGTAGTAAATGTTTCAACATTTCAGATACAGACCCTTGTTCAATTTGCGGAAATCCTAAGAGAGACCAAAGTATTATTTGTGTGGTTGAAGATGTAAGAGATATAGTTGCAATGGAAAAAACACATGAATTTAAAGGTGTTTATCATGTATTACATGGATCAATTTCACCAATGAATGGTGTGGGTCCTGATGATATAAAAATAAAAGAATTGCTTGCTAGACTTATGGGGGGAGAAGTAAAAGAAGTTATTTTAGCAACAAACCCTAGAGTTGAAGGTGAAGCGACAGCTATGTATTTGTCAAAACTTATAAAACCTTTAGGTGTAAAGGTAACAAGAATAGCACATGGAATACCTGTTGGAGGAGACTTAGAGTACACAGATGAAATAACACTAACAAAAGCATTAGAAGGCAGAAGAGAGATATGATTTTGGTGATTTTGGGGACGGAGCAAAAAATCATCTTGATTTTTCAAACTGATTTTAAAATAAAAATATCCTAGTGTATAATTGATACATTAGGATATTTTTTATGTGTTTTTATTAAATGATTTTTTGCTCCGTCCCCAAAATCATTTTACAGATGGTTTCAGTTGAATGAGGTCTTGCTAATAATTTAGTATTTTCTTTCATTAAATTTAATTTTTTGTTATCTGCTAATAAATTTTCAATTATTAATTTACTATCATCATTTTTTCTAAGCCATATAGCAATTCCTTTATCTTCTAAAAATTCAGCGTTTTCTTCTTCTTGACCAGGTATTGGATTAATAATAAGCATTGGCAAGTGTGAAGCTAAACTTTCAGATGTAGTAAGTCCACCGGGTTTTGTTACAACTAAATCAGATATGCTCATTAATTCTGGAACTTGATTTGTAAATTCTAAAATTTTAACATTGTTTGTAATATCAGTTGTATCAGTTGTATTAGTTGTATTAGTTGTATTAGTTGTAGTAGTATTTACAGAATATTTGGATACAATCTCTTTAAAACTAGCTTTCATTTTTGGATTTTTTCCAGCAATTGCAATTATTTGAATTTTTTCTTTTAAACTTTCTTGAACAAAAGATTCAAAAATTTCAGCTGTTTTTGTTTTTCCAAGTCCAAATTCTCCACCACCAAAAAATAGTACAGTAAATTTATCTTCTGATAAATTATAAGTATCTAAAATTTCCTTTTTATTATATGTTTTCAAAAATCTGTTAGATATTGGAATTCCAGTTACAGATATTTTATTTTCAGTAATTCCCTTGCTAATTAAATAATTTTTCATTTTGTCATTTGCAACAAAGAAATAATCTGTAAACTTATGTCCTACAAGCCATTGGTCATGAGGTGAAAAGTCTGTCATTATTGTTGCAATTTTTGCAGTTATTTTATTTTTTCTTTTTAAATAACTACACATTTGACTTCCAAATGGATGTGTAGAAATTATGACATCTGGTTGTTTTTCACGCAATAAACGTAATAATTTTATAGCCATAATTTTATTTGATCTAGAAGATAAATGTGCTAATGGTCCTTTTTGAGAATCTGAATAAATTTTTCCCCATGCCCAAGGTGCTTTTTTTGCCATTTCTCTATATGCGGCAGTTGTAAGCTTTTCTATAGTTTTATTTACATATTTCATACAATCTATTAATTCTACATCATAATTTGGGTAGTTGCTAATTATGTAATCATTTATTGATTTTGCAGCATTTAAGTGACCACCACCATATGATGCATAAAAAATTAAAATTTTCATAATTGAGTCATCCTCGTACAATAGTTTATAAGATTTTATAAACATATTCTTTCTTTTATATTTTTGATATGCCAGCATTTTATCATATAAATTAAAAAATTTCAAAAAATGGAATATTTTTAATTAAAAAAATACAAAATAAAATAAATTAAATTTTAAATGTAAATTAGAAAAAGGTGATAGTTTGAAAAGAATATTAAAAATATTAATTGTATTTATTTTTTTAATTATATTAGTAGTTACAATTATTATATTAAATAATAATGTAACAAATGACGTGAGTTTAGCAGCAGGTTCTAGTACATCTGATATACAATTAATGGCAAGAGCTATTAACGGAGAGGCCAGAGGCGAGCCTTATGAAGGACAAGTAGCAGTTGGAGCAGTTATTTTAAACAGGGTTAAAAGTTCAAAATTTCCTAATACTGTTTCAGGTGTAATATATCAGTCTGGAGCATTTACAGCTGTTAATGATGGTCAAATAAATGTACCTATTGCAGAAAATTCTAGTGTGTATAAAGCAGCAAGAGATGCAATGAATGGATGGGATCCAACAGGTGGATGTATTTATTATTTTAATCCAAATACAGCTACTAATAAGTGGATATGGTCAAGACCATTAGTTAAAGTTATTGGAAAACATAGATTTTGCAAATAGTTATTCACAATTTTTGAATAAATTGTGGATAACAGTTTTAAATTTATATTTGAAAGGGATTGAGTTAAAATGAACAAATTAATAGATTGGAAAAATAGGTTAAAAAAAGGTCACATGTTTAGTATTATTGTAGGTCTTTTAATTGTTGTTGCAATTTTAGGATTTATTTTATATAAAAAGCAAAGAGAGTATAGGCAAGCATCTGAAAATAGCTATAATGCAGCATTTTTTGAATTAGTTGATTATGTGCAAAATGTTGAAACATATTTAGCAAAGTCATTAATATCATCTACACCTGAACATGGAGCTGAAACATTAACAAATTTGTGGAGAGAGGCAAATTTGGCTCAAGCATATTTAAGTAGATTACCAATAGAGAGTCAAGAGCTTGAAAATACAGAAAAATTTTTAAATCAGGTAAGTGATTATAGTTATAGTTTATCAAGAAAAAATATTTATAATGAAAGTTTATCAGATGAAGATTTTAATAATTTAAAAGAATTACACACATACAGTCAAGAACTAGAAAATACGCTAAATCAGTTATCAGATGATTTAAATACTGGTAGATTCTCATGGGGAGAATTAACAAAAAAAGGAACAGTAGCATTTGCTCAACAAGTAGACAATATATCTAAAGAAAGTTTTAGCAATTTAGAAAAAAATTTTCATGAATATTCAGGATTAATATATGATGGTGCATTTTCTGAACATTTAACAAACGCTGAGCCTAAAGGATTAACAGGAGATGACATAGATGAAGACCAAGCTAAGGAAATAGCAGAGAATTTTATAGGAATAGAAAATATAAAAGAAACGTCTAATTTGGGATATTTTGAAAATGCAACAATTTCAAATTATGGATTTTCAATAAAGAAAAATAACGATGAAACTGTAAGTATATCAATATCTAAAAAAGGTGGACATGTAATTTCAATGAATGCTAATAGAGATGTAAATACAGAATCAATTACTCAAGAACAAGCTGATGAAAAAGGAAAACAGTATTTAGAATCAAAAGGATTTAGTAATATGAAAGAAACATATTATTTAAAACAAGATGGAATAGTAACAATAAATTATGCTTATAACCAAGAAAATGTGGTAATGTATCCTGATTTAATAAAAGTAAAAGTAGCACTAGATAATGGAGAAATCCTAGGATTAGAATCAACAGGATATTTGAATAATCATCAAAAACGAGATATAACGAATGTAAAAATAACAAAAGAAGAAGCAAAAAAGAATTTGAATAAAAACTTAGAAATTACGAGTGAAGGTATGGCAGTGATTCCAACAGAATGGAAAACAGAAATATTGTGTTATGAATTTAAGGGGAAGGTAGATGAGAGAGAATTTTTAGTATATATAAATGCTGAAAATGGTAAAGAAGAAGATGTTTTGGTAATAACAAATACACCTAATGGAACATTAACAGAATAATTTATATGCTCTCAGCAAATAAACAAAACAAACTAATAGCATAAAAACTATTGCAAAAAATATATGCTTAAAGTATAATTAAATTGCAAATTATTAGCTATATTAAAAATAA
>CAJMJN010000037.1 GCA_905213875.1 uncultured Clostridium sp.
TGTTTCATTTTTGGCATTATTCGCTTGTGTTAATATTCCATTTTGTCCTGTCAACATTGCTATACTTACTCCTGCTAGTATTAATAATACTATTATTGTTATTACTAATGCGGTAAGTATGAAATGTTACTTTTATCATCAAAAATATATGGGGTTTCATAACCCTTCAAATAAACATCAAATTTCTTACTATTATAAATAATAATTTTATCAACTAATTCTTTGCAAACATTATCACTAAACTTTTTCAAAGTCAATATATTGTTAACCACTTTTTTAGCATTTTCTATAATCTCGCCAATGTTTTCCTTTAATTTACGTTTTTGTTCTTGTTGTTCTAGTTGTCCATTTATATTTGATAATTTGTTTACAATTTCCTGTTTCTTATTTTGGTATGTCTCAACGTCAATAATTTCTTTCAAATATAAATCTAACAACCTGCATTCTTCTTTTTTTAGTTGCTGTTGTTCTCCAAGTAATATATCTACCAATTGTGTTTCACTTTCACACTTACCTACAACTTTTTTTATTTGTATTTCAATATCTTTTTGTATTTCGTTTTTCTCTGCAATAATTTCCTTAAATGATTCCATAAAAATAGCTTTTAGTACCTCATCATTTACTCTTTCGTTATCGCAACCAACCTCCTGCTCGTTTTCTATGTGTTTCTTTCCATACTTTGTAGCATTATAACATCTCCAGGTTTTTCTTATGCTTCCATCTTTTCTTTTTCTATTTTCTCCACCAACATAAGACATTCCGCAACAAGCACATACAAGTTTTGATGAAAATGTATGTTTATTAGTGTATTTACTTTTATCATGCTTATATATATTACTTCTCCTTTTTATTTCCGCTTGTGTATCCTCAAATAACTTTTTATCAATGATAGCTTTATGATGATTTTCAACATAAATGAAATCAACTTCTCCTTTATTCTGCTTTTTTGTATGTTCCAGAAAATCAGTAGTATATGTTATTCTTTGTTTCAAATCTCCAATATATTTTACATTTTGTAACATATCCAATATTGTTCTTTCTCTCCAGTCTGTTGATTTTTCTTTTTTTCTAGGTCTTTTTATTGTAACACCTTTTTCTTTTAGTTCTTTTGCAATTGTATAAGCTCCTTTTCCTTCATATAAATAAGCATTAAAAATATCATTTACAATTTTAGCTTCTTTTTCATTTACTACTAACTTTGTTTTTTTTCCTGTTATAGGATCTCTAGTATATTCATATCCATATATAATATTACCAAATGCTACACCTTTTTTCATACTTTGAATTACTCCAAATTGGACTCTCTCAGATATTCTTCTACTTTCATCTTGAGCCATTCCAGCCATAATTGTAAGTCTTAATTCGCCGTCTGTATCAAAAGTACTTATATTATCAATTATGAATTTAACCTCAATTCCTGATTTTTTTAATTCTCTTGTTATCTCTAATGTATCTACTGTGTTTCTTGCAAATCTGCATACTTCTTTTGTTAATATAATATCATACTTATTTTTAAGTCTTTCTCTATACATTCTATTAAAATCATTTCTTTTTTTTAAAGACGTTCCACTAATTCCCTCATCTGCATAAATTTCAACGAGCTTCCAGCCTTTATGTTGTGAAACATATTCTTCAAAATATAATCTTTGATTTTCTAGTGAATTTTTTTGATCTTCATGATCCGTAGATACACGACAATATGCAACAACTCTTTTCATTCACCATCGCCTCTAATTTGTAATTTTTTTTTAATTTCTTTGCTATTTTTTCTTTGTATGTTTCTTGGCTTATACATCGAAATAGCTTTTAAAATTTCAAATTTTAATTTCCAATCATAATCCATTGTAGAAAATTTATATTCCGTAAAATATATTTCAATATTTCTCTTATTTAACATATTAAAAAAATCATCTATTGATGTACCTAGTACATTCATAAATTGCTTTGGATTTGCTACTATAATAACATCTATTTTTTTATTTAATAATTCACTGCACAATCTCAAAAAATTTTCTTTCATTTCATTTTTATTTCCCTTATCTATAAATTCATTTATAATCTTCCATTCCTTATTCTTGCTCAGTGCCTCCTTTATGTTTTTTCTAAATCTCTTTATACCATTTTCTTTTTCATATACTCCATATGTAATTACTTTTTTCATATCTATTGCCCTTTCTAACCCTCTGTGTTATAATCAGACAGAAGGTATTATTATATTTTCCGAACTATTTATACGTTTCTCAGGCGTTTGATAAATAGTTCGTTTTTTCTTTATATATGTTCTTCTTAAATTCTCCTTTCAAATTCTCCTTTCAAATTCTTCGTTTATTCCTCTAATAGCTAAGTTCATTTCTTCCTCTGTTAATAGTCCTTGTTCATATAAATCTTTTATAATTCCAATTTCTATACACTTTTGAGCTATTTTTTTAATCATCACTCCCTCCTTAAACTAAGAAAAGAGCTTAGCTGTTGCTGTTCTTAGCATACTAAACTCTCTATATTTTTGCAAATATGCAATTTTATTTTTTTAGTTTAAATTACACATTTGACACATTTATCTATATACATTTCTCATATATTTTTTCTATTTCATCTGGAGAATACAAATCTAGTAAAGTAAGAATATACTCTCCAAATAATTTATTGGTAATTTCTAAATTTCCGCTATTCTTTAAATTTTCTTTAGCCACTACACCATAGGAAGCTATTTGTCTTCTTGTAACAAATTCCGTTTTTTCCTCAATCCCATCTCTATGCAACGTTTCTTTTTTTATTTTATTTAAATTAAGCCCTAAAGATATGACTAAGGCTTTATCAACTAATCTCATTTCTCCATCATCTAATCTACCTATATAATATCTTAATCTGTTTTTATCTATTGTAATAATTTGCTCTGCTAATACAAGTGAATTTAATTTTAATCTATTTTTATACCCTTTTATCCAGACATGAGTTGGTATAATTGTTTTTGATCCCACTCTGCTAGTTATTGGGGCTACTATAATTGTTGGACTATGCTCATTTCCTATATTATTTTGTAATACCACTATTGGTCTAATTCCTGTTTGTTCGCTTCCAACATTGTTCTCCTCCAATGCCGCATAAAATAAGTCTCCTCTTTTTATATTCATTTCTTGTTCTCCTTTTTCATTCTATAATTTTTCAAATATTCCATCTGTTCTTGATCCTCTCTTAACTTCTCATCTTCTGTTTTATTCATATTTGAGCCTAATATAATTAAATATGTAAATATTGTAATAGTTACTCCAAATATTAGCCCTAAAATTATCATTGCTTTCATAATTGCTCCTTTTTATATAGAAGCTACCTATTTTATAGATAGTTTCTAATAATATTTTTCTATCTATTTTCTCAAAACTTATCAGATGGTAATTTGTTAAATTACTCCATAGGAATTCCACCTGCCTGTTTCAACAGACTTATTTTCATTGCGTGGGACGGTCTTTTCTCGCTCGTGCTATGACTAAATAAAAGTATCATTATACCTATTATTTTTCTTCGCCTTATAAGTAACAAACTTATATTTTAGTAAAATAGTTTGTAATTCTATTTTTTAACTAGCTCTTAATAATAGGAATGTATCTAATAAGTTGTTATTCAATTTTCAAAGTACATCTTGTTTTCCAAAAAGAAACAAGTAAAAAGATTTTTTAACCTTTCTACTTGTTTGCTCACTTTTTACTGGTTTTGTACCCCCTCATTTAAAAATTTTTTTATTTTTTTTATTCCCTGCGAAATACTTTTATCTATTTTGCTTTTTCCTACACCCTCTATTTGAGCTATTTTTCCTAAAGACATTCCTTCTTCAATATATAATTCTATTCTTCTTTTTTGAGTTTCTGTTAAAACAGATTTTGCTTTTTTTAATTTTTCTTTTTCAATTTTTTCTTGCACCTCGTCCTCAACACTTTTTTGTTTTATCATTGATTTACTATATAAGCTAATTTCTGTTTGCTCTGAATTTTCCTCATATCTTGTTTTTTGATTTTTTATCTTTTTATATGCCCTTTTTGATTCTATGTATGCTTCATAAATTTTTTGATCTATTTCTATTTTACATTCATTATTTACACTATCCTTAAAATATATATAATATTTATTTGTTTCTGTTATATGTTCAACTATATAATTGTCAACTTCATATCTCACTATTATTTCCTCCAATCAATTTGTTTTTTGAACAAATTGACTTGGGTGGGCTTCTACAATTATTCTGAATGCCAAAAGGGCTAAATGCACAAATAAAAATTGCACATTTAGTCCTTAGCCATAGACATATATATTCCTTATTTCTTTTTAATCTAAATATGTAGTTATAACCAGAATATATTGCCTTAACTACCATAAAACAAAACTCCCTAAAAAATCTTGCCTAAACAAAATTTTTAAAGGAGTTTAAAAAACAAAATCAAAGCCTTATAAATTTGCTAAATCTTTAGTTACTTTTTATTTCTTTTGAAAAATAGCCCCTTTAAAGACCTTGATTAAGTTGCTTGCATTATACAAAGGTTTACATATAATGTGTTCAAAAGGGTCTAAAAAGGTCAAAAATGGCACAAAAAGGCTCTATTTTTTAAAATAATGGAAATTTTTTCTATTTTTCTATTGTGTTTACATAATTTTGATGATATAATATTGTCGAATTTAATAAACGGATACTTGCGGGAGGTTAAAATGCAAAGAATTATTATTGCTAATCAAAATGTTGAGCAAAATAATATAATTTGCCAACACCTTTCAAAGGACAAAAGGTTAGAAATAATAGGAATAACCGATGGTGGAGAAACTTTTTTGCAACATTTTTTCGAAATATCCCCTAACATTTTAGTTCTTGATTCAAATATAAAGAATATAAAAAATATTGATTACCTACTTGATAATATATCAAGCACCATTAGTGATAAACATATTTGTAACATTATCTTAACGGCTAATAAGAATGAACATTTGAAACTTTCAAATGTTTCTCGAATTTATAAAATAATTTATGATGTTATAAATAATTTAGATGATTTATCAAATACAATTGATGAATTATATCTTTATCAAAAATATGATGAATTAACTACTGATGAACTAAATATATTCTTTTTAAAAACAAACATCCCTTTATTCTCATCTGGCTCATACTATGTTAGAGACGCAATACGAACTTGCTATTATTATCCAGACGATCAGCAAAGACTTGATGATATATTTTCAAAACTAAGTAAAAAATACAATAAGCCAAATGAAGCAATACGATCTGGTTTTCGAGCCTCATTAAAGGGATTAAACATGAATAGAGAATCTATTGATTGTCCTATTATGAAATATTTTGATTTATCTCAAAATATTACACCTAAAGATTTCTTAGAGATTTCGACAATATATTTCCATCAAAAAAAGAAGAAATAAGTAAATTTATTACCTATTTCTTCTTTTTTAGCTTTATTTGTTTTCCATATATTCTTTATAACTTTCCATTATATAATCAATTTCTTGGTTTTTTACTGGTTCTCTTACAAAACAGTTCAGATTTTTTCCAATAATCTTATAAGCTTCTTCTATGTAGTCTTCACTTACATTTTGACTTGTAATCAAATTAAATATTGGTACATTTTCTTTTAAATTTTCTTTTGACTTTTTTAACATTTCTATGCTATTCATTTTTTCCATATCAATTTTAGCAAATACAACCTCTGGTTTTAATTCGATTATTTTATTGTATGTCTCTTGTCCATTACTTGCTGTACCAACAATTTCAACAAAATCTAAGTTTTTCATATTATTTACAATTCTTTTTGTAACATTTTCATCACTATGTGCGATTAGTGTTCTTATTTTATTCATACTACTACACCCTTTCTGTTTCAATTTTTTCTGGTAACCTAAAATTCATTATTCCTTGGTATTTTATTGATTCTGTTGCAACACTTACTGCTGTTTCTAGTGCTTCTTTTTTGTCTACTCCATTAACTAAAAGATTCAAAAATACTCCATTCAAGCAATCTCCAGCTCCTGTTTTATCAACTACATTTTCTAGCACTTGTGAATGAACTGGAAAACTCTCACTCTCAGAATAGTATAAACAACCTTGTTTTCCATATTTTATAATTTTTGTTTTTGCTTTGCATGCCAATAAATCTTTGTATTCTTTATCAATAAATGCTATATCAACATTATCAAATACTTGTCTTGTTAGTTTCTGTGTTGCAAATTGATCTATCGTATCTACACTTATTGTTGCATTTGTGTGTTCTCTTATAAATGTTATCAATTCCATTTGTTTTTCTGGTGTTGCTGTTGTCAAATGGAAATGTTTTGCCCCTAAAAATTCTTGAGGTATATCTTGGCTTCCAACTTCCATTATGCTTTCTACATCTCCACTGACAGATCTATCCTGTCCATCTTCACTATTCCAATATGTATAAAATTCAGTTGTTGGTATTTCTACTTTTTTTACACCAGACAAGTCTATATTATAACCATAAAACCTAGAAATATCAAGATTATTTCCAACTTTTCCTACCATGCCTATGTAGGTTAGTCAATCATTTGTCACAAATTATTTAAAATAAATACTTTGAGCACCTATATTGCAAATAACGATTCTT
>CAJMJN010000038.1 GCA_905213875.1 uncultured Clostridium sp.
AAAGATACTGAAAGATTAGAAAACATTACAAATAAAGTTGAAGAAAAAGAATCTGCTTATAATTCCTATATGAAATATGATAAGCAAATTGAGAACATTTCCAATTTAGGAAAACAAAAGAGATTTTCTAAAAAAATTGAATTAGAACAAGAAGATTATGAGAATTTAACTGAATATGCTAAAAAAGGAATTGTTGCAGATAAAGAAATATATGAACTTAATAGTAGAATTGATAATTTAAGAAATGCAGTAGATAAGTGGAAATCTCTATATGATGATATTGTAGAAAAAACGAAAGATTACTTCCATGCTATAAAACTTGCTCCACAAAAAGTTTTTGACTTATTTAAAGGACTATTTGCTAAAGAGAAACAAGATGAGTTAGAAAAACAAAGAATTGAGCAAGAAAAAATACAAGCTGAAAGAAAAGCTCTTGAAGAAGCTAGAGAAAAAGAAAGACTTGAAAAGCAAAAACTAAAAAACTCTCCTGAATACAAGAAAAGGAGGGCTGACAGAAATGCAAGATAGTGAAAAAATATATAGAATTGAACTGACTAATGAAGAATACGAATTTTTAGAGAATTTAAAGACTGAATTTTGTAATAAACTCTCTAAAATGAACGATGAAGAACGTGCAGAATATTTAAAAAATTTTTATCCAGAACAAAATTTGAACTTTGAAAAAGAAATTAAAGGTACTGTTTATAAGGTAAATACCTATTTTAATAAAGATTCGGAACACACTATATTAACTAGATTTTTTGAAATCTTCCAAAAGTAATAGTTTTTGTGTTGAATTTTCAGTTTGAGATATGGTATATTATAAACACTACTTGAAATGTAGAAACTATAATTTTATATCGTATTTCAAGCTGTCTAAGGAAAGGAGAAATAAATGAAACAGCTAGAAAACGATAAAATCACTGCTTTATACTGTCGTTTATCAAGAGATGATGAACTTTCAGGAGAAAGCAATAGTATAAAAAATCAAAAATTAATTTTAAGTAAATATGCACAAGATAACAAATTTCAAAATATTAGGTTCTTTGTTGATGATGGGTATTCTGGAACTACTTTTACAAGACCTGCCTTTATGGAAATAATGGAACTTGCAGAACAAGGAAATATTGGAACAATTATAGTAAAAGACCATTCAAGACTTGGTAGAAATAGACTTGTTGTAGGACAACTTCTTGAAGAAGATTTTGTAAGATTAAATATTAGATATATTGCTATAATGGATAATATTGATAGTAGTAAAGGCTTAAATGACTTCTTACCTATTCAAGATTGGTTTAACGAAATGCATGCCAAAAACACAAGTCAAAAAGTTAGAGCAGTTCTCAAAAATAAAGGCGAATCTGGAATTTCACTTGCTAATAATGTACCTTATGGATATAAAAAAGATGAAAATGATAAAACAAAATGGATTATAGATGAACAATCAGCAAAAATTGTAAAAGAAATATTTAATTTATTTATTCAAGGTCATGGAACTTGTGAGATTGCAAGAATTTTAAAGGAAAAAGAGATTTTAACTCCTGCTGAATATTCAACAAGTATTGGAATAAAGTTATCGTCAAAGCCTCAAGAATTAGAACATCAATGGAATGCTGTAACAGTTGCAGGTATTTTAGATAGACAAGAATATATTGGAGATACTGTTAATTTCAAATCTACCGCTCGTTCTTATAAAGATAAAACTAGAGTTAATCTTCCAAAAGAAGATAGAAAAGTATTCAAAAATACACATGAGCCAATTATTGATGAACATACTTGGAACATTGTAAAACAACTACGAGGTAATAGAAAGAAATACGCAAAATCAGGTAAGAAGAGTATATTTTCTGGATTACTATTTTGCTATGATTGTGGTAAAAAACTTTATTTCAAATCACCTGTAAGTGATAAAAAAGCAAAAGAACATTATAGATGTTCAAGTTATAAATCAAGTAGAGCTTCTTGTACCTCTCATTATATTACAGATGAAGCATTACAAAACATTGTTTTAGAAAATATACAGAAAGTAATTTCATATATGAAAAGTTATGAAGATTTATTTATTAAAGAGCAATTAGCAAAATCTACACAAGATGAATTAAAGCAAATTTCTAAAAACAAAAAAGAACTTGAACAAGCAAAGAAACGAATTATTGAAATTGATAACCTTTTCATGCATATCTATGAAGATAATGTATCTGGAAAAATAACAGATGAAAGATTTAGAAGCTTATCTTTTAATTATGACAAGGAACAACAAGAATTAAAAATTAAGATTGAACAATTGTCAAAAGATATTGAAAATACAGAAAAGAAAGATACTGATATTACACAATTTATATCTAATGTTAAAAAATATACTGAAATAGCAAAACTTACACCAGAGATACTAAATGAATTAATTGAAAAGATTGTAATTCATCAAAAAGAAAAAGTAAATGGTAAGAAAGTTCAAGAGATAGATATATATTATAGAGGTGTTGGTATAATATCTTTTCCAGTAAGTATTGATGATATTGAAGTAACAATTAATAAGATATTAAATAGAAAAACAGCTTAATATTGAAATAACTTATTTTATGGGGAGAATGATTTTAGTGTACTTAACTAAAGCATTCTCCCCTATGAGTTATGACGTACCATCATAACTCGGGGGCTCTGCGAGGCAATAAAATTTATTTTGTGCAAATAAATTTTATTTAAATTAACTATCGCCACTTTCATTTTTACTTTGTAAAAACAAAACGTGCTACGTTAATTTGTTTTATCTAGCTTTTCTTCGCAGAATTTTACTGGCTTAACACCTACTGAAATAGGAGTAGTATCTTTTGTATAAATCACACTGGTATTTGTTTCATCTGGTATATAGTCAAAAGCAGTATCAACTTCTTGCATTTGAAATTTATCTTCTTCATTAATATAGATTATTCCAAATTTATAAGTTTCCATTTTATTATCTGGATCTAATTTATAATAATCCTCTAAAGGAAACACTCTAACAATAGCACTATTATCTTCAACAAAGTTAAAGTAAAACATTTGCTTTTGCACATAGTATGTTGCCTCTGTAAAATGTACATCATAGTATTGTTGTAGCCTCATTATTATTTCGCCAACTTCTTCCTCTGGTAAATAGTTGCTAAATCTAACACTTCCTAATACATTACCTAGTATCATAGGCTTTGTAGTATCGATATATCCTTTATCAAATAATTCTTGACAAGGCTTACAAATAGATTCTCTAAAATTAATTTGCTTTACTGCTATTACTGTACCTATAATATCAAGTTCTATATCTTCAACATATCTCATTATTAAATCAGCTTGTTCTTCTCGTGTATAATCTTTCCAAGTTTTAGTTCTTTCTTGATATTCTTTATTTAGCTTAATCTTGTTGATAAAATCAATATCTCTTTTTAGTAAAATATCTCTTGGTGTAAATTTTAATTCTTCTACACAATCAGTAGTATCTAATTTATTTTCAAGTTCTGTAATTGCATTTTCAACTATTTTCTTTTCTTCATTATATTCCTTTAGTTCAAAAGCACCATTGATATAGGCTTTTTTTATTCTTTCTAGTTTGTTTTTCTGATCGTTTATCTCTTTTTCTAATTGTTCTTTAGGTTCATCAAATTTTTGCTTTATCATAGGCAAAAAGAATTGATTTACAACAGAGTCATATTCGGTTAATTCATCTATAAATTGCTCAAAATATTCATTTATTAGATTTTCCTTAAATTGAACTTTGCAATCATTACAATAATAGTAAAAGTATGTCTTACCATTTTTCTTTGTAGTAGCTTTACCTCCTAAAATACGATTGCATTTAGGACATTTTAATTTTTGTAAATATAAATATGTCAATGTTCTTTGATAACTTCTCGAGTTTTTCTTTTTCTGTACTTGGCAATCAGCCCACATTTCTTTTGAAATAATTGGTTCAACTACATCTTCATAATAAGTAGGATTCTTTGTTCTTTTTCCGTGAACGAAATCACCTTTATATATTTCATTTTCAAGAATAGTAACAATAGTAGAATCTCGCCAATTATCTTTTCCTAATACTTTTTCTTCATTGAATAAATTACTTATTTTTTGATAAGAGTACCCATTATAATATAAATCAAATATTCTAACTACAACATCTTTAGTAGAATAATCTATTACCAATCTTTTATCTTCGTGCTTATAGCCTAATGGGGCAACGTGAGGAATATGTCCTGACTTTATTGCTCCAGCTAGTCCTATTTTTGTTCTTTCGCTAGTTCTCTCAATTTCATTTTGACTAACACTCATTAAAAGTCTTGAAATCATTTTGCCATTGGCACTTGTTGTATTTATTTCATCATTTACACAATCTAAATAGGCATCGTTTTCATCTAAAAAAGTCATTAAATTTTCCCAATCATAAATACTTCTAGTTATTCTATCTAGTTTTAAAGCAACTATTGTGTTTATCTTTTTAGCCTTGATATCATCTTTTAATCTTTCAAATTCTGGTCTATGATTACCAGTTTTTGCACTTATACCAGCATCCTCGTAATAATCTATTATTTCATAGCCTTTAAATTTACAAAAAGACTCTAATCTTTCTCTTTGTTCTGGAAGACTAAAACCGTTCTCTTGCTTGGTCTTCAGTTGATACTCTCATATACAACCCACATTTTTTCTTTTCATCTTTCAATTTGCATAACCTCCTAACTTCAAAAAAGAGACATCAAAGTACACATGAGTACTACTGACATCTCTTAAATCCGTTTATCACAAAATAAAATACAATATAATTGTAATGTAATATAATTTTTTCAAAGTACTCGTAAATCTATATCTGCTCTTGCCAAAGTAAATATAGATAATTTATTGCCTATATTATATCACGATTTAAAGAAATGTCAAATATTTACAATTTATATGTTTTTCAAATATTCTTCTAACTCTGATAATTTAATCTTTTTAGTTAAATTTGAAATATATACATCATTTGAATAATTAAAAACTAAAAAAGTAATATTTTTAACAATTACTCTATGTGGTTCAACATATGTAAGATTAGTTTTTTCTAATTTCCTAATGCTCCCATTTATAAAAGTAGGGGTAACTTTAGCAAATTCACATATAAATTCAAGCCTTTGTTTTAGACATTCCTCAAATTCTAGTTCTTGCTTAATTATCTTCATTTACTTCCACCATCCTTTCGTTTGGATGATTTTAATATTGTTTTTAGGCAACAAAAAAATCAACCAGATTCATTTTCTGATTGATTTTTGTATCAATTCTGTTCTGTTAGTTCGAACAGATACGTCATTGGTGCGGATGAAGGGACTCGAACCCCCACGTCGTTGACACTGGTTCCTAAGACCAGCGCGTCTACCAATTCCGCCACATCCGCA
>CAJMJN010000039.1 GCA_905213875.1 uncultured Clostridium sp.
TGTTTTCTTCTTACTAATTGGTTTACTAACCAATATGATATTCCTAAATACTCTGCTGTTTCTTTCATTGTTAGTGTAGTACGTTCTACTTTTGGTAAATTTTCCATATTATCACCTCCAATTTTTAACACTTTTTAGCAACTTTTAGCAATTATTAGCACTTTTCTTGATTTTTAGTGCTTTGCCTTGTAAAATGTAACTAGCTAATTACTAATTGTTATTTTAATTGTTTAATTTTGAATTAAAAACCTGACAGGTAATAATTAGAAAAATTTTTTTAATTGTAGGGGTTATTATTATGATGGGTGATTTAAAAATTGCTTTTGATTTTATAAACTCTAAAGAATATGTGTCAAAATTTACAGCAGATGAATTTACTGATATAGATAAACTACCTGAAAATTTAAAAGATAAAAAATTTTATATATTTAAAAATTGCGAACCACACTGTCAAGCAATAGGAACATTTTTACTTGATTTTATGAATACAGATTTTGATGATTTTGAAGATTTTAGTTTATTACTAGATAAATATCTTTTTATTCCTTTATTGTTTTTCTATAATCCGAATATATTAAATGATTGTTTATATGGTAGAAATGTAATATCTAAAAAAGAATATCTGAAAGAAAATATCTTGATATTATCTGAAGAAGAATTTATGTATTATTGGAAATTATTTTATGAAGAATACAACTGGGATTTATCAACTACACAACTCAAATTTGAAAATATATTTGAAAATCAATATTATAAAAAATTCTTAGAGGTAACTAATGTCATGGATGATAATTATGACTTATTTGAAGAATTTTCTAGGAAAGAAGATCATTTTTCCGCAATAAAAGATATTGCTCCAGAATTTACAACAATCCAAATGAGTTATGATGTAAAAGACTTTTGTGATAACACAAATATATATAATTACTTCTCTGCAAAAAATCCAATTGATATTGCTTATGTTTCTGCTAGAGAACTTTTGAACAACAAAAAAAGTTTTAGATTAGTACGTTGCGGTATTTGCAACTATTACTTTATACCTAAAACTTCTCATACAACTTTATATTGTGATGAAATCTATCAAGATGGAAAAACTTGCAAAGAATATGCTAAATTAGTATCTACCACAAAAACTTATGAATCTGATACTCTTTGTAAAAAATATAGAAATAGATATAAAAATTTGCATAAGCAAGCCTCTTTAAGTAATAATCCTAAGGTAAGTCTTTTATGTGAGGAGTATAAATTAAAAGGTCCTAAAATGCTTGAAAAATACCAGCTTGGTAAAATTACTGCAGAAGAATTCGAAAATTGGATTGATGGGATGAAAATAAGGAAAAGCTGATATTTAACCAAATATCAGCTTTTAAAATTATACTTCATATATAGATAAAAAATCTAATTAAATAATTATTTTTATATTACTTCGATGGAAATCCAATATTAGGTCTCATTCCACTTTGTATAAAATTGATTTTTCTAAAATTATAAAGTAGTTCATTTAAATATACCAAGATAGTAATGTTATCATAACATAATAAAGCTAAATCGCAAAGATACAATTCCACAACGTTTTCTTGACCTCTAAATTTATCGTAAAAAGTAATTTTTTGTGAACTAACATCAAAATCGTATGTATAATGTGCAATTGCATTGCGTATATTTCTATCTATTTTAACACATTTACTAAAAGGTTCTTCAAAAATCAAAGATTCTAATCTCTTCGATTTTACTAATTTATTATATTCCTCAAAGTTTGAAACATTAGCTCCATCAGAAAAACTATCATATGTTCCTCTTAAATAAATATTATTTAATCCTATTGCAATAGTTATCATATCTAATATTAATTCATAACTATCTTTATAAAAATTAATCATATCATCAAAACTTATCGTAGCAATTCCATAAATTTCTTTATCGAATTTTTCACGTAAATCTCCCAAGGAAATCATAACCATCGGAATATATTTTTCAAAGTTTTCTATCCATCTTGAATAAATTTTTACAATTCTTTTTAAATTAAAATCAATTTCTTGATTTGTTTTTAAAAAATCTATAAATTTATATACTTCTAAAATAATTTCTTTATTCATCACTTTTTTTGATATTTCAATAAATTCATTAAGGGTATTAGGATCAAGTATTTTACTAAAGCCTATTACATTTGATTGGTGTAATGCCATTGCAACATCTAATTTATTTTTTACAGTAAAATTAGGCGAAAGTTTAAGTATAGGCTCACGTATTAATTCAATTTTATCATTAAAATATAAATCATAAAGTGGTCTTAGTACATTCCAATTGTTTATTTTAAAAAATATAAATTCTTCTATATGTTTAACTAAATTCATATAATCTTGTCCTGATTCGAACAAATTTACAGTATCCATAAATGGCCCTGCCCCTTTAGAATACATTTGTTCAAAAGAAATATACTTGCTAATTTTTTTATGTGGTAATTCTACCGAAAAATCCGCATAATAATCTATATTATCTAGACATTCTTCTATTTCTGTTGCATTATTAATTTCAAAAGAATTTTCAGTGGCAATTTTTCTAATTCCATTAATATTAACTTTACAATTGGGGCAGAAAAAACTAAATGGGATATCAAATTCACCCATTTGAAATCGAAGAAGTATATTAGTTTTACAAAAATTACATTTTATATATATTCTATTTATCATAATTTCCCCCATCACATAAATTAATTTTTATTTTATATTCATTCTCTGATAATAACTATATTCCATATACAAACAGTTTGCGTTCTTGTCAAAGAATTTAAAATTTAAAAATTAGTATCTAATAATTTTTCATAAATTTCTATTATTACAATACTTCTATTTAATATACTATTTATTAATATTAGCTTATTATTTAATTTATCAACACCTCTATATTAGTTTAATATAGAAATGTTATACTTTTCCGATATTTCATCAAGTTTTTAAATAAGTTCCATTTTATTTTAATCATCACTTTTTCCAAATTCTTTTCGTTCATTATTATTAATTGCATCATTCAAATCTTTATATAAAGAACTTTTAGGCATAACATTTAGTTCGTCAAATTTAAAAAGAGTTCTTCCCTCTATATAATTTGCTAATCTATTATTAGAATATGCGATGGATCTTATTTCTTCAATCACTCCATCTATACCATCTTTTATTTCAATTTCTTTTTTGTACGCGATACTTCTTTTATATGAAATTAGCTTATTATCATTTTCTTGTACATATTTAACATTGATTTCTATATTTGGAGACATTTCACTTTTTAAATACATAACTACTCCTTGTGTTTCTTCTGATGGATATAACATAAATTCATTCTTGAAAATATCATCTAATTCAAAATTTGTTTGTTCATTATTATTCATACTTAAAAAATCTATTTTTATATTAGTTGCTCCGCTTTGACCATTATTTTTTATGTATAATACTAAAAATCCATTTTTTTCATATAACTTAAATGTTAATATTGGCTTTAAACTATTTATATATCTTCGATTAGCCTTTACGTTAGAAACGATAGTTATTATTACCGCAATAATTGCTACAACTAATGATAAAATTGAAATTATATTTGATGTTGTGTTATCCTTTAGAAGACATATTATTTCTTGTAATTCATTTTCCATTCAAAGTCCTCCCTATTTTTGTCATATCTTATCATTTTTTCTGCAATTTTTCCAGTAATATTTTTAATTTTGTTATATATGCATATAATATTGTTATATAATTATAATAAAATTTCATTCAAGTGTTGACATACGTGTTTATACGTAGTATAATGTATTACAGAAAGGAGGATATTAAATGCATTGTAAAAAGCTAATCAAGTTGCTTCAGCAAAATGGTTGGCGAAAGATTTCACAAAACGGTTCTCATTTAAAAATGAGAAAACGGAAATCAAACTGAAATTATTCCCGTACATAGCGGAGATATTCCAATAGGGACAGCTGAAGCAATTCTAAAAAGAACAGGGCTAAAATAATTAGCCCTCCCTATTCAACTATATAATATTTCAGTTAAATGAGGGTAAAACTTTAATTTTATATTTTTTACTAGGGTTTGTTTGCTGTGCATTTATCTTCCTTTCTATCATATAAATTGGAGGTATAAAAATGAAAAATCAATTAACTGTCTTTCCTGCCATATTTACTTTTGATGGTAAATATTATAATGTTGATTTTATCGATTTAAAAGGATGTTCAACTTTTGGAAGCAGTATACAAGATGCATATTCTATGGCTCAGGATGCTATGGGCTTATATTTGGATAATATGACTAATTTTCCAAATCCCTCTTTAGATTTTTCTAATATCCCTTTAAAGGAAAATCAATTTGTTTCATTTATAAGTATTGACATGGATGACTACAGAAAAAAATTCAATAAAAAATCGATAAAAAAGACTTTGACCATCCCTGAATGGTTAAATTATCTTGCCGAAAAAAACGATATTAATTTTTCTCAAGTTTTGCAGGAAGCTTTAAAAGAAAAATTAAATATTGACTAAATTTTTTAAAAATAATATAATATAAAAAATGCATTTAATATCCAAAAAAAGAGATTAAAAAGTAGATAGTTTTATAACTATCTATTTTTTATTTCTTATTTTTCATAAAAAGATTTCTTCATTTATTCTTTTAATTTTATATTTTATAACGTATACTGTACAAAAATCACACTATATTAACATTTTTTCTTTCCCCCTACACCCCAAAACTTTTCCTCCATAACCCCCTGTCGGGTTTTGTTTTCCAATCAAAAAATGTTACAATAAAAACATAGTAATACAAACAATTACTAAAAACAACAGAAAGGAGGCAAAAAAGTGACAGGTA
>CAJMJN010000040.1 GCA_905213875.1 uncultured Clostridium sp.
AGTATAATCACTATGTACCATTGCATTTATAACAGCTTCTTTTAATGCTTTACTATCTATCATTTCTACTTCTTTTCTACCATTATATTCAATTTTTGCATAAACAGTATTTTCCGCTGTAAGCCTATCTAAAATTCTTTGGGTAGCAGTTATTAAACAACAATAACCATATTCTTGATTTTCTATTAATTCCATTTTGCTTGTTCCTAAATATTTAACAAGTTTTATTGATATATTATTTTCATCAGCAAGTAAATAAGCATTATAGTTATATTTTCCTTCATCAGTTAATAAATTTAAGTTTCTAGCAAAATTATCATTAAGAATCATTCCATTTCCTTCATAATGAATTTTCAACTGTCTAAATGTTAAATCTTGTCTAGGAGACTCTATTTCTTTTAAAGAATTTTTTATTCTTCTAGCAAACATTTCTTCAATCATTCTCTCTGTCATTCTTTCTTTGCTACTACCAATTCTAATATAACATCCTTCTGGAGTTCTTCCTTTTTTTCTTAAATAATAAGGTTTTTCAGTTCCACTTGATATTATAACTTTTATTACTTCTTTATTTTCTATTGTTTCCACAGTTACATCAAATAATCCTAAAGTAGAAGGTTGTATATTATTTTTTATTCTGTCTTTAATTTGAAGTTGTGTTAAGTCTGTATTTTCAACTCCAACAACTTGTCCGTTTTTATTTATTCCAACATAAATTATTCCACCTTCTTTATAATTAAGAAAGGCAATAACTTCTTGCTCAAAATCTTCATTTAGTTGTTCTTTGTTTTCAATTCGATTTGTCTCTGTATTTTGCATAAAAGCTCTCTCCTTTTTATTTAAAATTTCTTATAAATTATACATATTACTTTCATCTTTCCACCATGTGTAACTGATAGTTGTTAATATTTTTCTTCCTTCATCAAATAAACTTTCATAATTTTGAATTATCTCTTCAATATTATTAGCTTCTTGAATATTGTATTTAATAAATTTAAGTCTATCGATTATATTATTTAAATTATATTCGTTGTATGGAATTTGTTCAATACCCATATCTTTTATTTCATCAATATTTCTTTGTAATACACTTTCAAATATATTTAATTTACCAATTACTTTTGTTTTTATTTCTGATATATTTTGTAAGTTTTTAGAAATGTATTTTCTTAGTTCATTGATATATTCATGTTCTTCATTTGTACCAATTAATGGGTTATGATTTTTGGTTAAATATGACACTGAAAATATTTCTTCAATGTTATTACACAAGTCAAAAATGTTATTTTGTATAGTATCATACATATTATATTGTTTTTTTAAATTTTTATTTCTTTGCCTCTCTCCATTTAACATATTTAAAAAATATACTATTATTATTGATTGTAAAAATAAATCTTTATTATCCCAAAGTCCATCTATTATATTTTTATATCTTTCTGACAGAATTCCTATATATACAGTAAAAGCTATAATAATTGTAACTATTATAGTAGTTGGTACTATTTCTTTGAAATACTTCCACATTCTATTCAAGAGTCTTTTTATTCTTTTTAATAGTAGTACTATTTTTGAATAATATTTTTTAATGTCTTTAAAAATACTTGCTGATTTTTTTATATCCTTATATCTTTTTATAAAAATAAATAACAATAATACTACAATAATGCTACATATTAAAATAATCATTTTGTAATTCATAATTTGTTCTCCTTCAACCACTCATATACTTCATCTTCTGTTAAAATTCCATGTTTCAATTTATTAACTCTCTCTTTAGCATGTTTCTTCCACTCATCAAAATCTTTCTTCATCTGTTTATTATCTCTATTTCTACCAACTGCCATAGACTTTAACTGGTATAATCTTCTGTATTCTGATAATGCTTTATTTTGTTTTAGTCTTTCGTTATAAGCTTGTACTGCACCTTGTTCTCTGCAAGTTTTGCCATTTGCCTTTGGATAATCACAATAAATTTCATCAAGTCTTGAGTTTGGAATAAAGTACATTCCACAGTTTTGACATTTCTTAATTGGATTATTAGTTGTTTTTACTAATTCTTCTAATACTGCATAACATATAGCAGATAAGTCATTGCTTTGATGTGTGTCTATCATAGAAACAAGCATTGTGTTATTTTTAAAACTATCTAATAACTGTTTATCATTCAAATGTGATAATTCCAAATTCTTATTTGAATAGCTATCTTGAATAATATTGTCATTTCTATTATAGGTATGTGCTTGTCCTTTATGCTTAATTAAATATACTGCAAATCTTTGGCTGGGCGTATATTCTTTTAATTCTTCTTGTTCATCAAGGTTAAATACATAGTTTACAAATGCTTTCATTTCTGCTTGTACTTCTTGAATTTTATATTGTAGATAATCATATATTTTTTCCATCTGTTTTAAATATTCTTCATCATTTGCATATTTCCCTTTTAATTCAAAGTTATAATCTTCATCAATATCTTTTAAGATTTCAAATCCATAGGCAAAGAAGAAGGTTTCATAGGCTGATTCATACGTTTCTAAATTAGCATTTAAAAATCTTAATAAAAACATTCCTAATCTTTCTACATAAGGAAAGTACATATTGCCTGGATATTTTAATCCTTGTTCTTCTTTAGTTCTTTCTTTAACTTCGCTTTTATCAAAATATAACGTTAATAATCTATTCTCAAAATCATCTTTTCTATTTACACTATAAAGATACAAAGGTGTTGAATAATATTCTTCTCTTTTTTCTTTATTGAACCAAATATAAAAACTATCAAAAAAATTTTTCTCTGGTAAATTTACTTTCATTTCAATACTTCCTCCAAATTCATAGTTAACAATTATTATTTTTTTACATTTTGTTATTGACAATCTATAATTATTATACTATAATGCTATCATAATTACAATAGTTTTATAACGAAAAATTGTAAAACTATAAAATACATTAAAAAATACACTAAAATTTAGTGTCATAACACCACTATTATAGAACATTATAATGATACTTCGACTTGGCTTAATATGATGTTGAGGAGTCGCTCGGTTGGTAACGGAGAGGTGAAATTCCTATGTAGGTAAAACTAACTATAATATTCCCTTAAGTAGATGGGACGGTCGAAAAATTCTACTAAAATATATGCAAAATTTTGATTTTACAAGAAATGGAGGCTCAGAAGTGAAAGATAACAATTATATGCAAGAAATGTTTGCTAATTATCCTGATGTTGTTGATGTATCTGGACTACGATCAATGCTAGGAAATATTGGTAAACAAACAGCATACGAATTAGTACGAAAAGGTACTATAAAAGCAATCAAAGTTGGAAAGCTATACAGAATACCTAAGATAAATGTTATCGCTTTTTTAACTAAAAATACTGTTTAAAAATTAGAAAGGAGATTTTTTTATGTATGACATTACAGCATATTTAACAATTAAGAATAAGACTTTTTATACAGTATTAACTTACTATGTAGATGGCATTAGAAAAATGAAATGGGTATCTACAGGATTTAAAGAAAACGAAAGTAAGAAAAAAGCTGAAAAGAAACTTATTCAAATAAGAGATGAATTTATAAATAAATTAGAAACAATTACAACTACAAAAACAGAAGATAAAAAGGTGCAAATATCATTTGCAGACTTTATGATTAAATGGCTTGATATGATAAAACATCAAGTTGAAGAATCTACATATACAGGTTATAAAAGGCAAATTGAAGGCAGAACAAAAGAATATTTTACTCAACATCCAGTAATGCTAGAAGATCTAAAACCTGTCCATATTTTAGATTTTTATAATTGGTTATATTCACAAGGACTTAAAGGCAATACTGTTGTAAAATATCATGCTAATATAAGGAAAGCACTAGATTATGCAGTACAAACAGACTTAATACAAAGTAATCCAGCCATAAAAGTTGGTAGACCACAACAAGAACAATTTATTGCTGACTATTATAATGAAGATGAATTAAATAATTTATTCAAAGTAGTAAAAGACACACCTTTAGAATTAATTGTTTATTTAACTGCTTTTTATGGATTACGAAGAAGTGAAGTTTTAGGTATTAGATGGTCTGCAATAGATTCTGAAAATAAAACAATTACAATAAGCCATAAAGTTGTAACAATTACAAACGAAGATGAAGAAGTCAAAACGAAAACAAAAATGATTACTAAAAGCAAAACAAAGAATAAATCTAGTTATAGAACATTTCCTTTATTTAAAGAAATTGAAAACCTTTTATTATACACTAGAAAAATGCAAGAATATCATGCATCTATATTTAAAGATAGTTACAATAGACAATATAAAGATTTTGTTTGTTTAGATGAGTTAGGGAATTTAAGAAAACCTGATTATGTTAGTCATAAGTTCAAACAAATATTAAAGAATAATGGTTTGAGAGAAATAAGATTTCACGATTTAAGACATAGTTGTGCTACATTACTTGTTAAAAAGGGAATTTCTTTAAGAGAAATACAAGATTGGCTAGGACATTCAAGTTCTAAAACAACAGAAAGATATGCACACTTGGATTCGAGTACAAAGATTAAATCTGCAACAGCTATTGAAAAAGCTTTAAGTTTTAATAGCAATAAAAAAGATATATTAGATCTGGACTCTAATACATCTACATTAGAAAATTTTTCAAATTGTTAGAAATTTGTTAGAAAAATCTATCAATTTTTATTATAAAAGCACCAAGTCATATCTTACGAAAAGCTTGGTGCTCTTATGGTGCAGATGGCCGGAATCGAACCGGCACGGTTTATTCAACCGCAGGATTTTAAGTCCTGTGCGTCTACCAATTCCGCCACATCTGCAT
>CAJMJN010000041.1 GCA_905213875.1 uncultured Clostridium sp.
AAATTATCAAATGCTTTTCTAAAATCTTCCCTTTTATTTAAAACACATTCCCAAGAAAGCCCTGCTTGAAAAGATTCGAGTATTAGCATTTCAAATAAGTATTTATCTTCAAAGTTAGGTTTACACCATTCTTTATCGTGGTATTCTTTATATTTTTCATTTTTTACATTACACCATTTACACCTTATCATAATACATTACCCCTGTTTTGGAACATAGTATTTGCTCATATCGTTTCCTTACTTTATCTCTTCAATTAGAGTATAATAAAAATAGGAAATGACAATTCCGTTAGATACGGTTTTGCCTGAATAGATTTAAATAAACCATTCATCTCCGTCAAAAGCAGAATGATTTATTTTTTATTTATGTAGTTGCTTATCTACCCAGCTCTTATACAGATCCACTAATTATCAATTTTCTATGTTGCTATTCTACAATATTCTCATTCATTTGTCTACAATATTTACAAATTTTCACAATTTGTTTAAAAACATAAATTACTATAAATCTATTAAATCATCAAATTATAATTTGTATTAATAATTTCTTTTCTAGTCCTTTTCCTCTTTTACTATTTTTATATTAATCATTTAATTTTAATTTTTTTCCTATATATTGTGTTACAATTCTATTTTCCGGATTTACATCAAATATATATAGAACTAATAAAAAAATCCATTCCAAAGGTTTCATTAATATATATGTAATATCTGCTTGATAAGTGATTGATGGTGGAGAAATTTTTGTTGATAAAGTCCAATCACTTGTTTCTAGAAATGCTTTTATTGCTTCATCTGGTCTTTGACCAAACAACACTAATATACATACAAGAACAACTATGAGTGGTATTGAAAAAATAATTGCAATTATAGGCCAATTATCTATGTTATAAAGTAATTTACTACATTTATTTAAAAACTTGTTGTTATATTCTTTTGATTTTATATTTTGTTCTTTATATTTTTTCATAATTTCTATTTCAGCTCTTATACTACATAAAATATAGTTAATAGGAAATATTATTAAATATGGTATTCCGAAAATTGCTAACTCTAGAATATTTTTGCTTAACTTAATGCTACATTATAATCTTCAAATCCACAAATAAAATACAGTAATATAGTTAAAATAATACCTAATGAAAATGTCAAAATATCAATTAAATTTTCCTTTATCTTCTTTTTCTTAAATAGATTTATTATGTTTAGTAGTGTTAAAATCAATGGGACTATTAAACATATAAATGCAATTACTACATATAATATTGCCATCTTCTATCCCTTTCTTTCTATTAATCACTAGAAGCTCCTGCTCCTATAATCTCTCCATTTATGGCATCAACATAGATATATAAACTTGTTAATGGATCATTTTTATCAAATAACCTTATTTTCCACATTATTTTTCCTTCGTATTCTTCGTTCTGCCACTCTGTTCTCCAATGATAAAGTCTACTAATGTCATCTAGTCCTAAAATTAACTCTCCTGAAATTGAGTTATCTATGCTTTCTCCACGATAAAATTCAGATTTCCAACTTTGATATTGATATTTGGTTTTTTTAGTTTCTTTTTCTGCTATATCAGTTGCTGTTTCTATCGATAGTATTTCTGTTTTTTTATTATTTATATTTGCATAACATTTACCATTTTGAACATAATATTCAACACCATTTTCTTTATTATTTGTAGAAAATGTACTTACATTTGTCTTATCTGAATCTATGTTAAAATATATACATTTTGAATTAACTACTTTACTTATTATATAAATATTAACGTTATATTCATCAAGATAATTTCCTAATTTATATTTTATATTTCCAATATTTTTCTTTATATCTTTGATTTCATATCTTGATACTGTTACAATAACAGTTTGTTTATTAAAATCTACTTTAGGCATTTCTTCATTTGTTTTAAAATTCAATTTATTTAATATAGAATTATACTCATCTTCACTATATTCTATAACCTTTTGATATACTCCTGTTACTTTTGTTTGTGATAAGTTTAAATTAGTTTCGACCTTTGATAGCTTATTTTCTGAATTTAAATTATATTCTGTATCAAAATCATATTTCGTTGAAATATCTTTTGCTACGGTATCAATTTTTTTTACTAGTTTATCTTTGTCAGGTAGAGAAGTTTGTATTACTTGACCACTATCTGAAAAGCGTTTTATAATACCTATTTCTTTTTCGTTTAGCATAAATACATAATTTTTGCTTTTGCTATTATAATCAAATTCTATAAAACTACCTTTATTCTGCATTTGACTTATTTCATCTTCTAAATATACTTTCCCTTCAATAGTGTTTGTGATCCTATTATATAATTCAGAATATATTTGGGTATATGCACTTGTACCTGAATTAATAATTATGTATTCGTTATTGATATTTTTATATATTATTCTATCTGGAGTAGGAAGTATAGTATTTTCATCAACTAGACCTACTTTATTTTTTTCTAGTTTTTCATTTGATATTTCAATTTTAAATATCAAAAATATAATACTAAATACTGCTATTAATACTAAAACATATAATATCACTCTTATATTATTTTTATTCTGTACTTCCATTACTCTCTCCCCTTTCACTCTTACATTTAAAAAATCACTTTATCAAACCATATTAATTTTTTTCTAAATATATTTTGTTTTTAAAAAATTTGACATATTATTTTCAATTTCTGAAATTTTATCATTTTTATTTGATACAAAATCTCTAGATGTTAAATATTGATTCAACTCATCTTTATCTTCTACTTTTGGTGGCCACACACTTCTGAAATCATTTACATTATCACAGACTCTTTTGGCATCTTTATTAAAGAATACTAAATTGTTCATAAACTTCCCTCCATAATTATCTTTTGATTTTGTATAATAAACTATATTAAAATAAATATTTGAAAATTTGTTCTGGATATAAAGTTAACTCTTTATCTTTAAATCTATTAATATCTATCCACATTGCTTCTGTTTCTGAATCATCATCTATTACAGAATATTTTTCTTGATAATCTTTATCATCAATATAAGCATCATAAAACAATACTAATTCATGTGCATTTTTGCCTTTATAATTAAATATATTTTCAGAAATGCCTAAAAATTTTCCAACCTTTATATCTATGTTGAGTTCTTCTTTAAATTCCCTTTTTAATGCATCTTCGCTTTTCTCTAAAAATTCTATTCCACCACCCAAGCATCAATAAAATTCCTGTTCTTTTAATTTATCATATCCCTTACTAACTAACAGTTTATTACCATTTCTAACTAATCCAAGCACTATAGGTCTAATTTCTTTAAATTTATCCATATAAAATTTCGTTCCTTTCTACTAATAATGTATAATTATACCATTTTATCTATAATATTACAATTATTCTTCAAACTCTTTTTTCGTATTCTATTAATTTATTAATTTTTAATTATTATTCTATCTTATGTAATATATTTTCTATGTGAATTTTTAACATTAGTTTGATTAACCATTGCATATTCCATTGTTGTATCTATTTTAATATGTCCCAATAATTTTTGCACTTGTTCTATTGGCATACCTTTATCTATTGCCATTGTAGCCATTGTTCTTCTAAATTTATGTGGATGAACTTTATTTATATTTGATTTTTTTCCTAAGTTTCTGATAACTATTTCAATTCCTGACATTCCTAATCTGTTATATGGTTTTATTAATGATACGAATAATGCTTCGTTGTTATCAATTCTTGTTTCTAAATATTTCTCAATATACATTTTACTCTTTGCACTAAAATAGACTTCTCTTTCACTATTACCTTTACCTAAAACAATACAACTTCTTTCTTGAAAGTTCATATCTGATATATTTAATCTTGTAATTTCTCCAACTCTCATACCAGTTGAAATTAATAGTTCTAATATTGCTAAATCTCTTACTTTAGTATTTCCCGTTTTCTAGTTAGTTCTATCCTTTCAATTTGATAATTTAAACATATTTCTGTAAGTATTTCTTTTAATTTTATTCTTTGGTTATTGTCTAAAAAATTTTCTGTTGTATCAATTACTTTTTCTACAAATAATTCTATCATGACAATTACCTCCTTACATTTTTTTGATAGTTTGCAGTATATAGAACTCTATCTATATTATACAATATTTAATTGACATAATAAAAGATGAGCATATTCTATATCCCCATCTAAATATTTATATTTTTGTTCAAATTTCAAAATTCAATCTCAACGACAAATTACTATTTTTTGCTTTGTTTACACCATATATTATATCATGAAAAAAGCAAATCATTTTAACGGCTTTCTCA
>CAJMJN010000042.1 GCA_905213875.1 uncultured Clostridium sp.
GAACCGGTGCAACATCATGGAAAGGAGACTACTCTTACTTTCCGGCGCTTGACAGTCCGTTTTCTGTACGTGGGGACAGTTTATGGATTGTTTCATATGCCTGGTTGTTCTATTTCCATCGTGATAGTGGTACTAGCAGTTACTACGATAGCTTCCGTCCGGTACTCGTAGCACTGTAAAAAGCCAATCTAAAGAATAACTATATTAAGCACGTTGAAGTTTAATATAGTTATTTTTGCATTCAAAAATAGGTACACATAAATAACTTTACAAATAAAAAATAAAATTCAAAGTATAAAAAACAAAAATTAGATGTGAATAACTTATAAACGCAAAGTAACTATTTCAAGTTATTCACAAAGTTATCCACAGTTTCCACAGGCACATTACCCACAACATAAAGAATAAAAGCAACCAATAAAAGGGTAACATAACAACAGTAAAGTTACATAATTGTAATAAGAATGTAAAATAAAAACAACGAAAAATGAAGAAAAACAAAGCTATATGTAGAAAAAGTAAGAAAAATACAGAAAAATAGCCATAAATTTGAGCAAAATAGGGAAAAAACGAAATAAAACTGAAATATATTTGTAATTGTTATTTTGTAGAAATAAAACATAAGTAGAGAAATATTGTAGAATAATGTAATTTACGAGAAGTATATAATGTGTGGAAAAATAGTAGATTGCCTGTGGATAACTTTTGAGATTATAAAATATTTAAAAAAATAAGGAAATAAATGGAATTAGAAGAAAACTTAATGCAAATTAAGAATAAATGACCGCCAACACTAAAAAATAAATATTGAGCATATAATAAAATGTAAAGTATAATAAGTAAACAATTTGTTAATATAATTCTAACACTAATGATAATAAAAAATAATTAAAGAATAGTGGAGGCGATTGTATGAAAAATAAAAAAGTAGAATTAACTAAAGAAGAGAAAATAAGAAAAGAGATAAGAGAAAGAGGAAAAAAGCAAGGAATAAAAATAGGACAAAAGCTTGGAATTATGCAAGTTGCTAAAAAAATGCTAAATGTAAAAGTAAATGAAAAAGTTGTAAGAGAATTAACAGGATTAACAGAAGAAGAAATAGAAAGAATAAAAATGTAAAAGATATATCATAAAAGTTAAAAAAAATCTAGATTTTTATAAACTGTTATGATAGAATAATTTCCAAAGATACAATTGATAAAATCGGAGGAAAAAATGGGAAAAATAGTATTACTAGATGAGCTTACAATTAACCAAATAGCAGCAGGAGAAGTTATAGAAAGACCTGCATCAGTAGTAAAAGAAATGGTAGAGAACTCAATAGATGCAGGTGCTACAAATATTGTAGTAGAAATAAAAAACGGAGGAATATCATTTATACGTGTAAGTGACAATGGAAAAGGAATAGCACAAGATGATTTAGAAATTGCCTTTGAAAGACATGCAACAAGTAAAATTAGGTCAGCAGCAGACTTAGATACAGTAACTTCTATGGGGTTTAGAGGTGAAGCGTTAGCAAGTATAGCAGCTGTTGCAAATGTAGAACTTGTTTCAAAAACACAAGAGCAAGAAATTGGATATAGAGTAGTTGTTGAAGCAGGAGATATACTTGAAAAAGAAGAAATGGGTTGTAGAACAGGAACAACTATTACCGTAAGAAATTTATTTTTTAATACACCAGTTAGATATAAATTCTTAAAAAAGGATTATACAGAATCAGGATATATTGAAGATGTAATAACTAGAATAGCATTAGTAAATCCTAATGTAGCAATAAAACTTATTAGTACAGGTAAAACTGTAATACAAACAAATGGTAATGGTAATTTAAAAGATGTTGTATACAGTATATATGGAAAAGATATAGCAAATGGAATAATGGATGTTTCATACAATTTTGAAGATATAGAGATAAGCGGAGTTATAGGAAAACCAGAAATTGCAAGATCAAATAGAACTAACCAACTATTTTTTGTTAATAAAAGATATATAAAAGATAAAACATTAACATCAGCAACAGAGCAAGCATATAAAGGCTTAATACCAATTGGAAAATTTGGATTTGTAATATTAAACTTAAAAATGAATCCGGCTAAAGTCGATGTAAACGTACATCCTGCCAAATTGGAAGTTAGATTCCAAGAAGAAAATAAAGTTTTTCAAGCTGTATATCATGCAATAAAAGACATATTACTTAAATCAGAATTGGTAAAAGATCCAGTAAAAGAAATAGAAGAAAACAAAAATAGAATAGATAGAAGCGCAGTAAGTTTTGAAGAAAGATTGAGAAATTTAAGAGAATCTAAAAAAGAAAATTCTCAAAATGGATTATTTGGTTTTAGAAAACAACATGAAAAAGAGATAGAAGAATATAATGAGCAAGAAAGTAAAATAAAAACAAATAATATAATAGAAGATGTATATAAAAATAATACATTAGAGAAAGCATCAGGTAAACCAATAGATACTACAGATGTTTTAGAAAAACTAAGAGAAATGAAGCAAAAAATAGAAAATGAGATTAGTAATAATGATACTACAGGAATAATAAAACTTAATGAAGAAAGTAGTATATATGGAAAAGAAAATAATACAGTTAATAATATAGAAAAAAGTGAAAACCAAACAGAAAAAAAATTAGAAGACAATCAAGAAAATGTTGCAAATACTATAAAAATACAAGCACAAGAAAATATAGAAAGTAAAGAAGCTGAAGAAGTTGAAAGCAAAAACGAAACTGTAAAACCAGAACAATTAGATGCAAATATAAAAGCTGAAGAAAATTCAGAAAAAAAAGTAGTATTAACTGAGCAAGAAAAAGAAGAACAAAAACAAAAAATAGACCAAATAAATGAAGTTATAGAAAATTTAGATAATCCAGAACTTAAACAAGAATTTGGAGAAATAAAAGAAAAAATCGGACAACTTGATGATAATACTAAAGTGGTTTCAGAAGATTTTGACGAAATGTATACAAAATTATTTGGAAGAGCACCAATAAAAGAACAAGAAAGCAAAAAAGAAAACAGTGCAATAGATTTAATAAAAGATAATGTTTCAATTTTTGAAAAAGAAGAAAAACTTCAAAAACCAGATTATAAATTTGTGGGAATAGTTTTTAAAACATATATAATATTAGAACTAAAAGATGAGATGTATATATTAGATCAACATGCGGCACATGAAAGAATAATGTATGAAAAAGTAAAGAAAAACTATTATAGCAATGAAGAAAAAGACTCTCAGCTACTATTGTTGCCAGATGTAATAACTTTAACACACAAAGAAATGGATATTGCTAAAGAAAATATGGATATTTTTGAAAAAGCAGGATTCAGTTTAGAAGAATTTGGAGAAAATACAATAAAATTAACAGGTGTTCCAAATGTATGTATTGATTTAGATACAAAAGAACTATTTTTAGAAACATTAGACGAGATAAATACAGTTGCAAGAACGGCAAAACAAGAAAAAGAAGAAAAATTTATTGCAACAGTAGCATGCAAATCTGCTGTAAAAGCAAATATGGCATTAACACCAGAAGAAGTAGAAAAATTAATGGAACAATTATTGAGTTTGCCAAACCCTTTTACATGTCCACATGGAAGACCAACGGTTATAAAAATGACAAAATATGATATAGAAAGAAAATTTGCAAGAAAATAATAAGGAGAAAAGATGGCAATATTTATTAATTTAATTATAATAGTTATATATTTAATAGGAATAGCTTGGATGTGGCAAAACTTAGAGGATTTAGAAAAAAACAAAAAAGTAATTGTTATATTAATAGGATTAATGCTAATGTATATAGTAACAAATATTATATTTGCAATCTCTAAAGGAACTATAAATTATGAAAATGTGGAAATGAAAAATAATGTAGGAAAAATTATTGTTAGATTATTTACAGGATTAAATGTATTTTTTATTCCAATAGCAATAAAAAACATAATGAAAGTAAAAAATGGAGAACAAGATGAAAATACA
>CAJMJN010000043.1 GCA_905213875.1 uncultured Clostridium sp.
TGTTACTTTAGGGCTATTTACTTTTTTGCTTTCTACATATCCTTCTGATGATGGTGATACATTATTTATTGCATCTATCATTTCTTGTAAAGTATCTTCTTCATCTTTATTTGCTTGATTTGTTTTTTCTTTAGCCTCTGCTGCTCTTTTTAATATTCCGTTGTCTCCACTTAGTGCTGCAATCGTTACTCCTGCAAGTATTAGAAGTACAATGATTGTAATCACTAATGCTATTAGCGTGATTCCTCTTGTGTTTTTCTTCGTTTTGTTCATTTCAAAATCTCCCTTCTTTTCTTTAATTATTTTTTATTAAGCTTTAAACTTAACAAAAATATAAAAATCCAGATTTACCTACAGTATTAACTATTTCATCGATTTTTATTCACTTTTTATAAAAATTTTGCCAACTTTTGCCATTGCATTTTTTGTTGGTATATGCTATAAATTTAAGTATACATTTTAATTCAAGTTTAAAGATTAATATTACTTTTTGAAAAGCTTTTAGCATAAATATACTTATTTTTAATAATTTTTTAAAAACTTTCAAAAAGATTTTTTTATTTTATAACATAAACATTCTATCATACATAGCAGACTTATAAAACAAACTAAAAGTACACTTTTCTAAAAATTATTTATTACTAAAACCCAAATCTTTCCAAAAATGAAAAAACTTAATTAAACTGTCAAAAAATCCCTAAGTTGACTTTTTATTTTATCTACTTAGGGATTTTTATTTATTCTATAATTTTTTATATTTCTTGTACATATATCTCATTTGATGCAACTACTATTGTATATTTTCTTAGGCCTTCTATATCTTTTATATCATCAAATGTGCAATATCTTTCAATTTGCTCTTTTGCTTCTTTTTGCTTATCTTCTAATTTTGCCACTTCACCTTTTTTCAAATATTTAAACTCTACCATTATAGCTTTATATCCTTTGCTTCTATCTCTTGGCACTAGCAAAATATCTGGATAATTTCTGTTTACTTCCATTTCTGATTTTGTTGAATATATTTTCATATTCATTGCTAAACAATAAAATATTAATTTTATATATTTTTCATCAAATTTGATTAAATCTCTATTTGATAAATTATTTAAATATATTCTTAGCATTTCTACCATTTTATCTATTTTTCCTTCTAATGCTATTTCCTCCAATATTTGCTGACTTGCTGTATTATCTATTTTAAATTCTGCTTCTTTATTCATTATTTGCATAAAATATTCTGCATATATTTCTTTCATTACTTTGTTTGGTATTGTTAGCTCTGGCAATCCTAATTTTTCTCCAGATATTGTTAAATATCCTAAATAATATAGCATTGATATCATATCTGCTTCTGTAAATTCTATTGCTGGATTAAATTTTTTTACTATTTTATTTGTTATTGGTTCTCCTTGAACAGTTTTTCTTAATATTTCTAACCTGTTTTCTCCTTTGCATAAATTTAGCATTTTTCCTACTTTACTATAATCACTCGCTATATTTACATCTACTAAATCATTTGGTATCTCTCCTAATCTGATATAATCTGATAAAAAATATAAACACATATTTGAATTATATATTTCATCTTTTGCATTTAAACTAAATTTATATCCATCATAATTTTCTTTCATTATTGGCAATATTCTCTCTTGTTCTTCTAACGCTATTCCTTCATTATTTAAAATCTGTATTAGTTCTTCTTTTGTAAATCCCATCATATCATTGTATTCTATATCTTGAGATATATCTTTTCCTATATTAAATCCACTTGTTAAACTGTCTAATGTTATTGGGGCTACTCCTGTTATAAATATTCTGTCTATGACTGTTTCTGTTCCTTTTTTTAGTATTTCATACCATTTTCTTACTTTTCCATTTTTTGACACAAGTGATTTAAATTGTTCTGGATAAAATCCTAATAATTCATTTGCAAAATGATCATATTCATCTATTATTACATATATTTTTTCACTACTTTTTTGTAATGAAAATGCCGTGAATAAACTATTTAAAATTTCTTCTGCATCCTGATTTTCATTTATGTAAAAATCTAAATTATATCTCCCTATAAATAATCTAATTGATTCTATAGTACTATTTTTAAATCCTTTTATTGTTGCCTCTTCTGTACTTGTATCTATTCCTGAAAAATTAAATCTTAATATGCAATAACTATTTTTTAAATTTGTTGGATTCTTTCCTATATATGTATTACCATATAATTTTTCAAATCTATCAGCTCTATTTTTATCATAATAATTTTCTAATACACTTGTGAATAGCGTTTTTCCAAATTTTCTTGGTCTTAAAAACATTACACTCGTTTCTGGTAATTCTTCTAATTTTTTTATATAATTTGTTTTATCTACATAATAATATCCATCATTTATTATTTTTTCATAATTACTTATTCCATAAGGCATTTTTAATTTCATAATTATGACCACCTTTCTATTTCTTATTAATGTTCACTTTTTATATATTTTACTAGAAAAAAAAGAAAATAGCAATGTATTTTACTATTTTCCTTACTTTTATTTTACTATGAGTATGGTGTATTATGTAAATTTCAAATATTGACAGATAGGTCCTTGTGAACCTGTCTACCAGTATTTTCTACCATTTTTATTCTGTTATTTCGACTGAAACTCCAGATTTTAGAGAAACTAGGAGACTGACACCATAGCTGCTGCTATAGCTGTAACTTCAATTTTCCACCTGCCTCTAGCGTATTTCATTCGCTAGAGGGACTTGTATTCATTTACCGGTTACAAAATGATTCTCTCGCCTATTTTATAATCACGGCTTCAGTTTTTAGTTTACATAAAGTGTGGGGCGGAAGCCAACAACGCTGTTGGCATAGGCCGTGTTGTTGAGATCGCGGTAAGAAGCTGGATTGATAGAGCCTGCATAGATGTAACCGCCTCCCCTGCTGGCACAAAGATTGCTGCTGTTGGAAGTTGCATGTTCTAATGTCCATTCCCATTCATTTCCTGCAAAATCATATATATTCATTTTATTTGTTTCTTCTGATGCTCCTGCTGTTAATAAAACACTACTTGCTGGCTTTGTTCCTGTTATTGTTGTCCAAGTACTTCCATTATTTGTTGTTTGTTTTGCTTTGTTACTGCTTATTGTTCTTCCTACATTGCTATAATTTCCCCATGCACTACTATCAGAATTAATATTTGCTGTTGCTAATTTTCCTTTAACTTCTAAATATTTACAAACTAAATCCCATTGGATTCCAAACATTAAACTACTTGTATAATTACTATTTGGAGTCATTTCTTTAGCTAAAGCTTGAGCTTCACTACAATATACCCAGTTATATGGTATTGCATCTTTTTGACTTACGGCTTTTGGTGATGTTCCTATTGTTATTCTTGCTGATGAGTCTGTTCTTGCATTTTTTGTTTCTGTTGTAGTTCCTTCTATTCCTGCTTCATATCTTCCTATCCAGAATCCTCCATAAGTATATACACTTTTT
>CAJMJN010000044.1 GCA_905213875.1 uncultured Clostridium sp.
TACAACTACTAAGGCTGTAACGATTAAATCAAAATTGTAAAATAAAATTATTTCAAACTCACCTTAGAGTTATGAGAAATGGAATGTATTTTTCGTTTTTTCTATTATGTTTTAAAAAGTGCTATTCTGTACAGTTACAGCATAACACTCTTTTTATTATTTACTAATAATTCTATTATTTTTTAGGTCGGTAGGGGTATTTTTAGGGGTAAAATCTATTTTTTCAAATAATTCTTTGAATCATATCCATTACAGATAATATCAGACACATAATCCATTGTTTTTATAATAGTATCAATAAATTCCATCAAAAGATTTTCATCTACTCTATAACTATTTTCTCCATGTGCAATACCATTTCGGTATTGCAATAATTTATTTAATCCATCTTTAATTTTTCTATCTTCTATTTCTTTAAAATTAAGTTCTCTTAATAATTTATTTAGTCTATCGCTATTTATATTTTGGATTGCTTTGTCATTAAAATTAATCGTTTTATCATTACTATTAATATCTTGCAATAATTGTTCAACCAATTTTTCTTTATTTTGTATTGATTTTATATTTTCTTTAAAGCAATTATATTTTTTTTCAATTTTATGAACCAATAATCTAATTGATATATCATTAAAAGTTAAATCTAATTGATTTACAAATTTCATATATATCCTTATAGCATTTTTTACAAATCCCTCTAAGTAAGCATAAATCATTGGCACCATGCTCTTGTAATATATGTCTTTTTCCTCTTCTATAAATTCATATCTATGTGGCAGTAATTTTATTCTTGTTGTTTCCCTTATAACCCAATCTATTTCTAAATCAATTTCATCTTTTATTGTTATCATTATTATTCTTCCTTTGGCCCAAATACTTTTAAAGCAATATTTACCTTTTTCTGTAGTCTACTCTTACTTCCTGAATTACTTCCCATATTATATGAAAAATCTTTATTAGACTTTAATTCTTCTATCTTTTGCTTCATTATTTCGATATTTTCTTCATAATATTCTATATTTCTCGAAACTCCTATCATAACACCATCAAAATAACTACTTGAAAACTGTTGGTTAGAAGATAAGAAAACTTTATCCCCAACATTATTGTATAATAATGTTATAACTCTTATAAATATTTGTTTCATAAATTCAAAGTCTAGCACTTTTTCTCCACTTGTAACTTCCTTCATATATTTCGTTAAGAATTGTGACACATTTCCATCTATATTTTCATATGAATTATATAATGCTGTAAATCTCAATACTAATTCTTGCAAATATAATTCATCTTTCTTATTTTTGCTTAAATTAGTTATTGTTTCAAATTCACTATTATTAGAAAGTTCACTTAAATAATCATTAAAATCACTACTATTCCCTCTAAATATACAATTTCTAATTTCTTGTTCTGTTAGTGCAGAACCACCAGTATTAAGTCTATTGAATAATTCATATCTCATATCAAGTTTACTATCCCACTTTATGATTTCGACTCTGCAATATGCTCTTTTTATATTTCTTTGAAATATTTGTGGAAGTTTATCTTTGTTGTACCCATCTAACTCTGGTACTAAATCTCCCTCATCCATTATCCAATTATTTTTATCACCGTCTTTAAGTAATCCAAAAAATGATAATACAGTTGATAATCTTTGCAATCCATCTACTAATTCCCATTTACCTTCTTTGTCTTCTGCAACAAATATTGGTGGGATTGGTATCCCTAATAAAATTGATTCAATAAATCTGGTTTTTTGAAAATTTTTCCATCTAAATAATCTTTGAAACTCTGGAGATATTATTAAATCGCCACTTTGATACATATTTATAATTTCTCCATAAGACATATCTAGCCTATCCGTTGTTAAATTATTTCTTAAATCTTTTATTCTTTGTTCTAATTTTTCATCATCCATTATAACAATTCCTCCTATATTTTATTCTTCATTTTCTCTTAAAACTTTTTCAACTTCTTTTATTAATTGTTCTTTATCAGGAATGCAATATGTATATTGTGAAGCAAATATATTGTTGTTTAAACCTTCTAATGAATACTCTGCAACAATCTCGTCTTTTTCTGCACATAATACAATTCCAATTGGATTATTATCTTCTTCTGTATTTACTTCCTTTTCGTAATAATTCAAGTACATATATCTACATAGTAATGTGTATTGCCTAATGTTACTCTTTGTTGTGAACCAACAAACATAAACCCTTTTCCCAATTC
>CAJMJN010000045.1 GCA_905213875.1 uncultured Clostridium sp.
ATTAAATTTTCTTTACATTTTCCTGTTTTTTATCATTTTGGAACTTTTTACCATTTTTATGTCCCTACGTCAGGTATACATTCCTTAAAATATATAATCTCAAATTGTATTAGAGTGACCTAAAGGAAATGTTGTCATTGCTATTGCTCGTATTGTTGTTGTTGCGATTGCTCGTGTAGTTGTTGCTGTTGTTGTAATTGCCTCCCCTGTTAGTACAAGGATTGTTGGAATTGCTATAGGTTTTCAACTTATCCCTAATATTATTTTTTATAAGATTTACATTTTCTTTTTAATTATATTTATTCTTCTGTATAAAATAAGCTTTTTTCTAACATATAAGTATCTGCTATTTCTATATATCCCATATGTCCTGCTAAATATTTATATGCTTCTTTACTGGTTATTTTTTCTTCTTTTATTTGTTGCTTTAATTTCTTTACTTTTTTCTTTAGTTTTCTTTTGCCTTTGTCTCTTATTTTTAGTCTATTTTCATTTATTTTATATCCACAGAAATTTACTCCTTGTTTGTCTTTAAATATTTGCGTTTTTTTATTTAGTTTTAATTCTAAATTTTCTTTTAAATATTCTTTTATTTTTTTCAGTGCTTCTATTGCTTCTTTTTTTGTTTGTAAAAATAATATTGAATCATCCATGTACCTAAAATAGTATTTTATTTTTAATTTATGTTTTATATATTGATCGATTTCATTTAAATATATATTTGCAAATATTTGTGATGTATAGTTTCCTATTTCTAATCCTTTTTCTCTTTTTTGTACATATAATATTTCTTTTATTAACCATAATATATTTTTATCTTTTATTTTTCTTTCTATTATTTTTAATAATATTTTCTTATTTATATTATCAAAATATTTTGCTATATCCATTTTTAATATATAATAGTTTCCCCATTTATTTTTACATTTTCTCATTGCTTTTTGTACATCTAAACATGCTTTATGCATCCCTCTATTTTTTATACATGCATATGTTGTATTTATTAATTGTGGTATAAATGCCGGTTCTAAAAAATTATCTACAAGCCATCTATGCACTATTCTGTCTATATATCTGGATTTTTCTATTTTTCTTAGTTTGGGTTCTGTTACATAAAATGTTGTATATCCTCCATGTTTATATGTTTTATTTTTTAATTCTTCTAATAACCACATAATATATTCTTCTTGTTTTAAATTAAACATTATTATTTCCTTTCTATTTCCTTTACCTTTTCTAGATTTTATATGTGCTTGCATTAATTTTTCATATGTTAAATTTTTATAGTATTTATTTCTTAATGTCTTTGGCATAATATTTTATTAAGCCTCCTAATATTTTTCCTATTTCATATATTTGTTCCATTATTATTTTAAATTTGTTTTCATCTATCCACCTATTGTTTTTCATTATTCTTGCAAATATTCTTTGTGTCATTATTTCTGCATCTATTTTATTTAATAATTTTAATGTTTTTTCTTTATTTGTATTTTTTATTTTATTTAAATACATTATATAATTTATCATTTGATATACGCTTTTTTTATATTCTGTTCCTATACTAAATTTTTCTGTTCTTGGTAATTTTATTATTACATTAATTATATATGTGCAATAATTTTCTGCTTTTGGTATTAGTTTTAGTCTGTTTTCTTTTTCTTTGTATTTCTCCATATTATTGCTTTCTTTCTTTTTTCTTGTGCTTTTTTATTTATTTCTATTTGTTTTTCTATTTTTTCATCTTCTTCATATAGTTTTATTATTGCTTTCATATATTTATCCATCTTTTTGTTTTTATATCTATTATTTTCACACATGTAGCACTGGTTTCTTGCTTTTTCTTCATTGTCATGTCCGCCTAAATAACTTTGTATTGGTATTAGTTCTTCTTTTTCATTGTTAAAGTCATATATCGTGTAATTACATTTTTTATCCCATAGTAGTTTTGTGTATTTTTCAAATGCACTTACTGGAAATCCTGCCTTACATAGTTCTGGTCCCATGCATGTTAATTTTAATCCTATTTTTTTATTTAATGCTATTGCATCTTTTCCTACTGCTATGTAGA